>JACKOP010000002.1:0-600000 GCA_024234165.1 Pseudomonadales bacterium
GCATGGCACATTGGACCGGTCTCGCATTCTTGGTCGAACACGAGACAACCCCCTCGGAGGACTTCTTGCAAGCTCTTCGAGGGGGCCTTGCTTCCGTCCCTCACCAACCGTGACAAAAAACGGCCGGAAATCCCTCAGATAGTCTGGTCAGGCTCACACCATCCTGCGTGACCGTTTCGATTACAACACCACCGTAGCCGACTCCTGGAAGGAGCAGACGCTCCTGAACATCGTCAAGCTGCGCTACATGGATCTGCCGATGTTTCTCGACATCGGCCAGATCGTCGCGGGTTATACGGTCGAGAGCACCGGCTCACTGGCCGCGACACTCACGCGGGGCAATGTTCCGCGCCAGGACGCCGCGAGCGTGGGCGGAGCCCTGCGCTACACCGATCGCCCGACGATCACCTACTCGCCGCTCACCGGTGACCGCTTCCTGCGCGGCCTGATGACCCCGATCCGTCCGGGTTCGGTGTTTGCCTTGCTGCAGTCCGGTTACGAGGCGGATTTCGTGCTGGCGCTCAGCCTCGAGTCGCTGAACGGACTGCACAACCCGGTAAGCGCCCAGGGCGGACAGATCGACACCGGCTCGCATGACTTCTCGCACGCGCTTGAACTGTTGCGTGATATCCAGCATGCCGGTGCACTCAGTTTCCGCATGGAAACGGGAGCGCATGGTGAGGAGATGCTGATGTTCTTCCGTCAGCCGGACACGGCATCGCAGACCACGTCGAAAATCGCGGAGCTGGACTCACTGCTCGGCCTGGAATCGAACGATGGGCGCTACAGCCTGATCTATTCACCGGTACCCGGAAAGAAGGGTGAACTTGCCGTGCACACCCGCTCGATGCTGCAGATCCTGCTCGCACTGGCCGGAACCGTCGATGTACCACAGCAGGATCTCGACCAGCACCGTGCATCGGTAGTGCCACGCGAGGACAGCGAACAGATGCCGTTTCACGTCCGAAGCGGTGAGCAGCCGCCGGAGGATGCCTACGCCGCCGTCAACTACCGCAACCGCTGGTTCTGGATCGACGATACCGACTACCGCTCGAAGCGTGCGTTTTCGCTGATCATGTTCCTGTTCACCCTGTCGGAAGAAGGCGACAACCAGCGCCTGCCGGTGCTCACGATTCCGACCGGCTGAGAAGAAAACTAGGCGACACCACGACTCCCGAGGAAATCCGGTGCACTTATCAGGGTACCGGCCAGCTCCCTCGCTTCGGGACGGGTAGCCAGCCAGGCGATCACATCACCGGTCGTCTCCGGTGTGGTGGCATTACGATTGAAGCCAGCGGCCGCATTCGCCCCGAACATGGCGACGGTCGCCTCCGTCACCGTGAATCCGGGCTCCACATTGAAGGACAGGATCCCGTCCTTCGCATGCTCCACGTGAATGAATTCCGCGATACGGTGAAACGCCGTTTTCGGCGCGCCGTAGACAAAGCCCCAGCCACCCTGGCCAGGCGGAGTATGCGGCTGCGTGACGGCCGCGTTCGAGCTCAGGCTGATGTAGATCCCGCCACCCTGGGCAATCATGACCGGCAGGACAAGCCGCGCCAGATAAGCCTGGTTCACCAGATTGCCCAGTACGCTTTTTTCGAACTGGTCGAAGCTGAAGTCGCTGAAGGCGTACATCAGACCCGGCCCCTGGTAGATCGCGTTGTTCAGCAGCAGATCGACGCGCCCCCAGCGCTCGAGCGTCTGCTCGACCACGGCATCCATCGTGCTGCGATCGAGCACGTCCATCACCACCGGCAGAGCTTCGCGACCCAGCGCACGGATGGCAGCAGCAGTGCTCTCGAGGCTGCCGGGCACTGCCACCTCCTGACCGTCGGCAGCGTAGGGCAACGTGGCCTTGCCCTCGCCTTCCTTCAGGGTCCGCCCGGTAATGACGACATCAAAGCCCTCCCGCGCCAGGCTGATCGCAGCAGCCTTGCCGATACCGCGGGTGGCGCCAGTGACGATGGCGATTCTTGACATGGCGTGATTTCCTTCACCAGAACACCGGTTCAGGAAATCATGCCACGTGGTTCACCTTGAACACCATCGCCAAACATTGACGCAGGTCGGCATTCATGCCGACAGATTGGCGTAGGTCGGCATTCATGCCGACGGTGAATTCCCATCCATATCAGTCGGGTCGAAACCCGACCCACACGGATCCCCGGCTCACGCCCGACGGCGCCGACGCCCCATGGCAAACGCACCGGCCGACGCCAGCAACAGCGACAGCGTGCCTGGCTCGGGAACGGCGTTGCGAGGCGGATCACCGGTGATCATGTCCTGGGCGCCCGTGGCTTCGAGAACCATCGTGTACTTGCGCTCCAGTGCCGACGCCGTACCGATGGCACCGAAGTAGCTGCCGAGAGCGGTCTGCGTAGCGGTCTCGAGTCCACTCGCCTTGAAGCTGCCGTTCAGGATGTCCCACCCCGTGTCGTACAGGCTCTCCCAGATCCCGAGCTGGATCGCGGCCGCCTGGTAGGCCGTGGTCGGATGCAACCAGGCGTACGGCGTCTGGTCGGCAGGAACACTCGCAGCGAGTACCGAATTCACAGCGCCGAGAAACGAGAGCGTGCGCTCCGTTGCCCCGTTGAAATCGACCGTGTACGTGACGACCTGCCCGTGGCCGATCGTTTCGTAAACGTCGTAGCAGAACATCCACACATCGTTGATGTTGTCGACGATCTGCCCGGCATCGATATCCACCAGATTCGATGCAGTGCCCTGGAAGCGGCCCGCAGCCACGCTGGCCGTCGTCGATCCAGGACCAGGCAAGGTCGGGTAGGTGATCCTCACGGCGTCATAACCCGGCGCTGCGGTGCCGCTGAAGATCGGCGAATCGAACGTGATGGTAACCGTGGCAGCCTGAGCTCCCACCGAGCAGGCGGCAAAGGCCGCGGCAAGAAGGGTCTTGTGCATGCGTGTCATGGTTGCGAGGCCTCTGTTTCAACGGGTTGCGAAGTTTTAGAGTGCCGGCCCTGGCTCCGACGCTCCTGGTTTGCGGTCGAATGAACCGTTTGGCCATCCGCGCAGATGACGGCTCTTCAGCAGGAACCAGCAGGAACCGTGCCTGAATCGTTTAATTCTGTCTTATCAATCACTTGGAAAAACATCAAAAACAGTCTGGCACAGACTTGTAAGATCTCTTGACAAGATCTGCGTGCGCTGCGTCACAAATTGCCGCACCGTGGTACCTGCCCTGTTGCTGCGGGTATGCTGCCGCACGGATTCCGTACCCTCGACCGGAGGACACACGATGACAACGTTGCAGACGCTCATCGACGAGCTCGATATCAGGCACGGCCTGGCCCGATTCGCCCGCATCCTCGACCACAAACAGTGGGACACGCTCGGCGAGGTGTTTGCCGACGATCTGGATTTCGATTACGGAAGCGGTGGCGAACAGCACGGGCTGGATGCGCTGCGTGAACAGATGCGCCGCTATCTCGACGTGTGCGGTGGCAGCCAGCACCTGCTGGGCAGCATCCGGATCGAGGTCAATGGCGATCGTGCGGTGAGCCACAGCTACGTGCAGGCGCGTCATCAGGGGATCGACAGCCAGACTGGAAAGTTCTTCGATTCGAACGGCCGGTACATCGATCACTGGCAGCGCCGCGCACAGGGCTGGCGCATCGTTCGGCGTGATTCCACCTGGTATGCAAACGCAGGAGACCCTGCGGTGATCGGCATGAGCGGTGCCGGGAACACACTCGATGACACCGCGAAGCTGCTCGCGATCCGCGAGATCGAAACGCTGAAGGCACGTTACTTCCGCTGCATGGACAGCAAGGACTGGGCCGGACTCGAAGCCGTATTCACGCCAAACGTGCTCACCGATTTCCGGGAATCGGTGCAGCCGCGCGACGAAAGCCGCCTCATCGAGGGAGCCGCCCGCTACGTCGCAACGCTGGCGCCCATACTCGAACCGCTGAGCACCGTCCATCACGGCCACATGGCGGAAATCGAGCTCACGTCCGCCACCACTGCCACCGGCATCTGGGCCATGGAGGACAAGCTCTGGGCTCCCGAAGGCTCGGGAATGCCGTGGCGCAGACTGCACGGTTATGGCCATTACCACGAGCGCTACGAAAAGCACGACGGACGCTGGTACATCAGCTCGATACGACTCAGCCGCCTGCGCGTCGACGTCGAATCGTCGGCATGAATGCCGACCTACGCATGCACGTGGGTCGGGTTTCAACCCGACGGATGTTCGTGCATGCGACAATGCCCACCACCCTCACCCGACGCTGATCTCCACGCAAGGCCGCACCATGCACATTCAGACATTCGACGATCTCCTCACCTCGGCTCGCCAGCAGCCCGATGCACAGCGGCTGCTGTTCGTCTTCGCCGTTTCCGAACTGCCCGAGGACGCCACGCCCGAACAGCGCGCACGCTTTCGCGATGGCCTCGGCGGGGCCTTGACCCCATTGATGGAGGTGGACAGGCTCCCGGACGAGCTGGAAGACTTCACGCAATTGATCAGCGAATCACTCGAGTTTGCCGAAGGCACGCCAGCCGAGAACTGGGCCATCGTCTTCTGTGCGGCACTGGGTGGCTCGGGCAGCAATCCACCGAGTCGCGAGGATGCCGATCAGCCGCTGCACACGATGACGGACTCGATCCGCATGGGCAGGATCTCGAGCTACATCGCCTTCGACCGCATGGGCCACCAGGTGCGCCTGGTGCAGGCGCAGTGAGAGTCCATCGTCGGCATGAATGCCGACCTACGGCACAATGCTGTCGGCATGAATGCCGACCTACGAATGTAGGTCGGGTTTCAACCCGACGGGTGTTGAACCATCGTCGGCATGAATGCCGACCTACGAATGCGCGTAGGTCGGGTTCCAACCCGACGGATATCGAACCATCGTCGGCATGAATGCCGACCTACGACAATATCGGCATGAATGCCGACCTACGGAAGCACTGTCATGTACAAATCGATCGCCCTGATGAAATCCAAGCCTGGCCTCACCCGCGAACAGTTCATCGACTACTACGAAAACAACCACGTCCCGCTGATCCGCAGCCTGCTGCCCGAAATCTGCGGCTATCGGCGCAACTTCATCGAGGAGGCGGTGTACGTGGCCCCGGCCTGTGCGGAGCCAGACTACGACGTGATCACCGAACTCTGGTACGCAGACCGTGCGGCGTTCGAATCGGCGATGGCGCGTCATGCGCAACCCGAGATCGGCGGGCGCATCGGCGCCGATGAGGAGAACTTTCTGGACCGTTCGAAGGTGCGCATGTTCGTGGTCGAGGAGCGCGGTGCCGAACCCGATCGGCATGGAGGAAATGCGCTGTGAGTGACGAGCCGCAACGCCGCTACGATATCGTTCTCTGGGGCGCGACCGGGCACACCGGTCGTCGTGCGGCGCGCTATCTGCACGAGCATTACGGCGCACGTGGGCTATTGCGCTGGGCAATTGCCGGGCGCAATCAGACGGCGCTGGAAGCGGTGCGCGAACGCATCGGCGCGACCGGGCTCGACATTCTGATCGTTCCGGGAGCAGACGCCCGTGCCGCAGAGGAACTCGCACGCAGCACGCGTGTGGTCTGTACAACCGTCGCGCCGTCCGCGCTGCACGCAACCCAGATGGTCGAGGCCTGCGTACGCAACGGCACCGACTACTGCGACCTGAGCGGCGAGCTGCACTGGTTGCGTGACATGATGGACCGTCACGACGATGCCGCCCGCGCGAGCGGTGCGCGCATCCTGAACGCCTGCGGTTTCGATTCCATACCATCGGACCTTGGCGTGCAGTTCCTGCAGGAGCAGGCGCTCGCGCGCTTCGGCGAACATTGCCAGCACGTCCGCAACGCCTTCGAATGCGGGCACATCGCGGTTTCCGGTGGCAGCTTCGCCAGCGGTCTCGGCGTGATGGAGGCGATCGCAGGCGAGCCACGCTATGCCGACCTGATCAGCAACCCGAACAGCCTCAACCCGCGCGATCGCATGCGTGGTGCCGCAGTACCCGAACTCGATCACGTGTGCTTCGACGCCGATTTCGAGCAGTACGTGGCGCCCTTCCCGCTCGGCGGCATCAATACGCGGATCGTGCGACGCTCGCACGCGTTGAGCAATTTCCCGTACGGCGAGGACTTCGTCTACGAGGAATGGAAGCTTGCCGGCAAGGGCGCACTGTCGAAGCCGCGTGCGCAGATCGAGGCCTTCTTTGGTCGCATGTTCATGGCAGGCGATCCGAATTCGCTGATGAGCCGGCTGATGCATCGTCTGGGACCGAAGCCGGGCGACGGCCCAAGCGAGGAAGAATCGGCGAAGTTTGGTCCGTTCAGCTTCCGCATGATCGGCACCACACGTTCTGGCAGGACGCTGCGCGGTTACGTCTTCAGCAAGTGGGATCCGGGCCACGGCGGCACTTCGGCAATGCTCTGCGATACCGCATGGTGTCTGGCGATGGAGCGCGAACGCACCGGACGCACAGGCGGCTTCACCACCGCCGGCGTGGCGCTGGGGCCGGTACTGCGCGAGCAGTTGCGTGAGCAGGCGGGGGTGCAGTTCGGGATCGGCGACCCCCCGGCGTGCAAATCGTCGGCATGAATGCCGGTCCACGATGTCGGCATGAATGCCGACCTACGCATGCATGTGGGTCGGGTTTCAACCCGACGGGTGTTTGCCTCATCGTCGGCATGAATGCCGACCTACGCGTGCATGTGGGTCGGGTTTCAACCCGACGGGTGTTTGCCTCATCGTCGGCATGAATGCCGACCTACGAATACGCGTGGGTCGGGTTTCAACCCGACATGCCGCGCGCGAATTCACGCAAAGAACACCCCGCTGCCGAGTGGCTTCGCATCCGGCCACGAACCGTAGGTCTGCAGGATTTCGGGCGGCGGTGACAGTTTTTCCCACGCCGCCAGAAACTCCGTGTACGGCTTGCCGCGCGCACGCCGCGCTTGACGCTCGTCGGCACGCAGGTCCGCAGTACGGTCATGGTCCACCATCAGGCTGCGTTCGTCGTAGGCGACGCGGAACACATTCTGCGCGGTCCAGTGCGAATAGATGCCGGTGCGCAGGTCCTGCATCACAGCATCGGGATCGCGTTCGAGCGCATCACCCCAGCCGCCACCACCAGGGCCGCGCGCGCCGAAACCATCGC
Source organism: Pseudomonadales bacterium (assembly GCA_024234165.1). Classification (NCBI taxonomy): domain Bacteria; kingdom Pseudomonadati; phylum Pseudomonadota; class Gammaproteobacteria; order Pseudomonadales; species Pseudomonadales bacterium. The sequence continues at coordinate 7,131 of JACKOP010000002.1, forward strand.
CTTCTGCCATCGGTCGAAACGGCAACGTGCTGGCGAGTTCATAGTCCTGCCCGCCGTGTTCGGCACTTGCCATCTGTTGCAGGTTCACCGGCGGCACTATGGCCGGGTCCGCCAGTGGCTGTGAGCCGCCGTTGTTCACCTTGACGCCAGGGCCGCAGCTCGCCGCATAACCGCCGTAGATCCCGGTATTGATCGGAAAGCTGTGCGGCAGCGACACGATCTGTCCGTACAGCATCGCCGAGTCGTGCACGTAGACGCCGCAGGAGCCACCTGCTCCACCACGGTACTTGCCGGGGCCGGCCTGGTCGTGCGCCATGCGCCGGAACGCGTAGATGAACGGGTGCTGCACCTCGTCGTGTTCGATGTCGAGGCTGTCTGCGGTCATGCTGACCACCACGCCCATCGAATCGATGCCGTCGCTGTCGGGGCGTGCGCCACCGCCCGCGGAGTTGTACATGTTGATCGCAAAACCGGTGGTCATGCGCTGGTACTGGTCCAGCCCGGCGTAGGCGTACAGCGCGCCGATCCAGCCGAGCGGAAGCGCGACGTACTCACGCCGCGTGAGATAGCCGGCGCGGGTCACGCACTGCACGAAGGCGAGCGATGCCGTCGCCAGCAGGTGCGCTCCCGCCATCACCGCAGACTCGGGCGACGGATTCAGCACGGTACCGACCGGCGGTGCAATGATCTTCACCGGCCCGAGCAGCCCCGAACTGCACGGCACGCCCGGTGCGACGTAGGCCGGCATCTGGGCGTTGATCGCGGCGCGCGCCGCGTGCGTGGGGCAGTTACCGGCAGCAGGAACCTGCGGCGAGCAACCGTTCAGGTCTACCGTGACGCTGTCACCGTGCACGTGCAGCGTGAGCACCACGCGTATCAGACCGTGCTGGTTCCCGCCCGGCGTGTCGAGGAACAGCACCTGCCGGTAGGTGCCGTCGAGCAGCGCCGAGAACGCCCTTCGCGCGGCCTCGTCGGCTGCGTCGATCGCGCGACGCATCGCGCCGGCAATGCGGTCCGCACCGGCTTCCTGCAACAGCGGCAACAGGCGCTCCTCTGCGCGTACGCACGCCGCACAGCGCGCCTGCAGGTCGCTCTCCAGCATGCGGTGGTTGCGCACCATGTTGCAGAACATCGCCACCACGTCGCTTTTGAGGCGGTAGTTCTCGGCGATCTTCAGCGGCGGCACCTTCAGGCCTTCGTCGTAGCGGCTGCGTATGTGTTCGAGCCCGCCCGGGTCGGTTTCGCCCACCTCCTGGTTGTGGCCCGCCGCCACCACCCAGCACACCAGTTCCTGCTCGTGAAACACGGGCATCAGCACCAGCAGGTCCGGTGAGTGGATGCCGCCGAGCTGTGCCTCGTTGGCGAAGAACATATCGCCCGGATGCACGCCGACCGTCGGGTCGTCGAGGTAGTACTTCAGGATGTACTTGATCGGAATCTGGCCCGTCACCGAATGCACGTAAGTGCCAGGCGCGGCCACGGCGAGATCGCCCTGCGCCGTATAGATGCCGAACGCGCAGTCACCGGACTGGATCGGCTCGGAGATCGCGGTGGTACTCATCACCGCCTTCGCCTCCTGTGCAATCAGCTCGAGACGCGCCGAATACACCGCGAAGTCGCCTGCAGTCAGCCCCTCGAGCCCGCGCTGTTCGCGCGCATCGGGTGCCTCCACCGCGTAGCGTTGCAACAGTTCCGGATCCAGTTTCATCGCTTCGTCCTCCTCGCGATCGGTCGCTCACCTACGGCATTCAGCGGTAGTTGCGCTCGAAGAAATCGGTCTTCTTGCCGGTACGCGGCAGCGTCTCGGGTTCGAGCCAGGTGATCGCCGGCGTCACGCGCAGCTCGTTGCGCAGGCGTTCGAGCAGCTCGCCCTCGAGCTGGCGCAACGCCTCGCCACCAATGCCGGCGGCGTGCTCGATCTTCAGCTTCAGCGGTGGCGTCACGCGCGGCGGCGGCTCGTCGAGCACGATGCGGAACTCGCCGGTCACGCGCGGGTGGAACGCGGCGATCAGGTTGTCGAGCGCCGCCGGATACACGATCGCTCCCTTGACCTTCAGCATGTCGTCGACGCGCCCGACGATGCGGTAGCGAAAGCCCGTATGCCCGCACGGACACCGGCTCATCGTGACTTCCATGATGTCGCCGAGGCTGGTGCGGATGCCGCCCACCGAACCGTCGCCCACGATCGTCGTCAGGCACGATTCGCCGCGCGCGCCGTCCTCGAGTGCGATCGGTTCGTCGGTCGCGGGATCGACCAGCTCGAAGATCGAACTGTCACCGCTCACGTTGTGCATGCCCTGGTAGTCGTGCCAGCCACAGGAGCCGCCGCCGGCGCCACCCATATCGAAAAGTTTCGCACCCCAGGCGCTCTCGATGCGCCGGCGCACTTCAGGCAGGCCGGCACCGGGCTCGCCACCCGAGAGGATGATCTCGACGCCGAGGCTGGATACCGGCTTGCCGATCGCCTTCGGTGCCGCCTCGATCAGGTAGTCGGCGAACGAAGGCGTGCAGAACAGCGCGCGCGGCTTGAAGATCTGCCCGATCTGCAGCAACCGTTCGGCACCGACTTCAGCTCCGACCGGAATCGGGCACGCGCCCATCGCCGAGGCGCTCATCAGCAGCGGCACGCCGCCGATGAACATGCTGAGGCCGAAACCGTGCAGGATGCGGTCACCGGGGCGGATGCCGCAGCGCCACATGATGCGCGCCCAGTTCTCGTTCATCACCTCCATGCCGGCCGGCGTGAACGGGTAAGGCGTCGGCTCGCCGGTGGTGCCACTGGTCGCGGCAAGCAGCCGCAGCTCGTTGCCCGGCGCCGCGATCATGCGCTCCATGGAGCCGATGGTGCCGTGCGCCTCGGCCGCTTCGCGCAAGTCCTGCTTGCGGCACGGCGGCAGCATGCGACCCAGATCCTCGATCCGGCGTACATCGTCGGGCTTCATGCCGTGGCGCTGCATGCGCTCGCGCCAGAACGGCGCACCCTCGTAGAGTTTCGCCAGGTGCGTGCGCAGGCGGTGCAACTGCAGCACGCGCAGCTCGGGTGTGTCGAGGAACGGCTCGATCTGCATGTTCCAGTACGGGCGGTCGCGCTCATGCGTGCTGCTCATCGTCGTGCTCCTGCGTCGTTGCCTGTTTCAGCGCCTGTCGTCGCGACGGCGGAATTTCGCCCAGTCCGGCTTGCGCTTTTCGATGAACGCATCGAGCCCCTCCTGCAGTTCTGCCGACGAACCGCCGGCCAGGAAGAAATCGGGGCACACTTCGCCGAAGGTGTTGCTGTCACGCATCAGGTCGATGTCGCGCTCGAAGGTCGCCTTCGCCAGTCGCAGGCTGTTCGGGCTCTTGTCGAGCAGCGTGTCGCACCAGCGATCAACCTCGGCGTCGAGTTCCTCGTACGGCACCACCGCGTTCACCAGACCCCAGTCGAGCATCTGTGCGGCGCTGTAGCGCTTGCACGCGTACCACATCTCGCGGGCACGCTTGTGGCCGATGATGCGTGCCAGGTAGTTCACCGGAAAACCGCCGATCGGGCTGCCGACGTTGGCGCCGTTCTGGCCGAACAGCGCGTGGTCGGCCGCGATCGTGAGGTCGCAGTGGTACGCGATGTGGTGCCCCATGCCGATGCAGTTGCCGTTCACGCGCGCGATGATCGGCTTCAGGCAGGTGCGGATCGACTGGTGCACCTCCTGGTAGATCGCCAGTTTCTCGGGGCTTTCGTTGCGTCCCTGCTTGATATCGCCGCCGGCGCAGAACGAGCGCTTGCCGGCGCCGCTCAGCACGACCACGCCGATGCTGCGATCGAGATGGCAGTCGAGCAGCGCGCGCACTACCGAACGCACGGTTTCGTGCCGCCACGCGTTCAGCACTTCGGGCCGGTCGACCGTGATGCGCCCCACGCCGGGTTTGAGGTTCTTCTGGTAGCTCACGTCGGCGAGCTGATTGTCACCGTCGGGAAGCAGCTCGACGCCGAATACCGGGCGCTCGCTGGTGTCATTGCTCATGTTCCGGTTCTCCTCTCTGTCATGCGTTCTTTCGTGCTGCCGACACACGCCGCCTCAGCGCGGCCTGATCACGCCGTTGCCCCAGCGATCCACCTCGAGCTCGCGATCACCGGGTACCAGGATGGTGGTGTCGGGGGCCTGTACGATCGCCGGTCCCTCGATCACGTTGCCGGCGCGCAACTGCACGGCGTCGTAGATCGACGTCTTCGCGTGCGCAGCAGCCTGGGTCCAGTACACCTCACGGCTGCCGACACACGCCCCGCCGGCATCACGACTGCCGCGGGCGATCTCGGGCATGCGTGGCTTCGGCAGCGGCACGCGCGCCAGCAGGTGGATGGTCTCGACCTCGATCGTGCCTTCCGGGAACAGGCTGAGCTTCGAGTAGCGCCGCGCGTGTTCTTCCTCGAACGCACGCAGCATGTCCTCGATGTCCGTGTCCTGCCCGATGCGCAGGTGCGGTGAACGCGCGCGCGTCTGGTGAAACTGCCCACCGAAGCGCATGTCGAGCTCCAGCGTGAACACGATCTGCTCCGGGCTGAAACCCTCGGAAACCACGTCGCGCTCGGCGTCGCGCACCATCGCGTCGACGATGCGGTTGAACGCCTCGCGCCCTGCCTCGTCGAGCAGCGCACCCGAGTTCAGATCCTTCAGCGTGCAGTGCGCCGAGCGCTGGTAGATGTGCGAGAGATCCATCGTGGTGCCGGCCATCGCGCAGAACACGCTCGAGTACGGGAACGTGTAGCAGAGCATGTCCGGGCGGATCACACGCGCGAAGTCCACGCAGTGCAGCGGGCCGGCACCCCCGTTGGCGAACACGCTGAAGCGCCGGATGTCGAGCCCCTTCAGCAGCAGGTCCTTCGCGATCACACCGCCCATGGTGGCGTCGATGGTGCGCCGGATCGCGGCCGCGGCCTCGATCACGTCGATGCCGAGCGGTTCGGCGATGCGCCGGCGGATCGCCCGTTCGGCGAGCGCGCGGTCGAGCTTCATCCGCCCGCCGAGGAAGGCCTGCGGATCCAGATAACCGAGCACCACGTCGGCGTCGGTCACGGTGGGTTCACGCCCACCCATGCCGTAGGCCGCGGGACCCGGATTCGAGCCCGCGCTGCGCGGTCCGACCTCGAGGCGGTTGCCCATCGCCGGGTTCAGCCACGCGATCGAACCACCGCCGGCGCCGATCGATTTCACCTCGATGATCGGCTGTTCGGTGAGCCAGCGGTCGATCACCGGGCTGTCGGCGAAGAAGCGCACCTCGCCGCCGCTCACCGGCGCGAAGTCGAAGCTGGTGCCGCCCATGTCGGTCACGATGATGTCCTCGACGCCGGCGAACGAGCCGACGTGCGCGGCACCGAACAGCCCGGCCACCGGGCCGGCACCGAAGGTATCGAGGGCGCGCGTGCGCGCCGCCTTCGCCATGCCGCCCACGTTGCTCACGATCTGCAGCGGACGCCGGTGGCCGTTCTGGCGCAGCTCGAAACCGAGCTGCGCGAACTGGTCCTGCAGCTCCCACTGCAGGAAGGCGTTCAGCGTGGTCGCGTTCAGGCGCGGGTACTCGTGCCAGATCGGCGCGACTTCGGACGACAGGTAGACCGGCATCGCGCCAAGGTTCACGTCCGGGTACATCTCCTCGATCAGCTCGCGCACCGCCTGTTCGTGCCGCGGATTCACGTGCGCCCACAGCAGACAGACCACGAAGCCTTCGGCGCCACGGTCGACCAGCGCGTGCACCTTGCGCCGCACGTCGTCGGCGTCGATCGGCAGCACCACCTTGCCGGCGTAGTCGATGCGCTCGCGCACGCCCACCGTCATCGTGAACGGAATCAGCGGTTCGGGCCGGCGCACCTTGGCCAGGCCGTCGATCTCCGAGAGGTTGAGCCCGTGCTGCCACTGGATCGATCGCCCGATCAGGTTCACGTGCTCGTTGCCGGCGGTAGTGATCAGCCCGAGCTGCGGCCCGCGGCGCTCGATCAGCGCGTTCAACGCCTTGGTGGTCGAGTAGCGCACCACGTTGCAGCGCGCCACCAGCGACGCGAAATCGAGCCCGACGCGCGCCGCGGCCAGACCGATCGCCTCCCGGAAACATACCGCGAGGTCGTAGTGCGTGGTGGGCGCCTTGGCGCTGATTTGCCTGCCTTCGAACTGCACGAAGCAGTCGGTGAAGGTGCCGCCGACGTCGATATCGATGCTGTTGCCGCCCGCAGCGGCCTGCGTGCCTGCGTCCATGCTCATGCCTCCTCCTGCGCCGCGCCGCCGAAGCGACGTTCCAGGCTGTCGAGATCGAGCGCGATGTCGTGCGTGATCGGGTGCCCCGGCGGCAGGTATTCCGCCTCCATCAGCGTCGCGCAGCCCGGGCAGTAGAACTCGACAATGCGACACCATGCCGGATTCGGCGCCAGCCCCACGAAGCCGTCCCTTGCCTCGATACCGGGGTTGTGAACTTCGCGCGGATCACGCGCTGCCACCAGGCAGGATTCCTTGTAATTGCGTTCCGCCGATCCCAGGTCGTGGTTGCAGACCACGCAGTGCCAGTGCCGTGTGGCGAGATCGACGTTCAGGTATTCGGCCACGCGCAACACGCTCATGCTCCGACCTCCAGATGAAAATCTCCGTCGTGGCGTCGCCGCAGGATCCAGCCCGCCGGCACCGCGATCGTCTTGTCGGCGCCAACCAGCAACGCCGGTCCATGTACCGGTGCGACCGGCTCGATCGCATCGCAGTCGAGTACTGCGGTGGCACGCGGTCCATCACCCCAGTCCACCTCGCGTTCGCTCGCCCTGCCCTCGGCCGCCGGCAGCGGTGACCCGGCGTCAGCGGAGCCGTTGGCAGCGATCAACCGCGCCGTCAATACCAGCAGCGTCGCCTCGGCGCTGGCTGCGGCCGCGAGCGCCTGCGGCAACACGTCGTGCAGCGTGCGCTGCGCTGCGTTGCATGCAGTGCCGTGATGCCGCCACAGCGCGTTTCCGCTGTCGCGCTCGACCACGTCGAGGTCAAGCAGCGCAGCGGACGGATCGAAGCCCTCGGCCTGCACATCGCGTGTGGCGGTTTCGATCAGCCGCGACAGTGCCTGCTGCGGCGCCTCGGCGCCGTCGTGCGCAAACGGATACACGTGGTGCAGGTCGAGCCGGCTCACGCCGAGTGCGCTGAATACCGACGACATCGCCGGCACCACCACGTGGCGGATCCCGGCCAGCGCGGCGACTTCGGCGGCGTGCAGCGGCCCACCGCCGCCATAGGCAACCAGCGTGGCGTGCGCAGGTGCTGCACCGCGCGCATGCAACAACGCGCTGATGCCATCCGCGATGCCACGGGCAGTGTCCTCACGGATGCTGCGCGCAAGCGCCACCGTATCGGTGCCGAGTCCGGTTGCGAGCCTGCCGAGTGCGTCCTCTGCACGCGCGCGGCTCAGCGGCATCTGGCCGCCGTGAAATCCGTCTGCAGCCAGAAAGCCGAGCAACAGGTTCGCATCGGAAACGGTGGCATCCTCGCCGCCGCGATCGAAGCAGGCTGGCCCGGGATGCGCGCCGGCGCTCTGCGGACCCAGACGCAGCACCCCGTCGGTGGCGCGCGCGATCGTGCCGCCACCGAAGCCGAGCGCCTCCACACGCACCGACGGCACGTGCACCGGCAAGCCCTCGATCTCGCGGGTCCACGCGATCGCGAGCGAGCGGGCATCGGCCACCGCCACGTCCGAACTGGTGCCACCTATATCGAGCGTGATCACGGCACCGCTGCCTGCGCGCAGCGTATCGGCCAGTGCGACTGCGCCCGAAACCCCGGCAGCGGGCCCTGAATTGTGCGTCTGGATCGCCAGCGTCTTCGCCGCGCGGGCGAGGCCCGCGTGCCCGTCGACCAGCAGCAGCGGGCAGCGCAGCCCACGGCGGCGCAGCTTTTCCTCGGCCGGGTAGATGCTGCGCGCCAGATACGCGTGCACCAGCGCATTCAGCACGATGGTGTTGGTGCGTGCCGCCGGACCGGGCAGCGCGCTGATGTCGCTGGCGAGAAACACGCGTACGGCACCGACGTAGTACGCCGGATACAGTTCGCGCACGATGCTGCGCAGCGCACGTTCGCTGGCCGGATTGCGCCACGAATCGCGCAGGCTGACCGCAAGCACGCGTGCCCCGCGATCGAGCAGCTCCTCGACCGCTGCCGTGACCGTGCCGGCATCCAGCGGTTCGGCAACACCGAGCACCAGCTCCGGAGTCACGTAACCGCCGCTCAGCAGGCCGGCATTGCCGTAGAGCGTGCGCTCCTCCCCCGCCGACACCAGCAGCCCGACCCGCGGGCCGCGCCGTTCGATGATCGCGTTGGTGACGATCGTCGAGGAAAAGCGGAACGCGGTCGCTTCTGCCAGCATTTCTTCCACGCCGAGTCCCAGCGCCTCGGCACCGGCCTCGACGCACTCGAGCATGCCGACCGTGAGGTCGTGCGGGGTGCTGAAGGCCTTGACGCCGAAGGCTCGCCCGTCGCGCGTGAACACGCCGTCGGTAAAGGTGCCGCCGGTGTCGATATTGATCGTTACCGCCATCGCGGATTCACTCCCTGCTGTCGTTACGAAGCTGGCGTGCGCTGGCGCGCAGCCAGTCGGCATCACTGCCGCCTGCCGGTGTACTCCAGGAACTGCTGACGATCGTGCTCACGGGCAGCGGCACGCCGGCGCGTGCCGGCGCGATCGCAATACCGTGTGGACAGGGTGCCGTGTCGTCGCTGTCGAGTGCATCGAAGCCCTCGGCGAGCACGAACGCGCCACCCTGCGGCGCCAGCGCCAGCGTGCGGGCCCCATAGAAGGCGGCGAGCCGTGCCACCGCGCGCACGCTGTCGGCACAGCGCTCATCGGGTTGCGGCTCCCGCATCGCGAGTACGTCGCAGCCGGCCTCGAGTGCGGCGCGTGCCAGGTCCTCGAAGTCTTCCTGTGCATCGTCGAGCGCGCAATCGCGCATCGCTGCCAGCGCCACCGGCCCGGGCAGCACCGCGACCAGATCGTGGCTGCGCGACATTGCCCCTAGCCGCTTCAGCGCGTCGAATGCAGCACCGGACGTCGCGTCGAGCAACACGTGGATGGCATCGGCCTCCACCAGTTGGCGTGCAGCCTGCAGCGCGTTGACCATCACGCTGGCCGATGCGCCGTAGTCGGCCGCTGTCCTGCCGCTGCGCTGCTCGGCAAGCGCCCACAGGTACGGCGCAAACACGCGCCGTGTCGAGTGCCCCGCCAGCGCGAGCGCCAACGGACCTCGTGCGCGTGCATTGCCGGGTGCTGCTCCGCTCATGCTTCCCCCTTGCGAGACCGTACCGGCGCAAGGATGCCCTCGCGGCAGAAGCCGTGGACAGCCTCTCAGCAGACAATCAGCGCAAAAGCGTCTGGCGAAGTACAGGTCCGTTCAGCGCGCTCGCAAGGTGGCGATCCACACGCGCGCCAGTGTGCCGATCAGTGCGTCGCGCGGGGTCGCCCAGCGTCCGGATACCCACTCGAGCATGCAGCGCTCGAGCTGGAAGATCAGCAACTGCGCGCGTCGTTCCGCCTCGTCGCGCGCCAGGTGCTGCCAGTGCCTGCCGTTGCCGATCAGCACCGCGACGTTGCGCCGTTCGCGTTCGCGGCTCTGCGCGACCAGATCGGCCGCCAGCAGTTCGTTCACCAGCAGCGTGAGCCGCCCGTAGCGCAGCCACGCATCGAGCAGGCCCTCGAGCCAGCCGCGCACGGCCGTCTCGCTGCAGTCGGGCAACTCGGCAAAGCCCGCGTAGGCGGCGGTGGCTGCGTCCCACACCTGTGTCATCAGCTCGCGCAGCACTGCATCCTTGCTGGCGAAGTGGGCGTAGAAGGTGGCGCGCGAGACACCGGCAGCGCGGATCAGGTCACCGACCGTGGTGCGCGCGTACCCGTTTGCCAGAAACAGCTCCCCGGCGGCGTCGAGCAGGCGCCGGTGCGTGCGCTCGAGCTGTGCCGCACGCGAGTTGCCGTTCGTGCGAATCACGGCGTCTGACTGCTGCCACGCATCGCGACGCTCCGGCGCATCAACGCATGCCGTCGGCAGCACGCGCGATGCGCTGTGCCATCCAGCGCGGGCGCTCCATCGGAATGAAGTGCGAGCAGTCGACGAGCTGCTCGTCGCGCCCGTCGGCCAGCAGCGCTGCCAGTTTCTCCCAGGTCGGCGACGGCCCGAAGTCGAACGGCCCGTCATCCGGACTGCGCGGGCGGGCCCGGATCACGTCGACCGGAATCCGTACTGCCGCAATCGCATCCATGACCCCCTCCATCCTCAGCGTGCAGTACACCTCCGCCTCCAGCAGCGGCGGACACGCCAGACGGAAACTTCCGTCCGGGTCCGGCACCAGCCCGTGTTCGCAGTAATCGCGCAACACGCGCGGCTCCCAGCCTGCGTACGGACTGCGGGTGCGAAACGCCGCGAACATCGCCTCCGGAGATTCCCAGCGATCACGCCGCCGGCTGACCGGGTGTTCGGCCGCGTTCCCCTGCCGCCGCGCAAGGGAGCCCTGCGGATCGACGATCACCGGGTCCACCAGCACCAGCCCGCGAAAGCTCGCCGGCGCCACTGCGCCGGCCAGCAGCGTCGCGTAGCCGCCCAGCGAATGCCCTACCCCGAGCACGCGCTGCAACCCGAGCGCCACCACGCTCTCGCGCACGTCCGCACCGAAACGGCGCCAGTCGTACGGTGGAGCGCGTCGTTCGCTGCCACCGTGGCTCGGCATGTCGAGCGCGAACACGCGCCGCCCCGGCATCGCCTCGACCACGGCGTCCCAGCAGCGCCCATGGAAACTGGTCGCGTGCACGAGCAGGATCGGATCGCCGCTGCCCGGCCACTCCCACGCCTGCAGTTGCAGTCCGCCGACGTCGAGCCGGTGGCGTATCGGATTGCCCGCGTACGCATGCCGCGTGCTTTCTCCATGCGTCGGCTTCATCCCTTGATCGCCCGTACCAGGCGCGCTCGCAGTTCGAGATCGCCCGCGTAGATCACCGGGCTGACCCGATCGGCCCAGCCCGCACAGCGTGCGCGCAACCGCTCGCCGACTTCCTCGGGCGAACCGTGCACCACGACCTCGTTCACCAGTTCGTCGCTCAGCAGTTCGCCCATCTCTGCCCACTTGCCCTGCTTCGACAGCAGATTCAGCCGCTGCTGCAGATCCCCCCAGCCGTGTGCGTCGAGCACCGGTCGGTACGCTGGTGTGGATGCGTAGAACGCCACCTGCCCGCGCGCCTGCCGAAGGTTGTGTTCGCACTCCTTGCGATCGAGCCCGGTGGCGACGATCACCTGGCACGATACCGCGCGTGCCGCACGCGGCGCACCGGCGCGTGCGATGCCGCGTTCGAACGCTGGCAGCACCTCGCTCGCAATGAAGTGCGGGGTCGCGAACGGATGCACCAGCAGCCCGTCGCCGACCTCGCCGGCCACCTCGAGCATCTGCGGCCCGACCGCAGCGAGGTAGACCGGAGGCAGCCCGTGCGGGTTCGGCCCTGGCGTGAACACCGGTGTCATCAGCGTGTGGGTGTAGAACTCGCCACGGAAATCGAGCCCCGTACCGTTCTGCCAGCAGTCCCAGATTGCGCGCAGTGCAAGCACGAACTCGCGCATGCGTCGCGCCGGATGCGACCACGCTGCGCTGAAGCGCTTTTCGATATGGGCGCGCACCTGCGACCCGATGCCCAGGATGAAACGCCCGCCCGACATCAGTTGCAGATCGTAGCCAAGGTTCGCGAGCAGCATCGGGTTACGCGCGAACGCCACCGCGATGCCGGTGGTGAGCTGCAGACGGCTGGTGGTACCCGCTGCGACTGCGAGCGGCAGGAACGGATCGTGCCGCCCTTCGAAGGTATACGCGCCGTCGTAGCCCATCTCCTCGAGCCCGCGGGCCAGTGGTCCGGCGTCGTTCGGGTTCGAGACCAGCAGGCTGGCGTCGACCTTGAGTCCGGCATCGCGTGCGCTGTGCATGGCAAGTGGATCTCCCGTCACTGTCGATGGAACTCGTGCAACCCGCGCTTCAGGAGTCCGCCGCCAGGTGCGCGTGGTAGTCGTGCAGGATCGGCCCCCACCATTCGCCGATCTCGTGCTGCACTGCCGGCGGACACGGCGCAACGGTGTGGATTGCCACGCGATGGCTCGCGAGTTCGAACAGGTGTCGCGTCGACGCGGGAAGCTTCAGCATTTGCTCCAGCATCGGCGTCAGCCACAGCGAGTGGGTGACGTGGTACTGGTCGATCAGCGCCAGCGCCCACTGCGGATCGAAACGCTCCATCACGATCACGGTGGCGCCGTAGCGCTGCATCGCCATGCAGAAGCCGAGTGATGCCTCGGCATGCAGTGGCGCCGTGCACAGGAACACGCAATCGGCGCAAAAATCGTACTGTGCGCCGATCAGTTGCACGAAGGACGGCAGCTCCTCGATCGGTCGGGAATTCAACCGGGCCCGGATTGCTCCCGGCACCCCACCGCCTTCCCGCACATACACCAGCTCGGCACCCGAACTTTCATCGGACAGTCGCTCGGCGGGAAAACGCGCACTGCTCGATTCGTAGTCGCGCCAGCCGTCGATGCGGCCCTCGACCGCAAAGCGCTCCACGCCGGTACCAAGCAGTGTCGCCAGCCGGGCCGCCTGCGCCCGCTGCGAGGCCGACAGGAACAGCGCCCGCGCTCCGGAGTCGCGTACGAACCACGCGATGTCTGCGGCCTCCAGCGTGCTGGCGATGCAGGTGTAATGCAGCCCGGCACGCTGTGCCGCCCAGCACAGCTCGAAATAATGCGGATTGTTGTCCATGCAGATCGCAACGGTGTTGCCGCTGCCAATGTCGAGTCCGCGCAGCATCTGGGCACAGCGCCGGCTGCGTTCCTCGAGTCGTGCGTAGCTCACGGTGATGCCGCTTGCGGCCATCACGCAGGCAGGCCTGTCGGGTCGCGCAACCGCGTGCACGCAGGGATGCACGCCTCAGTGCTCCACACTGCGCGGCGTGGCTGCGCCGAACCACTGCAGCATCCGCTGACGCGCCTTCTCTTTCACGGCATCGTCGACGTAGGCAGCAACCGTCAGCAACGCAGCGCTGAGGGCGGCCAGGTCGTCCGCATAACCGGTGAACGGCGTGAGGTCGGGGATCGCATCCAGCGGCAGGATGAAATAGGCAAGCGCCGCGTAGATGGTGGCCTTGGCCCAGCGCGGCACGTCGGGACGCTGTGACGCGTAATACAGCCACAGCGCCTTCTCGACCACCTCACGCCCGGCGGCGAGCGCGCTGCGCGAGAGCTTCTGCCACAGCCGTGGTTCGGAGTACGTGGCCTCCTCACGGCCGAGGAATTCCGCCACCGGGGCCCGACGCGCCATCTCAGCTCACCGTCTGTCCGCCGTCGATGGTCAGCGACTCGCCGGTCACGAAGCGCGCCTCGTCGCAGGCGAGGTAGGCGACCGCAGCCGCGATCTCCTCCGGCTCGCCCATCGGCTGCACCAGCGAGGACAGTCGTCCGAACAGCTCGCCGTCGACGTCCTGCGGTATGCGCACATGGTGCGTCAGCGGCGTGCTGACTCCACCCGGACAGACCGCGTTGACGCGCACGCCCTGCTTCGCGAACTCGACCGCAAGCGCCTTCGTGAGCAGGTTCAGACCACCTTTGCTGGCGCAATACGGCGTGTTGCACACCTGCCCCACCAGCGCCGCCGTCGAGGCGATGTTCACGATGTTGCCGCGTGTGCGCAGCAGGTGCGGCATTGCCGCACGCGACAGGTAGAAAGGCCCGGAGAGATTGATCCCGATCATCCGCTCCCATACCTCGTCGCTGACCTCGTCGAGGCGATACAGCCCCGCGATGCCCGCGACGTTGCACAGTATGTCGAGCTTGCCGAGTGCCGCGACGGCCGCTTCGACTGCCGCGTTGCATGCAGCCGACTGCCGGACGTCGAGCAGTTGTGAATGGTGTCCGCTACCTTCGAGCAGCGCCATCGTCTCCGCCAGACCGGCTGCATTGATGTCGCTTATCGAGACGCACGCCCCCTCGGCTGCCAACCGGCGCGCGGTGGCGCGCCCTATGCCTGAGCCCGCTCCGGTCACCATCGCTGCCTTGCCTTCGAACCTGCGCATATCGTTTGTCTCCCTTGCCGTGTGATTCAGCGTGCGGGCGCGATCACTGCATCGGCGAAGCGTGCGATCGCATCGAGTCGTGTGGCAAGCCCGGCCGCCGGGCCGTGCGCTGCGAGCCACGGTGCACAGATCATGTCGGTGACACCGATGTCGGCGAGCTGAGCGCAGGTATCGGCGTCGGCCGCACGCGGCATGAACTTGTATTCGAAATCCCCGCTGCGGCGACCGTAGTCGCCGCGATAACCCTCGACGCGCCGGATCGATGCAGCGAGCTGCGCGAAATCGCAGAGCGGGTTTTCCCAGCCGATGTAGCCGTCACCCAGGCGCGCCACGCGACGCAGCACCGGCTCGGCGAAGCCACCGATATAGATCGGTACCGGACGCGCAGGCACGGGCGCGATCTGCAGCGGCGGAAAATCGTGGAAGTGTCCGTGATACTCGTACATCCCGCCGGCGAGCAGGCCGCGGATGATCTCGATCATCTCCGCCGTGCGCGGGCCGCGACGCGTCCACTCGCGCCCCAGCACCTCGAAGTCCTCCGGTGTCGGGCTGAGGCCCACACCCAGCGCCACGCGCTCGCCCGACAGCACCGCGCAGGAACTCAACTGCTTGGCGACCAGCAGCGGGTCACGTACCGCGAGCTTCAGCACCGACGGATAGAATCCGATCCGCTCGGTGGCGCCAGCCATCGTCGCGATCAGTGCCCAGGGGTCGAGAAACGGTGTCTCCGGTCCCCACGGCAGACTGCCGTCCGCGGTGTACGGATACGGAGCCGAGGTCCTGCGGTGGTGGAACAGCTCGTCGGGCACGCAGACTGCGTCCCAGCCAGCCGCCTCGGCGGCACGCGCCAACGGCACATACCAGGACGCAGCGCAGGAGCCTGCTGCCAGCGTGAAACGCATCGACACGCCCCGGTTCGCCTATTTGTCCGACGGTATGAAGTGCGCCGGCACGTTGTAGGCGTAGCCGCGCTCCTCGACACGCTCGGCGATGCGCCAGCCCTGCGCGGTGCGCGCCAGGCGATCGACGTACCACAGTCCGTAGAACGCGATCTGGGTACCGCCCGCCGGCAACGGGATCTCCATCGGGTTATGGCACATGGTGCGGGCGTGGGCAGTATCGCCGTCGATCCATACGCGGCTGTTCGCAATCATGTGCTGGGTGGCCGGGAAATACGGCATCACGCGCTTCAGGTAGTCCTTGATCTCGGCAACCGAGCCGCGCGCTCCGCCAAGCGCGGTGTAGTCGATCAGGGCGTCCGGCGTGAAGAGGTGGTCGAACTGGTCGAAATCCTTCGCGTCGACCGCGCTGCAATAGTCGATCAGCAGATTGTTGATCTCGAGCCGGTCGGAAATTTCCCGGATGTCCATGGCCATCGATGATGCTCCTGTCGGGTCGCCGCGGGAGCGGGATCATCGCACGCCCGGCGGTGCGCCTGCCAGACTCGGACGCGGACTCGGGCACACAGACACTCGGACGCAGAAAACGGTACGGACGCCGTGCTCCGGCGAATCTTGCCGCATCGTCATGCCGGCCCTGTCTGGATTTGCTGCGGCCTGCATATAATGCCGGCCGAACCGCACCGCTATGGAGGCAAAGGTGGATCCTTACAAGCACAAAGTCGACACCTGTTATGCACAGCTCACCGGGCCGGGAGCACCGTTCGAACTCGTCACCGAGACGATCAACGGACAGCCGCTGCGCGTCTTTCGCAACGCACCGCGCACGCTGCGCGAGCTCTACGCTCCGACCTACGCCCATGGCGACAAGGAATTCGTGGTCTACGAGGGCGAACGCTGGAGCTTCGCACGCGTGCTGGGCACCGCGAACGCGATCGCCCACCGGCTCGTGCACCGCAACGGCGTGCGCAAGGGCGACCGCGTTGCGATCGCGATGCGCAACTGCCCGCAATGGATGGCGGCCTATATCGGCATCACCAGCGCCGGGGCCGTGGTGGTGCCACTGAACAGCTGGGGGCGCGGGCCCGAACTCGAGTTCGCGCTGGTCGATGCCGGAGCGAAGGTCGTGTTCTGCGATCGCCAGCGCCACGATTACGTGGCAGAGCGGGCCGAGGCGCTCGGGCTGACGCTGATCGTGGCATTGGCCGGGGCCCAGCCGTTGCCTGCAGGATCGCTGCACTTCGAGGACTACATCGAGGGTGCCGAAAACGCGCCGCTGCCCGATGTAGACATCTCCCCCGACGACCTCGCGGTGATCGCATACACCTCGGGAACCACCGGCAACCCGAAGGGCGCGGCATCGACGCATCGTGCGGTCTGCCAGACGATCACCTGCTTCGAATGTTCTGCCGCAGCGCAGGGCATGGCGAACCAGGAGGTGATCGCCGCGATGATGGCCAGGGGCTTCGAGCCGAGCAGTCTGCTTGCCGTGCCGCTGTTCCACGTCAGCGGCTGCTACGCCGTGTTCATGACCTCGCTGCGCGCCGGACGACGCATCGTGATCATGTACAAATGGGACGTGGACCAGGCCTTGCAACTGATCGAGCAGGAGCGCCTGACGACCTTCACCGCCGCGCCTTCGATGCTGATGGACCTGCTCGAATCACCGAACTTCGAGCACCACGACATGAGCAGCCTGTTCGCGGTGGGTGCCGGTGGTGCTGCCACGCCAGCCAAGATCGGGCTGCTGATGGCGCGCCGCATCAAGGACGCGATGCCGGGAACCGGCTGGGGCCTGACGGAAACCAACGGTCTGGGCAGCTCCTTCGGCGGTGCGGCCTTCCACGAGCACGTCTCGAGTGCCGGCTACGTGCAGCCGATCATCGATCTGTCGTTCCGCGACGAGGAAGGGGCGGAACTGCCTCCCGGAGAGCCGGGCATCATCTGGATGCGCAGCGTGTGCCTGGCCAACGGCTACTGGAACCGTCCGGATGCCACCGCCAAGGAATTTCGCGACGGCTGGTTCAACAGCGGTGACATCGGCTATCTCAGTGCCGACGGCTACCTGTACCTGACCGATCGCGCGAAGGACATGCTGATCCGCGGCGGCGAGAACATCTACCCGCTGGAGATCGAGAAGACGCTGATGGACGCACCCGAGGTCCTCGAGACGGTCGGCTTCGGCGTCCCGGACGAACAGATGGGCGAAGAGCTCGCGCTGGTCGTACGCCTGAAGGAGCCCGGCTCGCTCGACGCCGCGCAGGTGCGCAGTTTCCTTGCTGCCCGCCTCGCCGGGTTCAAGGTGCCGCGCTACATCGAGATCACCGACGAGCCGCTGCCGCGCAACGCCACCCACAAGGTGCTGAAGAAGGACGTACGACAGGCATTCCTGGCCGCGCACGGCAAGCTCTGATGGATCACGACGTTCCGCCCGACTGGCAGCCGCTGCTTGCGGAATTCGACTCCCGGCTCGCCACCGCGCGCGCGATGGGCGGCGAGGCGCGGCTGGCGAAGCTCGCGGCGGCGGGCCGGCTGAACGCACGTGAGCAGCTCGCCGCGCTGTGCGACGCAGACAGTTTCGTCGAACTCGGTACGCTGGCCGGTGGCATGGAACACGGCGGCCTGCCGGCTGCACCTGCAGACGCACTGGTTGGTGGACTCGCGCGCATCGACGGGCGTCCCGTCGTCGTCGGCGCGGAGGATTTCACCGTTCAGGGCGGATCGATCGGCTTCGCGACGCACGCCAAGCGGCTGCGTTTCGCGCGTATCGCGCTGCAGGAACGCGTACCGCTGGTGATGCTGCTCGACGGCGCCGGCGAGCGTGCCAGCAATGCGCTGGCGCGCCATCCGTATGCACCGAACGACATGCAGGAACTCGCGCGCCTGTCGGGGCAGGTGCCGACGATCGCTGTCGTGACCGGCTCCTCGGCAGGACACGGTGCGATCACCGCACTGCTCAGTGATCTGGTGATCATGCTCGAGAAGGCGACGCTGTTCGCCGCCGGCCCCGCCCTGGTCGCTGCCGCAACCGGCGAGACGGTCTCCAAGGAGGACCTGGGAGGCGCACGCCTGCACGCCGCACGCAGCGGTGTGGCGCACAACGTGGTCGCCGACGAACGCGAGGCTTTCGCGCTGATCCGCTCCTGGCTCGCGCTCATGCCCTCGAGTGCGTGGCAGTGGGCGCCGTCGCGCGCAGGCGATGACGGCGGCGAGCGGCGACTGGACGCGATCCTGCGCCTGATGCCACGCGATGCGCAGAAACCCTACGACATGCGTGCCGTGCTCCGCCTGCTGCTCGACGACGGCGAAACGCTCGAAGTGCAGCCCCAGTTCGGGCGCTCGCTGCTCACCGTACTCGGGCGCCTGGGCGGCGAGACGGTGGCGGTGGTTGCCAACCAGCCGACCTTCCTCGCTGGTTCGATCGACCGCGACGCAGCCGACAAGGCCGCACGCTTCCTGCAGATCGCCGACGCGTTCAACCTGCCGGTGATCTTCCTCGCCGACAATCCCGGAATACTCTCGGGCAGCAAGGCGGAAGCCGTCGGCACGCTGCGCGCTGCCGCACGCATGTTCATGGCGCAGTCGCGGCTGCGCACGCCGAAGCTGCACGTGACGCTGCGCAAGGCCTACGGCTTCGGCAGTTCGATCATGGCGATGAACCCGTTCGACAACCAGACGCTGAGCCTGGCGTTCCCCGGGATTTCGCTCGGGGGCCTGCCTGCGGCAGGCGGTGCCGAGGCAGCCGGAATGGACGCCGAGGCGAGCCGGCGCATGCGCGAGGCGCAGTCGAGCGGGGCGTGGAGCGCCGGCGATACGCTGGCCTACGACGAGATCATCGACCCGCGCGAGTTGCGCAACGCGCTGCTCGCGGGCTTGCGCACCGCGCTGGCACGCCGTGCGCAAGCGCCATCGCCCGCCAGCCACGGAGGCATCTGGCCGTAGGTCGGATTTCAACCCGACATTGGCGTCGGCATGCATGCCGACCCACGGCGGATCCGCAAACCGTGGGTCGGGTTTCAACCCGACATTCGCGTCGGCATGAATGCCGACCCACGGCGGATCCGCGAACCGTAGGTCGGGTTTCAACCCGACATTCGTGTCGGCATGAATGCCGACCCACGGCGGATCCGCAAACCGTAGGTCGGGTTTCAACCCGACATTCGCGTCGGCATGAATGCCGACCCACGGCGGATCCGCAAACCGTAGGTCGGATTTCAATCCGACATTCGCGTCGGCATGAATGCCGACCCACGTCTAATGCGCGAACCGTAGGTCGGGTTTCAACCCGACATTCGCGTCGGCATGAATGCCGACCCACGGCGTAGGTCGGGTTTCAACCCGACGTGGCCCGAAAATCCACCGGCAGCCCGATGTGTTCGCGGAACACGAAATCGCGGTGTGCGAGCAGCTCCGGTTGCAGCGCCCCTGCCATCTCCGGATTCGTTGCGGAATACGCGTGGCGCATGTACTCCGGCATCGGGCACTCGGAGTCGGGCAAAGGTTGCAGCATCAGCGAAAACGCCGCCCAGTACAGATCCGCCGCGCTCAACGCATCGCCAACCAAATAGCGGCTGCCGCGCGCGAGTTGTGCTCGCAGTTCGCGCGCGAGGAACGACACGATGCGTACCACTTCCGCGCTGGCCCGCTCGGCCGATGCCTCGACACAACCGTAACGCCTTGCCATCGCCTGCGCACCGGGGTCAGCCTGGCCGGCCTGCACGATAGGCGCCAGCAACATCACGCGACGCTCCCAGCCTAGCCCTTGCCTGCCGATGATTTCGCGGGCGATCCCGAACATGCGCACGCGCTCGGCCACGTCTGCGGGAATCAGCCGTGGCGACGGCGCCAGGCGTTCGGCGAGAAACAGGATTTCCAGCGAGTCGGTGCACGGCGGCTCATCGTTCCACGCCAGCACCGGCGCCGAAACCTGTCCGGTCCAGCCACGCAGTTCGGCGTTCTCCGCGCCGACTTCCTGTGCGACTGCCAGATAATCCAGACGCTTGATATCGACGATCGCCTTGGCTGCCACGCCCCACGGACCCGGCAGGCCCTTGCTCAGCACCAGACGCAGCCCGTCGGCACGTCTTCCTTCGTCCACGCTCACGTAGCGCACGCAGTCACCCCCCCCCTCACAGTTTGAACACGCGGATCGCGTTCTCGCGCAGGAACAGCGGCCACACCTCGTCGCGAAACGGCACCGACGGCAGGTCGCCGAAGATGCGCTCCAGCGAAAGACCCATCGGGAAGTACCCCGCGTAGAGAATCTTGCGCGCACCGCGCGTGTTCGCGAACTCGATGATGTCGCGCGGGTAGTGACGGGGCGCGAATGCACTCGTCATGTAGTGCAGGTTCGGGTATTTCAGCATCAGCTTGACCGCAAGCCCGGTCCACGGTTCGCAGCCGTGGCGGGTCACGATCTTCAGCTCAGGAAAGAACCAGCACACCTCGTCGAGCAGTTCCACACGTTGCGGGTCCATCGGCAGTCGCGGCCCCGGTACGCCCATGCACGGACAGAACGGCAGGTCGAGATCGACCAGCGCGGCGTAGATCGGATACCACTTCTTGTCGTTGACTGGCACCTGCGGGCACAGCCCGGATGGAAACGCCGTCACGGCCTTGATGTCGTACTCGTGCTTCAGGCGGCGGATCTTGCGCACCTCGTCCATACCGAAATTCGGATTCGCCTCGTACGAGCCGAAGAAACGCTGCGGAAAACGCCGCAACGCCTCCTTCGTGGCCGCGTTGTCGTCGTCGATGCCGAGCATCGCGCGTTCGATGCCGTAACGATCCATCTCGGCAACCGTCCACGCAACGTAATCTTCCTTGCCTTCGATGCGCGGCACGTCCTTGAACATGTACTGCGCCGGCATGCGAAACTGTTCGCGGCTCTCCGTATCGAGCAGCAGCGGACGCATGAAGTCGTACCACGTGCTGCTGTGTTCTCCGGGAATGTTCAGCATCAGGTCGATGATTCCGATTCCACCCGGCATGCTCATGACCCGATCCACCTCGTCAACAGTTGTTCGCTCACTTCCCAGAGTTTGCGCGCAGCATCGGCATCGCGGGCCCACGGCCGCGGCTCCACCGACCTGCGGTCGATGAAGTAGCCGCCATTGATTCCGGCATCCGCCTCACAGGCCAGCCATACCGCCGTATCGGCACCCTTCTGCGGGGAGCGCATGAATGGTTTCGCGATCGCGGTCGCGATGCGCGCAACGCGTCCGTTGTTCTTGCCGATGCCGCTGGCAACTCCCCCCGGATGCAGTGCATTCGAGCTGATCGCGCTGCCCTGCAGCCGGCGTGCGAGTTCGTCCGAGAACAGGATGTTCGCGAGCTTCGAGTGCCCGTAGGCGGGAAAAGCCGAAAATTCCTGATCGAGGCGCAGATCGTCCCAGCGCATCGCCTTGCAGAAGTGGTGCGCATTGGAGGCAACGTGCACGATACGCGCCGGTGCCGACTCGCGCAGCCGTTCCAGCACACGCCGTGTCAGCAGGTAGTGCGCCAGATGGTTGACCGCGAACATCTCCTCGAAACCGTCCCGGGTGAGGCGCCGCTGCGCGTTCATCACGCCGGCATTGTTCAGCAGCACGTGCAGCGGCCGCCCGCTCGCCACCAACGCATCGGCCGCAGCGCGCACCGCATCCATCGAAGTGAAATCTGCGAGCAGGAATTCGTGGCGACCGGCCGCAGCGACCCGGCGTAGTGCGACGAGTGCGTCGCGTCCGCGTTCGGCGTTGCGTGCGCACAGCACCACGTCGGCACCGCGGCGGGCAAGCTCCACCGCAGCAGCCAGCCCGACACCGCTCGTCGCGCCGGTCACCAGCACCGTCTTGCCAGCAATGCTCCACTCGCTCACGTGCTGCATCCTGCTGCCTGATCAGCCATTGAACCGCGGCGCACGTTTTTCGATGAACGCACGCGTCGCCTCGGCGAAATCGGGACCCTTCATCAGCCGCTCTTCCACTTCGGCCTCACGCCACACCACCTGGCTGCCGTCGGACTCGCACATGTTGTCCCACACCAGTTGTTTGGTTGCGAGCAACGAGGACACCGGATGCGCAGCGACCTCGGTTGCGATCGCAATGGCTGCGTCGAGCAACTGCTCGTGAGCCACCACATCGGTGACCAGCCCGATGCGCTCGGCCTCGCGCGCGTCGATACGCCGCGCGGTGAGCTGCAGGCGCAACGCCTGCGCGAGCCCGACCGTCTGCACCAGCAGCCGACTGCTGCCCATGTCCGGCATCAGCCCCATGCGCACATGACGCTCCTCGAACTGCGCACGCTCCGACGCGATGCGGATATCGCAGGAGAGGATCAGCGTGACGCCCCCGCCGACTGCAAGCCCGTTCACGGCGACCACTACGGGCTTCGACTCGCGCATCATCTCGAGCCAGCGCAACTGCGAGCGGTAGTTCATCGGTTCGCCGTTCGGCGGCGACTCGGGATTTTCCCAGTCCTGCACGTCGAGCCCGGCGCAGAAGGCACGCCCCTGCCCGGTCAGCACGATCGCGCCGACGCTGCTGTCCTGGTTGCAACGCTCGAAGGCGTCGTAGAGTTCGTGCACCAGTTGCATGCTGAGTGCGTTCAACCGCTCGGGACGGTTCAGGGTCACGATCGCCACGCGCCCGCGCTGCTCGGTCAGGATCGTCTGGTAGGTCATCATTGTGCCTCGTCTATCTGCCTTGAAGGGCGATCGCCGATCGCCCGTACGGGCGAGCCGCGCTCGCCCGCAGGCCCCCGCGCCCGTCCCATCGCCAAATGCATCCCCACCCGTAGGGGCGAGCCGCGCTCGCCCGCAGGCCCCCGCGCCCGTCCCATCGCCAAATGCACCCCAACCCGTACGGGCGAGCCGCGCTCGCCCATATGCCATATGCCCGCAGGGCGAGCGCGGATCGCCCCTACGGGCGCGGACGCTGCGGCAATCGCATGTTGTCCCAACTGAAACCACGTTCCGGTGTGAACACGATCCAGCGCCAGTTCCTGCCCATCGCGGTGCTCTGGTTGCGCGTGCTGCCGCCACTGCCGAAACCGTCCTTCGCGTATTTCAGACCCATCGCATCGCGCACCATCGCGTCGAGATGCTCGTCTGCGGCCTCGGCAGCTGCATCTTCCAGCACCCGCGCGCTGCCTTCCAGCATCACGCCCTGCAGTTCCGGATAGCGCTCGTTGCGATCGACCGTCATCGTGCAGCGCGGGTTGCGACGCAGGTTTTCCACCTTCTGCCCGCGCGTGAACGCGTAGACCTTGCCACCCGCCCAGCAGAACCACAGCGGCGCCAGGTTGATGCGTTCCCCCGGTCCGTGCGTTGCCACGCGGATGATTTTCGCTGCGTGCAGGAACGCTTCGACCTCGTCTTCACTCAGTGCGTAACTTCCATTGATCCTCATCGCCTGCCGCTCCCGTCTGCTCTGTGACCGCTACCCGATGCTCACACCAGCTCGCCGCGCACCACCGCATCGTTGCCGCCGTCGATATAGATGATCTGCCCGAGCAACTGACTGCCCTCGAAGTTCAGCAGGAAGTCGAGCAGTTCGGCAACTTCTTCCGCCTTCCCGAACTCCCTCACTGCACGCGGATTCATTTGCCGGATCGTTTCCGCCCAGTGCGGGTCGCGCAGCATGTCGCCGGTCATCGGAGTTTCGATCACACCCGGGCCAACCGCGTTCAACAGGATTCCGGCCCCGGCCCACTGTGGCTGGATGCACGCCGTGCGCAGCCAGCGCGCAATCGCGTGCTTGGAAGTCGGGTACGCCCGCTCGGGATTTGCAACGGCCCGTGCCACGGCAGCAGCTTCGTCCCCGGCCAGGCACAGCTCCACCAGCTCGTCGTCGACCGGCAGGAACGCCGCGGTCGATGCGATCAGCACGGCGCGCGGCTTGTGTCCGCGTGCAAGCAGCGGTTGCAGACCTTCGAGCGTCGCCAGGGCGCCGAAATAGTTCACCGTGACGATCTCGCGCGGCATCGCCGGATTGCCGATGCCTGCCCCTGCGAGCACGGCGTCCAGGCCATGCGGCGCGAGTTCGCGTGCTCGCTCGATCATGTGGGAACGTCCTGCGGCGGTACCCAGATCCGCCTCGATGTCGGCACCGTTCAGGTCAGCACCGATCACCCGATGCCCCTGGCCGCGCAAGCGTTCGGCCGTTGCCTTGCAGATGCCGGATGCGGCACCCGTCACGAGAATGGTTCTTTTGGCACTGCTCATGGCTGCTTTCCTTTTTTGCATTTGTGGACACCGGCAAGCCGCATTGTACGGACGACCGCCCCCAGGGGCGAGCGGCCACCCGTAGGGGCGAGCGGCCGCTCGCCCGTACATTGCGAAGGGCGACCGCCGGTCGCCCCTACAGCATATATCCCGGCGCCACCGTAGGGGCGAGCGGCCGCTCGCCCGTACATTTCAGTGGCTCGCCCGTACATTGCGAAGGGCGACCGCCGGTCGCCCCTACGGGGCCGATGGGTTCAATTTGTCCTGGAGCCAGCGGGCGGGATTGCTGCGGATGTATTCCTGGATATGCCAACGTTCCGCGTCGTCGCGGATGACGCGTTCCCAGTAGTTGCGAAGCCACACCTTTTCGCCCGGTGTTCTCCTCCATTCGTTGATGCGTCGGGTGGAGGCGGACTTGAAGCCGGCGACCGCGGCGCCGAGGGATCGCGGGCGCATCGATGCGGCAACTGGCGATCGGTGCGTAGGGGCGAGCGGCCGCTCGCCCGTACATTTCAGTGGCTCGCCCGTACATTTCAGTGGCTCGCCCGTACATTTCAGTGGCTCGCCCGTACATTTCAGTGGCTCGCCCGTACATTGCGAAGGGCGACCCCCGGTCGCCCCTACGATGTGCTGCGACGACCCCGTACGGATATTTACCGACATCCCGGGATCGGATATGACCAGGATGCCGTGCAGGTGATTCGGCATGACGACCCATGCGTCCAGTTCGATTTCCGAGCGGATGGTGGCGGTTCGGACCCATTCCTCAGCGACGATGTGCCCGATCGCATTCGGGCGCATGGCTCCGTCGACGATTTCGCCGAACAGGGATCCCCGATCCCACACGCAGAGAGTCAGGAAATACGCGCCGGGTTGCGAATAATCGTAGTTGCGCAGTCGGGTGGAGCGGCGCTGGCGTGTTTTCGGCTCGAAATTCATCCTTGAATTCCTCTTGATGATGAGGGCGAGCGCCGGCACGGGCGACCGCCGGCACGGGCGACCGCCGGCACGGGCGACCGCCGGTCGCCCCTACGGCATATCGTAGGGGCGAGCGGCCGCTCGCCCGTACATGGATTTCAATTTGGCTGTGGAGGCTGTTCGCGGTCCAGATGAAAACTCGCAATGCCCTCGGCTACACTGCGCGCGACCGCAACCGGCAGACGAGCACAGACAGGAAAAACCGACGACGTGAGCACCCAGGCAACCGGCATCCGCGTGCACGACTTCACCGCAAGGACAGGCGGAAGCCCGACGTGAGAAAGACAGGCGGAAGCCCGGCGTGAGAAAGGCAGGCGGAAATCCGGCGTGAGGCAGTGCCTGACGGTCCTGTTGCTGGCCGGCACACTGCTGCTTGGCGCCTGCGGCGGGAGTGAACCGCAAGGGACCGGGCCCGCCGCGGCGCCGGTCGAAGTCGGCACGAAGCTGGCGAAGGAACAGCACCTGGTGCGTACCCTGAGTTCGGCGCCGACCGGACTCGACCCATCGCTCATCACCGACGTGTCCGCGCAGCGCGTGGTCGATGACCTGTTCGAAGGGCTCACCGCCTTTGGCGCCGACGGGCAGCCGGGGCCAGGCGTTGCCGGCTCCTGGGAGACAAGCGAAGACGGACTCACCTGGACCTTTCACCTGCGCGCCGATGCGCGCTGGTCGAACGGCGAGCCGCTGACGGCCGAGGACTTCGTCTATGGCTGGCGTCGCACCGTGGACCCGAAGACCGCCGCCTCCTACGCGCAGGCCGTCGCACCCGTCCTGAACGCCTACGAGATCGCCACCGGCAAGCGCCCGGTGAGCGATCTCGGCGTGACCGCAGTCGATGCGCACACGCTGCGTGTCGAGCTTTCGGAACCTGCACCCTACCTGCCGTTCCTGATGACCAACGCCTGGATGTACCCGCTGTATCGTCCGGCGATCGAGCAGCACGGCGATGCCTGGACGCGCGTCGGCAACATCGTCACGAACGGGCCGTTCCGACTGGTCGAGAACGTGATCGGCAACCGCATCGCGCTGGAGCGCAACCCCGGCTACTGGGATGCGGCCAGGGTGCGGCTGACGGGCGTCGAGTACCTGATCCTCGAGGACCGCAACGCGCAGAGCCAGCGCTTCATGGCCGACCAGGTGCATTTCGTCGACGCGGTGCAGGCGACCGACCTGCCGTGGCTGCGCAAGCGGCTCGGCAGCGAGGTGGTGATCGAGCCCTACTTCGGCACCTTCATGATCGGCATCAACGACCTGGAAGGACCGTTTCGCGGCAACCGCAAGCTGCGGCTCGCGCTGTCGGTCGCCATCGACCGCGACAAGCTCGCCAAGTACGTGCTGAACGGCGCCGGCTTCCCGGCCTACTCGCTGATGCCGCCGCTCGACGGCTACCAGCAGCAGATTCCCGACTGGGCGAAACTCTCGACCAGGGATCGCCATGCGCTCGCACGGCGCCTGTATCACGAGGCAGGCTATTCGGAGCAGAAGCCGCTTCGCGTCGAGCTGGCCACCGCCAGCGGCGACCCGGCCTCATTGCTGTCCTACGAGGCGCTGTGCGCCATGTGGCGCACCGTGCTCGGCGCCGAGGTCAGCATCCACACGCAGGAATTCAAGGTGCTGTTGCAGAACAACCGCCTGCACCAGAACATGCTGTTTCACAGCGCGTGGATCGGCGACTACCCCGACCCCTACACCTTCCTGCAGCTCTACAAGACCGGTTTCGACCTGAACTACGGCGGCTATTCACGCCCCGAATTCGACGCGCTGCTCGCAACGGCAGCCGCCATGCCCGATCGCGCCGAGCGCTATCGCACCTATGAACGGGCCGAGCGGTTGCTGAACGACGACGGCGCACTGATTCCGGTCAGCCACTACGCGGTTCGCCATCTGATCAAGTCGTACCTGCGCGGCTACGCGCCGAACATCTTCGATCGCAATCCATCGCGGCTCATGTACCTGCTCGAACACGATCAGGCTGCGTCTGCAACCACCACGGCGGGGGCCCGCTGATGCTGCGCTATCTGCTGCGACGCCTGCCCGGCGGACTGGGCACGCTGCTGGTGATCGCGACCCTGGCCTTCGCGATGCTGCATTCGGTGCCCGGCGGCCCCTTCGATTCCGAGAAACCGATGCTGCCCGAGATCCGCGAGGCGATGCTGGCGAAGTATCACCTCGACGAACCGCTGTGGCGCCAATACCTGCGCTACCTCTCGGACCTTGCGCACGGTGACCTCGGACCCTCATTCCAGTACCGCGGCACGACCGTGAACGAAATCATCGCGCAGGGCTTTCCGGTCGACGTCACCATCGGTCTGAGCGCGCTGCTGATCGCTCTCCTCGCCGGCAGCGCCATCGGCCTGTACGCGGCGCTGTACCACAACTCGCGCCGTGACCACGCGCTGATGGCACTCGCCGTGGTCGGCATCTCGGTGCCGCTGTTCGTGATCGCCCCGATACTGATCCTGGTGTTTGCCATCGAGCTGCGCTGGCTGCCGCCGGGTGGCTGGGTAAGCGGCTCGCTGCCGCACCTGGTGCTGCCGGCGCTGGCACTCGCCCTGCCCTACACGGCCTATATCGCACGGCTGATGCGCGCCAGCACGCTCGAGGTACTGGCGAGCCCCTTCATCCGCACCGCGCGCGCCAAGGGGCTGCCGCTGCACACCATCATGCTGCGTCACGCGCTGCGCCCGACGCTGTTGCCGATCGTCTCCTTCCTCGGGCCTGCCATTGCCGGCGTGATCACCGGGTCGATCATCATCGAGACGGTGTTTGCGCTGCCCGGCATCGGGCGCTACTTCACCGTGGGCGCACTGAACCGCGACTACACACTGGTGATGGGCATCACCATTCTTTATGGTGCGCTGATCATCGTCTGCAACCTGCTGGTCGACCTGAGCTACGCCCTGCTCGACCCGCGCGTGAGGACGCAGCGATGAATCGTTCCGGGCTGTGGCAGGACGCCTGGCGGCGGCTGAAGCGCAACCGCGCGGCGATGGCGAGCGCGGTGCTGCTGTTGCTGATCCTGCTGGCGGCGCTGGTGTTGCCGCTGCTCTCGCCCTACAACTACTACGCACCCGACTGGCACCACATCCTGCTCGCGCCCGGCTGGCACGGCTGGCACGCGCTTGGCACCGACGCGCTCGGGCGCGATCTGCTGGTGCGCACCCTGTGGGGATGTCGCATTTCGCTGCTGGTCGGCATCGCGGCGAGCTTCGTCACCATCGTCGTCGGCGTGCTGTGGGGCGCCACTGCGGGCTACCTGGGCGGGCGCGTCGATGCGCTGATGATGCGCTGCGTCGATGTCCTCTATTCGGTGCCTTTCATTCCGTTCGTGATCGTACTGACGGTGCTGTTCGGCCGCGACCTGCTGCTCATCTTCATTGCCATCGGCGCGGTGTCGTGGCTCGACATCGCCCGCATCGTGCGCGGCCAGACGCTCGCGCTGAAGAACCGCGAGTTCGTCGAGGCAGCACGGGTCGCGGGCGTTGGCACCGGCGCGATGATCCTGCGCCACCTGATACCGAACCTGATCGGCATCGTGATCATCTACGCGACGCTGACCATCCCGTCGGTGATCCTGTTCGAGTCGTTCCTGAGCTTTCTTGGCCTTGGCGTGCAGTCGCCGATGACCTCCCTTGGCTCGCTGGTTGCCGAGGGCGCCGGCCACATGCAGAGCTACCCGCATCTGCTGATCGTGCCGGCGCTGTTCCTGGCGGCGATCATCTATGCCTTCAACTACCTGGGCGACGGGCTGCGCGATGCGCTCGACCCGCGCGAGCGCTGAGACGCACCATGCCTGAAGCCGCCGACTCCCCCTGCCTGCTCGAGCTGAGCCAGCTTCGCGTCGACTACCACACGCCAGAAGGCGAAGTGCGCGTGGTACGCGGTATCGATCTCGCAGTTCACGCAGGCGAATTCATCGGTATCGTGGGCGAATCCGGCAGCGGCAAGTCACAGCTCTTGCTGGCCCTGCTCGGGCTCTCGTCACCGGGCGCGATCCTCGGTGGCTCGATCCGCTACCGTGGCCAGGAGCTGCTTGGCGCCGGCAACGCCGTGCTCAACCGCATCCGCGGCAACCGCATCGGCATCGTGTTCCAGGACCCGATGACCGCACTGAACCCCTACCTGACGGTCGGCACCCAGATCACCGAGGTGCTGCGCCTGCACCGCGGCCTGTCACGGCGCGCAGCAAGCACACGCGCTGCCGAGCTGCTCGATGCGGTGCAGATCAGCGAGCCGCGCCAGCGCCTGCGCCAGTACCCGCACGAGCTCTCGGGCGGCATGCGCCAGCGGGTGATGATCGCGATCGCACTCGCCTGCGAGCCCGAGATCCTGCTCGCCGACGAGCCGACCACGGCGCTCGACGTGACCGTACAGGCGCAGATCCTGGAGCTGCTGCGCACGTTGCGCACACGCCTTGGCACGGCGGTGGTGCTGATCACCCACGATCTTGGCATCGTGGCCGAGCTGGCGGATCGCATCGCGGTGATGTACGCCGGGCGCATCGTCGAGGAAGCACCGACCGACACCTTGTTCGCCGCCAGCCGCCACCCCTATACCGAGGCGCTCAAGCTCTCGATCCCGCGCATCGACCTGGCGTTGCCGGAACGATTGCCAAGCATCGCCGGCGTGCCGCCGAACCCGGCCAGCCTGCCGCCAGGCTGTGCCTTCGCGCCGCGTTGCCGCTACCGCATCGACGCCTGCGAACACGCCGTACCGCCACTGGTGGAAGTCGTACCGGGACACCGCAAGGCCTGCATCCGCAACGATATCTGTCTGGGCTCGGGTGAACACGCATGAGTACGGCAAACGACCCCGTGCTCGACGTCGAACACCTCTCGGTGCACTACCCCGTGAGCGATGCCCACGGCAGGCGTGCGCTGCTGCACGCGGTCGAGGACGTGAGCTTCAGCGTGGCGCGCGGGCGCACGCTGGGCATCGTGGGCGAATCGGGCAGCGGCAAGTCGAGCATCGCGCGGGCGCTGCTGCGCCTGGTGCCTGCTGCCGCTGGTGTGGCGCGTTTCCTGGGGCGCGACCTGCTGGCCTTGCAGGGCAAGGAACTGCAGGCGGCACGACGCCAGTTGCAGATGATCTTCCAGGACCCGCTCGCCTCGCTCGACCCGCGCATGACGGTCGAGGAGATCATCGGCGAACCCTTGCGCGTGCATCGGCCCACGCAGACCCGCCACGACCGCCGTGCCGCGGTACTGACGATGATGGAGCGCGTTGGCCTGGCGCGCGAACACCTGCAGCGTTTTCCGCACGAATTCTCCGGCGGCCAGGCGCAACGTATCGGTATCGCGCGGGCACTGATCCTCGAACCCGATCTGGTGGTCTGCGACGAACCGCTCTCGGCCCTCGACGTCTCGATCAAGTCGCAGATCAGCAACCTGCTGAAGGACCTGCAACGGGAGTTCGGCCTCACGCTGCTGTTCATCTCGCACGACCTGGCGTCGGTGCGCTTCAGTTGCGACGAGGTGCTGGTGCTGTACCTGGGGCGCGTCATGGAAATCGCGCCGCGCGATGAACTGTTCGACCATCCGCGCCATCCGTATACGCGCGCGCTGCTCGAGGCGGTTCCGATCCCCGATCCGCAGGCAGCGCGAGCACGCCGCGTCACGCTGCTCGAAGGCGAGCTGCCCTCGGCGCTCACACCGCCCTCGGGTTGCGTGTTTCGCACGCGCTGTCCGATCGCGACCGAACGCTGTGCACGCGAGCTGCCACCGCTGCGCACACTCGGCCCCGCACGGGTTGCCTGCCACTACGCCGACGCGGACTGAACCGCGCCCATCCGGAAAGTGCCGCAGCCCGCAGCGCGGGCGACCCTCAGCGTTTCGGATTGGCCGTGAACAGCGCGAACGCTTCCCGCCCTGCCGCAGCCGTGAGATCGCCGTCGGCGGCTCCCGCATCGCCCAGCGGCACCGTGTGCGCATAGGCCTGGAACTGGGTCTTGGTGATGTGCAGTGCACCGCCCGGCTTGGCGGCGATGCGTTGCGCCCAGTCGTTCACCGTCGCATCGAGCGCATCGGGTGCCACCACCCGGTTCAGCATCCCGTAGCGCTCGGCCGCCGGCGCGTCGAACTGCTCGCACAGCAGGATCAGCTCCTTCGCGCGGCAGGCGCCCACTTCCGCCGCCAGCAGCGGCACCGCACCCCAGCCGAGCGGCACGCCCAGATCGACTTCGGGAACGTGGAACACGGTATCTGCGGCGGCGATCCGCAGGTCGCAGGCAAGTGCCAGCGCGAGCCCGCCGCCCACCGCATGTCCCTGCAAGCGTGCAATCGTCACCGCCTCGAGCTCCCTGATGGCGCGCAGCGCACGCGGTCCGAGCTGCGAGATGTAGCGCCGCTCGCGCAGGCTGGTCTTCGTATCACCCATCAGGTGGCCACCCGGCGGGTCCTTGCGATCGGCGCCGGCGCAGAACGACGCGCCCTTCCCGCCAAGCACGACCACCTTCGTGTCGAAATCGCACTGCAGCGCGGTGAACGCCGCCGTCAGGTCCTCGAGCAGTTGCCCGCTCAGCGCGTTGCGCCGCTCGGGGCGGTTCAGCCAGACGTGGGCAACCGCTCCCTGCCGTTCCACTGCCAATGTCGCGTATTCCATGCCGGTTCCTTCTTTACAAGACAAGCTGATGTTGTGCCCGCGAGGCGAGATGTCCCGAACTGTACTCGGTGAGCCACCCGGCTGGAAGCAAGCAGTGACGGCACCAGGCGGAACGACGGGGAGCCGTCGTTTCGACCATGGCATCACCCCAGCCCGAAATACCGCTCGAAGAACGCAGCCAGCCTGTCAAGCACGGTCTGCTTCTTCGCCGCATGGTTGTTGTTCTTCGCGAACCGCGACACCGGCGGCAGAATCTTCGTGATGGCCGTGCCCGTGGTCGGGATCGCGCCATCGCGGAAGGCATTGTCGACGAATGCCTTCGTCTCGTCGGCGTTCAAACCCTCGTCGGCAATGATCCGCTCGAGCTCCTCGGCTTTCTTCCGAGCGACGAAGGCCTGCCATTCCGCATCCACCCTGGCTGTCGTCGAAACGGAATCCACGAACTGCTCGATGAGGTCCTTCTTGTTGCGCAGTGACGGACTGGAACTGACAGCACGCTCGATGGTCGCGCGGATCTCCCTGTCCTTGGCGGTGCCCCTGGCCCTGATGTAGCGCTCGACCAGCATCAGGATGTAATCGACGTTGATCTCGACCTGCTTGATCAGCTCGATCTCGAACACCACGTCGTCGTTGATCGCTTCCTTCTCGGCCTCGTTCACGCTGCGGAATTCGGCGTAGAGGTTCAGGTACAGGCTTTGGTAGTCCTGAAAATCCCGCTCGCTGAGGATCTCGTTGCCCGCGAAGTCGTCGAAGGCCGTGAGGATGTTCTTCAGCCGCAGGATGGAGCCGAACAGCTTGATGAACGCCTTCTGCGCCGCCTCGCCGGTGATAGCCGTATCGAGCGGGAACAGCGCCACGAGTTCCGCAACCTTCTTCTGGTATTCGGCGTAGTAGTCCGCATAGGGCTTGAGCAGCACGATGCCCTGGGCGTCCTTGTTGCCGAACAGCGCCAGTGCGTCGTTGGTGGCCTGCTCCAGATCGCGGAAGGAGACGATGTTGCCGTAGGTCTTGACCGAATTGAGGATGCGGTTGGTGCGCGAATACGCTTGGATCAGCCCGTGTGCCCGCAGGTTCTTGTCCACCCACAGCGTGTTGAGTGTGGTGGCGTCGAAGCCGGTGAGGAACATGTTGACCACGATCACGAGGTCCAGCTCGCGGTTCCTCAGCCGCTGCGACAGATCCTTGTAGTAGTTCTGGAACCTGTCGGCGCTGGTGTCGAAGTTGGTGGCGAACAGGCCGTTGTAGTCGCGGATCGCCGCATCGAGGAAATCGCGCGAGCCTTGATCCAGCCCCTCGGTTTCAAACTCCTCTTCTTCGAGCAGGCCATCGACATCCTCGTTGACGGCGAAGCTGTAGATCAGGCCGATCTTCAGTCGTTGCGCAGGCGGGATGTCCTTTTGCTGATTGGCGAACTCCGTGTAGTAGCGTTTCGCCGCGTCGATGGACGCCGTGGCGAACAGCGAATTGAAGCCATTGAGCCGTTTGCCGCCATGGCGATAGAAGGCGGAACGCTTGGTCTTCTGATCGAAGTGCTCGCGGATGTAGCCCGCGACCTGCGTTATGCGCTCCGGCGCGAGCAGCGCCCGCTCCGTGTCGATGGCCGACACCTGCTTGTCGGCGACGTGAGGCGCGGTCTTGATGGTGTTGATGTAATCGATGCGGAACGGCAGCACGTTCCTGTCGTTGATGGCATCGACAATCGTGTAGGTGTGCAGCCTGTCGCCGAAGGCCTGTTCGGTGGTGCGCAGCTTCGGGTTGCCGCCCGTGCCCGCGTTGTCGGCAAAGATCGGCGTGCCGGTGAAGCCGAACAGGTGGTAGCGCTTGAAAGCTCGGGTGATCTCCGCGTGCATGTCGCCGAACTGGCTGCGGTGGCATTCGTCGAAGATCACGACGACGTGCGCGTCGTAGACAGGGTGTTTCCGGTTCCTGGCGACGAAGCGGGAGAGCTTCTGGATGGTGGTGATGATGATGCGTGCGTTGGCATCTTCCAGCTGCTTCTGCAGCACCGCCGTCGAGGTGTTGGAATTGGCCGCGCCTTTCTCGAAGCGTTCGTATTCGCGCATGGTCTGATAGTCCAGATCCTTGCGGTCCACCACGAACAGCACCTTGTCGATCTCCGGCAGGCCGCGCGCCAGTTGTGCGGCCTTGAAGCTGGTCAGCGTCTTGCCGCTGCCGGTGGTGTGCCAGATGGTGCCGCCCGCCGCCAGCGTGCCCAGTTGCCGATGATTGGTGGCCGTATTGATGCGTTGCAGGATGCGTTCGGCCGCGACGATCTGGTAGGGCCGCATCACGAGGAGCTTGCGGTCCACGTCGAACACGCAATAGCGGGTGAGGATGTTCAGCAGCGCGTGTTTGGCGAAGAAGGTTCGGGTGAAATCCGCCAGCTCGGTGATCGGCTGGTTCTTCGCGTCGGCCCACCAGCTGGTGAAGGCAAAGCTGTTGGCAGTCTTCCTGCGATCGCGCTTGCTGCGTTGTTCGGCCAGGTGGCCATCGCGCACGGTGTTGCTGTAGTACTTGGTCAGCGTGCCGTTGCTGATGACGAACAGTTGCACGTATTCGAACAGGCCAGAACCGGCCCAGAAGCTGTCGCGCTGGTAGCGGTCGATCTGGTTGAACGCTTCGCGGATGTCCACGCCCCGGCGCTTCAGCTCGATGTGCACCATCGGCAGGCCGTTGACGAGCACGGTCACGTCGTAACGGTTGGCGCGCATGCCTTCGACTTCGTACTGGTTGATGACCTGCAGGCGGTTGTTGTGGATGCTCTGCTTGTCGATCAGGTAGATGTTCTTGGTGCTGCCGTCGTCGCGCTTCAGAACCTGGACATGGTCTTCCTGGATGCGCGCGGTTTTCTCGACGATGCCGTCGTTGCTGCCTGCGATCTTCTCGCTGAAGAACGCTTTCCATTCGGTATCGCTGAACGTGATCCTGTTCAGTGCCTCCAGCTGGCGGCGCAGGTTGACGATGAGATCGGCTTCGCTGCCGATGCGCAGATACTCGTAGGCCTGCACCTGCAGGCGTTCGATCAAGTCC
Source organism: Pseudomonadales bacterium (assembly GCA_024234165.1). Lineage (NCBI taxonomy): Bacteria > Pseudomonadati > Pseudomonadota > Gammaproteobacteria > Pseudomonadales > Pseudomonadales bacterium. Next base: position 41,913 of record JACKOP010000002.1, read on the forward strand.
CGTTCGAGCGCCGCTTCGGACTGGTAGCGCTCCTCGCGCGCCTCGTCCGGGCGCACGAACTCCGCGACGACGGTGCTTTCGCTGGAAAGCGCGATCGGCTCGTAGCGGCAAGACTTGGGATCCTGGCTCATGCCGCCACCCAATGCGCAACCGGCTGCATCAGGAAATCCTCCAGTGCGATACCGTCTCCACCCACCCGCAGGGTGCGTTGCGGCCGGAAGGCCTGCACGAAGGCCGCCGTACCCGCGTGCGCCTGGGGCGCGCGGCCGCTTTTTACCTCGATGGCGGTGAGCATGCGCCCGGTCTGCACGACAAAATCCACCTCGTGGTTGCGCTCGCGCCAGTAGTGCAGCGTGCACTCGCCGCGCAGGGTGGCATTGGCCAGGTGCGCGCCCACCGCCGATTCCACCAGCCGCCCCCAGAACTCGCGGTCGGTGCGCGCCGTCTCCAGCGTGTAGCCGCTGGTCGCCGTCATCAGCGCCGTATTGAGCACCTGCAGCTTGGGGCTGGAGCCACGGCTGCGTGCCACGTCGCCTGCGTACTTCGGCAGGCCGCAGACCATGCCCGCACCCGCCAGCAGTTCCAGGTAGTGGGCCAGCGTGGTGGTGTTGCCGGCATCCTGTAACTGCCCCAGCATCTTGGTGTAAGACAACACCTGCCCGGAATAGCGGCAGGCCAGCTCGAACAGACGGCGCAGCAAGGCGGGCTTGTCGACGCGCGTGAGCAACAACACGTCACGCGAGATCGAAGTCTCGATCAGGCTGTCGAGGACGTAGCGCGACCAGCGCTGCGGCTCGCCGATCAACGGCGCGGCACCGGGATAGCCACCATGGAACACATACTCGTCCAGCGACCAGCCAAAGGCGGCGCGCATCTCCGCGAGCGACCAATGCGATACCGCGAGAGTTTCGAAGCGCCCGGCCAGGCTTTCGGTCAGGCCCTGGGCGATCAAGAGCGGCGCAGAGCCGAGCACCACCACCTTGAGAGGCCGCCTGGCGCGCGTGTCCTCATCCCACAAACGCTTAACCGTTTCCGACCAGCCCGGGATCTTCTGGATCTCGTCCAGTACCAGCACAGCCCCCTCCGGACCGACGATGGACAGACGTGCCGCCTCCCACTGCTGGGCGATCCAGTCGGTGCCGCGCAGCGTGGGCTCATCCGCGCTCGCCTGACGCACCGGCATGGCCAGCCGCTCGGTGGCCTGCTGCACCAGAGTGGACTTGCCCGCCTGACGCGGCCCGGCCACCACCTGGATGAAGCGTCGCGGCTCATTCAGGCGCGCCGTCAGTACGGCCACCTGCGGACGCTGAAAAGAGAGGCTGTTCATAATGTTGAGTATATTTACTCAACGTATTGAGTAAAACAAGCTGTGCCGCCTCGGACTGCTAGCGTTCCTCGCGCGCCTCGTGCGGGCGCACGAACTCCGCGACGCCAGTGCTTTCGCTGGAAAGGGCGATCGGTTCGTAGCGGGAGGGCGCGTGCGCTTCGTTCATGCGGGATGCATGGTCTTTCGCAATTGCTCGGCCGGGATGCGGACCAGTTTGCCGTCCTGAACCACCACGATGGCGGTGTTGGTCTGTACGGCGGCCTGGCGCGCCAGTTCCGCCGCACGCTGCAAGGCGGCCAGCGATGCGCGCAGATCCGGGTTTTTGGCCTTGCCGAGTTCCTGTTGGGTCATGTGTTTTCTCCCCACTCCAGCATCACGGGCGTGCTACCGGAATTGTCGTAAAGCGCCCAGTCATCCACGGCGTCGCGATAGTAATCATGAAAGTTCTTCAAGCCTGTGGCAAAGCGGCGCCGGATGACGGCTTCCGGGATATCGTGTCCGCCTTGATGTACGCGCTCCGCAACGCGGGCGATGGCGATTTCGACGTTGGGCAGACTCAGGAAAAACAGACTGACCCGATAGCCCTGGGCGCGCCATTGCGCGATGTGGCGCAGATAGCCGATCCCCGCAAGCGTGGTCTCGAAAGCGAAATTTTCGCCGCGCTTTGCGCAGTGCTCGATTTCTTCCAGCATCAGCCGGCCGGCCTTGATGGCGGCGGTCTCCGGAGCGAATGGAGCCAGCCCGGCGGCGATCAGATCGGCATTGATGAAGCGCGGCAATTGCGCCTCGGCGGGCAGGAAGGAACGGGCAAACGTGGTTTTGCCTGCGCCGTTGGGGCCGGCAATGATGATGATCTTCCTGTTTGCGGTATCGATCGGCGTCATGCCGCCTCCCGGAAGCTGAGCAGGCGGTCGCGGTAGTGCTCGTATTGCTGACGCCGTGCCTTGATCTCGGCGGGCAGGCCGGAGGAGAGGTCGTTCACCAGCGCGTCGAACTTGTCGAGGATGGCGACGATGCGATCCTGTTCTTCAAGCGGTGGCACAGGAATGCGAATCTTCGCAAGGCTCTCGCCGGACAGGCGCTTCACCTTGGCGCGGGCGACATATTTGTTCTTCTGTGCGTGAAAGGCCTCGGTCTGAAGGCAGTAAGACACGAACTTCGGGTTCATCGAGTGCCGGAAAAGAAAGCAGTCATCGTGAATCGCAACGTCTTCGTCACCAAGCCACGCCACAGCCTTGGCGACATCCTCGACCGTTTCGCCTACTGCGGCGATCACGACGTCGTTCGGTTGCGCATACCGCAGTTGCTGCGCGACGTCCGCACGGACATACGAGACGGTCGATGCGGTGGCTACGCCGTAATGCGTGTAGATCTCGCCGTAGTGGATGCTCGGAATCCCGTGCTCGACGATGTCGTCCTTGGTGAAGCGACGGCCACGAATGAATGTACCGATTTCACCCATTGCCATTAGCCTTGCTTGCTTGCTTGCTTGCTTGCTTGCTTGCTTGCTTGCTTGCTTGCTTGCGTCAGTATCCGTGCGTTCGCCGCCTGCCTGCCGGTCAGGCAGGAAGGTCAAGAGCGCGTCGCGGTAGTACTGGTACTGCCGCCGACGCGCCTCCAGCTCCGCCTCCAGCTCCGCCTCCAGCTGGGTGAACGTATCCAGCACCTTCACGATTTCGCGCTGGATTTCAAGCGGCGGGATTGGGATGCGATATTTCAGAATCGCTTCTTTACTGCCGCGTGGCATCTTCGCGCCTTTAGCGTGTTGCATGTTGTAGGCAAAAAAGATATCGGAAGCGAGCAGGCGGTAGAGAAACTCAGGCAGGAGTTCTTGACGATGTGCCTCGGCGATACGAACGGCCAATACATCACCACTACATCCACCGCTGTTGTCCGCCAGCCAGATTTTCTTGAGGTACGGACGAATATTCCCAAGAAGGATGTCGCCAACTTCATAGGCAGTGATCCGGGCTGTATTCGCTGCGTAACTCGCATCGGTCTTTCCCGCGGTATTGGGCAGCAAGTTGTCAACGCCAACGAATGTCGCTGAGTCAAGCTCGCTTGCATCAGTCCGTGTATCTGAGTAAGCCGCAACCTCACCAAGCGCCCTGAACTCCACCCCCTCCGGGCAAAGCTCGGCAATCAGTTCATCAATCCGGCTTCGCGTCTTCGCGCCTTCGCGTGAGGCACCGGCTTCATCCATCCGGCTCATGGCTGTTTCTCCAGCACTTCCCAGTACCCGCCTTTGTCCGGGCCGACGCGTTTGATGGTGCCCGCAGCGCGCAGCTTGTTCATTGCACCTCGCACCTGGTTTTCCGTCAGGCCCAGCAATCGGGCCAATTCCTGACGGCCGATTGAGGGCTCATGTGCCAGTGCCACAAGAATTTTCTGGTGGTTTTCTGGTGGTCTTCTGGTGGTTTTCTGGTGGTTTTCTGGTGCATGGAAGATCAGCATGTCGCGGTTTTTCAGGACATTCCTTTCGCCAAACAGCAGGTTGCCAAAAAAACGGCTCAGGTATTCCGTGGTTTCTTCGATGTCGTATTCCAGATTTTTGTAATTGGCGCGTACCAGTGCATTGCAAAAATAAAGCGCGTTTTCTTCAAACAGTGCATTGTCGGCCCTGAATCCAAGCGCCCGCAGATATTTGACAAGAAACACGGCTGTGGTACGGGTATTGCCTTCGCCGAAGGGGTGGATCTGCCAGATGCCGGAAATGAATCTGGCGATATGCGCCGCCGCTGCTTTTTTCGACAGGCCCCGATAGGAGAATTTCTTTTCCTGCGCAAAATCGTAATCCAGCGTTTCGCGCAGATTGAGCGCGCTGCCATAGTGCACGGTGTCGCCGTTCAGAATCGGCTCTGCCTTGGTGATGTCGTAGTCGCGGAGATGTCCTGCTGTTCTTGCGTCCAGAATTCCCGTGAAAAGATGTTTGTGTATGGCGACATATTCGGCGGGGCTGAGCGTGAAGGCGTTTTTGCTGAGCAGCTTGTTGATGCGGGATGAAACTTCATCCGCCTCACGCTCGTCCTGCTCGCCAGGTGTTTTGGGCGGGTGTTGTCGGTAATAGGCCGCGATCTGCTTTTCCGCCTCTTCGACGGAAATTTTCCCTTCGATATTGTCTGTGGCGATCTTGATGAGGTATCGGGATGGCGTGAGGCCGTCCACCTGCTGCAGGCCGATGGCAACGCGCCAGTTTTCCGCCTTCTGGCGTTTGTCCGGGTCGCCGATTTTCTTGTATTTTCCGAATTCGTTCATCGCTGCTCGCCCTCCAGATCGGCCACGATGGCGTCGATCTGCGTGCGCAGTTCCGCTTGCCTTGTGACGATGCCAGCGATCTGTGCGTTGAGCGCGCGAATGTCTACCGCCTCGCGCGTGTCGGCCTGTTCGACGTAGGACGACACCGCGATGTTGTAGCCGTTGGCGGCGATGTCAGCGTTCTCAACCCGCTTGGCAAAGTGCGTGATGTCCTGGCGGGTAGTGAAGGCGTCCAGCACCTTCTGCTGGTTGGCGTCCGTCAGCTTGTTCTTGTTGCCACTGCGCACGAACTCAGCGGACGCATCGATAAACAGCGTGGCGTTGTCGCGCTTGGACTTCTTCAGCACGATGACGCAGGTGGCAATCGTGGTGCCGAAGAAGAGATCGGGCGGCAACTGGATGACGGTATCGACGTAGTTGTTGTCGATCAGGTACTGGCGGATCTTCTGCTCCGCGCCGCCGCGATAGAGCACGCCGGGGAATTCGACGATGGCCGCCGTGCCGCTGGTCGCGAGCCACGAGAGGATATGCATCGTGAAGGCGAGGTCGGCCTTGCTCTCGGGCGCGAGCACGCCCGCGGGTGCGAAGCGCGGGTCGTTGATGAGCAGCGGATTGCTCTTGCCTGCCCAGCGAATCGAATACGGCGGGTTGGAGACGATGGCCTCGAAGGGCTCGTCGTCCCAATGCGCTGGGTCGATGAGCGTGTCGCCGTGCGCGATGTCGAACTTCTCGTAGTTCACGTCGTGCAGGAACATGTTGATGCGGCACAGGTTGTAGGTGGTCAGGTTGATTTCCTGACCGAAGAAGCCCTGCCGCACGTTTTCCGACCCCAGCACCTTGGCGAACTTGAGCAACAGCGAGCCGGAGCCGCAGGCCGGGTCGTAGACCTTGTTGACCCCGGTCTTGCCGCTGACGGCGATGCGCGCCAGCAGTTCGGAGACTTCCTGCGGCGTGTAGAACTCACCGCCGGATTTGCCGGCCGTCGAGGCGTACATCTGCATCAGGTATTCGTAGGCGTCGCCGAACAGGTCGATGGTGTTGTCGGTGAAGCTGCCGAGCGGCAGGTCGCCGATGGCGTCGAGCAGTTTGACCAGCTTTTCATTGCGCTTGGCGACGGTGGGGCCGAGCTTGCTGCTGTTGACGTCGAGATCGTCGAACAGGCCCTTGAGATCGTCTTCGCTGTCGGCGCCGAGCGCCGAGCCTTCGATGTCCTTGAACACGCGGCTCAGCGTTTCGTTGAGGTTGGCGTCCTGCCGCGCCTGCTGGCGCACGTTGGCGAACAGATGCGAGGGCAGGATGTAGAAGCCCTTTTCCTTCACCGTTTCGGTGCGACCCTGTTCGGCGTCGGCGTCGGCGAGCGCGGCGTAGTCGAAGTCCTTCTCTCCGGCGCGATGCGCTTCGTCGTTCAGATAGGCCGCGAGGTTCTCCGAGATGAAGCGGTAGAAGAGCATGCCGAGCACATAGCTCTTGAAGTCCCAGCCATCCACGGCGCCGCGCAGATCGTTGGCGATGCGCCAGATGGTCTTGTGCAGTTCCGCCCGTTCGGCTTCCTTGTTGTTGTTCACGTCCGAACCTTCAGTCGATCAGAATCCTGAAACTGGTCGCCAGCGCCACCGGCTCCACGCCGTGCCCGTCGCGCATGAGCTCGACCAGACCGTAGCCTTCCATGACGCTGGTCGACGCACTGCGCCGGCTCGGCCACCTGCACACCTTCTGAGCGAAATGCACTTACGGCTGCACTTACGGTCGCAAAGTCCATTTACCGTCAAGCTGTGACTGCTTGATTCATTGGCGCGCCCGGAGGGATTCGAACCCCCGACCAACGGCTTAGAAGGCCGCTGCTCTGTCCAGCTGAGCTACGGGCGCATGGGGCGCGCAGTATAGGGGCGGCACCGGTCACGGTGCATCCCCGGGAAACCGCTGCGTTCAGTCCTTGAACACGGGCTTGCGCTTCTCCTTGCGTGCCGTGATCGCTTCCTCGAAGTTGCGCGTGGTCATGCGAACGAACAGTTGCGCGTGCCCCTCGTGGTTGATGTGCGACTGCATGCTGCTTGCCTCGAGCCCGGCCCACAACAGTTGCTTGGTCAGCTCGACGCCAAGATGGCTGAGGCCGATCAGGCGCTCGGCGTACGCGTAGCAACGTTCCAGCAGTTCCTCGCGTGTGCAGCGCTGCCCGACGATACCGATGCGCTCCGCTTCCTCCGAGTCCACGTCACGTCCGCTCAGCATGATGTCGAACGCCCGTGTGGAACCGATCGCACGCGGCAGCGTGAAGCTGAGCCCCAGTTCCGCCGCAGTCAGCCCGTTGTTGATTCCCGCAGCCCGGAAGTAGGCCTGCTCGGCAGCGATGCGGATATCGGCCGCCATCGCCAGGCAGAAGCCACCGCCGATCGCTGCACCATTGATCGCAGCGATCACCGGTTGGTGCATGTCGCGCATCGTCTTCACGACGTCGTCCATCACCCGTAGGGCGCGGCGCGCGATTCCCGACATCGTCAGCCCGTCGAAGATCGACAGATAGCCCGGATCGACCAGATCGGCGCCGGAACAGAACGCTTCTCCGGCTCCGGTCAGGATCACCACGCGCACCGAGTTGTCGAAACTCAATTCCTCGAGCGCCTCGCGCAGGGGCACCATCACGTCGAAGGCCATCGCGTTCATGCGCTCGGGCCGATCGAGCGTGACCTGTGCAACGGCGTGGCGTGGGCGGGTTATCTTCACGTAGGACATTCGATGTCTCCCTGGCGATCGAGGCCGGATCATAACCGTGCGAGGCCGGAGCCGGAAGGCATTCCCGGCCAGGCGTTGCCGGAGACTGGTATGCGTCTTTGTGTATCCCGGCCGTGTCTCATATCATCCACGGGCACAATCATCCGGAGCACCCTCATGAGAGACGCGATCTACAAACACCGCCGCGTAGGCCCCGCTGCCGCCGAGTTCGATCAGCACTGTGGTCGCGTCAACGATTTCATCGTGATGTCCGAAGGCAACTCCAACGTCTACCTGATCGAGACGCCCGCAGGTGGCGTGCTGTTGAACAGCGGCATGGGCTTCGAGGCGCCGGTGCATCGCCACAATCTCGAACGCTTCTCGACGGTTCCGATCCGCTACCTGGTCACCACCCAGGGGCATGTGGATCACGTAGGCGGAGTCCAGTATTTCCGCGATTTGCACCCGGGGCTGGTCTACATCGCACAGGCCGGCAATCCCGAGCACCAGGCGTACGATGCCCGCTTGGCGACGTTTCGCTCAGCGCGCTCGGCGTTTCGCTTCCAGGATGAGTTCGAGCAGGTATTCAAGCGCTACGCGGCTGCGGGTTATACCGCCATCAACCCGCAGGATCGCCCGACGCCGGACCTGCTGTTCGACAAGCGTCACGAGTTCAGCCTCGGCGGACTCGATATCGTGCTGCTCGCCGTGCCCGGGGCCGAAACCAACGATTCGCTGGTCGTGTGGCTGCCGCAGCATCGCATCGTGTTCACCGGCAACCTGTTCGGTTGCCCGTTCGGTCACTTCCCGAACCTGGTGACGATCCGTGGCGACCGTTACCGCGACGCGCTGACCTGCGCCGCGGCGGCGCAGGCCGTGCTCGACCTGGACGCGCAACTCCTGGTGTACGGACATCACGAGCCGGTCGTCGGCGCGGACGTGATCCGCGCGGAGCTGACCGCCTGGCGCGACGCCGTACGTTACGTGCACGACGAAGTCGTGAAGGGCATGAACGAGGGCAAGGACATCGGCACACTGCAGGAACAGATCCGCCTGCCTGCCGAGTGCGAAGTCGGCCAGGGCTACGGCAAGCTGAGCTGGAGCATCCGCGCGATCTGGGAGAACTATGCCGGCTGGTTCAAGCACGAATCGACGACCGAACTGTACAGCGTGTCACAGCAGTCCGTGCACGCGGATCTGGTCGAGCTTGCCGGGGCTGCGTCTCTGGTGGCACGTGCCGAGAGCAAGCTCGCTGCAGGAAAGCCCGAAGAAGCCATGCACCTGCTCGACATCGTGCTGAATGCGGAGCCGGGCAATGCGTCCGCGCGTGCGTTGATGCTGCGCATTCATCGCGAGTTGCTGACGGATGCACAGACGTTCTGTACGACCGGCAATTTCTGGCTGGTCGGCTGGTTGCAGCAGCGCATCAAGCGATTGGAAGCGTCGGCGTGAATTCGTCGGCATGAATGCCGACCTACGCCCACCGATCCCGTCGGCATGAATGCCGACCCACATCCTTCCATTCCGTCGGCATGAATGCCGAGCGACGTGGGTCGGGTTTCAACCCGACGGGTGCCGGCGCGAATCGTCGGCATGAATTCGTCGGCATGAATGCCGACCCACGTCCTTCCATTCCGTCGGCATGAATGCCGACCTACGTCCTTCCATTCCGTCGGCATGAATGCCGACCTGCGGGCGGAGCAGGCTCCAGTCTTCGCGAAGCAGGGTCTGGCGATAGATCGGAAACACGCCGCAGCGCCGGTCTTCAAAAAAGCGCCGCAGGGTCAGGCCGATCACCGGGAATGCGAGTTCGGTCCAGGGGATCGCGTCCTCGCTGAACAGCGCGACATCGAGACTCTCGTGACCGGGAGTGAATTCCGGCGTACCGAGTCGTGCGAGATAGAACATGTAGACCTGCGAGATATGCGGGAGGTCGAAGATCGTATAGAGCGTTTCGTCCTCGACGCGGGCGTGTGCTTCCTCCCAGGTTTCGCGTCGTGCGCCTTCAAGCGTGCTTTCGCCGATCTCCATGAAGCCGGCCGGCAACGTCCAGTAGTCGCGCCGCGGCTGGATCGCGCGCCGGCACAGCAGCACTTGCGAACCATGCACCGGCAGACAGCCGACGACGATACGCGGATTGCGGTAATGCACGGTGGCGCAGCGATCGCAGACATAGCGCTCGCGATCGTCACCCGGCGGGGTGCGCAGTGAAACCGGACCGCCACACTCGCTGCAGTACTTCATCGTCGTTCAACCGAGTGCATGGTACGCCCCCGCATAGAACAGCAACGGCTTGCCGGAAGACGCAACGTCGAGCTTGCGCACGCGCCCGACCAGGATCGTGTGATCGCCGCCATCGTGACGCGCTTCGATGTCGCACTGCAACCTTGCGAGCGCATCGGGCAACAGCGGCAGCCCGTCGTGGCCTGCCACGTACTCCCCGGCATGCAGCAGGTGCGCGCCGCGGCGTGCGAAACGCTCGGCGCGCGGGCGCTGCTCCTGCGTCAGGACGTTCACGCAGTAGCTGCGTGCGGCGCGGAACGCCTCGGTACTGAGCGAGTCCTTCTGCAGGCTCCACAGCACCAGCGGTGGTGTCAGCGACAGCGAGGCGAAGGAATTCACCGTGAGGCCGAACGGCGGATGCCCCGGCGGATTTGCGGTGATCACGCAGACACCGGTAGCAAAACGCCCCAGCGCCTCGCGAAACTGTACGCTGTCGAATCCCATCGTCACGCTCGCAGCACGCTCATGCACTCCAGCGCGCCGCCGACTCCGTGTCGCTGTCGCGACTCTCGACCCAGTGCGATGCCGTTGCAGCGGTTTCCTTTTTCCAGATCGGTGCGCGCGTCTTCAGGTAGTCCATGATGAACTCGCAGGCGGCAAACGCATCGCCACGATGCGCGCTGGCGACCCCGACCAGCACGATCTGGTCTGCAGGTACGAGGCGCCCGACGCGATGGATCACGCGTACGGCTCCAATCCGCCAGCGGGTGCGTGCCTCGACGACGATCGCGGCGATACTTGCCTCGGTCATGCCGGGATAGTGCTCGAGTTCCAGCGACTGCAGATCACCGCAGGCGCCGTGCTCGCGCACCAGACCACTGAACAGCACGCAGGCGCCGTTGTGGCCACCCGCACCGCGCAGGCGCCGGTACTCCTCGTCCACGCTGAAGTCCGCTTCGCGGATCTCCACTTCGGGAGTCACGTCACTCGTCATCTCAACCTCCGGTCACCGGCGGGTAGAACGCCACCTCGTCACCGTCGCGTAGCGCATGGTCGCGTGCCACGACCTCATGGTTCACCGCCACCAGCGTGCGCGGGGCGAGCAGCACGTCGGTCGCACCGGGAATCTCGCGCTCCAGCCGCTGCACCAGTTCCGTGATCCCGGCACAGGAATCGTCCCAGGCGATTTCGATCGCAGACCGTCCGACCCGCTCACGGATCGCAGCGAAAAACCGCACCGTCAGCATGTTCCCTCCTCCGCACGCCAGTGCCCCGATCGGCCACCGCTTTTCTCCAGCACACGCACGCCGTCGATCACCATGCCACGGTCGACCGCCTTGCACATGTCGTAGACGGTCAGCGCGGCGACCGACGCGGCGCAGAGTGCTTCCATCTCCACGCCAGTGCGCCCCTGCACGCGGCACTCGGTTCGGATCCGTACCGCCTGGCGCTCCGGAACGCAGGCAAGCTGCACCTCGACGGCATCCAGCCCGAGCGGGTGGCAGAGCGGAATCAGATCGGCACAACGCTTGGCAGCCTGGATGCCCGCGATGCGCGCGACCGCAAACACATCCCCCTTCGCGTGCCCGCCGTGCGCAATCAGATCGAGCGTTGCCGACTGCATGCGCACCCACGCCTCGGCAATCGCAACGCGAGCACTCACGGCCTTGGCGCCGACATCGACCATGTGCGCCTCACCGGAGGCGTTGAGATGGGTCAGCCCCGATTGCTGTTCGCTCACCTTCACCATTTCCTCGTACCATGGCGGCACCGATGCTGGCCGCCAACCTGGCCGCACACTACCATAGCCGCGACACCCCGTGGAGTTGGCGCGAATCGATGCATGCCCGATCCCTGCTGCTGATCGTCATGATGCTTGCCGGCTGCAACGAACACACGCCGCCGGTGAACGGCTGCGTGCCGGTTGGCGACATGCAGCCGACCTGTGGGTTCACGCGTCCCGAAGACATGGTGCTGCTGCCCGACGGACGTACGCTGCTGATCAGCCAGACCGGCAGCCTGGGCGGGGAAGTAGCGGGCTCCTTCGCGCTGTTCGACACCGTGAACGAAACGATCACGCGCCTGCCGGCGCCCGCGCTCGCTGACGGCCCGCTGTGGGGTGATCGCGCCTGCGACCAGGCACCCGGCGCCGCGTTCTCGCCGCACGGGATCGATCTCGCGCGCCGCGCCGACGGACATTGGCAGGTACTCGCGGTCAATCACGGCGGGCGCGAGAGCGTCGAGTTCTTCCAGTTGGTCGACGCCAGCGAAGGCTGGCGTCTTGCATGGCGCGGTTGTGCGATCCCTGATCCGGACAGCATGCTGAATGATGTGGCTGCACTGCCCGACGGCGGCTTCGTGGTGACCCATATGTATTCACGCCACAGTCCGCACATGGGACTGCTGAATCTCGCGCTGGTCGAGGGTGTGCTCGGCTTCGACACCGGTCACGTGCTGCACTGGGACGGACAGCATTTCACCGCACTCGCCGGTACTGCGATGGCGTATCCGAACGGCATCCAGGTGGCGCGTGACGGCAGCGCGCTGTTCGTGAACGCGTATCTGACCGGCGAAGTGCGCAAGATCGCGTACCCGGACGGACGGCTGCTGGGGAAGGTCGCGGTGCAACGCCCCGACAACAGCCAGTGGGACGCCACCGGTCGCTTGCTGGTGGCCTCGCACGGTGGCGCCCCGCTCGAAGTCCTGGACTGTCTGGCGATCACCGAAGGCGCGTGCGGACTGCCGTTTGCGATCGTCGCCGTGGACCCGCAGACACTGGAACGCCATACCGTGCTGAAACACCGCGGCCCACCCATGGGCGCAGCCACGGTTGCGCAACAGGTCGACGGCTACCTCTATCTGGGTTCGTTTGCAGGTGACCGCATCGTGCGTGTACCGCTGCCAGCACCATAGCCCGCACGCTGCTTGTATCTAGATCGGATCACCGTCGATTGCCAGCACGGGCCCCTCGTCACGCTCACGGGGAACGAATCCCGCGCGTGCCGCAACCGTCGCGTCCAGCGTGCGATAGCGGTAAAGGCCCTCGGCATCGAGTTCGCGCGCAATCCGGCCGCGTGCAAGCAAGGTGTGCAGGTGCGCGATGCACTCGCCGAGTGCGAGACCGGTCTGCTCGGTGTCGAGCGGGCGCCGGAACAGTGCCGGCAGCAGCTCCAGTGCCGTCTGCGGAGTGACGCACGCTTCTTCCAGCGCCGCGAAATGGTTCTCGTGGTGAGCGATCAAGCGCCGCAAGCGACGATGCAGCCCGCGAAACGGCGTGTTGTGCGCCGGCAGCACCAGCACGTCATCCGGAAGACCCAGGAACCGTTGTGTCGTCTCCAGGAAATCCTCGAGCGGGTTGCCCTCGGGTTCTATCGCCAGCACGCTCACGTTCGGCGTGATGTGCGGGATCACCTGATCTCCCGCGAGCAACAGCGCGCGCTCGCGATTCAGCAGACACAGGTGTTCCGGCGAATGTCCCCGCCCGATCACGACCTCCCAGCGCGAACTGCCGATCTCGAAGGTATCGCCTGCACGCACACAGTGGAAAGCGCGCGGCAGTGGCTCGACCAGGCCGCCGAAGCTGCGCGTACGTTTGCGGAACCGTTCGAGGAAGTCGTCGGGTACTCCAGCGCGGCGGTAATACTCCTCCGCCTCCCACAGCGGCCCGTCGCCGCTGCCGCGGGAAAACGCCAGCGCCATGTAATACTCGCCGTGCGTCATCCACAGCGGCGCCCGCCAGCGCGTGCTGAACCACCCCGCCATGCCCACATGGTCGGGATGGCTGTGCGAGCAGATGATCCCGATCACCGGCTTGCCGCCGAAGTGTTCGGCGCTCACACGCTCCCAGATCTCGCGTGTCGCATCGAGCCGCAAGCCGGTGTCGAAGATCCACCAGCCAGCGGCGTCCTCGAGCGCATACAGGTTGATGTGATCGAGCGCCATCGGCATGGCCGTGCGCACCCACAGCACGCCCGGCTGGATCGTGGTCACCGTGCCCGGTTCCTGTTTCACCCCCCAGGGATACTCGAGCGATTCCTTGTTGCTGTCGTTCACGTGAGGTTTCCTGTTGCAAAGGCGCGCATGAGCGGCAGTTCGCGCACGCGCTGTCCGGTAGCGGCAAAGATGGCGTTCGCAAGCGCAGGCGCCAACGGCGGCACCCCCGGTTCGCCGATGCCGGTCGGCGGCGCGTCGCTCGGCACGAAATACGTTTCGATCGGCGGGCATTGGTCGATGCGAAGCAACGGATAGTCGTCGAGGCTGCCCTGCTCGACCGCACCGTCGGCGATCGTGATCTCGCCGTAGAGCGCTGCCGTCAGCGCCAGCACCACCGCACTCTCGAGCTGCATGCGCACCACGTCGGGATTCACGATCGTACCGCAATCGACCGCACACAGCACACGGCGTACCCGCGGCACGGCGTTCACCAGTTCGACTTCGACGATCTCCGCGACCGCCGACTGGAAGCAGTCGAGCACCGCGACGCCCTGGTAGACCCCCGGCGGAGCCATGCCCCACGCAGCCTTTTCTGCCACGAGTTCCAGCACCTTGCGCTCGCGCGCGTCGATCGGCAGTCGCGTCAGGCGGAATTTCAACGGGTCCTCGCCGAGCGCGTGCGCGACCTCGTCGACGAAGCTCTCGGAGAAGAACGCATTCTGCGAATTGCCGACCGAGCGCCACACGCCGACCGGTATGCCCGGGTCGTGCAGCAGCGATTCGATCCGCACCCGCGGCAGGTAGTACGGAATCCCCGAGGCCCCTTCGGTGTTCATCGGGTCGTGACGGGCCGCGAACGGCTCGATCGGCCTCGCGATCGACGCCGGCACCGCCTCCGGCAGCAGCAGCGGTGCAATCAGCGGTACCATGCCAGCCAGTACGCTCGGCGAGACGATGCGCGCCTCCCACGCGAGCAGCGCGCCTTCGGCGTCGAAGTCGGCGCGCATCGCCGCCAGTGCCGCCGGCCGGTAGCGGTCGTGGCGCATATCGTCCTCGCGTGACCACACCAGCTTCACCGGCTTGCCGATCGCGGTGGCGACGTCCACCGCCTCGAGCACGAAGTCCATGTACGTGCGGCGTCCGAACGCACCACCGACGAGTTGCGGGTGCACGCGTACCGCCTCACGCGCAATCCCGAGCCGGCGCGCAACCATCGCCTGCAGCACGTCCGGGCCCTGGGTACCCGCCCATATTTCGGCACGGCCGTCGGCAACGCTCGCCACCGCCGCCAGCGGCTCCATCGCCGCATGCGCGAGATACGGCACGCGGTACTCCGCCGTGAGCGTGCGCGCGATGCGCTCCGGATCGGGTGCCTCGCCCTCGTCGCGCACCACGTGTCCGCGTTCGCGCAAGCGCTCGCGCTGCGCCGCCGTGATCGCTGCCGAGTCCAGCCCGGCGAGTGGCCCCTTGACCCACTCGAGCTGCAGCCGCTCGGCGCCACGGCGTGCCTGCCAGTAGCCATCCGCGACCACCGCGACTGCCGTCTCGAATTCGAGCACGCGCTGTACGCCAGCGCTCGCCAATGCCTGCGCCGCATCGCAGGACAGCAGCTTGCCGCCGAAATGTGGACAGCGCACCAGCACCGCCGTCAGCATCCCCGGCACACTCACGTCGATGCCGAAACCTGCGCTGCCATCGACCTTGGACGGTGCGTCCACGCGCGCATCGTGACGCCCGATCAGTTGCCACGCCGCGCGCGGCTTGAGTGCAACGTCCGGCGGCACCGGCAGCGTGGCTGCAGTCGCGGCCAGTTCGCCGTAACCGGCGCGGCGCGTTCCGTCGCTGCTGCGCACCGCGCCGTCCGCGGCGACGCAATCCGCGAGCGGAAGCTGCCACTGCGTTGCCGCCGCTGCGCGTAGCATCTCGCGCAGCGTCGCACCGGCCGAGCGCAGCCGGTCGAAGTTGCCGCGCAACGAATTGCTGCCGCCGGTGAGCATCGAAAGGTATTCGGGATCCACGTAGTCGGGATGGGGTTCCGCCAGCTCGCACTGCAACGCAAGCGGATCCACACCGAGCTCCTCGGCGATCAGCGTCGCAAGCCCGGTCATCGCTCCCTGCCCCATCTCGGTCTTCGGAACCAGGAACAGCACGCGGCCATCGGGCAGCAATTGCAGGAAGGCATTTGGCTGCAACGCGCCGTCGCGACGGTTCGGCCACGCGGGTGTGGATCGACTGCAGCCATCGAGCGCGATCGCAAGCATCACGCCGGCACCGGCGACCGAGACGTTACGCAGGAAACTGCGACGATTCATGCCGCTCACGAGGCGCGTTCCTCGCCGAGCAGCGTGGCAGCGCGGTGAATTGCCCGGCGAATCCGCGGATAGGTGCCACAGCGGCACAGATTGCCGGCCATCGCACGGTCAATCGCTGCATCATCGGGCGTTGGTTCTGCGGCAAGCAGTGCGGCAGCGCTCATGATCTGTCCGCTCTGACAGTAACCACACTGCGGCGTGTTCTCTTCGAGCCACGCCCGTTGCACCGCACGCATACCGGCTGCAGCGAGTCCTTCGATCGTGGTCACCACGCGCCCGGCAACACCGCTCAGCGGCAACAGGCAGGAGCGCACCGCGACGCCGTCCACATGTACCGTGCACGCCCCGCACAACCCGCGCCCGCAGCCGAACCGGGTTCCGGTGAGGGCCAGATCCTCGCGCAACGCCCACAGCAACGGGCGCTCCCCATCACCCTCGACGCGCACCGTGGTTCCGTTGACCTCGAACTCGACTGCCATTCCTTCCTCCGGAACCGCGCTCCAATCGACTGCCGAGCCGATTATTTCACGGAATGCGTCTGCGTGCCGACCTTCAACGAACGATCAACCAGGTCGCCAGCCCCAGCAGCAACAGGAAGCCCATGGCGTCCGTCACGAAGGTGAGCAGTACCGAGGCACCGAGTACCGGGTCGCGCCCGACACGCTCGAGCGCGAGCGGAATGAACACCCCGGCGAGTGCACCGATCAGCAGGTTCGCTGCCACGGCGAGTCCCATCACCAGCGACAGCAACGCCTGGCCATAGAACGCAGCAGCCGCCACCGCGACCACGAACCCCCACAGCACGCCGTTGACAGCCCCGATCGTCAACTCGCGACGCACGACGATCCACAGGCTCGACGCAACGATCTGCTCCAGCGCCAGTCCGCGGATCACGAGAGCGATGGTCTGATTGCCGGTGTTGCCGCCGATGCTGGCGACCACCGGCATCAGCGCCGCCAGCGCCACCTGTTGCTCGATCGTCGCCTCGAACGCGCCGATCACACGCGAGGCGATCAACGCAGTGCACAGGTTGATCCCAAGCCACGGCCAGCGGTTGCGCACGCTGCGCGCCACCGGCGCGAACAGGTCTTCGTCTTCATCGAGACCCACCTGCTTCAGTTGCTGGCTCTCGGCCTGCTCGCTGATGAAGTCCATCACGGCATCGAAATGCAGCACCCCGGTCAGCTTGCCGCGCAGGTTGACCACGGGCGCCGAAACGAGGTCGTAGCGTTCGAACACGCCGACCGCCTCGGTCACCGGGTCGTGCGTGGTGAATGCCAGCGGATCGCGCTGCATGACCTCGGCGACCGGACAATCGGGGTCGTGCGTCAGCAGATCCTTCAGCCGCATCACACCCGCGAGCACTCCCTCGCGATCGACGACGAACACCTGGTCGAACGGGTCGGGCAGCTCCTCGTGCCGGCGCAGGTAGCGCAACACCACCTCGATCAGCACGTCGTCGCGTACGGTCACGAATTCGATATCCATCAATTCGCCGACCGTGCCTTCCGGAAACGCGAGCATCTCGCGCACGCGCTGGCGGTCGCGCTGATCGAGCGAGGCCAGCAGCGCGGCCACTGCATCCTGCGGCAAACCCGGCGCGAGGTAGGCGATCTCGTCGGATTCGAGGTGTTCGACCGCCGCGACGATCTCGCCCTGCGGCATCGCCGCGATCAGGGTCTCACGAACTCCGTCGGCGAGCTCCAGCAGTACCGCACCACGGCGCGCCGACTCGAGCACCGCCCACACCTGCACGCGCTCCTCGCCGGGCAGGCGTTCGAGCACAAACGCAATATCGGCCGGATGCAGCCGTGCCAGACGACGTTCGCATTCCGCCTGGTGCTCCCGCGTGAGCAGCGAAACGAACAGATCGCGCTGCTCGGGTGCCTGGCGCAGGCTCTGCTCGCGTTCGAGGCGATGACGCGCGAGCAGGTCCAGAAATTCGTTGAGCGTGGTCTCGAGGCTGCGATGGTATTCCTGCTGTTGCTCCTCTTGTTGTTGTTCGATTTCCATCAGCATCGATCCACCGTATCCACGACCCACCGGCGCGCGGGCATTTGGCAGCCAGCATAGCGACAAGCTCTGCCGCTGCGACTCGACATTTCGGGAATATGCACAGGGTTCAACGACTCAGCTTTTGCATATGGAAACGTTGGCCCAGAATACCGCCGCAAATCTTCCGCCCATGTCTCGACGGAACCCCACCATGCCATTGCCGCTGATCGCGATCATCGCCGTTTTCTGTATCGGTTATGCCTTCATCATCCTCGAACACAACGTCAACGTCGACAAGGCTGCCTCGGCCGTACTGACCGGCGTGCTGTGCTGGGCCATCTACGTCCTGGCGGCACCGGGTCTGATCGACATCGCGAGCCTGCCCCAGGCCTTCGTGGACACGCAGGCGGGCAAGTCGACCGAGGAGATCATCAAGACCTGGGTAGGCCAGCACCAGGTGCTGGAAGGTTTCGCGGAAACCGCGAGCATCCTGTTCTTCCTGCTCGGCGCGATGACCATCGTCGAGATGGTCGACGCCTACGGCGGTTTCTCGATCATCACCGATCGCATCCGTTCGACCAGCATGGTCACGCTGCTGTGGATCATCGGCACCGTCACCTTCTTCCTGTCTGCGGCGCTCGACAACCTGACCACGACGATCGTGATGATCTCGCTGATCCGCAAGCTGATCGACGAGCACTCGGACCGCCTTTTCTTCGCCGGCATCATCGTGATCGCCGCCAACGCCGGTGGCGCCTGGTCACCGATCGGTGACGTGACGACGACGATGCTGTGGATCGGCGGGCAGATCACCACGATGAAGATCATCACGGCGATCTTCGTGCCCAGCACGGTATGTCTGGTGATCCCGCTGCTGTTCCTGACGTTCCGTCTGCGCGGGCGCCAGATCCGTGCACCGGGACAGAACGGCGTCGACGCCGAGGCGAAATACGCCGTGTCGAAGGCACATCGCAACCTGATCTTCATCGTCGGCATGGGCGGATTGCTGTTCGTGCCGGTATTCAAGACGTTGACGCACCTGCCGCCGTTCATGGGCATGCTGTTCAGCCTCGGCGTGCTGTGGGTGGTGTCCGAAGTCGTGCACGAGGACCGCGAAAAGGCCATGCAGTCGGGAATGCACATCCTGACCGTGCTGCGGCGCATCGACACCCCGAGCGTGCTGTTCTTCCTCGGCATCCTGACGGCCGTATCGGCCCTGCAGGCCACCGGACTACTGGGGCAGGCCGCGAACTTCCTCGACCACACCGTCGGCAACATCGATCTGATCGTGTTCCTGATCGGGCTGCTGTCGGCCGTCATCGACAACGTGCCGCTGGTCGCTGCGACGATGGGGATGTACGACCTCGCCGTTTACCCGACCGACTCGCCGCTGTGGGAGTTCCTGGCGTTCGCCGCCGGTACCGGCGGCAGTTGCCTGATCATCGGCTCCGCCGCCGGTGTGGCAGCGATGGGGATGGAGCGCATCAACTTCTTCTGGTACATGCGCAACATCAGCGGGCTGGCACTGCTCGGCTACGTGGCCGGCTGCGCCGTGATCGTATTCGAGAAGCAGTTCATGTTCTGATCGACCGGATCGCGTCGCGCAGCCCCGGCAATTGCAGCCGACGCCGCGCGCACGCATCCGCGAGGCAACACAGCTAGCGCACCACGCCGGCTGCGCGCAGTGTCGCTATCTCTTCCTCGCTGTAGCCGATGCCGGCCAGCACCTCGTCGGAGTGCTGACCGAGCGCCGGCGCGCTCCCCGCCGGACGTTTCGGATGCCCGTGCACCGTCAGCGGACTGCTGACCGTGCGCCTGGCGACCGTACCCGTACCCACCAGTGGCGTGAGCATCGCGTTGTGTTCGACCTGGGGATCGCAGAGCACATCGTCGAGGGTGGCGACCGAGATCAATTCGACTCCGGCCTCTGCCAGCGTGCGGCTCCAGTGCGCCCAGTCGTGCTCGCGTACCCGTCGCTCGATCGCCCCGATCAGCACCTGCGCGTCACGTGCCCGCCCTTCGCGTGTCGCAAAACGTGCATCGTCGGCGACTGCCTGCAGGCCGAGGGCGATCACGAAGCGTCGCCAGTCAATCTCTTCGTTGAACAGCCACGGGTAGAACCAGTGACCGTCTGCGGTTTCGTAGGGGATCGCGAGCGCGTTGTCCATTTCCTCGCGCGGAGTTTCCAGCGCCACCTCGGCGCCGCTCAGACGTGCCTGCAACGGCAGCCCGTTGGCCCACAGCCCATTGGCAAGCAGCGAGGTCGAGACCTTGCCACCACGCCCGGTGCGCTCGCGCCGGTACAGCGCCGCCATCACCCCGCCGAACAGCGTCATCGCGCTGGCGTGGTCACCCCAGCCGAGCACACCGCCAACCGGCGCATGCCCTCGGAAGCGCACCCGGTCCATCATCCCGGAGCGCGCCCACCAGCCGCTGCGATCGAAGGCGGCCACGTTCGCATGAGGCCCGTGTTCGCCATAGCCGGAAAGCTGAGCGTAGACCAGGCGCGGATTCAACCCCTCGAGATCCTCCCAGCGCAAGCGCAGCTTCGCGAGCACCTCGGGCGGAAAGTTGGTCAGGAACACATCGGCCTGGGCGACCAGGCGCTGCAGCACCGCATAACCTTGCGGCTGCTTGAGATCGAGCAACAGCGAGCGCTTGTTGCGCGCCGTGAGCTGCCATGCATAGTTCTCGCTGGCCTGCGGAAAGCCGGGGACATACTGCGCTGCCCAACGGAAGCCGTCACCGCCCGGGGGCGCTTCGACCTTGACCACATCCGCGCCGAAGTCACCCAGAACCGTCGCTGCGGCCGGGGCGGCAACCCAGCTTCCGCAGTCGATCACACGCAGTCCTTCCAGCAATAATTCTTCGTTATTCATTACGTTATCTCCATATTTTCAACCAAAACATAATGTATTGTCCTTGCTCGGCACGACACCAGCGTCTCGGCATTCCGGAATCGCCAACCGACGCAGGCTCAGGAGGCGGTCCCCAGAAAATCCCGGACAAGGCGCAGAAACACCGTCGGCTTCTCGGCATGCAACCAGTGACCGGCACCGGCGATCACCTTCAGCCGTGCATGCGGAAACAGCCGTGCGGTCGCATCGCGTGCCGCCGCCGTGATGTAGTCCGAATGTTCACCCTTGAGGAACAGCACTGGCCCCTGGTACGGCTCGGTCGCTTGCGGTGCGGCCAGGATCTCGGCATAAGCCTGCTCGATCGCATCCAGATCGAAGCGCCAGTGCCAGCGGCCGGCGTCATCCCGAACCCGATTCATCAGCATCAGGGCGACCACGCCGGCTTCGTCGATGTGCTGCTCGAGGATCCGGGCAGTAGCGCGGCGATCGGCAAGCAGGTCGGCAGCGGCTTCGCGCAGCGCTGCGAACAGGCGCCGGTGGTGCGGCTCGTAGCGCACCGGCGCGATATCCCCGACCACGATGCGCGTGACCCGTTGCGGATGATCGAGCGCGGCCTGCATCGCCACCTTGCCACCCATCGAATGCCCCAGCAGGGCGGCCTGCGCGATGCCGTATGCGTCGAGCAGGTGCATCACATCAGCGGCCAGATCGGCGTAGCACATTCCGGGGGCGTGAAACGAGCGCCCGTGATTGCGCAGATCTGCCAGCAGGACACGCTGCGAGCGTGCGAGCTCGCGTCCCAGCGGCATCAGGTTGGCAGACATCCCGAACAGGCCGTGCAGCAGGACAACGGTCTGTGATCCCTCACCCAGTGACTGGCAGTGCAGAAGCTGCCCCGACATCGTGCCCTCCGAATGGCGCGCATGCGCCTGCAATACGCCGATCGGAGCACAGTGCGGTTCTCATTGGCAAGAGCCGTTGCTAGAATCCCGCCGCCATCCGGGCAAGCCTTCGCTGCGGCCTGCAACGCCGCGACGGAGTACTGGAATCATGGAAGCTAACGATGCGAACCCTGTACCTGTTGATCCTGTCTCTGTTCCTCATTGCCTGCGCCGGCGGCACCGGCAGCGACGGCAGCGGTGCGGCAACCGCCTATCAGGGCAGCTACGATTCCCGACTCGCCGACAAGACCCAATACGGTCGTCTGGTCATCGCGACCGTGAACCTGGGCAAACCGAGCCGCACCTATCTCACAGCGCACGAAGCACACGTCGATCGACTGGTCACCGAACGGCTCACCCAGGCTGGGTATCAGGTGCTGCCATCCGAACTGTTCGCCGAAGCGTGGAAGGACGGCGTGCGCAAATGGGGCGAACCGTACAACCCGGGAACCGGCAAGCTGAACGAGACCGTGCTCCAGTACGTCCTGGCCGAGACGGCCAACGCGCTGGCCACCGGCGGTCAGGTGCAGGCGATCGTGTTCACCAACCTCGAGGAAACGCAGGTGTACTTCTCGCCGAGCGGCAACCATTCCGCTCACTTCCTGGGTGTCACGCGGCGTCCGGCGGCACGTGGCGGTGATGGCGTACCCGCAGACTTCGACTGGATCCAGGGCGTCGACGCCGTGGGGCTCTACGTCAGCGTGTTCGACCTGAAGTTGCAGCGCCTGTTCAGCGGTGCCGGAGGTATCGAGGTCACCGAATACCTGAACCTGAAGCCGTCAAAGCCGGTCTGGACTCGTGAAAAGACGGTACTGAACAACGCAGGCTGGCTTGAGGAAGGCATCGATCTGGCGCTGAAACCATGGATTCCGCGCTGAGGGGATAAATAAGGAAGGAGATGCCGACGCGAGGCAAGCCTCGCGTCGGCGCGAGCAATCAACGCAAGCCGGCGTTGATGCTGTCGAGCACCTTGGTACCCGGGCAGAGTTCCTTTTCGGTCAGTGTGTTCAACGGACGACGCACCGTACCCAGAATCTCGTGCATTTCCTGTGCATCGCGGTCGATGTAGAGCAGTCCAGTCAGTACCCGCCCGCTGTCACGGTGTTCTGCGATCGCGTTCAGTGCTGCCTGCGAATCCTCGATATCGTAATCGTTGCTCTGCTTGTGCAGACGGATCACCGAACCGTCGTGCATGCACACCTCCTGCGTCGCACCGGCAGCGTAGCTGGTACGGATCTCCTCGCGCATCGGCACGAAATCGAGCGGGACCGGATCCATGTGTTCGCGCGTGAATGCGTAACTCTTGGTCGACCCCACGTGGTTGTTGAAGGTCACGCACGGCGAAACCACGTCGAGGAACGCAAATCCGCGATGCGTCAGCGCCGCCTTGATCAGCGGTACCAGTTGCTCGCGGTCACCGCTGAAGCTGCGCCCGACGAAGGTTGCGCCGAGCTGGATCGCGATACTGGCCAGATCGATCGGCTCGTAGGGATTCCGGAACCCCTTCTTGTTCTTCGAACCGACGTCGGCGGTTGCCGAGTCCTGGCCCTTGGTCAATCCATAGCAACCGTTGTTCTCGACGATATAGGTCATGTTCAGGTTGCGTCGCACCGCGTGTGCGAACTGCCCGAAACCGATCGATGCCGTGTCGCCGTCCCCGGAGACGCCGATATACACCAGCTCGCGGTTCGCCAGCGCTGCCCCGGTGGTCACCGACGGCATGCGCCCGTGCACCGAGTTGAAGCCGTGCGAGCGGCCGAGAAAATACGCCGGCGTCTTCGACGAACAGCCGATACCGGACATTTTCGCGATACGGTGCGGCTCGAGCGGCAGCGTGAACACGGCCTCGATGATCGCTGCACTGATCGAGTCGTGACCGCAGCCTGCGCACAGCGTACTGAGCGAGCCTTCGTAGTCGCGACGGGTGAAGCCGAGCTCGTTGACCTGCGCGGCGGGATGGCGAAATGACGGCTTCTGGTAGGTCATGGCTTGGCTTTCCTCGACGTCGTGCGTTTGCTGCTGCCGATCGGGGTGACGTTGTCGGTTCCGCCGATTCCGGTCCGGATCCCTGCTGCGATCTGCCGTGCGGTGATCGGCAAACCGTCGTAGTTCAGTACCGAAACCAGCTTTTCCTTCGACGGTACCGCAGTCTCGTTGACGAGCAGGCGCAACATCTGGCTGTCGCGGTTCTGCTCGACCACGAACACCACCTCGTGCGAGGCGATGAAATCTTCCACCGCCTGCGAGAACGGGAATGCACGCAGGCGCATCGTATCGACTGCAATACCCTCTTCGATCAGCATCTCCACCGCCTCGTAGGCCGGCGATGCCGTGGTGCCGAAGAAGATCACGCCATACGGTGTCTTGGTTGCAGCCGGCTTGATCTTCGGCTCCGGAACGTACTGCTTCGCGGTTTCCAGCTTCTTCAGCAGACGGTCCACGTTGCGCACGTAGGCTGCCCCGTCCTCGCTGTACAGCGCGTATTCGTCGCGCGAGGTTCCACGCGTGGTGTAGGCGCCCTTGGTGGGATGCGCGCCGGGATAGGTACGGAACGGGATGCCGTCATCGTCGACGTCGAGATAGCGCCCGAAGCGCTCGCTCATCTTCTCCAGCGCATCCGCGTCCAGCACCTTGCCACGGTCGTAGGTGCGATTGTCGTCGAACACCAGCGGCGGTGACATCGAGTCGTTCATGCCGAGCTCGAGATCGGTCAGCATGATCACCGGCGTCTGCAGCCTGTCGGCAAGGTCGAATGCCTTCACGGTCAGGCCGAAGCATTCGGCGGGAGTCGCCGGGAACAGCAGCACATGCTTGGTATCGCCGTGCGAGGCATACGCCGCGGCAAGCACGTCCGACTGCTGCGAACGCGTCGGCATTCCGGTCGAGGGGCCAGCACGCTGCACGTCGACCAGCACCGTCGGGATCTCGGCGAAATACGCCAGCCCCAGGAACTCGCTCATCAGCGACAGCCCCGGTCCGCTGGTCGCGGTGAACGAGCGCGCACCGTTCCAGCCTGCACCTATCACCATGCCGATGGCCGACAACTCGTCCTCGGCCTGCACGATCGCGTAATTCTTCTCGCCGGTGCCCGCGTCGATACGCAGGCGCTTGCAATAGGTCTCGAAACTGTCGATGACCGAGGTGGACGGTGTGATCGGGTACCACGCAGCCACACTCGCACCACCGTAGACAGCCCCCAGCGCCACCGCGGTATTGCCGTCCATCATGATGTGGTCGGTCTCGAGGATATGCTTGGCGATGTTGCCGCCACGCTGGACGCGCAAGCCGATCGGACAGTCGTAGTTTCGCACCGCGTACTGGTGCCCCATCTCGAGCGCCTGCACGTTCTGCGTGATCAGCTTTTCCTTGCCCTTGAACTGCTCTGCCACCAGATCCTTCAGCACGCCGAACTCGATGTCGAGCAGCGCCGCCAGCGCACCGACGTAGATCACGTTCTTGAACAGCAGGCGCTGGCGTGCGTCGGAGTACTCGCGCAGACACATCGACGTGATCGGAATCCCGACGTAGTTGATGTCGCTGCGGATCATGCGCGGCTCGAGCGCCTTCGTCGAATCGTAGACGAAGTAGCCACCCGGCTCGACCTCGGCGATGTCGCGCTCCATGCTCTGCGGATTCACGCACAGCATCAGGTCGACTCCGCCTCCACGGCGTCCGAGATAACCCTTGTGGCTGACGCGCACCTCGTACCAGGTCGGCAGGCCCTGGATGTTCGACGGGAAGATGTTGCGCGGACTGACCGGAATCCCCATGCGGAAGATCGCCTTCGCGAACATATGGTTCGCGGAGGCCGATCCGGTGCCGTTGACGTTCGCGAACTTGACGACGAAATCGTTTACTGCTTGCTTGGCGTGCATCAGTGTCCCGCCTTGGTGACCAGATAGAAGAACTTCTGCATATCCCATGCGCCCGTGGGGCAACGCTCGGCGCACAGACCACAGTGCAGACACACGTTCTCGTCCTTGACCATGACACGCTGTGTCTGCGTAAGACCGTCCTGGACGTACAGATCCTGCGTCAGGTTGGTAGCCGCCACGCGCAACGCCTGGCGCAACGCCGGCTCATCGTCGTTCATCAGGAAGTTGATGCACTCCGTCGGACAGATATCGACGCAGGCATCGCATTCGATGCACTTCGACGCGACGAAGACCGTCTGCACGTCGCAGTTGAGGCACCGCAGGGCTTCGGCAAGCCCCGCCCGCGTATCGAAGCCGAGCTCGACTTCGGTCTTCAGATCCTTCAGCGCCACCTCCTTCGGCACATGCGGCACCTTGTAGCGCAGATCATTGACGACCGCGTTGTCGTAGCTCCATTCGTGCACACCCATCTTCTGGCTGACCAGGGTCACGCCCGGCGCCAGGCGCGCCTTCACGCTCTCGCCACGCAGGAACAGGTCGATCGAGATCGCTGCCTGATGCCCCTGCGCCACGGCGGTGATGATGTTCTTCGGTCCGAACGCTGCGTCGCCGGCGAAGAACACCTTGGGCAGCGTGGACTGGAACGTGACCGCATCGATTGCCGGCATGTCCCATTTGCCGAACTCGATGCCGAGATCGCGTTCGATCCACGGAAATGCGTTGTCCTGCCCGATTGCGATCAGCACGTCGTCGGCCTCGAACAGCACCGGCGGCTCGCCGGTGGGCACCAGGCTGCGGCGACCCTTGTCATCGTAGACCACCTCGACCTTATCGAAGCTCATGCCGATCAGGCGACCGTCGCGATGCACGAACTCCTTCGGCACGTGGTTGTTGAAGATCGGAATGTCCTCGGCCATCGCGTCTTCCTTTTCCCACGGCGAGGCCTTCATCTTGTCGAACTCGGAACGCACGACGACCTTGACGTCCTCGCCGCCGAGACGGCGCGCCGTGCGGCAGCAATCCATCGCGGTGTTGCCGCCGCCGAGCACCAGCACGCGCTTGCCGATCGTGTGGATGTGCTCGAAGGAGACGCTCGAGAGCCAGTCGATCCCGACGAAGATGTTCGCCGCTGCTTCCTTGCGCCCGGGCAGATCGAGGTCGCTGCCACGCGGCGCGCCGGTGCCGACCAGCACTGCGTCGTAGTCCGCGTCCAGAATGGACTTCATGCTGGTGACGCGGGTATCGAAGTGCTGGTGGAGGCCGAGATCGAGTATGTATCCGGTTTCCTCGTCGAGCACTGCCGGCGGCAGGCGGAACACCGGAATCTGGCTGCGCATCATGCCGCCCGCCTTCGCCTGATCGTCGAACAGATCGAGTTCGTAGCCGAGCGGCGCCAGGTCACGCGCCACGGTCAGCGCCGCGGGGCCAGCACCGATCAGCGCGATCCGCTTGCCGTTCTTGCGCTTCGGCGCCTTCGGCATGCGCGCGGCAACCGCACCCTTGTTGTCGGCTGCGACGCGCTTGAGGCGGCAGATCGCCACCGGCTCCTTCTCGATCCGTACGCGCCGGCACGCCGGCTCGCACGGACGGTCGCACGTGCGCCCGAGGATGCCGGGAAACACGTTCGATTCCCAGTTCACCATGTACGCGTCGGTATAACGCTCTGCGGCAATCAGGCGGATGTACTCCGGAACCGGCGTGTGCGAGGGACACGCGTACTGGCAATCGACGACCTTGTGGAAGTACTCGGGATCGCTGATATCCGTAGGTTTCATCGCGCATTCACCGTCTTCGTGGTGGCCGCCAGCCAGTGCGCGGGTTGGCCCTGCGCCCTCGGCTCCGGCTGTTCATGATAGGTCGCGGCATGATAACTGGATCACCGGGATTTGGGACTGTGTCCAGGTCAAGATTTTGCATTTTTCACGTGCCGGTTTCGCTGTGGTGCGCCAGTTCCGCGAGCAACCGTCGTTCATCCCAGACCTCGATGCCGAGTGCCTCGGCCCGTGCGAGCTTGGAGCCCGCTCCGGGCCCGGCCACCACGACGTCGGTACGCGAGCTGACGCTGCCCGCAACCTTCGCACCGAGTGCCGTCAAGCGCCGCGTGGCCTCGTCACGGCTCATCGCTTCCAGCGTGCCGGTAAGCACGAAACTGCGTCCGGCCAACGGAGCGGTTTGCAGGTTCGGCGCTGCGACGCCGGGCCAGTGTACCCCGGCTGCGCGCAGACGATCGATCAGCTCGCGGTTCGCCGGTACCGCGAAAAACGCAACCACATGGGCGGCCACCACCGGCCCCACGTCGGGCACCTCCTGCAGCGCCCCGGCATCGGCAGCCTGCAGTGCCTCCAGACCGCCGAAATGCTGCGCCAGCGCCAGCGCCGTTGCCTCGCCGACCTCGCGTATCCCGAGCGCGAACAGCAAGCGCTGCAGGGACGTCGTGCGGCTGTGCCGGATCGCCGCCACCAGCTTTGCAGCCGATTTTTCACCCATGCGCTCCAGGCCCGCCAGCGTCACCGCATCCAGCCCGTAGAGATCGGCGACACTGCGCACGAGGCCGCTGTCGACGAGCTGCTCGATCGACTTCTCGCCGAGTCCTTCGATGTCCATCGCACGTCGCGACGCGAAATGGCGGATCGTCTCCTTCTGTTGCGCCGCGCACACCAGCGTTCCCGAGCAGCGTGCTATCGCCTCACCTTCCTGACGCTCGATCGCCGACCCGCACACCGGGCAGCTGAGCGGCGCCACGATCGCACGAGCGTTCGCCGGGCGTTTCTCCGGGACGGCGCGCACCACCTGCGGAATCACGTCACCGGCGCGGCGCACCACCACCGTATCGCCGATCATCACGCCAAGGCGGCCCACCTCGTCCAGGTTGTGCAGCGTGGCGTTGCTCACGGTCACGCCGCCGACGAACACCGGCTCGAGCCGTGCCACCGGCGTGATCGCCCCGGTACGCCCGACCTGGAACTCGACGTCGAGCAACGTCGTCGTTTCCTCCTGTGCCGGAAACTTCTGCGCGATCGCCCAGCGCGGCGCGCGAGCGACGAAGCCGAGGCGCTGCTGCTGTTCGACGCTGTCGACCTTGAACACCACGCCATCGATCGCGTAACCAAGACCCGCGCGTCGCCGCTGCAGCTCGCGGTAATACGCCAGGCAGGCGTCGACACCCACCGCCCGCTGTCGCAACGCGCTCACCGGAATCCCCAGTGCAGCCAGCCAATCGAGCACCCCCGACTGTGTCGGCGGCAACGCAGCACCCTCGCTCCGGCCGATTCCGTACCCGCAGAACGCCAGCGGTCGCTGCGCCGTGACGCGCGGGTCGAGCTGGCGCAGGCTGCCCGCAGCCGCATTGCGCGGGTTCACGAAGGTTTTCTCGCCACGCTCGCGGGCACGCCGGTTCAATGCCTCGAAGGCTGCCTCCGGCAGATAGATCTCGCCACGCACCTCGATTACCGAACCTGCCGTGGCACCGCACAGCCGCAGCGGCACCCCGGCGATCGTGCGCACGTTGGCGGTCACGTCCTCGCCGCTGCTGCCATCACCGCGAGTCGCCGCTCGCCGCAGGGAACCGTGCTGGTACGACAGGCTCACGGCCAGTCCGTCGAGCTTCGGTTCGCAACAGTATTCGACCGGCTCCACCACAGCGAGACGCTCGCGCACCCGGCGGTCGAAGGCACGCAGCTCTTCGTCAGTGAACGCGTTGTCGAGCGAGAGCATCGGCATCTCGTGATGCACGGTGGCGAACGCACCCTGCACCATCGCGCCCACGCGTCGGGTCGGCGAATCGTCGACGACCAGCTCCGGATGGGCCTGCTCGAGTTCCTGCAGCCGGCGCAGCAGGCGGTCGTACTCGGCGTCGGTTATGACCGGATCGTCGAGGACATAGTAGCGACGGTCATGGTGGAGGATCGCCTCGCGCAACCGCTCGACTTCGAGCGCAGCGTCTTGCGCCCCCATGACTCAGCGGCGTGGACGCGAGATACGGTGCACGTGCTCACGGACACGCTGGCGATAGTGCTCAGCGGTCTGCGAGGTGAACACGCTGTGGCTTTCGTCCTGCATCTCGCCATCGAGCTTGCGCGCGACGACACGCGCCGTCTCCAGCATGCAGTCGAAAGCCTCCAGCGGTCTTTGCGGACCCGGCAGGCGCAGGAAGAAACTCAGGCCCGGCGAACTCACCCCGTCGAGGGTGGCGTCGTCGAAGGTACCCGGATGCGTCACGTTGGCAACGCTGAACTGCACCGCACCCATTCCTTTTTCTTCTTCGTGGCGATGGAAAATCGACATTGCGCCGAAACGTACGTCGCAGGCCTGGAACAGGCGTGCCAGCCCCTCACCCGCGAACTCCTCCGGAGCACGCGCGAGCACATGGATCACCAGCACTTCCCCCTCATTGTCGCCGGCATCCGACCGTGCCGGAACCGGCGCGGGCTGCGGCTGGACCGGCTGCTGGCGTGCACCTGCGCGCGCTGGTGCAGATACGGCAGCCTCGACACGCGGCTCGGCTGCCATGACGGGTGTTGCAGCAATCGGCACCGCATCGAGGCTCGGTTCGATGCGCCCGTCTGCGCGTGCCTGGCCACTTCCGGTACGTTCGTGGTCGTCGGGCCGGTCACGCACACGCGCCCCGCCGTTCGGCAGTTCGCCATTCGGCGCATCACCCTCCTCGCGGAAACCGTCACCCATTTTCCAGAAACCGGGTTTGC
Organism: Pseudomonadales bacterium; assembly: GCA_024234165.1. Classification (NCBI taxonomy): domain Bacteria; kingdom Pseudomonadati; phylum Pseudomonadota; class Gammaproteobacteria; order Pseudomonadales; species Pseudomonadales bacterium. The sequence goes on from JACKOP010000002.1 coordinate 72,044, forward strand.
GGCCCATCCGGATCGGATTGCGGCTCTCGCTGCGATGACGCCTGTACGCATCGAGCAGCGCGCCAATGACGATCAGCGCACCGATGACGATCAACCAGAACTGAACACTCAGATTCATGCCGTCAGCAGATCCTCTGAAAGGTTGCAGCGCCGTGCAGTGCCCACGTCACCGCGGCACTCGCACTGCCGTTCACTATAAGCCATCGCACCGTCGCCTGCGATTCGGGGTCCGTCGATTCAGCCGGTGTTCGCCATCGCCACCGCCTCGTCGACGTCCACACTGACCAGCCGCGACACCCCCGGCTCCTGCATCGTCACCCCCATCAACTGGTGTGCCATCTCCATCGTGATCTTGTTGTGCGTGATCACAATGAACTGGACCGTATCCGACATCTCGCGTACCAGACGCGCAAAACGGCCCACGTTTGCGTCGTCGAGCGGGGCGTCGACCTCGTCGAGCATGCAGAACGGGGACGGATTCAGGCGAAAGATGGAGAATACCAGCGATATTGCCGTCAGTGCCTTTTCTCCGCCGGACAGCAGATGGATGGTCGCATTACGCTTGCCTGGCGGGCGCGCCATGATCGCCACCCCGGTATCGAGCAGGTCCTCGCCAGTCATCTCCAGATACGCATGACCGCCGCCGAATACGCGCGGGAACAAATCCTGCAGTCCGCTGTTCACCCGATCGAAGGTGTCCTTGAAACGGGTGCGTGTCTCGCGATCGATCTTGCGGATGGCATTCTCGAGCGTCTCGAGCGCCTCCACCAGATCGGCGTTCTGCGCGTCGAGATAGGTCTTGCGTTCGGACTGCGCACGGTGCTCCTCGATCGCGGCAAGGTTGATCGGGCCGAGCCGCGCGATCTGGTTGCCGAGGCGCTCGATCTGTGCCTGCCATGCCTCCTCGCCCGCTTCCGGTGCCAGACCATCGAGCACCGCCGCCAGATCGGCGTGCCCCTTGTTCAACTGTTCGACGATGGCTGCCAGGCGCACCTGCACCGTCTGCGCGGCGATCCGCTCGCGTTCCAGCTCACCGCGCACGGCCTCGGTTTCCTGCTCGATCGCGTGCCGGCTGCGTTCCAGCTCGCGCAGTTCGTGCTCGATTCCCTGCACCCGCGCGCGCGCAGCGGTCAATTCGCCTTCGACCCCGAGGCGCTGCTGCAACTGCTCCTCCAGCCGCTCCCGACCGGTGGTGATCGGCTCCGTGGTGGCCTCGATCTGCGTCTCCAGCGCATCGACACGCGACTCGAATTGCTCGAACTGCGTCTCGATGCGCGCAAGCGCCGCGCGCAGACTGCCGAGCTGGGTCTCCAGCGACTCACGCCGCATCGCCAGCCGGTGCGCCTCGTCGCGCACGCTGCGTGCCTGTTGCCGTGTGGTATCGAGCCCCTGGCGTGCCATGTCGCGACGCAACTGCAGCGTATCGCGCTGCTGTCCGTCGCGGTGCATTGCGTCCAGCGCTGTCTCGAGCAGCACACGAGCCTGTTGCAGCTCGGCACGCTGCGCTTCGTGACGCGAACGGTACTGCTGCTGCTCTGCAAGATTACGCTCGGCGCGCAACTGCAACTGCTCGAGACGCGCGTTGCAGGCGCTCAGCCCGGCCCGCGCCTCGGTATAGCGCGCGGTTGCATCACGCAGTTCCTGCTGCAAGCCGAGCAGTTCGGCTTCCAGCCGGCGCAACTCATCATGCGCCTCGTCGAGCACGGCAAGCAGTTCCGCCTCGCGTGTGCGCGCGATCTCGTGCGATTCCTCGAGCGCGGCGATCTCGCGGTTGCGCTGGATCACGCCTGCGTGTGCATCGCTGTCACGCGCAAGCCGCAGCCAGTCGGGCCCCAGCCAGACACCGTCGCGAGTGACCACCGATTCACCGTGCGCAAGCCGTGGCTGCAGCGCCAGCGCCTCGCCCAGCGAATCGCTGGCGTGCACGCCGTCGAACAGGCTCCCGACGTCGAAGTCCGCGCGCACGCGTGCCGCCAGCAGGCGCGGTGCAGCCTGAACCGGGCTGCCGCGCGGGCTGAACAGGCCCAGCGTACCGGCATCGAAACTCGCCAGCGCAGGAGCCAGCGCCGCAACGCCATCGACGCACACCGCCTGCAGATGGCTCCCGAGCACCGTCTCGACCGCCGTCTCCCAGCCCGCCTCGACGTGCAGGCGCTGTGCCAGACGTGCGTTGTCTGCGATCCCCTGTGCCTGCAACCAGCCGGTCACGACTGCGTCGGTCTGCCCGAGCGCTGCCTGTTGCAGCGCCTGCAGCGACGCAAGCCGACCACGCTGCTCCTGCAGCGCACTGCGGGTGGCATCCAGATCGCCGTTCAGTCCGGCGATCTTCGCGCGCGCCATCTCGATATGCTCGCGCAGTGTCTCGCCGCGCTCCTGCCACTGCCGACTCACCTCCTCGAGCTCGAACACGCGCTCCTCGTGCAGCACGCGCTCCTCTTCGAGCGGCTGCATCGCGAGTTCGGCCTGCTCCGCCTCGAGCCGGTGCAGACGCCCGGCCGCCTGCTCCAGCGTTTCCTCCAGATGACGGATCCGCGACTGCTGCACCTCGGCCTGCTGGCGGGGCTGTTCGGAGGCAGCGCTGAACTCGTCCCACTCGAGCTGCCATTGCTGCATCGCCTCTTCGGCCAACGCCAGCGCCTCGCCCGCACTCGCGTCGACGGCCTCGGCAACGGCAAGCGCCGGAACCACCTGGTCGAGCTCGGCTGCATACGCGTCCTGGCGCTGCAGATCCTCCTGCCGGTGACGTTCGGCCTCGGCATGCGCGCGGCGCGTCTGCTCGAGATCGGTACGCAGTTGGCGTGCCCGCTCCTGTTGCAGTTGCACCGCCTGTTCGCTGCGGGCGATTTCGGCCCCGATCACGTAATAGCGCTCCTGCACGCGTCCAAGCTCGCCGTTTGCCTCCGCGTGCTGCTCGCGCGCCTGCTCGATGTCCGCGTCCACCCGGGTATGGCGCGCCTGCACGGCAGCAAGGCGCACCTCGCAACCGCGCACCTTCTCGTGCAGCGCCGCACCCTCGGCGTCGAGCCGCCGCCACTGCAGCGCCAGCAACTCGGCCCCGTAGCGACGCTCCTCGGCCTTCAGTTGTGAATACCGCTCCGCCGCTGCCGCCTGGCGTTCCAGATGCTTGAGCTGGCGCTCGAGCTCGTCGCGAAAATCGGTCAGCCGCTCGAGGTTCTCGCGCGTGCGACGGATCCGGTTCTCGGTGTCGCGTCGACGCTCCTTGTACTTCGAGATGCCTGCGGCCTCCTCGATGTAGACGCGCAGATCCTCCGGCTTTGATTCGATCAGGCGCGAGATCATCCCCTGCTCGATGATCGCGTAGCTGCGCGGTCCGAGGCCGGTGCCCAGGAAGATGTCGGTGATGTCGCGTCGCCGGCAGCGCGTGCCGTTCAGGTAGTAGTGCGACAGCCCATCGCGAGTCACGGTACGCCGGATCGCGATTTCGGTGAAATTCGCGTACTCGCCACCGAGCGAGCCATCGGAGTTGTCGAACACCAGTTCTATCGACGCCTGGCCGAGTGGCTTGCGCCCGGTCGAGCCGTTGAAGATCACGTCGGCCATCGATTCGCCGCGCAAGTGCTTGGCCGAAGCCTCGCCGAGCACCCAGCGTACCGCATCGATGATGTTGGACTTCCCGCAGCCGTTCGGCCCGACGATCGACACCAGGTTGCTCGGCAGACGCACCGTGGTCGGGTCGACGAAGGACTTGAAGCCCGCGAGTTTTATCGTCTCGAGTCGCATGGAGGATTCACAGCACAGATTGCCACCGGACGGGCCCGGCAGTCGCGGAAAGCGGCGAAGTCTACCGGTTTTGGCACCCGATCACTACCGCAGCCGGTGCTCAGGGCGAGGCCTGCTCCTCGGTCGGGGGAACCGCTGCAGCCAGCCTGGCCCGCGCTGCTGCAATGCCGTCACGGATCAGCCCCGCATCCGGTGAGTCCGCTGGAAGATCCTCGAGCAGGACCTGCCAATGCTCGATCGCGGCTGCATAGTCCCCGCTCTGGAAGCTCGCCATGCCGAGCATGCCCTGCACCCCGGGGTGGCGCGGTGCGATCGCCAGCGCCCGCTCGGCCAGCGCCCGCACTGCCGGCGTGAGATGTCCTTCCTCGGCCAGAAACAGGGTCTGTGCGGCCTGGGCGGCCATATCGGCATCATCCGGATAGAGATCGGCAAGTTCCCGGAACAGCGCCGCCGCCGCCGCGTGCCGCCCCTCGGCAGCATCGATGCGCGCCAGCAGGAAGCGGTAACCACCCTCGGGGTCGCGCCGGCGCACCTGCGCCTCGAGCAACGGCACCAGCCGCGCGAGCTGTTCGCGGCGCTCGGCCGCGGCCATGGGGGCAGACAGTCCGGAGATCATCGACGCCAGCTCCAGTTCGCCGTGCGCGCCGAACTGGCGATAGAGCAGCAGCGCCAGCAGCGGGACGCCGATCGCTGTCGCCAGCAGCAATGCCCGACCATTGGAGGAACCCGTGGCAGCGGCATCCGGTGTCGAGGTATCGGCCAGCAGCCGGCGATCGAGTTCCAGCAACGCTGCGGCATACGCACCAGCTTCAAGGCTGCCCGCCCCGTGCGCCGCCTCGAGTTCCAGTCGTTGCTGCCGGTAGGCGGCCACGTTCTCGGCACGTCGCACATCGTCTGCCGCCTCGCCACCGGCTGGGGCACGACGCAGCAGTGGCCACGCGATCAGCGACGCAGCCAGCAACACCATCGACGCGACCGCAGTCCAGAACACCGCCGCACTCATCGCCGGTCCTCCCCGTCGTGCAGAAGTTGCCGCAGTCGCGCCTGCTCGTCCGGAGCAAGCGCATCCTCGCGGCGGCTCGCAGCACGCCGCGCGCGGCGAACGACTCCGGCCAGCACCAGCACGCCAGCGAGCAACATCAGCGCCGGCGCTGTCCACAGCAGTACGGTCTTGGGTTCCAGGCGCGGCTCATACAGCACGTACTCACCGTAACGCTCGACCATGAAATCGATGATCTCGCTGTCGCTGCGCCCTTCGTGCAGCAACCGCTGCAACTCATGGCGCAGATCTGCCGCGATCGGCGCGTTCGAATCGGCCAGATTCTGGTTCTGGCACTTCGGGCAGCGCAGCTCGCGCGTGAACTCCAGGTAGCGTACACGCTGCTCTTCGCTGTCGAATTCGTAGGGCTCGACCGCCGCGTTCACTCCCAGCGCGACCAGCAGCAGCAACGGCAACAGCAGACGGCTCATGGCGTGCGCTCCGCAGCGAGCCGCTGCAGCAGCGGCTCGAACTCACGCTGCCAGACGCGCTCGTCGAGCGCACCCTGGTAGCGATGGCGTATCACCCCGCCGGCGTCGATCAGATAGGTTTCCGGCGCTCCCGTGACACCGAGATCGATACCGAGCCTGCCGTTGGGGTCGGCGACGATCAAGCGGTACGGATTGCCGCGCGCAGTGATCCAGTTCCGTGCCTCGTCGGTGTCGTCCTTGTAGTCGATGCCGAAGATCACCACGCCATCGCGCGCCAGGCCGTTCAGGAACGCGTGTTCGGCAGCACACGACGGGCACCAGGTGGCCCACACGTTGACCAGCGCGACCTGCCCGAGCAGGTCGGCACGGCGTACCTCGTCGCCATCGAGCGTGAATGCCGCAAAGTCCGGAAAAGGACGGTTTTCCAGCGCCGAAGGCATATGGTTCGGATCCAGCGCCAGGCCACGCCACAGCAAGCCGGCAAGTACCACAAAGCCGATCAGTGGCAGGAACATGCGTACCGGGCGCACGACTCAGCCCCCTGCCGCCGGGCGCCGACGCTGGCGATAGCGCCGATCGGCCAGTGTCAGCGCACCACCGGCCCCCATCAGCACGCCACCCAGCCACAGCCAGCGAACGAAAGGCTTCACGTGCACCCGCACGGCCCACGCTCCCCCACCCAACGGCTCTCCGAGCGAGATGTAGAGATCGCGCAGGAACCCGGCGTCGATCGCCGCCTCGGTCATCATGTTCCCCATCTGGCTGTGGTAGTTGCGCTTCTCGGCATGCAGCTCGAGCGTTCGACCCTCCCGCTCCACGCTGAAATCGCCGATCTCCGTACTGAAGTTCGGTCCTTCCGCGTGGCGTGTCGCCATGAATGCAAAGGTATAACCGGCCAGTTCGACACTGTCCCCGGGGGCGAGCCGCACATCGCGCTCGACACTGTAGACCGACGTCAGGCCTGCACCGGCCACACAGAACGCCATGCCCAGATGCGCAAGACACATCCCCCAGTAACTCGCGCCGAGTCCGCCAGCCGCACGCCAGCCACCACGCACGGCCAGCCGTTCACGCAGGCCCACTGCGAGGGTGCTCAGGATCCACGCCGCCAGCCACACGCTGAGAGCCACGCCGACGTGCCAGTACCCGCCGAGCACGAACGGCGCCGCCAACGCCACGACGGAACTCAGCAGCAGCGGCAGTACCACGCGCCGGCCGAGCGCATGGCCATCCCCACGGCGCCAGCCTGCCAGCGGTCCCAGCCCCATCACGGGAACCAGCAGTGCCACCAACGGCACGAAGGTCAGGTTGAAATAGGGCGGCCCGACCGACAGGCGCCCCAGATCGAAGGCCGAGATCAGCAACGGGTACAGGGTACCGATCAACACCGTCGCCATCGCTACGACCAGCAGCACGTTGTTGCCGAGCAACGCGGTCTCGCGCGACCACAGACCAAACTCGCCGCGCACGGCCACCGCCGGTGCGCGCAGTGCGTACAGCGTCAGCGAGCCCCCCACGACCACGGCCAGGAACAGCAGCACGTACAGGCCACGCGCCGGGTCGGTGGCGAAGGCATGCACCGAGGTGAGCACACCCGATCGCACCAGGAAGGTACCGAGCAGGCTCAACGAGAATGCGGTGATCGCGAGCAGCACGGTCCAGCTGCGGAACAGCCCGCGCTTCTCGGTCACCGCCAGCGAATGCACCAGCGCAGTGCCGACCAGCCACGGCATGAACGAGGCGTTCTCGACCGGATCCCAGAACCACCACCCGCCCCAGCCGAGTTCGTAGTACGCCCACCAGCTGCCGAGCGTGATCCCGAGCGTCAGACAGATCCACGCCGCATTGGTCCACGGACGGCTCCAGCGCGCCCACGCGGCGTCGAGTCGCCCGCTCCACAGCGCCGCGATCGCAAACGCGAACGCCACCGAAAAACCCACATAACCCAGGTAGAGCATCGGCGGGTGCAGCACCAGCCCGATATCCTGCAGCATCGGGTTGAGGTCACGTCCTTCGGCCGGCACGTCAGGGAAGGAGCGCGTAAAGGGGTTGGAGGTCAGCAGTACGAACAGGTGGAAACCGACCGCGATCATTCCCATCACCGACAGCACGCGGGCGCGCATCACCAGCGGCAATGTCCGGCTGAACAACGCCACCGCACCGGTCCATGCCGCCAGGATGCTCACCCAGAGCAGCATCGAACCCTCGTGGTTGCCCCACAGTGCGCTGAACTTGTACCAGGGCGGCAACGCGGAGTTCGAATTCTGCGCGATCAGCCGCACCGTGAAGTCGTCGTGCAGAAACGCGTACGCCAGACAGCCGAAGGCGATCGCAACGAACAGCAGTTGCCCCAGCGCCAGCGGCATCGCACTGCGCATCCAGGCATCGACGCCGCGCAGCACGCCCGCCAGCGGCAACAGCGCCAGCGCGAGCGCGATGCTCGCCGCCAGCGCCAGTGCGAAGTGTCCGAGTTCAACCACCACCGGAGCCACCCTGCGACAGCGCCTCGTCCATCGTCTCGCCGGCCTTCAGCGCATCGTGAACCTCCGGCGGCATGTAGTTCTCGTCGTGCTTCGCCAGCACCTGCTGTGCCCGGAAACGCCCGCCGGGCAGCAGCTCGCCGACCGCGACCACGCCCTGCCCCTCGGCAAACAGATCCGGCAGGATGCCTTCGTAGACGATGTCGAGCACGGCCTGGTTGTCGCTGACCCGGAACTGCACCTCGAGTCCCGAAGCCGAGCGCTGCACGCTGCCCGGCAGCACCAACCCGCCAACACGGATCGTGCGCCCGATCGGGGCTTCGCCACGCTCGACCTGCACGGGGGAATAGAAGAAGTTCATGTTGTCGCGCAGCGCCCAGAACACCAGCGCCGCGGCAATGCTCGCGCCTGCCACGATGAACAGTACGATCAGCAAGCGCTGGCGGCGCAGGGGATGCATGGCCATGAACTCAGACTCCGTCGGTGACCGCGGCCCCTGCCGCGCGCAGACGCGAACGCACCCGCTCGAGCGTGCGCCGCCGGCGTGCCAGAGGCCTGCGTACCAGTCCGATCATCACCAGGGCGACGATCAGGTATGCAGACCACACGTAGGGACCGTGTCCGTCCATCTGCCACAATTGTGCAAGGCTCTGGAAATACATCGTTCGGACGTCGTACCCGTTTAAGCGCCGACCAGTTCCTCGACCCAGCGTGCGCGCTCCTCGCGTTCGAGGATCTCGCTGCGCAGGGCCAGCAGTACCGCCAGCGCATAGAAGAGATAGAAGCCGGCGATCATCACCAGCAACGGCTGCAGCATCTGCGAGTGCATCGTGGACTCACCCGTGAAACGGATGCTCGCCGGCTGATGCAGGCTGTACCACCAGTCGACCGACTTGTAGATGATCGGTATGTTGACCGTCCCGACCAGACTCAGCAGCGCACAGGCACGCGCAGCGACATCGCGATCCTCGAACGCCTCGTGCAGCGCGAGCACCCCGGCATAAAGAAACAGCAGCACCAGCATCGAGGTGATCCGCGCATCCCACACCCACCAGGTACCCCAGGTCGGCTTGCCCCAGATCGACCCGGTCACCAGCGCGAGGAAGGTCATCGCGGCACCGATGCCGGCGCAGGACTTCAGCACCATGTCGGAAACCTTGATCTTCCAGATCAGGCTGACCGCCCCGGCGGCCGCCATCAGGTAATACCCCGCAAGGGATACGACGGCAGACGGCACATGGATGTACATGATCCTGTAACTATTACCCTGACGGAAATCCGCCGGAGCAAAGGCGAGCCCCCAGACGGCACCCGTGAGCAGCAGCGCGGCGCAGGCTGCACCCAGCCACGGCAGCCACGGCGTCGTGATCTGGTAACACCAGCGGGGAGAACCCAGTTTATGAATGAAGGACCACACGCGCGTCAGCAACCACCGCCTGCCGGAAGGAACCACGCGCCGGGCGCGAGGCGGCGGCAGTATATCCGATCCGCCCCACCGGCGCGCTGTCAGTGGTCGAGGCTGATCCGCAGCGCCGCCGCCACCGCGAGCGGTGCCAGCGTCAGGGCCAGCAGCGCCAAGGCGCCGAGGATCGCCAGTTGTGGCAGGTAATCGGCGCCCGTCGCCGCGGCATCGACCGCGGCCGTACCGAACACCAGCACCGGCACGTAGAATGGCAGGATCAACAGCGCGAGCAGGATGCCCCCCTTGCGCAGACCCACGGTCAGTGCCGCGCCGATGCCGCCGACCAGTGACAGCGTCAGCGTGCCCGCCAGCAGCGACAGCAGCAGCGCCGGCAGCGCTGCCGGCGGCATGTACAGCATCGCGGCCATCACCGGCGACAGCAACGTGAGTGGCAGACCGGTGACCAGCCAGTGCACGCCGATCTTCGCGATCACGAGCAGGTACAGGGGATCCGGACTGCGCAGCAACTGCTCCAGTGAACCGTCGTCGTGATCGGAGCGGAACACCATGTCGGTGGACAGCAGCGAGGCGAGCAGCGCCACCACCCAGAGCACCCCCGGCGCGATACGCGCCAGATCGGTCGGCGTCGGACCGATACCCAGCGGAAACAACGCGATCACGATCACGAAGAACACCAGCGGATTGGCGATCTCACCGGGGCGGCGCAGCGCGATCAGCAGGTCGCGGCGCAACGTGGCACGAAACGCCGACTCGATACGCTCCACCGTTCAGTCCACCATCTGCTGCCCGAGCTCGAGGCGGCGCAAGCCCGGCACTGCCGCGAGCCGGTGATGCGTGGTCAGCAACACCGCACCACCCTCTGCCGCATGCGTCCCGATCAATGCTTCCAGCCCGGCGACGCCGGCGAGGTCGATCGCCGTGAACGGCTCGTCCAGTATCCACAGCGCAGCCGTACTGAGCAGCAGCCGTGCCAGCGCGATACGGCGCTTCTGCCCGGCAGACAGCTTCTGCGCCGGCGTGTGCAGATGGCCGCCCAGCCCGAGCCGTGCCAGCGCTGCCTCGGGCGACACGGGCCGCGACCGCCCCCACAGCGCAACGTGCCAGCGCAGGTTCTCGAGCGGCGTCAGTGCCGGATTCACCGCGGCATCGTGCCCCAGGAACAGCGACGCGCCGAGATAGTCGTAACGGCAACGCTCGATCGCGGTGCCGCGCCAGCGCACCTCGCCAGTCGCCCGCTGCGACAGGCCGGCGATCGCGCGCAACATCGTCGTCTTGCCGCAACCGTTCGGCCCGGCGACCTGCAGCACCTCACCGGCGCCTAGCGTGAAAGCCAGATCCTCGAACAGCAGCCGCCCGTCACGTTCGCAGCGCAGATCGCGAACCTCGAGCAGGGCAACCGAGGCCTTGTCTGCCATGCGGGACTTCCAGGAGAACGGGATATGATCGACGGCACACCGGCCTGGATGGCATCAACCACCCACGGCCACGGCCGTTATACTCGTCGTCGATGTGGCGATTATATGTGATGGATCCACCCGGCTGGCAACGCGCATGGACATACCCTCCGCTCGCCTGATGCCATCAGGCATGCCGCGCCTCGAACCGCCGCAGGTCAGCGGCGTGCAGCCGAATGTTGCGCAGCCGCAGCCACCGTTGACGGAGCCGCTGCTGAATGCACGGGTGATCACCGCACGTCCTGCCAGCGGTGGCGGCTGGATCCTCGAACTCGCGCTCGACGGCGAAACCATCGATGCCCGCAGCCCGCACCCGCTGCCCGGCGGTACGCGCCTGTTGCTGCAGCCACTGTCTGCCGGGCGTGTCCGTGTCGCGCAGATTCTGCCTCCCCAGGACGGGGCCCAGGTGCTCACGCAGGCGCTGCGCAGCGCCCTGCCGGTGCAGTTGCCGCTGCACGAGGCGCTTGCGACGCTGGCCGCCGCAGCCAGGGATGCCGGCCTGCCGCCACCGCTTGCAGCTCGCCTGCGCGAACTGCTGGCGCGTGCTCCATCCGCACAGCAGCTCGCTTCCGCCCACGGGCTGCGCAGCGCAGTTCTCGACAGCGGTGGATTCCTCGAAGCACGCCTGCAGCGACTGGCGGCCACCCGCACGACGGGTACTGCCCACACCGCAGCAACGCACGGCGCGGCTGCTGCCCGGGTCAATGGCCCGGCCACTGCACCGGGACAAGCGACGCCATCGCGTATCGCGAGCGAACTGCTGGCGTCCATGCGCCGGCTGTTGCGAAGCCCCCGCGATCCATCACGCCCGGCAGACTCACTGCTGCCGACTGCAGCAACCACGCTCGCCCCCCCGGCCCGCCACGGCATCGCCAACGACCTGAAGGCAGCCCTGCTCGGCGTGCTGGCCGAACTCGCCAGCACGCCAGGCGCAAAGCCCGCACACGCGCTGCAACGCGAGCCGACAGTCGCTGCCGAAGAGGCGGCGCAGGCTGCAAGGCTGATCGAGGAAATCCTGCTTGCCGTGCGCGGTGCACTGGCGCGTACACGCGTGCACCAGATCGCGGCCCACCCCGACAACCCGCACCGGCCGGACAATCCGCCGCTGCAGGCGTGGAGCGTGGAACTCCCGATCGCGCGCAGCGGCGGTTTCGATGCGCTGGAACTGCGCATCGAGGACCACGGCACGGACCGCGACACGGGCGACACCCGGCAACGCGTCTGGCAGGTGCAGTTGCGTCTGCAACTCGAGGAACTCGGCACGCTGCACGCGCGGCTGGTGCTGAACGGCGAGCGCCTGGCGACCACGCTGTGGCTTGCCGACCCGCAGGCGCTGGCGCGAGCGCGGGCCGCACTCGCCGAGCTCGGCGACTTGCTGCGCGCCCAAGGGGTGGAGGTCACCCGCCTGGATTGCCTGGAGGGTGCCCCTGCGGCTGCCCCGTCGGCAACGCGCCTGCTCGAGGTCAGGACCTGATGAGCACTGCGCAGCAGGGTGTGCGGCGTGCCATCGCGCTCGAATACGACGGTGCGAACGCACCGCGCATCAGCGCACTGGGTCATGACGCACTGGCCGAGCAGATCATCGCGATCGCCCGTGAACACGGCGTGCCGATGCTGGAGAATGCGGAGCTCGCCGGCTTGCTCGCACAGCTCGATCCGGGCGACGAAATTCCCGCGACGCTCTACCGTTGCGTGGCACAGATCATCGCGTTTGCGTACCGACTGCGTGGGCGCTTGCCACCAGGCTGGCAGCCCGGCGACGAAGCCGGCAGATCAGACGACGGCGCGTGGTTCACCGAGCCGTGAACGGAGCAAGCGCGACAGGCGCTGCTCTGCATCCTCGTCCACCCCGACGTCTGCAGCGGTTACGCACGGGGTCTCGCGCTTGCCAGGCCGTGTTCCGCTACCTTCCACTGCCGCAAGCCGCTGGCGCAGCTCGCGCAGCTCCGACTCCAACCCGGTGAGCTGGCGGCCGATCACCACACTGGCGTTGGTGTAGGTGCGCAGCGCCTCCTCGAGGCGCGTGCAACGCGCTCGCATCTGCCTGCGCAAACTGTGCACCCAGCCCCAGCCGGACACTGCCGCCAGCACGATTCCTGCTGCGACCAGCAGCAGTTGCGCCGTTTCCATCGTTCGCCTCCCCGTCGGCTGCTACGGACTGTCGGAAATCCGTCGTTCCCGGGGCTGCAATGCAAGTGTCTTGCCAGCCATCAGGAACCCAGTCCTCGCGCAGGTTCCGGGCGCATCTCGACACCCAGACCACGCAGCAGCGCCGCATAGGCGAGCACCCCGCGGCTTGCCGGTGCCAGCAACGAGGGAAAGGCGCCGCGCAGGCTGGCTTCGCGAAACACGTTGTCGAGTGGTACCACGGCATCGCCAACCCGATCGCCAAAGGTGCGCACCAGCGCACGCAGCCCCCGTGTGGCCGCCTCACTGTCGGCGTCGTACATCGTCGGGACCACGGTCCATTGCAGCTCGCGCCGGCGTGCCCGTGCCACCATGCCGAGCGTGTGCGCCATGCGTTCGAGCCCCTTGATCGCGAGATAGTCGGTCTGCACCGGCAACACCAGTCGCTGGCTGGCCGCAAGTGCATTGATCAGCAACACGCCCAGCACCGGAGGAGTATCGATCAACACATGATCGAAGCGCGTGCCGAGCGTGGCCAGCGCTCGCGCCAGACGCAGCCCCACCCCTTCTTCGGAGCGGAACTGGCGCTCCACGGTGGCCAGCCCCGGCATGGCCGGCCAGAGCATCACCTCGGGCAACGCGCTCGGCAACAACCCGGCGGCAAGCGCCGCCGCTGTCGGCGGACGTGGTTCGCGGAAGAGTTCGAAGGTCCCGCGCGCCAGGCGCGTGCCGTCATGGCGAAAATAGGCCGTCAGCGAGCCCTGCGGATCGAGGTCGATCATCAGCACCCGCCGCCCCGCTTCGCCGAGCAGACCCGCACAGCAGACGACAGTGGTCGTCTTGCCGACGCCACCCTTCTGGTTCGCTACTGCCCATATCTCCAACCGGCTTTCCTCACGATCTGCGCTACCCGCATCAACGCGGGTTCGTGGCCGCAGGCCCCGTCACGGTCGCATCCCGACCCGCAGCACCGGTCGTGAGGATAACGCCTTCGCCCCCCGGCTGGCGAACCGTGGCCGCATCGGATCCGCTACCGGCGTTTGCAGTCGGCGGTGGTACCGCAGTCGGATCGGACGCCTGCGGACGAATGCGCGGCAACTCCGGGCGCAGCCGCGCGTTGCGCGACAGCATCAACACCACCCGCCGGTTATCGGCACGCCCTGCCTCGGTCGCGTTGCTGGCCACCGGCTGGAATTCGCCGTATCCGATCGCTGCCAGTCGCCCCGGTGCAATGCCGAATTCGGTGAACAGCTTGACGATGGTCGCGGCGCGTGCCGCCGACAGCTCCCAGTTCGAGGGAAACGTGCCGGTGGCGATCGGCCGGTCATCGGTGAAGCCCTCGACGCGGATCGGCAACGCGCTGGCACGCACCGCGTCGGCCAGTTGTTGCAGGATCGGGCGCGCGTGCGTGCCTATCGATGCCTCGCCGCTGGCGAACAGCAGGCTCGACTTGAGCTCGATCTCCAGCCACTCCTCGGTACCGTGTACCGACAGCTGACCGCTGGCGACCAGACCGGCAAACTCCTCCTCCACGCGCTGCGAAATGCGCCGGAACTCCTCGGGGAGTTGCGGCTCGGACGTGGTTGCACGCGGCCCCTGCTCCTCGCTGCGCCCGGACTGCGGCTGCTGCTCGGGTGCCTGCGTCGCGTCGCTGACCACACCGGGCATCACCGCTGCAACCGGCTCACCGACCTGGATGGGAACGATGCTGGTCGGTGGTATGTTGAAAGCCTTCGTCAGGGTCTGCGAGAGCACGCGGAACTTGCTCTCGTCACGGTGCGATACCGAGTACATCACGATGAAGAATGCCAGCAGCAACGTGAGGAAATCCGCATACGACACCATCCAGCGCTCGTGGCTGATTGCGTCCTCGCGAATCACGCGTCGTGCCATGAGGTGAGTATCCGGCTAGCCCAGGTAACCCGTCAGGCGCATCTCGATCGACCGCGGATTCTCGCCATCGGCGATCGCGATGATGCCCTCGATGATCATCTCGCGGTACTGTGCCGCCTCGCGCACGCAACTGCGCAGCTTGCTCGCGATCGGCAGAAAAAACAGATTCGCCAGCGCCACCCCGTAGATCGTGGCCACGAAGGCCACCGCGATACCGGGGCCCACGCGCCCCGGATCCTCGAGGTTGCCCATCACGTGAATCAGCCCGACCACCGCGCCGATGATCCCGATCGTCGGAGCGTAGCCACCCATGCTTTCGTAGAACTTCGCAGCATCCACGTCGCGCTGCTCGCGCAGCCACGACTCGCTCTCCAGCACGGTACGGATCGTCTCGGGCTCGCTGCCGTCGACCAGCAACTGCAGGCCCTTGCGCGCGAATGCATCCTTCTCGAGTTCTGCCACCGTCTCCAGTCCCAGCAGCCCCTCCCGGCGTGCCGTCGTCGCCCAGCGCACCATCCGCGCCACACCGTCGGCAAAACGCTGGCGCGGCGGGATGAACACCCAGCGCAGCATCGTGAGCGCGCGTTGCAGGGCGTTCAGCGGCATCTGCAGCAGACCGGCACCGACGGTGCCACCGAACACCAGTACCGCAGCGGGCAGGTTCACCAGCGAGGACAACTCGCCACCCTCGAGGAAATTGCCACCGACCACCGCGAAGAATCCCAACGCGATTCCAGCCAGGCTCAGCACGTCCATCCGGCCCGTGTCCCTCACCGGCGCCTTCATGTGGTGCTCCCGGCGAAACGCACGCGCAGGCGCTGCGTCGCCTGGCTCAGGATCTGGCTGACTCGCGACTCGCTCACTTCCAGCACCAGTCCGATCTCCTTCAGGTTCAGTTCCTCGCCGTAATAGAGCGACAACGCCAGGCGTTCGCGTTCGGGCAGTCGTTCGATCGCCGCAGCCACCGCGGCAGCCGTGCGTTCCCGCACGACCTGCTCGGCCGGATCGTCGTCTGCCCCCACAGGCTGAGCACGTTCTCCCTGCGTGTCGTCCAGCAGTTCATCGAGGCTGAACAGCCGGCAACCGAGCGTGTCCTGCAGCAACCCGTGATACTCCGTGAGTCCGACTCCCAGTTCGCGCGCGATCGCTGCATCGCCGGCGTCGCCCCCACTGCGTGCCTCGACCGCGCGGATCGCCGTGGCCACCCGCCGCGCGTTGCGGTGCACCGAGCGCGGCGCCCAGTCTCCACGCCTGATTTCATCGATCATCGCACCGCGTATGCGGATGCCCGCAAAGGTCTCGAAGCTCGCACCGCGCCCGGCCTCGAAACTGCCAGCGGCCTCCAGCAGCCCGATCATTCCTGCCTGCATCAGGTCCTCCACGCTCACCGATGCCGGCAGCCGACCCAGCAGATGGTAGGCGATGCGCCGTACCAGCGGCGCATGGCGGGTGATCAGTTCATCAGGCCCCGTCGCCCCCGTCTTGTACATCACGCCACTGCCCGTTGGCACGATCTCAGCACGTCGCGGGCACCAACAACTGTTCGACGAAGAACTGCAGGTGTCCGCTCGGACCCGACGGCACCGGCCAGCGATCGACGCGCTGTGCGAGTTCACGAAACGCCTGCGCCGCGCGCGAGCGCGGTGCTCCGGTCAGCACCGGACGCTGACGCTGGATGCACCTGCGCACCAGATCGTCGTGCGGGATGAAACCGGCGTCGAGCAGCGCCACGTCGAGGAAGCGCTCGCACACCTGTGCCAGTTTGGTGTACAGCGCGGCGCCTTCCTGCGGGCTGCGCACCATGTTGCCGAGCAGGCGAAAGCGCTCCATGGCGTGATCGCGGTGCAGCAGCTTGATCAGGG
This sequence comes from Pseudomonadales bacterium, assembly GCA_024234165.1. Taxonomy (NCBI): domain Bacteria; kingdom Pseudomonadati; phylum Pseudomonadota; class Gammaproteobacteria; order Pseudomonadales; species Pseudomonadales bacterium. Next base: position 88,494 of record JACKOP010000002.1, read on the forward strand.
CATACGCGTCGGCCAGCGAGGACGGCTCATCGCAGGCAACCACGATGCACTCCTGCGCCGCGCGCACGAAGCTCACCACCGACTCGGCAATGCCCGCTGCCGTGTCGATGATCAGCACGTCGAGCGTATCCGCAATATCACTGAACGCGTGGATCAGGCCTGCATGCTCGCGCGGGTGCAACGAAACCATCGACTGCGTACCGGATGAAGCCGGAATGATGCGGATTCCGCCGGGACCGTCGAGCAGGATCTGTTCGAGCGTGCAGGTACCGGCCAGCACCTCGGCCAGCGTGTGGCGCGGGCGCAATCCGAGCAGCACGTCGACGTTCGCGAGTCCGAGGTCCGCATCGAGCAGCACCACCCGCCGGCCGAGTTCCGCCAGCGCAATCGCGAGATTGATCGACACGCTGGTCTTGCCGACGCCTCCCTTGCCTCCGGTCACGGCGATGACCTGCGCCGGTCGACCGGATTCCTGCGCCGGTGTCATGCCTGGCTCCCTGGGTGATGTTTCATCTGCTGATTCTAGCCGCATCGAAGCCTTCTGCACCCGGGTCGAAACGACCCGCAGCCAGCGCGGCGTGCCTCTCCCCCGGCGCAGATCCGGTATCCGGATCGAGTTTCACGGCGTGTGCGACCAGTTCATTGCCCGTGCCCACGTGCAGGTCGGCCGGAATCTCCGGCCCGTCGCTGGTGTAGGCCAGCGGCAGGCGCGCGCGCCACAGCACGCCGATGATCTCACCGAGGCTGGTGGCCTCGTCGAGCCGCGTGACCACTGCGGCGACCGGCCGACACGCGCCGTAGTCACGCATCGCTGCCTCGAGGCACGCGTACTGTGCGGTTGCCGGCAGCACCAGCAGCGTCGAGACCCGTGCCGACAGCTCTCCCAGCTCGCTGATCCGTGCCGCCACGGGTGCCGAACCACGAGACAAACCCGCCGTATCGACCAGTACCAGTCGCGCCTCGGGAAACTCGTGCAACAGATCATCCAGCGACTCGCCGGCACGCGCGGCACGAAACGGTACGCCGAGCAGGCGAGCGACCGTGCGCAGCATGTCGGCACCACCGATGCGCGAGCCGTCCATGCTGAGCAGCACCAGCCCCTGGGTGCCGTGCTCGAGTGCGTGACGCACCGCGAGCTTGCATACCGTCGTCGTCTTGCCGGCACCGGTGGGACCCGCACATGCCCAGACACCCTCCTGGACGACCGAATCGCCGATTCCACCGAGACCGGCGGCAATGCGCTCCAGCGTGAGGGTCCAGGCAGTCTCCTCGTCCAGCCCCGGACCGGATTGTGCGACCAGTTCGCGCACCATGACGTTCGGAATGCCGAGTTGCGTGAGGCGTCGCCAGATGCTCCCTTCGACGCCGGGACCGAATGCCGTGCGCGCGCCCCGGATCTCGGCCAGGCTCTGATCGAGCAGTGCACGCATGCTGCGCAGCTCGGATTGCAGTTCCTGCAGTTGCCACGCCGCCGGGCTCTCGGCTCCCACCGCAGCCCGTGCCTCGACCCGATCCGCCGGCGACAGGACGGGGACACCGTCGGCTCGTGTCGCGGCAAGCGCTGACTGCATCTCCGGCGCCGCGACGATCTCCACACCGCCAAGGACCCGGCGGTTCGACAGGATCATCGCGTCCGGGCCGAGTTGCTCGCGCACCAGCCGCAGCGCGGTCTTCGCATCGGGTCCCACGATCCTCTTGAGTTCCACGTCATCACCCTCCCTTGCCACCTCAGCCGACGGTGGCTTCTATGGTCACCTGCCGGTTACCCGGTATCTCCTGGTACGAAAGCACCTTCGCCGCACGACTGGTGTGACGCACGAAGCGCGCCAGCACCTGGCGCAGCGGCGCCGGGACCAGCAGCACCGGCGTCTTGCCCTGCGCCTCCTGGCGTTGTACCGCCTCGGCCATTGCCCGCTGCAGCCGTTCGGCCAGCCCCGGCTCGAGCACGATATCGTCGGTCTCCACGCCAACGGCACCACTACGCTGCAGCGACTTCATCAGGACCTGCTCCATCTGCGGCTCCAGCGTGATCACCGGCAGACTCTCCGCGCCACCAGCGAGCTGCTGCACGATCGTGCGCGACAGCGCGACCCGCGCAGCCGCTGCGAGCGCGGCCGGCTCCTTGCTGCGCGGCGCCTGCGCCACGATCGCCTCGGCGATGCTGCGAATGTCGCGGATCGGCACGCCTTCGGCGAGCAGGGTCTTCAGCACACCGAGCAAACCGTTCAGCGTCAGGCTGCCCGGAACCAGCTCCTCTGCCAGCTTGGCCGAGAGCTTCGCGAGCTTCTGCAGCAGTTGCTCGGCCTCTTCGTGACCGATCAGCTCGTCGATGTGCTCGAGGAGTACCTGGTTCAGGTGCGTTGCGACCACGGTGCTCGCGTCGACGACGGTATAGCCGAGCGTCTGTGCCCGCTCGTGCTGGCTGCGATCGATCCACACCGCCTCGAGTCCGAACGCCGGGTCGCGGCACGGCGTACCCTCGATGCGGCCGAACACTTGCCCGGGGTCGATCGCCAGCTCGCGTTCGGGGAATACCTCGGCCTGGCCCATCGGAACACCCATCAACAGGATGCGGTAGCCGTTCGGCAGCAGCTCGAGGTTGTCGCGAATGTGAACCGCCGGCACCAGGAACCCCATTTCCTGCGACAACTTCTTGCGTACGCCCTTGATGCGCCCGAGCAGCGAGCCACCTTGCGTCTTGTCGACCATCGGAATCAGCCGGTAGCCGACCTCGAGCCCGATCACGTCGACCGAGGCAACATCGTCCCAACCGAGCTCGACCGGCGCCTCGCTCGCCACCAGCGGCACGTCGGCGGCAGGCGCCGTGCTTGCGTGCATACGCTGGCGACGGTGGATCAGCCACGCCGCGGCACCGGCGATCGCCCCGAGTCCGCCGAACGCGAGGTGTGGCATTCCGGGCACCAGACCCATCACGGCCAGCAGTACGGCCGCCACGGCGAGCGCGCGCGGGGAGTCGAACATCTGCCCGAGCACCAGTTCGCCCATGTCACGCGCGGCGTTGACACGCGTGACCATGATCGCCGCCGTGGTCGACAGCAGCAGCGAGGGGATCTGCGCCACCAATCCGTCACCGATCGTCAGCAACGAGTAGACCTGCATCGCATCGGCAAAGCCCATATCGTGCTGCAGCACGCCGATCGCGAGCCCACCGAGCAGATTGATCGCGAGGATCAGCACCCCGGCCACCGCGTCGCCACGCACGAACTTGCTGGCACCGTCCATCGCACCGTAGAAGTCCGCTTCCTGCGCCACTTCCTCGCGGCGTCGCCGCGCCTCGTCCTGGTTGATCAGGCCGGCATTCAGGTCGGCGTCGATGCCCATCTGCTTGCCAGGCATCGCATCGAGGGTGAAGCGCGCGCTGACCTCGGATATCCGCCCGGCACCCTTGGTCACCACCACGAAGTTGATGATGATCAGGATCAGGAACACCACCATGCCGACGACGTAGTTGCCACCGATCACCACCTTGCCGAAGGCCTCGATCACGTGCCCGGCCGCATCGGTACCGGTATGGCCGGCGAGCAGCACGACGCGCGTCGATGCCACGTTCAGCGCCAGGCGCAGCAACGTGGTCACCAGCAGGATGGTCGGAAACACCGAGAAATCCAGCGGGCGCAGCGCGTAGACCGCCACCAGCAACACGACCAGTGACAGCGCGATGTTGAACGAGAACAGCGCATCGAGCAGCAACGGCGGCACGGGCAGCGTCATCATTGCCAGCACCAGCAGCAACAGCAGCGGAATGCCGAGGCTGCTGCGTGCCAGTGCATCCAGTTGCCGACCCACGCCGGCGCGATCGATACGGCGCGGCAGCATCGCCACCTCAGCCATGACCTCTTGTCGTGGTCGAATCCCGCATGACGGTCAAATTCCTGACGTCGACTGAACTACCGCCGCCGGGTGCAAGATTCGATCCAACCCGACCTGGCTCCTCAGCCACGCGGGCGATCCATGCCCTCGGGAACGGGCAGCTCCGCTGGCAGTTCGGGCGCGGGTCCCTTGCCGCGCCGGTAGTTGCGCAGATGGAACACGTAGGCCAGCACCTGCGCGACGGCGAGGTAGAGGCCCGCGGGAATCTGGCTGTCGATCTCGGTGGTGTAGTAGACCGCGCGTGCCAGCCGCGGCGAAGCCACCACCGGGATGGCGTGTGCCTCGGCGATCTCGCGGATCTTCAGCGCGATCAGATCACTGCCCTTGGCCACCAGTACCGGCGCCACCGCATGCCCCGCCTCGTAGCGCAGCGCCACCGCGAAATGCGTCGGGTTCGTGATCACGACGTCGGCGGACGGAACCGCCGCCATCATGCGGCTGCGCGCAAGCTGGCGCTGCACCTGCCGGATGCGGCTCTTGACCTCCGGCCGGCCTTCCGTCTCCTTGATCTCATCGCGCACCTGCTGGGTCGTCATGCGGAGCTTGCGTGCGTGATCGAACAACTGGAACGGCACGTCGACCGCGGCAATCAACAGCGTCGAAGCGCTGAGCACGAGCGCCGACAGACCGACCAGGTGCAGCGCATGCGCAATGGCCGGCCCAGGCGCCTCGGCACCGATTGCGAACAACTGCATCCGCAATGACCACAGCAGCAGCACCGCGACGCTGCCGACGAGTGCCACCTTCGCCACACCCTTGACCAGTTCGACCAGCGCGTGCAGCGAGAACATGCGCTGCAGTCCGCGCACCGGATCGAGACGTTCGATTTTCGGCGCGAGCGAACTCGAACTGAACAACCAGCCCCCGAGCGCGGCGGGACCGAGTACGGCGGCCACCAGCAGCAGCAGGAACAGCGGTACCAGCCCCCCCAGGGCCGTCAGTGTCGCTGCACCCAGCATTCCCGCCATCACCCCGGGGTCGCTGATCCCATCACGACCAAAGTCGAACGCGGCGCGTGTCAGCGCGGCGAAGCGATCGCCGATCAGTGGTGCGGAAAACAGCAGCGCGCCGGAACCCGCCAGCAGGATCGCCGCGGTCGCCAGCTCGCGCGAGCGCGGTACCTGCCCCTCCTCGCGCGCGCGCTCGAGGCGGCGCGCCGTGGCTTCCTCTGTGCGTTCCTGCCCTGTGTCTTCCTCGGCCATCGCAGCGCCTGGATCTTGACCCGTCGTCTCGTCTCAGCCGGGTCTAGCAAGATCCATGCACAACTTCCGACGGCGTGACGGAAATATCACCGCGAAGGAATCCCGGTCCACGTCGCGTCTGATCGGTCGACGGCGCGCTCGACCACGATGCGCAGTCACAACCATCCACCTGTGAGAGGAACGACCATGAAGATCACCCACAGACTGCCACTTGCGATGCTGCTCGCCGTGGCCTTCGGCTACGGCGCGCACGCTGCCGACACCGCAGGCGACGGCATGCGCGCGCGCAGCATGGATCCTGCGCGCATGACCGAACGCATGGGCGAACGGCTCGAACTCACGCCCGAACAATCCACTTCCGTGCAGAAGATCAACGAGCGCTTCGTCGCAGACATGCAGAAGCAGCGCGCCGGCATGGACAAGGCGCGTGAAGAGAACCGCCAGGCGATGCAGAAGCTCGGCAGCGAGCGCGATGCACAACTGAAGAAGGTGCTCAGCGAGGAGCAGTACAGGAAGCATGCCGAGCAGCAGGCGAAGATGCGCGAGCGCTGGAGTGAACACCGCGAGCACGGCCCGCGCATGCACCGGCGCGCAGACGGTTCCGCGCCCTGCGAGAACCGCGAACCTTCACAGTAATCCCGCAGATTGCATTGGACAGCCGCCGGGAGGCGCAACTATAAGTGCGCTTTTTCCGGCGGCCTGACCGATGGACGACTACAGATTCGATCTTCTGGTGATCGGCAGCGGACCTGCCGGTGAGTCAGCGGCACTGAACGCCGCCAAGCACGGACTGCGCGCGGCGGTGATCGAGGATCGCCCGATGGTCGGTGGCAGCTGCACGCACAGCGGGACGATCCCGTCGAAGGCGCTGCGCCACGCGGTCAAGGATCTGATGCGCTACAACTCGAACCCGATCTTTCGCGCGATCGGCGAGCCCCAACGCATCTCGTTCCAGACGCTGCTGCAGAACGCCGGCGGGGTAATCCGCCGCCAGGTTGCGATGCGCTCGCAGTACTACGCGAAGAATCGCATCTCGCTGTATTTCGGTACCGCATCGTTCGTCGATGCACACAACGTGCGCGTCACACTGCCCGATGGAGCAACCGAGATCGTCAGCGCGCACAGCGTCGTGATCGCGACCGGTTCGCGGCCTTATCGTCCAGCAGACATCGACTTCACGCATCCGGCCGTGTTCGACAGCGACACCATCCTTGCGATGCCGCACACACCACGCCGCCTGCTGATCTACGGCGCCGGCGTGATCGGCTGCGAGTACGCGTCGATCTTCTCGGCACTCGGCGTGAAGGTGGACCTGATCAACACGCGTGATCAGTTGCTGTCGTACCTCGACGACGAGATCTCGGACGCGCTTTCGTATCACCTGCGCACGCAGGGCGCCGTGATCCGCCACGGCGAGGAGTACGATCACCTCGAATACTCGCCCCACGGCCTGACGCTGCACCTGCGCTCGGGCAAGCGGCTGCAGGGAGAGGCTCTGCTGTGGTGCAACGGGCGTGCCGGCAACACCGACCGCCTCGGCCTCGATGCGATCGGCCTCGCGCCCGACGAACGCGGCCAGATCGTCGTCGATGCGCGCTACCAGACTTCCGTGCCCGGCGTGTTCGCGGTCGGCGACGTGATCGGGTTCCCGAGCCTCGCGAGCGCGGCCTACGACCAGGGGCGCTCGGCAGCGGCAGCAGCGCGCGGCAAGGAACACACGCGCCACGTCGACGACACACCGACCGGGATCTATACCCTGCCCGAGATCAGCTCGGTCGGCGCCACCGAACGCGAACTCACCGAAGCACGCATCCCGTACGAGGTCGGTCGCGCGTTCTTCAAGGAAACCGCGCGCGCACAGATCAGCGGCGAGGACGTCGGCATGCTGAAACTGCTGTTCCACATCGATACGCTGCAGATCCTCGGCGTGCACTGCTTTGGCGCCGAGGCCACCGAGATCATCCACATCGGGCAGGCGATCATGAAGCAGCCGGCACCGCACAACACGGTGCGCTACTTCATCGAGACCACGTTCAACTACCCGACGATGGCCGAGGCGTACCGCATCGCGGCACTGAACGGCCTGAACCGGCTGACGCGTTATTGAGCTGGTCCAGCGCCACGCTCCAGCCACCTGGAAGTCGCATCACAGCGATGCCACCGTCGGCACGAATGCCGACCTACGGGCGGGTTGCCACCCCGCGTGGGTCGGGTTTCAACCCGACGACGTCACCGTCGGCATGAATGCCGACCTACGGCGGGACGCCACTTCGCGTGGGTCGGGTTTCAACCCGACGACGTCGCCGTCGGCACGAATGCCGACCTACGGCGGGACGCCACTTCGCGTGGCTCGGGTTTCAACCCGACGACGTCGCCGTCGGCATGCATGCCGGCCTACGGGCGGGACGCCACTTCGCGTGGCTCGGGTTTCAACCCGACGGCGTCGCCGTCGGCATGAATGCCGACCTACGGCGGGACGCCACTCCGCGTGGCTCGGGTTTCAACCCGACGACCTCGCCGTCGGCATGAATGCCGACCTACGGACGGGACACCGTACCGGCCGATACACCATCGCGGTGGATCAGGGCTCACCCGCGAGATGGCGCAGCAGCGCAAAGGCCTCCAGCGCGAGCGCATCGTAGCGCGGCAGGAAATTGCCCGAGCTGGCCCAGACGATGAACAGCCCGAACAGCATCGACATCGGAAAACCGAGTGAGAAGATGTTGAGCTGCGGCGCTGCCCGCGTCATGACACCGAAGGACAGGTTCACGATCAGGAGCGCGGTCACCACCGGCAGGGCCAGCAGCAAGCCACTCAGAAACAGCCACGAAGCCGACGTGGCGAGCGTCCAGCTCCAGTCCGCATACGGCGTGGCCGCGCCGACCGGCAGGAAGCGAAAGCTTTCCAGCAGCACCTCGAGCATCACCAGATGCCCATTGGTCGCCAGGAACACCAGCGTCAGCAGGATCACGAAGTACTGCGCCAGCACCGTCACGCTGACACCGTTGGCCGGATCCACCATCGAAGCGAATCCCAGCGACATCGGCATCGCCATCAGCTGCGCACCAAACACGAAGACCTGGAAGAACAACTGCATCGCGAAACCCATGCCGAAGCCGATCAGCACCTGGGTCGCGATCAGCACTGCGGCCGGCACCGACAGCGGATCCAGTGCCGGTGGCGCTGGCAGCAACGGTGCGAGCAGCGCACAGGCGAGAATCGCCACCCCGGCACGAATGCGCGCCGGCACCAGTTGCATGCCGAACACCGGCGCAATGATCATGAAACCGCCGATGCGCGCCAGCGGATAGAGCCAGGCTCCCAGCCACTGCGCCAGTGCCGGCAGCGTGAGCTCGATCACTGCCTCAGCCCGTCACCAGCGGGAGGCTCTCGACCACCCGGCGCGTGAAGTCGAGCAGGCGCGCAAGCAGCCAGGGACCGGCGACCATCAGCGAGAGCAGCGTGGTCAGCAGGCGCGGCAGGAAGCTCAGCGTCTGCTCGTTGATCTGCGTTGCCGCCTGGAACACGCTGACCACCAGGCCAACGACCAGACTCGGCAACACCAGCACCGCGACCATCAGCACGGTGAGCATGAACCCCTCGCCGAGCAACTGGATCATCGCCTCGGGCGTCATCGCTCGGCTCCTACATCGCGAAGCTCGCCGCCAGCGAGCCGACGATGAGTGCCCAACCGTCCACCAGCACGAACAGCATGATCTTGAACGGCAGCGAAATGATCATCGGTGAGAGCATCATCATGCCCATCGCCATCAGCACGCTGGCGACGACCAGGTCGATGACCAGAAACGGCACGAACAGCAGGAAGCCGATCTGGAACGCGGTCTTCAGTTCGCTGGTCACGAAGGCCGGCACCAGCACCGTGAACGGTACCGCGTCGGGCCCACTCACGGGTCCCGTCCCGGAGATGCGCAAAAACGTTTCCAGGTCGTTTTCGCGCGTCTGCGCGAGCATGAAGGTGGTGAACGGCTGGCGCACCCGTTCCAGCGCCTCACGGGCACCGATCTCCTCGCGCAGGTACGGCTGCAGTGCTTCGGTGTTCGCGACGTCGAATACCGGGCGCATCACGAACAGTGTCAGGAACAGCGCCAGACCGAGCAGGATCTGGTTCGACGGCGTCTGCTGCAGGCCAAGTGCCTGGCGCAGGATCGCGAACACCACGATGATGCGCGTGAAGGCCGTCACCATCATCAGCAGCGCCGGCAGCAGCGTCAGCGCCGTCATCAGCGCCAGGATCTGGATCGTGACCGTGTAGTCCTGGCTGCCGTCCGCAGCGGTCGTGATCTTCACCGCCGGCACACCGAGCGTGCCTCCCGCATCGAACAGCGACACATCGGCCGGCTGCGCCAGTGCCAGCATCGGCAGCAACAGCGCCACCATCAGCGCAGCGCCACGCAACAGCCGCCGGCGCATCATGGCGACCCACCACGCCCGAGCGCCTGGCGCAGGCGCAGCGCAAAATCACCCGCCGGCGCATCATTGCCGATCACCGCCTCGGGAAATTCATGCAACCGCGTGATCCCGCCCGGCGTGACACCGAGCAACAACTGGGTACCCGCCACCTCGACCACGACCACGCGTTCGCGTGGACCGAGCGCAAGCGCCGCCACCACCTTGAGCCGTGCCGTTCCGGCGCCGCCCACACCGCCCTGCACGCGCCGCAGCACCCAGGCCAACGCCACGATCACCGCAACGACCAGCAGCAGTGCCAGCGCCACCTCGGCCAGCGAACCGAGGCCCGCTGCATTGCCGGGCGATGGTGAGGACGTGAGCGGGCCAGCCATGCGTGGGTGCCAGAATTCCGTCGTCGGGATCAGACGCCAACCGCACAGCAAGCACCGTGCCAGCAACGCAGCCGCGCGATCCGGCGAGCGAAAAAATCAGTCGAGCAGGACTTCCTGCCCGTACTCGGGCACGACCGCCTTCCAGCCAAGCTCATCGTGGATGCGCACACGCAGCGCATCGGCCGCTGCCGGCTCACCGTGGGTGATGAAGGTGCGCCGGGGCGCTTCGCGACACGTCGCGAGCCAGCGCAGGATCTCGTCGGCGTCGGCGTGCGCAGACAGCGCGTCGAGATTGTGGATCTCCGCGCGCACCGGCAACCAGGCGCCGTGGATCTTGATCCGCTCGGCTCCACCGACCAGCGCGGCGCCACGCGTACCCGGTGCCTGGAAGCCGGCGAACACCACGCTGTTGCGGTGGTCTCCCACCAGCGCCTTCAGGTGGTGCAGGACGCGACCGCCGACGGCCATTCCGCTCGCCGAGATGATCACGCACGGATACTTCTGGCGCGTCAGTGCCTGCGATTCCTCGACCGTACGCACATACGTCGTGGTGGCATCGATCAGCTCGCAATCGTCGTCGCTCAGGCGATGCTCGCGATGGAAGCGGCAGAAGATCGCGGTCGCGCGGATCGCCATCGGGCTGTTCAGATAGATCGGCACGTCGGGAATCGCGCGGCGCGCACGCAGCCGTTGCAGCAGAAACAGCAGCAATTGCGCACGCCCGACCGCGAACGCCGGCACCAGCACGACCCCACCGCGCCCCACGGTGCGCTCGATGATGTCGCCGAGCACTCGCTCGGCGTCGAGCGGCGGATGACGGCGATCCCCATACGTCGACTCGACGACCAGATAGTCCGCAGGCAGCAGCGGCTCGGGCGGGAACATGATCGGATCGTGATAGCGTCCGAGGTCGCCGCTGAACACCAGCGTGCGGGTGCCGTCGTTCACGCGCACGCTGCTCGCGCCGAGAATATGACCGGACGGGCGCAGCGTCACATCGATCCCCTTGACGACCGGGTGCACGTCCCCCCAGCCGATCTCCCGAAACTGGCGCAGCACGTTTTCCGCATCCTGCTGCGTGAACAGCGGCTCGGCCGGGTCGTGTTTGCTGAACCTCCTGCGGTTCGCGTAGTGCGCGTCTTCTTCCTGCAGGAAGCCTGCATCGGGCAGCAACACACGGCACAGCGCGTGCGTGGCCGGCGTGCAATAGACGGGTCCGCGGTAGCCGTGACGGTACAGCGCCGGCAGAAAGCCGCTGTGATCGATATGTGCATGCGAGAGCACCACGGCGTCGATGTCTTCCGCCTCGACCGGCAAGGGCTGCCGGTTGCGCTCGCGCAGGTTCTTCACCCCCTGGAACAACCCGCAATCGACCAGCACACGCGAACCGTTGCCGCTCACGAGGTATCTGGAACCAGTCACCGTCTGCGTCGCACCAAGAAACTGCAGCTTCACGTCTTCTTCTCCCTGTTCCGTCCATCCGTGCAGTCTATGGCCCGCGTGCCTGCACCGCATGTGGAGCGCTGCACCGACCGACCGTCGTGCCGGCCAGGATGGCGACCGGACAACGAAGCGCGAGCTGCGGCAAGCGACACATCGTCGCCACCGTACACAGGGTGAGCTCCGATCTGCTGCACCATGACGAAGCCGCTCTGTCCGAAGCATCGAGGAGCCTGTGCGGTGAAGCGGCTGCTCGATCTGCGTGAAAACACGCTTGGCGCCGGACCGGCGTCACGAAGCGTGCGGTGATGGCTTCGCATCGGGGAACGTGCGCCGCAGGGACGCAGGCGCTCGGGCCTGCAGGGACGCATTTACGGCGTCCCCCGGTGTGCGCACGCTGCATGTATCGACGATCGGAGGCTGTTGCGACAGCCTCCGGAGCTCGCCGCCGGGAAGACTCAGTTGCGCGCCTTGAACGCCTTCACCGCTTCATTGAACCTGGCGGCGACTGCCGTCTGCTCATCGACTGCTGCGTTGTAGCTCGCGACGCGGGCAGCGCGCGCCTCTTCGGTTTCGGTCTCACCTGCCGCCGCGCCTTGCTTGTCCAGGCACTCCAGATAGGCGTTGCTGCTGACCACGTAGGCCTTCATGGCCTGTTGCCCGGCCTGCATTTCCTCGAGCGTGGCCGTGCTGCCGTCCGGAGTCGCCGGGGCAGGATCATGGGTACATTCTGCAGCCGCGGTCGCGGCGCACAGGCACAGACAAAGCGACAGGGACGGCAGGGACAGGCGACGCATGCTCGGATCTCCGGATGTGAAGGGTACGGTTATGTATATCCGCCTCGACGAGGCAGCATGACTCTAGCGGAGCGCGTAGCAGACGACAACCGCCGGTTTTGTGCTGCTCCCGTTCAGTGCTCGATCTGCCCCAGATTGGCATGTAGCACGGCACCGTTGATGGCGGGATTGGTTGCAGAAAACAGAATCACGCGCGCGATCTCCTGCGGTTGCAGCAGCCGGCCGAAGGTGCTGCCCGCAGCGATCGCCTCGAATACCTCGGGTTGCGTCCCGACGTGCTCGCGCAACATTTCCGTATCGGTGAAACCCGGGCACACGCACGCGCTGTGAATGCCGCGCCCGGCCAGATCCTGCACGGTCGCCCGCATCAGACCGACCAGTGCATGCTTGGACACCACATAGGCGCAGCTTCCGGCGACCGCCTTCTCGGCCAGCGTCGAACCAACGTAGATGATCGAGGATCCCGGCGCCATCCGCGCCAGCAGCAACTGATCGAGCTGCACGCACGCCAGCAGGTTCACCTGCAATACACGCCGCAGCGCGTCCTGCGTCACGTCGGCTACGCTGTCGCTCGTCAGCAATGCCGCGTTGTGCACCAGCGCGATCACTGAACTGCCAGCGACCGCATCCAGCACGTCGGCTCCATGACGCTCGATCCAGGCGGGATCGGACAGGTCCGCCGCTACATTCCTCGCACCGTCGAGCTCGCACGGTCTTCGGGCGATGTTGAGCACATCCCATCCCGCAGCGGCGAACTCGCGTGCCGTTGCAAGTCCGATACCGCGACTGGCGCCGCTGATCACCAATGTCCGCATGGGCACCTCACTGCTTGCGCCAGTGGCTGGATCCCCACTGCCCTGGCCCCGACGACACCTTGATCGTGACTTCGCGGATGTCGTGACGCTCGATCAGCTCGCGGTCCTCGAGCAGGCGCTCGAGCAGGAAGCGCGCGTATTCCTCGACCGTTGCGTTGCGTACCGGCAGCAGCAGCGTGTCGCTGCGCGGGAACAGCAATTCTTCGCTTGCGAACTCGACCCGGTAGTGGGCATCGCGCTCACTGATGCGCAGGTACGGCGAGTCGGCAGGCAACAACACGTACTCGTCGAGCGATTCACAAAGACTCTCGAGCTTGTCCTTCAGGATGCGATAACTGAAACACATCCCGTTGTCACCCACCGGAGCGGTCAGCGCCGCGGCGACGCGAAAGTTGTGCCCGTGCAGTCGCTCGCGCTCGGTCGCGGAGAAAATCGTGAAATGCGCTGCGGAGAACTTCAGGTACTCCTTGGCCAGATCGATGGTCGTCAGTTGTTCCAAGCAGCTTTCCTCACTCGAGCATCGTCGATGAACGCACCATGCGGCCATCGCCGGAGGCTTTTACGCCAGCCACCATGGTCCGTGCAACCCTGGAGCGCAGCCATCGCTCCCGTCGTGACTGCCGGGAGACTGTTGCCGACCCTGCGTCGCTCGCCCAGGTGCAGCGAGTACGTCGACTTGACGCTTTTTTCAGCAATTCATGACCTCGGCTTCACAGGTGCAAGGGTAGCCTTCCCGTCCACCCGAGCCGGCTTGATCGGCTGCTCAAGGACAAGGCAATCATCCGAGGCTGCTGCATGACCGTTCGGTGTTTCTCACCGCCTCTGACGGCGTTGATGATACCCATCAGGCTGCGGCGTGATTGCAAAGGCTGCTGGGCATCACTGGCGGCCATCCTCGTGGTCTCACTGGGAACCGCTGCTGGCTTCTTTTTTCTGAACGACCCGCAGACACCGCTCAGCCTCTCGACGAGCGCTGCACGCCAGGCCCGGTTGCACGAGCATTGGCGCACTGGCAACGTGATAGTGCTTGTGCGCCATGCCGAGCGCTGCGATCACTCCGATGCTCCCTGCCTGTCCTCTGCACAGGGCATAACCGCTCGCACCCTGCCGAGCGTGCGGGAACTGGGGCATGACTTCAAGGAACTTGGAGCCCGTGACGTCGACATCATCAGCAGCCCCCTGATACGCGCGGTGCAGACGGCGGAAAACATGTTCGGCAAGTCACCGCCCCGGCAAGCGTGGCTGTTCGACTGCAAGGGGACGATGCTGAACCAGGCGCTTCAGCACAAGGTGCCTCACCACAACCTGATTCTGGTGACGCACAGCGAATGCATCCAGGACCTGGAATCCAGCATGGGCGATTCGAGCCCCACCACGCCCGCCTTCGCCTCGTCCTGGTTCCTCATCGACGATGGCAGGAGCGCACCCGTGCTGTTGGGGTACCTCGATGCCGATCAATGGAAGGAACTCGACCGTCTCGACATGTTGGCTCAACTCGAGGATCACTGAGTACCGATGGAAACCCGGCAGCGTTTCTACCTGGTCAACACCGGCTTGCCACTGCTCCTGGCCGGCCTGGTCTTCTGTATCTTCGACCTCACCAACCTGGATGTATCGATCAGCAACCAGTTCTGGGATCCCGCCGCCCACAGCTTCGTGCTGGAGCATGATCGTGCCTTTGAAAGGCTGACGCACAAACTCCCCCGCATCCTTCCGGACACGACGGGCACGGTGTCGATCGTCGGCATGATTCTGTCGTTGCTGTGGCCATTGCTGCAGCGAATTGCGGGTGGACGCGAGCTCGCCCTGCTGGAAGGCATCCGTCTGGCGCCGGCGTTGCGCTGGTTTGCCGAACACCGTCGCGACTTCTTCTTCCTCGTCGTGTCGATTGCCGTGACCACCGCCGTCATCCACTACTTCAAGAGTCACACGAGCGTCTGGTGTCCCGTGGAGACCACGCTGTACGGTGGAATGCACGAGAAACGCGAGTGGTTCCAGAACTTCCGGCTGTTGCACGCTGCCGGAGAAGGGCGTTGCTGGCCGGGCGGACATGCTTCCAGTGGCTTCACTCTGCTGGCACTGTATTTCGTGGCCCGTCGATACCGCTGGAGGTTCACGCGGGCTTTGTTCCTTGCCGTGCTGGTGCTGGGCATGATCAATGGAAGCACCCGGGTTCCCCAGGGCTGGCACTTTGTATCGCACACGTTCTGGTCGGGCATCATCGTCTGGCTGACCATGTTCTGGACTGCGCTGGCGTGCTACGGCCGTGAGCGACTGAGTCAGCCGATCGCCTCCCAAGGCATCGGTCCATCGGATGCCATGTGCGAGTCCGGTACAGCCGACCCCTTTTGCTGCCGGACTGAAGCCCGCCCCACGGATATGCCAGAGCTTGTCTGAGCGAGACCGCGACCCGAGGGGCTGGAATCGGGGAACAGCCACCCCGTTCACCGCACTCGATCGGGCCGGCCCTCGGAAAATTTGCCGCAACACCCGCGGCCCGGTATATAGCACCCTGATTTCCGAACGAGAACACCCAGCGATGCGAGCCATCATCTGTACCGAATACGGACCACCCGAGAAACTTCACTTCGGCGAAATGCCCGATCCGGTCTGCGCAGCCGGACAGCTGCTGGTGCAGGTGCACGCCGCTGGCGTCAACTTCGTCGATTCGCTGCTGATCTCCGGCCAGTACCAGATCCGTATTCCACCGCCGTTCGTGCCGGGCGGCGATTGTGCCGGCACCGTGCTTGCCGCCGGTGCGGGGGTGAGCGAATTTGCCATCGGCGACCGAGTCCTCGCCAGTCCCGGCATCGGAGCCTTCGCCGAGCAGGTCGTGCTGCCGGCAGCCCAGGTACGCCGCATGCCCGGGAACATGGATTTTGCAGGCGGCGCGGTGTTCCTGCAGCCGAGTACCACGGCGTACTTCGCACTGCACGAACGCGCTGCGATGCGCACCGGCGAAACACTGCTGGTGCTCGGCGCGGCCGGGGGCACCGGTGCCGCGGCGATCCAGGTCGGCAAGGCGGCGGGAGCGCACGTGATCGCCGCCGCATCCAGTGCCGAAAAGCTTGCCGCTGCCGCTGCACTGGGTGCCGATGTGCTGATCGACTACGCACGTGAAGACCTGCGTGCTGCGCTGAAGTCGGCCACCGGGGGACGTGGCGTCGATCTGGTCTTCGATCCTGTGGGTGGTGAACTGGCGGAAACGGCGCTGCGCGCGTGCGCGGAGAACGCCCGCTATCTGGTGATCGGCTTCGCCAGCGGTGATATCCCGCGCGTACCGCTCAACCTGCCACTGCTGAAGAGCTGCCAGATCACCGGTGTCGACTGGGGCGGTTTCTCGATGCGCCATCCGCCACAGGCGCGGGCCTGGTCGATGCGACGCTGAAGCTCTACGCCGACGGCCTGCTGCGGATCCGCCACTGGTGCGCTATCCACTGCAAGCGACCGCGCAGGCGATCGCGGATCTGGCCGCGCGGCGCATCGCCGGACGTTGCGTGATCGAAACCGGCTCCGGCTGATCAGGCTGATCCGGTTGATCCTGATCCGGCTGATCAGCGCGGCCCGGTATTGCCCTGCTCGAACAGGGCTCGAACCACGCGTTTTGCCGAGCGCATTGCGCGGCAGCGCTTCGAGCAGCAGCAGGCGTCGCGGATGCTTGTACGCCGACAGCCGATCGCGGCACCACGCGAGCAGCCCGTCGAGCGCGAGTGTGGCGCCAGCTCCGGCACGACGGCTGCCGCGACGGCTTCGCCCCAGAGTTCATCCGCCACCCCGACCACTGCGCACTCGCGCACCGCAGGATGCTCGAGCAACACGTTCTCGATCTCGAGCGCAGAGAGCTTGTAACCACCGGACTTGATGATGTCGACCGAGCGCCGGCCGAGGATGCGGAAATAGCCGCGTTCGCGTACCGCGACGTCGCCGGTCATGAACCAGCCGTCGTCGCTGAACGCGCGGCGCGTCGCCTCGGGGTCGTTCCAGTAGCCGGCAAACACGGCAGGGCCACGCACCTGGACCTCACCTGGCTCGTCCTCAGCGTCGATCGACGCACCCTGCTCGTCGACCAGCCGGACCTCCACGCCGGGCAGCGGCAGACCCACGCTCCCGGGCCGCCGCTCACCGTGCAACGGGTTCGCCAGCGCCATCCCGATCTCGGTCATCCCGTAGCGTTCGAGCAGCGCGTGTCCGCTGAGCCGCTGCCAGTGCGCGTGCACCGTGGCCGGCAGTGCCGCCGATCCCGAGATCATCAGCCGCATCGCGGCGAAGCCGCGCGTGCACCGCTCGCGCTGCGGCGCAGACTGTGCCTCGAGCGCCTCGATCAGCTTCACGTACACGGTCGGCACCGCCATGAATACGCTGTAGGCACCGACCGCGACGCGCTCCAGCACGCGCGCCGTGTCGAAGCGCTCGAAAGCCTCGATACACGCGCCCGACCACAGCGCACAACACATCACGTTGACGATGCCGTGCACGTGATGCAGCGGCAGGAACAGCGGAATCCGGTCCGTCTCCTGCCACTCCCACGCCTCGACGAGCATGCGCACCTGTGCTGCGACCGTCGCGTGGGTGAACAGCGCACCCTTGGGCTTGCCGGTGGTGCCGCTGGTGAACACGATCATCGCGGGGCGCTGCGATTCGAGCTCCGGCAACGCCGTCCTCGCCGCGGTCGACTCCAGCGCATCGAGTCCGATCCACTGCACCCGCGTCGCGGCACAGGCCGTGACCAGAGCCTCGGCTGGCTTGCCCACCACGAGCGCGCGCAGCACGCCCGCCGTGCGCAGCACGTGGTCGATCTCGGGCGCCGTCGCCACCGGGTTCAGTGGCACCGCGCAACCGCCCGCACGCCAGATGGCCCATTGCGCCACGACGTGAGCGGCACCTGCGGGAACCAGCATCGCGATCCGCTCACCTGCCAGATCGCACTTGTCACCGAGCAGCGCCGAAGCCATGCGCTCCGAGCGCTGCAGCAGTTGCGCATACGACACGCTCGCCGTGCCATCCCGGAATGCGACGCGGTCGGCATGTCGTCCGACGCGCTCAAACAATTCGGTCATCAGACACCACCTGCCGGGGTATCCGGATGGGCATAGGCCGGGATGACCGGTGGTGGCAGCAGCTCGCGACCGTCCAGGCCATGGACCGGCAAACCGGTGGCCAGCGGATAGTGGAGGCTGTACGCGACGATGCCGGTGCACTCGGCGGCAGGGCGATGACAGAGCGCCAGAGCGGTCTCCGCCAGATACTCCACCCGCTCGGTGGGATAGCCCGCCGGGATGAACGTATCGGCGCCCGGAGTGCTGATCGCGGTACTGGGTGCCACACAGTTGACCGCGATGCCGGCCTCTTCGAGTTCCGCAGCGAGGCCCTGGGTAAACCGGTGCACGGCAGCCTTGACGCAGGCATACACCGTCGCCCCACCCCGGCGCGCAAAGACATCGTGGGGTCGCACCGGAGGCAGCGCCGTGACGGATCCGAGCATCAGGATCCAGCCGGCACCGCGTTGCCTCATTACCGGCACCGCCCGCTGGATCAGTGCGAACGGGGCGCGCAGATAATGATCGATCGTGACCTCGAAGGTGGACATCGGCATGTCGACCGTCGGTGCATACTCGGCGAAGCCGGCATTGTTCACCAGGATATCGAGTCCGCCCGCCACCTCCACCGTGCGAGCGACCAGCGCGTCACGTTCGACGGGGTTCTCCAGGTCGGCCGCCAGGGCGATCGCGTGACCTCCGTCCGACTCGATCAGGGCCACGGTCTCGGCGAGTGTGCCGGCGTGCCCGCTCGTGCGATCCAGGCTGCGGGCCGTCACCACCACCGTGGCGCCGGCACTGGCCAGGCGCTGTGCGATGGCGCGCCCTATTCCCCGGCTGGCACCGGTCACCAGCGCGATCCGGCCTTCCAGTTGTCTCATGCGCATGTCCTCCTATCGAAACACACCATGTGCCACGCGACGCCCGTTCAGCGAAAACGCATCGCCAGCCCGTGCCTTCGCCGCGCGATGTCGCGCCGACGCTCGTCCGCGCCAACGCGTGGTGTATCCGGCGGCAGCAGGTGCGCCAGACTCGCGAGCGGGACCACGCGGGTTCGCGGCTGCGGCGCGGTGCATTCCGGAAACTGGAAACGGCACAGCATCACGCCCTCGTCGAAACCGCCCGTGTCCAGCCAGTTCGGCACGCCGGGGTCACGGTGCGCGAGCACGGCGCGGAACACGCCGTCACTGCCGACGAACGCCTGGTGGTCGTTCCAGCTCTGGATACGCTGAGCGGGGTCGAGCGACTCGTACCACATCGGACCGATCTGGAGGTTCCAGTAGGCTGCGCGCGGCGGTTCGAACTCGACCAGCAGTGCCGAGCCGGCGTCGATGCGGTAGTAGCCCTGCGAATACTGGTTCTCCGGCGCCCCGGAAGCCGCGGTCATGTCGTCCTCGTTGCCACCCGGCGTGCTGGGCTGCGGCATCACGTTGACACCGAGCACACCGCGCATGTGCAGACAGTAATCCGCCCACAACCGCGACTCCTCCTCGACGAACCACGCCACGTCGCGCAGGCGTTCGGCGATCTCGGCAGCGGTCGGCGGCTCGGGCGCGCCCGGATCCCGGTCGATCCGTTCGATGAACACCCGCGGCGGCTCGTCCTCGATCCAGTCGTGATAGAACTGGCGCACGTGCAGCCACTCGACGTCGGGTTCGAGCCGCAGCCAGTTGCCGGCGTGCGCGTTCGCACTGAGGATGATCTCGAAGCTGCCGTCGGGCCCGAGCTGCAGATCGCGGCCGGACAGGCTGCAGTCGATGCGGGTCGGCCGCGTGTAGCTCCAGATGCCGCGGCTCAGCTCGAAACCGAGGTACGGGATGGTGCCGCGCTTGCCCCACACGCGGTAGGTGGCGTCACCCCGCAGCCGCGCACGCAGGTAATGACCGTCGGGATTCGCCAGCCCCCAGCCCCTGTGGTTGTCGAAATACGTGAACAGAAAGGGTCGGTCGGGATCCGCCGCGTGCAGGTACAGGTCGAGCGCGCTGTCGAGCAGGCCGCCCAGATAACGCGCTCCGATGCCGGCGTGGCGCGAATCGGCCACCATGTCGGTGCGCGTGAGCACCGCGGACGCCTTCTTCAGTGATTCGCAGAACGCTTCCCACGCCGCCGCACTCGCTGCCGTCGTATCCTTCATCGATTCGTCCACCCTGTTCGCTCCTCCCGTCTCTCCCGATCTTTCATCCCTGCCACCGGTGCAAAACCGCCGCCGCTCGCATCACGGGCCGGTGCGACCGCGTCCACGGACAAGTCGCGCAATCCGGTCACTGTAGCGCCCTGCGCCCCGCAGCCCAAGGCGCGGATCATCGGGCACGCGAACAATCCTGCCCGACACGCGCGATGCAAGGTGCCGCTCCCGGCGAACGGCAGGTTATGATGCGGCCGCGCCCAACCCGCATGACCATCACACGAGGAATACCTGATGAAAAATCGTTTCGACCGGAAAGTTGCACTGATCACTGGCGCCGCATCCGGCATGGGGCGCGCCACGGCCCTGCGCATGGGCAGCGAAGGCGCACGGGTTTACTGCGTCGACCTCAACGGCGCCGGTGCCGAGGAAACCGCGGCGGCGATACGTACCGCTGGCGGTGAGGCACGATCCGCCGCTGCCGACGTGGCCGATCCGGCGCGCTGCCGCGCACTGGTCGCGGAAGCCGTGGCTGCATTCGGCGGCCTCGACATCCTGTGCAACATCGCTGGTTTCGGTGGCCTGAAGGCATTCACCGACGAAACGGCCGAGGGCTGGCAGAAGATGTTCTCCGTGAACGTGCATGGCCCGTTCTATCTGAGCCAGGCGGCACTGCCGCACCTGCTGGCAAGCAAGGGCAACATCGTCAACGTGGCGTCGACGGCAGGACTGATCGGGCAGGCCTACATGGCCACCTATACCGCATCCAAGCACGCGCTGGTGGGCCTGACCAAATCGATGGCGCTCGAATTCGGCCGCAAGGGTCTGCGCGTGAACGCGGTCTGTCCGGGCGGAACGACCACGCCTTTCCTGCAAGCCTTCGCGATACCGCCGAACGCCGAGATGGACCTGATCGGACGCGTGCAACTGCTTCCGGACTACGCGGCTCCCGAAGACATCGCGCACATGATCTGCTTCACCGCGTCCGACGAGGCGAAGTTCGTCAACGGAGCGCTGCTGTCGGTGGACGGCGGCACGGTCGCTGGCTGAAGCATGGGCCAGTGGATCCTGCGCCTCGACCTGCGCTCGCCCGCCTTCGCGGGCGAGAACCCGCTGCTCTACCGCACCGGCCTGGAAATGGCCACTGCTGCCGACGCGCTCGGCTTCGACCACTGCATGCTGTCGGAGCACCACGGCGCACAGGACGGGTACCTCCCGTCGCCACTGGTCTACGGGGCAGCGGTGGCCGCATGCACGCGACGCCTGCGGCTGCGCATCTCGGCGATCATCCTGCCGCTGCACGATCCACTGCGCATCGCCGAAGATGCAGCCGTGCTCGATCGCATTGCCGAGGGACGCCTCGAGCTGGTGCTGGTCGCCGGTTTCCTGCCGCAGGAATTTGCGATGTTCGGGCGCGATATCCGCACACGCGGCCTCGCGCTCGAGGAAGGTGCCACGCTGCTGCGCCGGGCCTGGAGCGGCGAGCCGTTGGCGTATCGCGGCACCACGGTCACGGTTACACCGAAGCCGTGGCGAACCGGCGGGCCGCCGCTGCTGCTCGGTGGTGCCACTCCGCTTGCGGCACGTCGCGCTGCACGCTGCGGCGACGGTTTCGTGCCCGGAATGATGGGCCTGTGGGAAACCTACGCGGCAAGCTGTGCCGAACTCGGCAAGCAAGCCGGAGCGGAACCGGTATTCGGACCGCTGGCGATCTTCGTCAGCGAGGATCCCGAATCCACGTGGCAGCGCATTGCACCGCATGCACTGCACGAAACCAACTGCTACGCACGCTGGTACCGCGAAGGCGGCGTTCCGGGCCCCTACGGCCATTTCGACAGCGCGGATGCGCTGCGCGCCAGCGGCCTCTACCAGGTGTTGACGCCGGAGCAATGTATCGAGCTCGCGCACACACTCGGCCCGGCGGCGCAGTTGTACGTGCACCCGCTGCTCGCCGGCATCGACGCCGCGATCGGCCGTGAAACCCTGCGCCTGCTCGGTGAGCGCGTGCTGCCGGCCCTGCGCGAACAGGAAAAAGGCCGCTGATGAGCGTGCATCGCCGTACCAAGATCGTTGCAACCCTCGGCCCGGCCAGCAGCTCGGAGCAGACCATTGCCGCGCTGATCGCCGCCGGGGTCGATGTGTTCCGGCTGAATTTCTCGCACGGCCGGGTCGAGGAGCACCGTGCACGCGCTGCACTGGTGCGCGAACTCGCCGAACGAGCCGGACGCGAGGTGGCACTGCTCGGCGACCTGCAGGGACCGAAGATCCGTATCCGCTGCTTCCGTGACGGGGCGGTGGAATTGGCCGAAGGCACCGCATTCACGCTCGACTGCGGTCTCTCCGATCAGGACGGAGACCTGCACGCAGTCGGGGTGGATCTGCCGACGTTGCCCGAGTCCGTGGGGCCAGACGACGTGCTGCTGCTCGACGACGGCCGCATCCGCCTCGTCGTCGACGCGGTGCGCGGAAGCCGCGTGGAATGCACGGTACGTATGGGTGGCCGGCTCTCGGACCGCAAGGGCCTCAACCGGCTCGGTGGCGGGCTGTCGGCTCCGGCGCTGACCGACCGCGATCGCGACGATATCGCGCACGCTGCCGAACTCGGGCTGGATTACATCGCGGTATCGTTTCCGCTGAGCGCGGCCGATATCGAATACGCCCGTAGGCTCGTCGAGGCCACCGGTTGCCACGCGCACATCATCGCCAAGATCGAACGTGCCGAGGTGGTCCGCGACGAAGCCGTACTCGATGCGATGATCGTCGCGGCCGACGGCATCATGGTCGCGCGTGGTGATCTGGGCGTCGAGGTGGGCGATGCCGAGCTGATCGGCATCCAGAAGCAACTGATCCGCAAGGCACGCCGCGCCGACCGGGTAGTCATCACCGCGACGCAAATGATGGAGTCGATGGTGTACAACCCGATTCCGACCCGCGCCGAGGTTTTCGACGTGGCGAATGCGGTGCTCGACGGTACCGATGCCGTGATGCTGTCGGCCGAATCCGCGAGCGGACGCCACCCCGTGGAAGCCGTGACGGCAATGGCGACGACCTGCCTCGGTGCGGAAACCTACCCCGACGTGCGCCGCTCGAGCTATCGGGTGGATCGCTCCTTCACCCGTATCGACGAGGCGATCGCGATGGCAGCCGTGTACGCGGCAAACCACCTCGAGCGTGTCGTCGGCATGGTGTGTCTGACGGAATCCGGGGCCACGGCGCTGCGCATGTCGCGTCTCGGTTCCGGGTTGCCGATCTACGCGCTGAGTCGTCACCCCGAAGTGATACGCCGCATGTGCCTGTACCGGGGCGTGCAACCGCTGCTGTTCGACTACACGGCGAGCGCCAGCGGCGAAGTCGCGCAGGACGCGGTGCGCGAACTCCAGCGCCGCGGCTTCGTCGCCCGCGGCGAGCGCCTGATCCTGACCCGCGGCGATCTGCTCGGGGTCGGCGGTTCCACCACTACGCTGAAGATCCTGGAACCGTAGGTCGGCATGCATGCCGACATGCCGACGCTGCCTTCGACCGACGGGCACGAACACCCGTCGGGTTGAAACCCGACCCACGTAGAGTGGCGTCCCGCCGCAGGTCGGCATTCATGCCGACGGCGACGGCGTCGGGTTGAAACCCGACCCACGCGGAGTGGCGTCCCGCCGTAGGTCGGCATTCATGCCGACGGCGACGTCGTCGGGTTGAAACCCGACCTACGTGGGGTGGTGTCTCACCCGTAGGTCGGCATTCATGCCGACGGGCACGAACACCCGTCGGGTTGAAACCCGACCCACGTAGAGTGGCGTCCCGCCGTAGGTTGGCATGCATGCCGACGGCGACGTCGTCGGGTTGAAGCCCGACCCACGTGGGGTGGCGTCCCGCCCGTAGGTCGGCATTCATGCCGACGGGCACGAACACCCGTCGGGTTGAAACCCGACCCACGTGGAGTGGCGTCCCGCTCGTAGGTCGGCATTCATGCCGACGGCGACGGCGTCGGGCTGAAGCCCGACCCACGTGGAGTGGCGTCCCGCCGCAGGTCGGCATGCATGCCGACAGCGACGTCGTCGGGTCGAAACCCGACCCACGTGGAGTGGCGTCCCGCCGTAGGTCGGCATTCATGCCGACGGCGACGTCGTCGGGCTGAAGCCCGACCCACGCAGAGTGGCGTCTCGCCGTAGGTCGGCATGCATGCCGACAGCGACGTCGTCGGGTTGAAACCCGACCTACGGCCTATCGGCGCTGACCACCCACATCGCGTAATACGAATGCGCTCCACCGAAGGCGTGTCCCACCGCGAGCCGTGCTCCGTCGACCTGATGCTCGCCGGCCATCCCGCGCACCTGCAATGCGGCTTCGCCGAAACGCAGCATCCCGGAAGCGCCGATCGGGTTCGACGACAACACCCCTCCCGACGGGTTGATCGGAATATCGCCATCCATCGCGGTCGCACCCGCCTCGGTGAGTTTCCAGCCTTCGCCTTCCTCACAGATACCCAGCGTCTCGAGGTACATCGGCTCGTACCAACTGAACGGCACATAAAGCTCTGCCACGTCGATCTGGCGGCGCGGATGCGTGATTCCCGCCTTCGAGTACACGTCCTTTGCGCAGGCGATCAACGACTTCGGATGGATATTGTCCTTGCCGGCGTACATCACCCCGTCGGCACGCGTCGAACTGGCAACGATCCACGCCGGCGGGTTCGGCGAACGCTCGGCGAATTCCTCGTCCGCAATCACCAGTGCACACGCTCCGTCCGAAGAGGGACAACTTTCGAGAAAGTGCAGCGGCTCCCAGAGCATCGGTGACTGTTGCACCATCGCGATATCGATATTCGGTATCTGCAGGTGCGCGTACGGGTTCCTGCACGCGTTCAGCCGGTCCTTGACCGCGACCATGCAACCCACGTGGTCAGGAGCGCCGTAGCGCTCCATATACAGACGCATGTACGGCGCGAAGAAGCCGCCCGCGCCGGCATTCACGTGCGGCACGAACGGCATGCGCGGCGACAACGCCCAGGTCGCGTTCGACTCCGACTGCTTCTCGAAGGTGACCGTCAGCACCCGCCGGAATGCACCACTCTGCACGTAGTTCGCCGCGACCACCGCGGTCGATCCACCGACACTGCCCGCAGTATGCACGCGCAGCACCGGCTTGCCGTTGCCGCCGAGCGCGTCGGTCAGGTACAGCTCGGGCATCAGCACGCCTTCGAACATGTCCGGTGCCTTGCCGAGCACCAGCGCATCGATATCCTTCCACTCGCAACCGGCATCGGCCAGTGCGCGCTCGGCGGCCTGGCGCACCAGACCGGCGATCGAGACGTCCTTGTGCTTCGACTTGTGTTTGGTCTGGCCGACGCCGACCACCGCCGCCCGATTTGCCATGATTCAGGCCTCCAGTACCGCGACCAGGTTCTGCTGCAGGCAATGGCCGGAAGTCGCGTGCGCGACGCCGCGATCGGCCTTGCCATCGATGATGCGTTCGGCGACGAAGCCGATGCGATCGAGCCCCGCAACCATCATTGCGTTCGCCGCCAGCGCTCCGCCGGACAGGTTGACCGGCACCTCGTCGCCCAGGTCGAGCGCACGACGCAGGATGATTTCCTGATGGCTGAACGGAGCGTGCAGCTCGGCAAGGTCGATCGGGCCCCGCGCAACGCCGGCCCTTTGTGCCGCAAGGTGGGTGGAAGCCGAACGCGTGAGGTCACGCGCACCGAACACACCGGTTTCCATGCGATGGTCGATGCCGCGAATCCAGGCCGGGCGCGCGCACAGGCGCCTCGCGGCCGTGCCCGAGGCGATCAGCATCGCGGAGGCACCGTCGGTGATCGGCGCGCAATCGTGACGGCGCAGCGGCGAGACGAACGTGGGCTCGGCGAGCAGCGCATCGACCGTGAAATGCCCTTTCAACTGGGCACGTGGATTGTCCAGCGCATTGGCGCGACTGCGCACCACCACTTCGGCCAGGTCGCGTTCGCTGACCGTTCCGCCGTCGAGCAGTGCACGCGCCTGCAGCGCCGCCGTGCTGACCGAATCCGGCCACAACGGCACCTGGTAGTACGGATCGAGCTGCAGGCTCAGCACGCTGCGCAGCTCACCGGGGGACGACTTGCCGAAACCGTACACCAGGCAGACCTCGGCATCACCGGTCCAGATCTTCAGCAAGGCCTCGTAAAGCGCCCATGCGGCGTCCATCTCGACATGGGACTCCTTGATCGGGGGCACCGTCGCCACGGCCGAAAGACCCTCGACGAACGCAAACGCCGCACCCTGCAGGTAGTCGCAACTGCCGGAACAGGTGAAGTCCACATCCTTCATCGTGATGCCGGCCCTGCGCATCACCTCGCTGACCACCGGCATGATCAGCTCGCTCTCGTTCGCTGCTCCGGCGTAGCGGCTCTGCGGCCCCTGCACGTACCCGATGATCGCTGCCTCGCGCATGTTCATGCTCCCTCGACCGGCTTGAACCAGGCAATGTTCTCGAAGGTGTAGTCCCACTCCGTGCGTGGCTTCCATACCGCCTGCACGCGCATCCCCACGTGCACCTGCCCGGCAGGCACCTCGCTCACCAGGTGCAGGCACGCCATGTCGGTACCGTCGAGCAGGATATTGGCCGCGATGAACGGTGGCTTGATCGGGTTGCCCGGCAACGGGATATGCACGATCGTGAACGATTCGATCACACCCCGGTCCGCGACCTCGACCTCCTCCTCGGTCGGGATCCCGCAGCGCGCGCACGAACCGCGCGCCGGCACATAGACGCTGGAACAGCCCGGGCAGCGCTGCCCTACGATACGGCCCTCGCGAATGCGCGACAGAAAGCGTGCCAGCGCAGCTCCGGCGGTGAATTCGTATTGCAGGTTGATCGGCACCTCGATACCGGTCACGGGTTCGCGTGCGTCGCTCATCGGTGGACTCCTCTGGCCGGCTCGAAGCAGGCGATGTCGGTGATCGATCCGCGCGTCTCCTCGGCCCAGCGCGCCCTGACGCGCATGCCGGTACGCATCGCACCCTCGTCGCCCGCATCAACCATATGCAGCAGCGGCACATCGGCGCCGTCGAGACGGATCAGTGCGAACGCGAACGGATGGCGCAGCAGGTGATGGGACAAGGGCTCCTTGACCCAGCACCACGTGGTCACGGTGCCGGCATCAGCCACCGGCACCAGCGCGTCGAGTGCAGCCGATGTTTCCGGATCGTACTCGGCAGGCGGCACGATGATGCGCCCGTCACTGCCGCGCACCCCCAGGATCTGTCGTTCGCGCAAAGCGGTCAGAAAGCGCCCGATCAACGGACCCGTGGAACGGGTGTACGTGTACGCAAGCTCGAAGGACTTGGTGAGAATCTCCGGCTGGATTGCCATCTGCAGCTTTCTCCGCATGACTGCCAGGTTCGCGCGCCGATCATCCAGGGTGGCGATCGCTACGCACGATGGTTCCACGACCGATACGGGCAGCACCATGACCCAGGCGTGCAATCGTCGCTGACAAAAGGGATCAGCCTCGACCGCGCGCCGACACGGTCGACTTCCTGCGCAGACACAATGAACCGGAAAGTCCGAAATCAGTCGGCCTTTCGGTTCATTGCGCTCGAACATGGTGATTATTCACGTTTCAATCGCGGAACTTTGCCTCGCAGCATGCGAACACTTTGGCCAGAATCGCGCTCGTTCCATCGCGAACCAGCTAAACTGCACGAGGCATCCTGCCCCAGAGCACAACGGAGAACACTTGGAATGAGCCAGAGAACACACCAACGGAAGGCCCTGTTCGCAGGCATCGTGGGCGCAAGCGCCCTGCTGATCGGCGTACCCGCCGGCGCCCAGCAACAGAACGTCACCAGTCTCGGTATCGAGGAAATGGTCGTCACCGCGCAGAAGCGCGAGGAAAACCTGCAGGCGGTACCGATCTCGATCTCCAGCCTCAGCGCCACCGACATCGAGCGCCGTGGCGTACAGAACCCGCGCGACCTGCTCGCGACCATGCCGAACGTCGGCGGTTTCGAACCGCCCGGAGGCAAGGGTTCGATGTCGATCGCGATGCGCGGTGTCAGTGGCGGCTCGCCGTCGAACCTCTCGGTCGACACCTCGACTGCCGTGTATATCGACGGCGTGATCATCGGCAAGATGGTGGGCGCTGCAACCGACGTGGCCGAACTGGAGCGCGTCGAGGTACTGCGCGGACCGCAAGGCACGCTGTACGGACGCAACGCCACCGGTGGTGCGGTCAACTTCATCACCCGCAAGCCAACCGGTGAATTCGGCGGCAAGGTCACCGGCACGGTCGGCAACGAAGGCCTGTGGGGGCTGCGGGCGACGCTCGATACCCCGACGCTCGGCACCGAGGGCGAGGGCCTGGGCACACTGAAGGCATCGCTCGGCGCCCAGACCCGCGAGCGCGACGGTTTCCAGACGAACGCAACCTCGGTCCAGAAGGACTTCGACAGCCTGGATCGCCAGGCCTACCGGCTGGCGCTGCGCTGGGAGCCAACCGACAACTTCATGGTCGATTATGCCCACGATCGCAGCAAGCTCGACGAGTCGAACCCGATGCTGTCGGTCGTCGGTGTGACTCCGGCCGGGCTGACGGCCAATCCGAATGGTACGTTTTCCCCGGTCGACCGTATCGCTCGGCTCAAAGGCTTCGTGCAGCAAGGCCAGAATGCGCTCGGACCCACCCCGAACGCCCTGACGGCTGCTGCCGCATCCGATCCGACCTTCGTGCGCTGGCTCGGCAATGCACAGACCTTGCTCACCAGGTACGAGCAGGCGCTCGCGTACAACGGGATCGGCAAACGTCCGGGCCGCAGTGCGTCCGACGCACGCACCAACACCGATAACGACGCCAAGGGACACAGCCTCACGCTGACCTGGGCCTTCGAGGATCTCGGGGCGCTCGGCGACGTCGAATTCAAGTCGATCACCGGACAACGCAAGGTCGAGGTGCGCAACATCGGCGATCTCGACGGCATCAACAACCTGGGTGCGGTGAACGACACGGCGCTTGCGGCGATGTATGGCATGTACGCTGCCCAGTCGCTGCCTGCGTATGCGGCCGTGATGCGTGCCTCGCTCAACGACCTGTGGACGAACGTCTATCCGCAGCTCGGTGGCGGCGGCTACGTCCAGGACGCGGCCTTCGACTACAAGCAGTTCTCGCAGGAACTGCAGATGGTCGGATCCACCGAGCGGCTGCAGTACGCGGTTGGCCTGTACTACTTCGACGACGACGGCAAATTCGACAACATCCGCAATGCGGCAGCACCGGTTGGCGGACTGCAGTCGACTGCCTACTCGAACGAAACCAAGGCGAAGGCCCTCTATTCGCAGTTCACGTACACGCCCGATATCCTCGACGATCGCCTGGCAGTCACGGTGGGCTACCGCTACACGGGTGAAAAGAAGGGCATCACGTATCGCTACCTGCAGGACAACGGGGTGTTCACTCCGTATGGCACCGTGAACCCGGCCTACAGCAGCACGCTGCTGCCGTCGGCTAACTACGGCGAGAAGCACAGCAAGACGTTCAGCAACAGCAGCGGTTCGCTGACGCTGGCGTATCAGTTCAGCGACGACACCAACGCCTACCTGCGCCTGGCCAGCGGCTATCGCAGCGGTGGCTACAACGGTGAAGTCTATGTGCCCAATGTCCCGGTGGCACCGTTCAAGGAAGAGACGATCAAGCAGTGGGAAGTCGGCGTGAAATCGGACGTGGTACCCGGCACGCTGCGGGTGAATGCCGCGTTGTTCATGTTCAACATGCAGGACATGCAGGTAAGCCAGATCCAGGCAACACCCGACGGCAGACTGACCTCGTTCATCACCAACGCCGGCGAAGCGGACCGGTGGGGATCGGAGATCGAGGTTCAGTGGTCTCCGACCGACAACCTGCTGGTCTCGGCGTCCTGGGCGCACATGAGCGGTGACTTCGAGAAGTACCCTGAACTGTGCGGCTCCGGGATCTACGGCAAGGGAGGATCGCAGGAAAAATGCCTCACCACGAAGAATGTGGCAGAACGGCCGCAGTCTCCGGACAACCAGATCACGCTGGTCACCGATTGGGTCTTCGCCAGCACCGACTGGGCGGACTTCATGGCGCACGTGGAGGTGTTCTGGCAGGAGAAGACCTACGCGGCGGCATTGTGGACCGGAAGCTACGAAATCGGGTCGCGCACCGGGAACATCGCTCCGGTCATCTACGACCAGGTCGTGCTGAAGGACCGGGTGCTGGTGAACCTGCGTCTGGGCATGGAAAACGTCGAGTTCTCGAACGGCAGCAGCCTGCGCGCCTCACTCTGGGCACGCAACGTGTTCGACCGGGAGTACAACAGCTACGGCATGAACTTCGGCTCCTTGGGTCCGGTCCTCGCACAGTACGGCGAACCACGCACCTACGGGCTGGACGTCACCTGGGAGTTCTGATCGACAGCGGCGCAACGCCGTTGCTGCTCATGAGGGCCCTGCGGGGCCCTCTTTCATTTGATTACGGAAACCGCTCGGCGTGGTGCCGGTCCAGCCACGAAAGGAGCGGATGAACGAACTTGCCTCGGTAAACCCCAGCCGCTCGCCGATCGCGGCGATGCTGGAATCGCTGCTCTCCAGCAAATGGATCGCCTCGTCGCGACGGCACTCATCCTTCAGGCGTTGATAACTGGTACGTTCGTTCATGAGCCGGCGGCGCAAACTCGACGGCGACATCCCGAGGCGTGCGGCGATCTGCTCGAAGCCCGGCACTCCGTCGGCAAACTTGTTGCCGAGCAGCGAGCGTATCGCAGCGCTGGTACTCGGCGGTTTGCAGTCCATCTGCATCAACTGATAAGGCCCGTTGCGCAACATGTCTTCCAGTGAAGTGGCATCGTGCACCAGACGATGCTCCAGCATGCGGGCGGAAAACTCGAGGAACGAATTGCCTTCCACCGCTGTCACCGGGCAATCGAACTGCCGTTCCAGTTTCTCGCGGTAACGCTCGCCCAGCGCCGGCACCCCAACGCCGACCGCATGCAGATCCAGCGAACGCCCGATCAGCCAGCCACAGAATGCGTGCCAGACCGTCAACCCCGAACCACGCCCGACCACCAGTGGCCAGATCGTCCCCTGCATCGCACGCGGCACGAAACGATGCTGCGCATCGAGCAGCCGGTACTGATACACCAGGCGTACCAGCTCGCCATGCTGCTCGAGCGTGATGCGATCGCCCTTGAGCTGCGGCGATACCACACTTTCGAAGTCCGCCGCCCGCGCCAGCGCCTCGCCAAGCGTGCGACAGGAAACGATACAGAAGGCCATCAGCCGAAACGGCTTGCCGCCGATTCCGGCACCCCACGGCAGGCCAGGTTCGCTCGACTGCAGACGCCGTACGGTCTCGTTGTAGAGCCGCGCGTAGTGAAGGCGCGGCAAGCCATCGCTGGCTGGCGCAGCGGTGATCGCCACCCGATCGAGTCCGATTGCCGCCGCAACGGTGGTACTGTCGATGCCCTGCTCGTCCAGGTAATCGAACAGCCGCAGAAACTTCGCGGCCGGTACGCCAGCCGCCTCGGGTTCCACCGCTGTGCTCCTGTTCGGCGTCACGCACGCCTCGTCGTTTCCAGATGGAGGCTCATTGAAAACCAGGCCTTCCTTTTTCTCAAGCACGCGGGCTAGGCTACGCGCCGCACGCAACGGAGCCGATGATGGCCGAGATTTCACTCCCCGCCCTGCTCCTGCTGCTCGCGACCGGCTACGTCGCCGGCGTGATCAACACACTCGCGGGCGGCGGCTCGAACCTGACGCTGCCCGCGCTGATGGTTCTGGGCCTGCCGGCCGACGTGGCGAACGCAACCAACCGCGTCGGAGTGCTGCTGCAGTCCGTTGCGGGTGTGCGCGGCTTTCACCGCTACGGAAAGCTTGCATGGCACGACGCCGGCGCCGTGTTGCTGCCTACGCTGCTGGGTGGTCTCGTCGGTGCGATCGTGGCGACGGCGGTGCCCGTCGCGCTCCTGAAACCGCTGCTGCTCACCACGATGGTCGGCATGTCGCTGCTGATCCTGGTGCGACCGGCAACCGTGGCGCCACCCGAGGGAACAGAACCACTGCCGCTGCGTGGACGGCCCGGCGCCTGGATCGCGCTGTTCGCCACCGGTGTCTACGGTGGCTTCGTGCAGGCGGGCGTGGGTTTCGTGCTGATCGCCGCGCTCGCCGGCACGTTGCGCTACGACCTCGTCCGCAGCAATGCGTTGAAGATGTTGTGCACCGGCGCGTTCACGCTGGTCGCACTGCTGGTGTTCATCGGCAACGGGCTCGTGGCCTGGCTGCCGGGGCTGGCCCTCGGCGCGAGCACGATGCTTGGTGCCACCCACGGCGTGCACCTTGCGATCCGGGTTCGCCAGCAGACGCTGAAATGGTTTCTGTTCCTGATGACTCTGTGCGCCAGCATTGCGGCCATGTGGCACTGAGCATCCCGCGACGGTCCTGAACGCCCGTACGCGAGCACCGTCCGCGGCAAAAACTGCGCGGACGGCGCTCCCGCCTGCCGGTGAAAGGCGCTTGCGCGCCCCGTCCACTCAGAACGCCGCGATCCCCGTCTGTGCACGACCGAGAATCAACGCGTGCACATCGTGTGTGCCCTCGTAGGTGTTCACGGTCTCCAGATTCACCATGTGCCGGAACACCGGGTATTCGTCCGAGATCCCGTTGCCACCATGCATGTCGCGCGCCATGCGCGCCACATCGAGCGCCTTGCCGCAGGAATTGCGCTTCAGCAGCGAGATCAGCTCCGGCGCAAGCTGCCCGCGCTCCTTCAGTCGCGCCGCCTGCAGGCAACCGAGCAGACCGAGCGAGATTTCCGTCTGCATGTCGGCCAGCTTCTTCTGGATCAACTGATTCGCCGCCAGCGGCCGCTTGAACTGCTTGCGCTCGAGCGTGTAGCTGCGCGCCGCGTGCCAGCACGCCTCGGCCGCACCGAGCGCACCCCACGCAATGCCGAAACGCGCACTGTTCAGGCAGCCGAAAGGCCCCTTCAGCCCCTCGACGCCGGGCAGCAACTGCCCCTCCCCGACCTCGACGTCTTCCATCACGATCTGACCCGTGATCGACGCGCGCAGGCTGAGCTTGCCCTCGATCTTCGGCGCACTCAGACCCTTCATCCCCTTCTCGAGCACGAAGCCGCGGATCCGTCCGTCATCGCACTTCGCCCACACCACGAACACGTCCGCGATCGGCGCGTTGCTGATCCACATCTTGGCACCGCTCAGCACATAACCACCGTCGACCTTGCGCGCGCGCGTGATCAACCCGCCCGGATCGGAACCGAAATCCGGCTCGGTCAGCCCGAAGCAGCCGATCAGCTCACCGCGCGCCAGTCCCGGCAGGTACTTCTCGCGTTGCGCCTCGGTCCCGTACGTGTAGATCGGGTACATCACCAGACTCGACTGCACGCTGAACATCGATCGGTAGCCGGAATCGATGCGTTCGATCTCGCGCGCGATCAGGCCATAACTCGTGTAGCTCACGCCAGGACAGCCGTAACCGTGCAGCGTCGCACCCAGCAGACCCAGCTCGCCCATCTCGCGAAAGATCGCCGGATCCGTGCCCTCGTTGCGATACGCCTCCCGAATCCTCGGCTCGAGCCGGTCACGCGCATAATCGCGCGCAGTCTGCATCACCAGCCTTTCTTCCTCGTCGAGTTGCTCCCCGATACGGAACGGATCTTCCCAATCGAAACTGCCCCAGTCCGAAGTCGCCATAGTCGCCTGTCCTCTCGTGTTGCGATCTGATTGCGTGGTGCCACAGTTCGAGCGACACCACCGTTGCTCATTCCTGCCAGTGCCCCGCGCGCCAACGCGCCTGTGCCACACTCCTGCCATCCGCCGTATTGCCACCATCTTCGCCAAGCACACGCGCCAGTTGCCCTGCCAGGGCATCACCGAGTTGCCCCGGGCCGTCGATCGTCAAACTCCGACGGTAATGACGCGTCACATCGTGCCCCACCCCGATTGCACACAGATGCACCGGAGACCGACTCTCGATGGCAGCGATCACCCGGCGCAGATGACGCTCCAGATACGCCGCGCCGTTGGCGTCCCTGCTCGTCTCGTCGGCCGGCTCGCCGTCCGACACCACGATCAGGATGCGCCGGCGCTCGGGTCGCGCCAACAGACGCTGATGCGCCCAGAGCACAGCCTCTCCATCGATGTTTTCCTTCAGCAGCGACGCATCGAGCATCAGTCCGAGACCGTCACGCGCCCGTCGCCAGCTCGTTTCAGCCGACTTGTACACGATGTGCAGCAGTTCGTTCAGTCGTCCCGGGTGCGGCGGGCGGCCAGCCGCAACCCAGCGTTCACGCACCTGTCCTCCCTTCCAGGCCGCAGTCGTGAAACCCAGAATCTCACTGCGCACACCGCAGCGCTCCAGTGTGCGCGCAAGTATGTCGGCGCACACCGCCGCTGTCTCGATCGGCGTTCCGGCCATCGACCCCGAATTGTCGATCAACACCGACACCACCGTATCGCGCGTGTGCACATCACGCTGCTGCCGATAGGACAGCGGAAAGGCGGGATCGGCCACCGCACGTGCCAACCGGCTGGTATCCAGTCCCCCTTCGTCGAGATCGCGTGTCCAGTCCTGCCTCTCCAGTGCGAGGAGGCTCCGGCGCAGACGATTTGCCAGCCGCGCGACCAGATGCGAATGTTGCACCACCAGCTCGTCGAGCCGGGCACGCAAGCGCGCGAGTTCCTCTGCGGGGCGCAACTCGAGCGCATCCCGCACCACATCGCAGGTGGCATCGAAGACGCGATATCCGGCGGCATCGCTGCCGGCAATCGTGGCGAAATCCGCACGACCATCCGACACACCACCCTGGTCGAGTTCGGTACGCACCCTGCGCGTCGGCGTACGCCGTTCAACCGATACCGCCGCCAGGCCCTGGTTGCCGGCAAACGGAACACTCGCGCTCAGACTCTCGCGCTGTGCTTCACTGGGAGCCAGATCTTCGGCCTGCAGCGCGGGGCTGTGCAGCGGCCGGCGCACGACCGGAACGATCGAGTCCCCTTCGATATGCCCCAACCCGGCGATCATGGCCGCGCAGGTCGCGGCGAACAGCTCCTGCTCGTCGAGCTCGGCCACGAGTCGCTCACGCAGCCGGCAGGTCAGTGGCTCCAGAATGTCGGCCCAGGCGGACAGCACGCGCATCGCTGCAGGAGGCAGTGTTTGCGGCGCAACGATTGCGCGCACGTGAAACGCCAAGGCATCGAGCAGCGGCACCTCGCGGCGATGCTGTATCGTGTGATAGCCGCGCTCCGTGCACTGCCGTTGCAGCAACTCGCGCAGATTGTCTGCAACCCCCGGCATCACGCGTGCCCCAAGCGCCTGCACGCGCACTTCCTCCAGCGCAGCGAGCAGCGTGGCCACGACCTCGCCGGCAGTCGACATGACATCGCCCTGATGAGGGTCGTGGTGGCGCACATGCAACGCCTGCGCATCGACGCGACCGCGCAACACCCGGATTTCAGCGCTGCTCAACTCGTCATCCCCGCATGCACGCCCCACCTTGCGCGTGGTCGGTGCCGGCGAGTCGAGCAGCTCCTCCCAGCCAAACGGACCAGCCCCGCGCGCGGCCAGCGCCCGCCCTGCAGCGCTCAGCACGCGCTTGAGCTCAACCGGGCGTGCAGCGGCGGACCGTTGCGCGTTCATTGCCGATTCACCTTCGCTGCGACGACGGATTCCGCCAGCTCCTCACCAAAACAGCGCTGGTAATACTCGGCGACTATCGGACGTTCGAGAATGTCACACCGGTTCAGAAACGAGATCCGGAACGCAAACGCCACGTCACCGAAAATCGCGGCATTCTGCGCCCACGTAATGACGGTGCGTGGCGACATCACCGTTGACAGATCACCGCACACGAAGCCTGCGCGCGTCAGGTCGGCTACGCGCACCATCGCATCCAGCGTCGCACGGCCCTGTTCGGTGTCGTACGCAGGGACTCGCGCACGCAGGATTTCGCCTTCGTGAACTGCCGACAGGTAATTCAGATTGGTCACGATATTCCAGCGATCCATCTGACCCTGGTTCAGCGGCTGAGTGCCATGGTAGAGCCCGGTGGGATCACCGAAGCCGAGTGTGTTTGCGGTCGCAAACAGACGGAACGCCGGATGCGGGACGATCACGCGGTTCTGGTCGAGCAGCGTGAAGCGCCCTTCGAGTTCGAGCACCCGCTGGATCACGAACATGACGTCCGGGCGCCCCGCATCGTATTCGTCGAATACCAGTGCCGTTGCGGTCTGGATCGCCCACGGCAGCAGGCCTTCACGGAACTCCGTGACCTGGCGCCCATCGCGCAGTACGATCGCATCGCGACCAATGAGATCGATACGACTGACATGACTATCGAGATTGATCCTCAGACAGGACCAGTTGAGTCGTGCTGCAACCTGCTCGATATGCGTCGTCTTGCCGGTACCGTGATAGCCCTGCACCAGTACGCGACGGTTGAACGCAAAGCCCGCCAGGATCGCAAGGGTCGTGTCGCGATCGAAGCGATACGCAGGGTCCAGCGCAGGCACGTGTTCGGTCGCCGTGGAAAACGCCGGGACACGCAGATCGGTGTCGATTCCGAACACCTCGCGTACCGCGATGTCGCAGTCCGGCAAACGTGCACTGTCGACGCCATCGGCCAGTCGGTTCATTTCAACCATGTTGTTCTTGTCCACCCCGCGACGCCCGGTTCCGTCACGGGCGTCATGCTTGCACTCATGAGAACATTATGATAGAGATATTGGCAAATTTAAAGATTAAACTGCTCACATGCGTGACTCCCACTCCACTGCCGATCATCCGGTCCAGCTCCTGCGGCGAGCCCGGGCTGATCGTGTGCGCACCGTGCGCGTGAGCTCCGACCGCTCGACTCAACGACCCTGGAGGGCACACCGATGACCGCTGCAACAAAGCCGGTGCACAATTCCATCAAGCCGGGCAGGTGGATCAAATCGACCTGCAAGATGTGCCTGCACTCGTGCACCTCGCGCATCCATATCACCGACGACGGCATCGTCAACAAGATCGAAGGTGACCCGAGCAACCCGTCGAACAATGGCAAGCTGTGCCCGAAGGGCAACTCGGCGATCTTGCGCCATTACGACCCGAACCGCTTCAAACAGCCACTCAAGCGCACCAACCCGGTCAAGGGCGTCGGCATCGACCCGGGCTGGGTGCCGATCAGCTGGGAAGAAGCGTTCTCGATCGTGGCAAGCGAGCTGAAGAAGTCGATCGATCAGGATCCGCGCAAGCTGATCTGTTCGATCGAAGACTTCCAGAAGATGAATACGTGGATCTGGGGGTTGTCGTTCGGCAACAACAACTGCTTCAACTCGAACGGCACGATGTGTGGCGGTGCGTATCATCCGGCCAACGGGTACATCCACTCGACCTTCGCTGCAGCCAACGACGCCAAGCATTGCAATTACTGGATCAACAACGGCACCGGCGACGGCTTTTCCTCACACCTTCACGCCGCAGCCCAATCCAACTGGGTGGCCAAGGCGCGCATGGAACGCGGCATGCGGATGGTCACCGTCGAGCCACGTCTGTCGATCAGCGGCGCCAAATCGCAGGAGTGGATTCCGATCCGCCCCGCGACCGACCGCCATTTCGCACTGGGGCTCTGCCAGGTTCTGATCGAGGCGGGGTTGTGCGACTACGAATTCCTGAAGAAGGATACGAACGCACCGTACCTGGCCGGTGAAGACGGTTACTTCGTGCGCAACGCCGAAGGCAAGATCTACGTATGGGACGCGATCGACAATCGCGCCAAGCTCTGGGATGACCCGAGCATCCGCGATTTTGCCCTCGAGGGCAGCTATACCGTCGAGGGCAAGAGCTGCAAGCCGGCGTTCCAGCGCTTCCGTGACATCCTCGACGCCGACTGCAAACCCGAGCAGGTCGAGCGCATCACGACGATACCGGCCGCGACCACCCGGCGCATCGCGCGCGAGCTCGCGAAGGCGGCGCAGATCGGCGCCACCATCGAGATCGACGGACGCACGCTGCCGTTTCGCCCTGCCGCGTACAACTACTATCGCGGCGCGCAGGGCCGCAAGATGGGCATGCAGGCGAACCACGCCTACAAGATGGTCAATTTCCTGATCGGTTCGATCGACACTCCCGGGGGACACATCGGCGTCACCCTGGACGACAAGTGGGAAGACTTCAACCATATCGTCCCGGGCGAAAATGGCCAGATCGAAGGCATCCCGCACCAGCTCGGACACGTGCCTCCGTTTTCCTACCCGTCGAACGAATTCCACCTGTTCAGCCATTTCCCGGTCGGCGTGCATCCCCCGCACCTGAATCTCGAAGTGTTCCTGAACAAGCAGAAATACGGCATCGAGTTCGACCCCGACGTGATGGTGGTGTGCCACTCGAATCCGCTGTGGGCGATGCAGGGGCCGCGTACCAAGTGGTTCGAGTTCATGAAGTCGATGCGTTTCGTCGTGGCGATCGACATCATCCCGACCGAAACCACTGATTTCGCGGACGTGATCCTGCCGACGACCGACGCCCTCGAATCATGGAACATGACCATGATCGAGCCACCGCACACCGAAGGCATGTGCCTGCGTCAACCGGCAACCGAACCGCTCTACGACGTGAAGAGCGAAGAGGACATCTTCTACGAACTGTCCGAACGTCTGGGCGTGCTCGAATCCTACAACGACATGGTGAACATGATCTGCGGCTTCGACCACAGCCCGAACCTGATGCTCGAACGCGACAAGAAATACACGGACAAGGAGATCGCCCGGCGCAAGGGGTTGCTGTGGAACGGCAAGGATCTGGACTGGTACATCGAACACGGTCACTCCGTCACCGAACGTCGTCCGGACAAGTGGTACCGGCCATGGCAAGGCATGCGACTGCTGTTCTACATCGAGGACATGCTGGTGCAGCGCGACAAGCTGAAGGCCAAAATGGAGGAACTCGACGTTCCGTACCGCCACGACTGGCAGTGGGACGACTATTCGCCGCTGCCGACTGCGCTCCTCGACCCGATCCATACCGACGAACCGCCGGAGTACGACCTGTACGGTATCTTCTTCAAGGATATCCAGATCAACTTCGGCGAGAGCCTGACCAACCCGTGGATCAAGGACATCGTCTACCGTGATCCGGTCCACACGGCGCTGCTGCTGAACACGCAGACCGCAGCGAAAAAGGGGCTGAAGGCTGGCGATATCCTGAAAGTCGAATCGCCCTACGGATGCATCTACGGCCGGCTCGGTACCACGGAAGCGATGCATCCGGACACGCTCGCGGTATCGAACTCGCTGTCGCGCGTGCGCAACACGCACCGCAACGTGCGTCACGCGGGCGGACACTTCAACGACCTGTTGCCGTACAACCTGCGTCACACCGACGCAGTGACCGGGCAACCGGACACGGCAACGCGCCTGAAAATCACGCGCCTCGACGACTGGCCGGAAGAATTGAAGCTCGGCAAGTCCGTCTACGACGTCGTGGACGATGTTGCAAAAGGAAAGGGAGCACTCTGATGGCCAGGATGGGAATGGTCTTCGACATCAAGCGCTGTATCGGCTGCAACGCCTGCGTAGTCGCCTGCAAGCAGGAGAACACGCTGCCTGACGGCGTGTTCTTCACCCGCACGCTGAGTGAGGAGTACGGCGTGTATCCGGCGGTGAACCGCGTCTACATCCCGACGCTGTGCAACCACTGCGAGGACGCACCCTGCGAGAAGGTGTGTCCCAGCGGCGCAACGTGGACGCGTGCGGACGGCATCGTGATGGTCGACCAGGACAAGTGCATCGGCTGCGGCAGTTGCGCCGTCGCGTGTCCGTACGACCAACGCACCAAGCTCGAGCAGAAGAAGTTCGACGAAGGGCTGTTCGGCGACGGTACGCTGACGCCGTTCGAGGAAAGCGGCTATGGCCGCTGGACTCCGGGCACGGTGACGAAGTGCGACTTCTGCAGCGGACGCGTGGATCACGGACTGGATCCGGCATGCGTGGTCACCTGCCCCACCGATGCCCGCATCTTCGGCGATCTGGACGATCCGAACAGCAAGCCGAGCGTGCTGATCCGCGAGCGCGGGGGCCAGCCGCCGTTGCCTGAAAAGAACACTCGCCCGAAGGTCTACTACGTGAACTGAGCGCGCAACTGCCGTGGAGGACAGACGATGAACAACACTACCTCGCAGATGGTCGGCGACAGCTTCCGTGTCGGTTACCGCTTCCAGCGCCACTGGGACACCCCGATGGCAAACGCGTTCTTCTGCGGCGAACTGGGCGGCGGAACCTTCTTCGTATCGCTGCTGTACAACTTCGTGCCCGGCATGCTGCTCGGCCTGCTGCTGACCGGTGTCGGCAAGACCTGGTTCCATCTCACGCACATGGGTGTGCCACGCAGATCATGGCGTGCGATCGTGCGCCCCGACCGCTCCTGGATCAGCCGCGGGCTGGTGTCGATCGTGCTGTTCATCGGCGCAGGCTTCATTCACATGCTTGACGTCGCTTTCGGCAACCCGCTGCCGGCTGCGCTTGGTGCGCTGATCGGACTGGTCGCTGCGGTCGCCGCCCTGGTCGTGTGCACCTACCAGGGCTTCGCCATGTCGCACTCCACCGCACTCGCACTGTGGAGTTCGGCGATCATGCCGATCGCCAGCCTGCTTTACGCGACCACGGGCGGCACGCTGCTGGTGCTGTTGCTGGGCAGCGGAACTCTGGGGGATGCCGCGGCGGCAGGCCTGCACGATGCTGCACTGTTGCTGCTGCTGGCCGACGCCATCATGCTGCTTGCCCTGCTCCACGGCGCCCACAACGGCTCCCCGGGTGCACGGCTATCGGCAGAACTGCTGCTGAAGACGATATACGCCCGCGAGTTCCTTGGTCTGGTGGTTGCTGCCGGCGTCGTGGCACCGGCGCTGCTGCTGTGGCTTGCCGGGTCAGCATTCCTGACGGTATTGCTCGCTGCGGCAGGCGCACTGATCGGTTTCTACACGTTCCGCGTACTCGTGTTCAAGGCAGCCGTCTACGAGCCGATCATGAGCTTCAAACCCCGTGTCGGAGCGCAATGAAAGACGATATGGGACTCGCATTGAACGACATCGAACTGCACGGCTTGCAACGCATCAGCGGCGTTGCAACGGTGCCGTCGATCGAGATGTCAGGCCCGGATGTCGTATTCACGGACACCAGCGGTCATGTCGTCGAGGAAGACACCCTCACGATCGACATCGCGGATATCGGCACCTACACGCTGATGTGGACTCCGACCGGGCCCACATCAGGCGCAGCCGGTTACACACGCAGTGACGGCGTGATGGGAGAAGCAGGCCATGCCGAGCGTCTCGCGCTGGCTGCAGGCTTTGCTTTCACCGAAGGGATCATCGAATCGCTGCACGACGTGCTCAGCATGGCGGTGTGCGCAGACACCCCCGGCGTGGTGCGCATGACGCTGGCAGACCCCACGCGCGTCGTGACACGGCGGCGCAACGTGCTGCTGACCAGCAGCTGTGGCATCTGTGGCAGCCGCGACATAGTCGAGAACAATGCCTACGGCCTGACACCGGTTCCCGATCGCATGCGCTTCGGCGCCACACGCCTCGCCCCGCTGATGGCCGGCATGCAGGAACATCAGCAGGTATTTTCCCTGACCGGTGGTGCGCATGCGGCCGCGATCTTCAACCAGGGTGGTCAGATTCTGGCGGTTGCCGAAGACCTGGGACGCCACAACGCACTCGACAAGGTGATCGGACGTGTGCTGCTGGAAGGCGGAAGCTTCGAGCGCTGCGGCGTACTGCTATCGAGCCGCTTGAGCCTGGAGATGGTCGCCAAGGCGATTCGTGCCGGCTTCGAGATGATCGCCGCGATCGGAGCGCCAACCTCACTCGCCATCGAGATTGCGCAGCATTTCGGCATCACCCTGTGCGGCTTCGTACGCAACGATCGTGCAACCCTCTACACTCACCCGCACCGGATCTGCAACATCACACGTGCAGTGCAGGCACCCATGCCCTGAAGCAGCGCGACCAGCGTCAGTCCGCAAGTTCATCGTCTTCGGCACCCTCGTCCTCCTCCAGAGGACCACGATGAAACGCAATCATCCGCGCGGCCTGTTCGTATATGCCACCAACCAGGTTCAACGTGCCGGCGGTGGCTTCCAGGCGTTGGCGGATACCGGTGATCGACCCGATCGACGGGATCAACTGCTGGCGCCGCAACTCGGCAAAACGTTCGGTGAGCACATTGCCCTCGGGTGTGATCCGATAGCGCGTACCCTTGCGCCTGCCGCTTTCCGTGACCTTTTCGAGCAGCCCTGCATCGAGCAGCTTGCGAATCGAATACTTGATGTTCGACAGATCGTCACGGTTCATCAACCGCGCCAGTTCGGTGACCGTCTTGGGGCGCTCGTTCATCCGGGTGACGTGCAACACGACGTTGTCGGTCGCACTCATCTTGTGACCCGAAGCCGCGGCAAGACACTCCTGTTGCCATGTGTTGAAACTTTCGACGCAGCGCAGCAGCGCATACTCGAAATCGGCAATCGCAAGCTCCTCGTCGTTCTTCCCGAGATGCCAGCGCCGATCGAAAGGTGGAAAGGAGTCGTGCATGACACCATGTACCGCCGATGTTCACGATGGCGCCCCCATGGCGCATCGGGAGCCGGATCCACCACGCAGCGGGCAACCAGCGCTCGCAAGTGTACGTCATCGGCAGCCGGTTCGGCAGCACGGCGTCGAATCCTGCGGCACGCCGTCAACGTGACGCAAAACGCCTTCGGCGATATGATGCGGACACGTTGTGCAATCCGGGCAGCAGCAGCGTACGGACTGTTCGCGATCCGCGACGTCGGGTATCCACAAACGACAACAAGAAGAACGACATGACACTGAATCGTCGCAGCTTCGTGCAGGCGAGTGCACTTGGCGTGGCAGCCGGCAGTACGCTGGTCGCGTGCGCAGGGCGGATAGCGACAACACACGCAAGCCGGGCTGCCAGCCACAATCCGGTACTCGATGTCGCCTTGCTGGCAGTTGCCGATGCGATCGGCGATGCACTCGTACCCGGCGTTGCTGCCGCAGGCTTTGCATCGTACCTGGACACCCAGCTCGCCTGCCCACCCGAGCAGTCCTTGCTGATCGCACGCTATCTCGGCATCGAGCCACCGTACCGGGACTTTTATGTACCTGCTCTGCAGGCAGTGGATGCGTGGGCGCGCGCCCGGTACGGGGACACTGTCTCCCGACTGGATGCAGGCGCACGCGAGCACCTGATGCAGGATCTGGCAGATGGCAACCCCGCTCCATGGCATGGCGCACCCGCAGCATTCGTCCATTTCGTGCTGCGCTCGGATGCCGTCGATGTGGGATACGGAACGCGCGCTGGCTTCGCACGCCTCGGCATACCGTACATGGCGCATATCGAACCGGAACACGACTGGTGAGCAACATCGAGCGCTTCGACGCCATCGTCATCGGCTCGGGCGCAGCCGGCTGCCTGGCAGCATCACGACTTGCCGAAGCGGGTCGCTCGGTGCTGATACTCGAATCAGGCCCTGCTCGCTCGCTGCGCGACCTGACCAGCAGCCAACTGTGGGCGCGACGCCTGAAGTGGGGTGGCGCGCCAGTCATCGAGCGTGGGCGGCATCCGATCGGACACAATTTCAATGTCGGCTGGGGAACCGGTGGGGCCGCGCTGCATCACTACGCGGTGTGGCCACGCCTGCATCCGAGCGATTTTTCGATGGCCCGCGATCACGGACGCGGGGTCGACTGGCCACTGAGCTACACGGAATTGCGGCCGTGGTACGACCTGATCCAGGACGAAGTCGGCATCGCCGGCGACCATACGCGTGAAAGCTGGCGTCCGGACGGCAAACCATACAACCAGGCGCCGGTACCCGTATTCCGCCACGCCGAGCTGATCGCCGGCGGCTTCACGCGACTGGGCATGCAGACTGCACCGTTGCCACTGGCTGTGCGTACGCGCAACGGCACGGACCGTCAGGCCTGTATCTGGGATGGCTGGTGTGACGCCGGGTGTCCTACGGGGGCGCTTGCCAACCCGCTGGTGACCTACCTGCCGCGTGCGCTGCGTGCAGGTGCACGCCTGCTGCACGATGCGACCGTAACCGAAATCACGACCGACGCCACGGGCAGCCGGGTGACCGGCGTTCAATGGCGCAACACGGGAGGCAGCACGCACGCCGCCAGCGCGTCGATCGTCGTCCTGGCCGCATCCACGATACAGAACTCGCGCCTGCTGCTGGCTTCGCGCAGCCGTTCACCCCGCGGGCTTGCAAACGGCAGCGGCCAGGTCGGACGCAGCATCATGGCCCACCTCGCCTGCCAGGTCTTCGGGTTATGGGATGAAGACACCTACTGCCATATGGGCACCACCGGCGGTCAATTGCTGAACCAGGACGGCTACGTCAAGACCCACCCGGGTGATGCCTTCGGTTCGTGGCAGTGGATCATCGGCAACGCGCTCAAACCGAATGACCTGCTCGGTATCGCCCTGAATCGCCCCGATCTGCACGGAACGAAACTCGATGATTTCATGCGCCGTGCGGCACGCGGGTGTGGAGTCATTACCGCCGTCGCTGAAGACCTGCCACGACCTGAAAACCGCGTCACACTGCTCGAGCGCAACGATGGCTGGGG
The DNA here is from genome assembly GCA_024234165.1 of Pseudomonadales bacterium. NCBI lineage: Bacteria > Pseudomonadati > Pseudomonadota > Gammaproteobacteria > Pseudomonadales > Pseudomonadales bacterium. Next base: position 133,230 of record JACKOP010000002.1, read on the forward strand.
AGTACCGCTGGCACAGGTCGAACATGAATGCGCGACTGAATCCGTCGCACTGTGGGACTCCGCGCGCACGCAGGGCCTGCGCATCATGGAAGCAGCCGGTGCACTCGAAGCCTGGGCCGGAAACATCGGACCGATGCACAACATGGGCGGAACCGTGATGGGCACCGATCCTGCAGCCTCGGTGACGAACGGCTGGGGTCAATGCCATGAGTTACCGAACCTGGTGATCACCGGCTCCAGCCTGTTTCCTACCAGCGGCGGCGTGAATCCCACGTTCACGATCCACGCGCTCACTGCGCGCAGCATGCAGCATCTCTTGGACAACTGGGGCGATATCGCACCACGGAGTTGAACCGATGTCCTCAGCCCGGCAGGAGTCAACAGCAGCGGTTTCGCCGCCGAACCCATCGCCGGCGGAACGGCGCCAGGCGTATCTGCTGCTCGGTGTGAGTACCTTTTTTCTCGCACTGAACCACGTGATCGGTCGTGGTGTTCACGAACACGTCCCGCCGATCGGACTGTCATTCTGGCGCTGGGTCATCGCCGCATTGGCGCTGCTGCCAGTGGTGCTGATCGGCTGGCGTGAGACACTGAGCGTCTACCGGGCCGAATGGCGGGCGTTCGTGCTGACAGGAGCACTGGTGGTCGGCGCCACCACGCTGATAATGATTGCGCTCAACTTTACGTCGGCGACCAACACGGCACTGATCAACGCCACCCAGCCTGTATTGACCGTGCTGCTCTCGCGGCTGGTCTATCGTGTGCCTGTCAGCGGCACACAGGCGATCGGCATCCTCATTGCCTTTGCTGGTGTCGTGGTGATGGTTGCCCGCGGCAGTTGGGCAACACTGGTCGGGCTCGATTTCCAGGCCGGTGACCTTCTGGCTCTGCTCGCCATGTTCGGTCTTGCCGGTTATGCGATACGCTTCGTGCGCATCCCGATGCGACTGTCGGCAGCGCGTGCGCTGTTTCCGATGGTCGTTGCCGGTTCCGTACTGCTGCTTCCGTTCTACGTACTCGAATCCCTGTTGTACAAGCCGGTACCAGTCACCTCGACCAGCATCGGCGCGATCGTGTCGATCGCGCTGCTGGTGTCGTGCGCTGCCATGCTGCTGTGGAATACCGGCAATCGACTCGTGGGCGCCAACCGGGCCAGCATCTTCATAAACCTGGTGCCGGTATTCGGCGTGTTGCTGGCCGTCAGCTTCCTTGGTGAAAGCTTCGAGCTCTGGCATCTGAGCGGAATGGTGATGATCGCGAGCGGAGTCTTCCTCGTCATGCGCTGATGCCCGACGGCGGTTCCGTTGCCGGAACCACCGCAGACACGTGGCATGGATCAGTGCGTGGTATGCGAAACCATCTGACTGCGATTCCTGCCGTAGCCCATCAGTATCGAAGCCGAACTGTGCGACTCGGTGACGATCACGTCGCGCTCGAACAGCGCATCCTGCACGGCCGCCGCGACCGCATGCAGCGGAGCACCGCCACCCTCGCCGCATCCCTTGGCGCCGTTATAGACAAACGGTGACGGCGTCACGATGGCGCCACACTTCAGATCCGGCATGTTGAGCGAGGTCATCGGTGTGTAATCGGTGAACGTCGATGTGATCAGGTTCCCCTCATGGTCGAACTGGAACGCCTCCTGCATTGCCGCTCCAATACCGTGACAGGTAGCTCCGTGAACCTGCCCTTCGACGATTTTCGGGTTGATCCGGTGACCACAGTCGTCGATCACCGCATAGTCGAGTATCTGCGGCTTCCACGTCCGCGTGTCGACCTCGATCACGGCGATATGGGTTTGCGCCGAATAGGTCAGGGTCTGGTTGCCGTATTTCCTCTTCACATCCGGCAGTTCGAACGGTGGCTTGTACACGTAGAAGACGTTCAGATCGATGTCACGCAACGCTTCGGGAACCGCAGCCGTATTGCTGTTGGCCAGGTTCGACAACCGCCAGTAGTTGATGAAGCGCTCGGGATCGCCCTTGACCGAGAGCTGTGGGCCCATGCTGCCGACACCGAATTCGAGCTGGTCCTCCGGGGCCTTCAATTCATGAGAAGCAAGTCTGCGCATCTGTTCGGCGAGGCGCTGGGTTGCACCGTGCACCGCAGACAGGCCGGTCACCACGAACTGGCTTGCGATCGTGCCTGACAGGCCCGCGTAGCTGTTCCAGTTGCTGTCGAAACCGCTGCGCACCGTCACCATGTCCGGACCGATATTCAGCACGTCCGCGACGACCTGTGCCGCCGTAGTCTCATGGCCCTGCCCCTGGGGCACCGAACCGAGCGTGACCACGACGGAACCATCGAGTCCGAGTCTCACCCGCGCACCCTCGTTGTTGCCGGAAAAGACCCCGTTCGGGTTGACCAGCAGCAACTGCCCGAAGTTGTTCGCTCCGGAGTCGAGTGTGGTTCCGATGCCGATGCCGATCAGGCGTCCTTCGGCACGCGCAGCAGCCTGCTTCTCACGCCAGGCGCCGTAATCGATCAGCTTCTTCGCTTCCTCGAGCATGCGCGGGTAATTGCCCGAATCGTAGATATTGCCGTTTGGCGTCGTATACGGGAATTCGTCCGGACGAATGTAGTTGCGCAGACGCATCTCGTCAGCTGGAATCCCCAGCTCATGGGCACAGATATCGATCACGCGCTCCATGAACCACAGGTGCTGCATTCGCGAGTAACCCCGGTTGGGAGTACACGGTGCCTTGTTCGATACCACCTGGGTGAACTCGATGTTGATGTTGCGCAGGCGATAGGTGGCAGGGTACACCTGCGCCCAGATCGCACATCCAAGCGGCTCGTAACGCGTGTACGCCCCGCAGTCGTCGAGGTGGCGTGAACGCAGCCCGGTGATCACACCGTTTGCATCGAGAGCCACTTCGGTATCGAGGAACGTGCGTTCACCGCCATGGAACGAGGCCAGGTTGTCGCTGCGAGTTTCGACGAACTTGACCGTAGCCCCGCCGACCGCACGCGAAGCCACTGCAGCGAGTCCCATATAGGTATGGGTTACCGTCTTGGTACCGAAATTTCCGCCAATATCGTGGCTGCGCATGCGGATCTGCTCGGTACCGACCCCCAGATAGGCCGACAGCATCTGCGCACCGATTCCGGGCAGACCGACGTTCGATACCATGTCGATATCACCCCGCCGCGACCACTCGGCAATGGCTCCTGCAGTTTCGATCGGAGTACTCGAGAAACGATGGAAATGCATGCGCTTTATACGCACCACGTGCGCTGCATCGCGGAACGCTGCCTCGACGTCGCCATGATTCCACGTGTCACGGAAAATCACGTTACTACCGACTTTTGCGTGCAGTATCGGGTCGTCACGCAAGGCGTCTTCTGACTGCACCACCACCGGCAGTACATCGTATTCGACCTCGACCAGACCGATGGCATCCTCGACCAGACGCATCGACTCGGCAACGACCATCGCAACCGGTTCGCCACAATAGCGGACGGTATCGGTCGCAATACCGTAGTCGTCGACCAGGCAACCGGGTTCGGCACCGATTTGCATGAACGGGGTGACCTGCTGTGCGATTTCGGCTCCGGTCAGAACACAGTGCACACCCGGCAACTCCGTCGCTGCCGAGACGTCGATGCGCTGGATCCGCGCGTGTGCGTACGGAGAACGCACCAGGCCCATGTAGAGCATTCCCGGAGCATGGTAATCATCGAGGAACAGACCATGCCCGCGCACCAGACGCTTGTCTTCCTTGCGTCGCAGATGCTGTCCCACCCAGCGGTCACCGTCCTTGCTGTCGCGATCGACCTCGATACTGGTCTGGATATCGCGGATCGGGCGCACCGGGTCGGGCGCGAGTTTGCGCGGTGCCGGTTTCTCCATGACCGGTGGCGAGGCCGGCGTCACAACCGCGGCATCGGCCACACCCGCCTGCGGCGCCGGTGCGGCAGGACCACCGCCAAGCAGCCGCTGCAACCAAGCAATGAATCTGGCCAGCAGACCTTCGGAAACCGCTGGTGCCGTCGGCGCTGCGGGTGCGGGAGCCTGGGCCCGCGCCCTTGCCACCACCGACTCGAAATGTTCGGCGCTGACGAGTGCACCCTGCAGGCTGTCGATCACCTTGCGGATCTCCTTTTCCGCATAACCTCGCATGCCGCCTCCGGCTATCGACAGGATCTTGCCATGAATCTGGGTAGTGCCTTCCCAGTTCACACGCGTGCCACCACTGGCGGCATCCTCGAGCGTGAATCCGACGATCATGTTGTAGGCGCTGCCCATCACGCTGCCCTTGCCCACATACTGGGCCCGCACCGGCGCCTGGGATTCGGTCAGGCTCATTTCGGTGGTCGCGATCCCGTGGATCTTGCCGATGCCGACCTTGACCTTGACCACCGCGGTCCTGGCATCGCCTTCCTTCATCTGCATGCTGTGAAAGGTCGGCAACACCGGTACGAACTTCTGCGGGTCTGCCAGCAACGAAAACGTCTCGTCACGCTTCATGCCGACTTCGAAATCACCCTTGAAGGACATATCCATCGTTCAGCCCCCCCGCATCTTCTGTGCCGCAGCATCGACCGCGACGTAGATGTTCTGGAACCCCGTGCAACGACACACGTTGCCGGCGATCGCCTTCTTGATCTCATCGCGCGTCGGTGACGGATTGTCCGCAAGCAGCGACTTGGCAGACATCAGCATGCCGGGGGTGCAGAAACCGCACTGCAGCCCATGGTGTTCCGAGAAAGCCTCCTGCAACGGGTGGAGCTTGCCTTCCTGTTCGAGTCCCTCGACGGTCTCGATGCTGCGCCCGTCGGCCTGGACCGCCAGCACCGTGCACGACTTCACCGGCCGGCCATCGAGCAACACCGTACAGGCACCGCAATAGCTGGTGTCACAACCGATGTGCGTGCCAGTGAGTCCAAGTTCTTCACGCAGGAGTTCGACCAGCAGCAGGCGCGGCTCGACCTCGCGCTGATACTTGCCGCCGTTGACGGTCACCTCGACGAACACAGGCTGAATGGTCTCAGGCATAGCGATGTCCCCCCGCCGGTTGCTCTCCACGCGCACGCGCCAGCGCCCGCTGCCCCGCCTCCAGGACCAGCGAGTGCAACATTGCGCGCTTGAAACTCTCCGAACCTCTGGCATCGACGGGTGGAGACGCTGCTGCAACGACGATCGCTGCAGCCTTTTCCAGGTCTGCAGGCTTCGCTGGCGTACCGCGCAGCGCCGCCTCCGCCTCCTCGGAAACCACCGTCGTCGATCCACCCCCCCCCAGCACGATGCGCGCGCGCTGGCAGACGTCTCCGTCCATCTGCAGCAACACGCCTGCCGCAACCGTCGGATAGGCAGGCGCAGAACGCTTGCAGGCGATGTAGGCAGCTCCGCTACCCGCGCCAGGTACCGGTATCTGGATTTCAGTGATCAGTTCGTCGTTTGCCAGACAGGTCGTATACGAATCGACGATCAGATCATCCACCGTCAGCGTACGCACACCACGCGGACTGGTGCAGACGACCCGCGCACCGGCTGTGCGCAGCCCGCACGGCCAGCACGCATTGGCGTCGGCCATGGCAAGACCGCCACCGATGGTACCCATGGTGCGGACCTGACGATCCGCGATTCCGCCCGCAACGTCGCGCAGCAGTGGATAGTCGCGGGCAACCGGCGACGCGGCCACCTGTGCATGGCGCGCCAGCGCACCGATATGTACGGTATCTCCACGACGTTCTATATGGGACATACCGTGCAGCTCACCGATATCGACGATTCGCCGCACGTCTCCCACGCGCAGCTTCATCATCGGAATCAGGCTCTGACCACCTGCCATCACGGTTGCAGCACCTCCATGGGCTGCCAGCAGCCTCAATGCCTCATCCAGTGAAGTCGGCCGGAAATATGCAAAAGGTGCGGGGTACATGCGGAACCCTCTTTTAATCGATATTTGCGGCTTACCTTAGCCCGCTTGCGTGCGCCTGTCTTGTATCTGGGCGCACCAGCACTTGACTCAGACTGAAGCAGCACCCGAATCGCTTGTTGCCTACAGCACCTGCAGCCCGGTTTCGCTGCCATCGTATGCAACGATCGCCGTTCCCGACAACGGTTCACCGCCGTTCGCCGTGACGCGATAAGTCTCCTGGAAATACAGCGAATGCGTACGTGCTTCGTTCATGATGTGCGGGTGCATCGAACACACCATGTTCTCCGGCAACACGAACTCGGATCCCTCTCCGATCCGTGGCAGCTCGATCATCGTCATGCCGATCGAATGGCCACAGACATGCCCGGACCGGTATCCCCGCTCCATGATCGGCTTCATGCACAGCCGGTACACTTCCTCGGCAGTCCGACCTGCCTTCATGTGTTCGCGTACCAGCGCGTGGAACTCCTGGTGGGCCGCCATCATGTCGGCCGTGATCGCGTCCATGCCCTCGGGCATCAGCGGGCGCGAGTATTCCACCCAGTGCCCCCCCTCGCCCGCAATCTCGAGCCCGTACAGCATGCCGTCCGAAGCCTTGACCGCACGTCGGGTCGGAAAGACCATCTGCGGGCGCAGCGAACCGGCAGGCCCCATCTGGACCATGTCCATCGTGCTGCGTGAGCAACCGGCTGCAGCAAAGGTTTGCTCTGCAACGGCCATCAGTTCGGCCTCGGTCCTGCCGGGAGCGTAGGCCCTGATCACATCGAGCACCCCGCGCTTGTTGATCTCCATCGAGTGTCGCACCGACGCAATCTCCTCGTCGGATTTCTGCGCACGCGCGTGGTCGAAGGCCTCGTCGAAATCCACCAGATCGAAACCACCAGCAGCCAGCGCCCGGTAGTCGCGCACCGTCATGATGTATTCCATGCCGTAGATGCCGACCCGTCGCGCCTTGAGTTCCTTCAGGTAGCCCGCCATCCACTCACCACAATGGCCCGGGAACTCGCGCTGCCCGAGAAACGACTCCGCATGGTCACCGACCCAGGTTGCTTCACGTGGAAATACCGCAACCGGATCCTTCCCGGCCGCAATCACCACGTACGCGTACCGGTGCAGGATGTGGAACCCCGACAGATAACGCACCGCTCCCTCGAAGCCGGTGTATTCGCTGCCGCTGACGACCAGCGCATCCAGACCGGCACGCTCCATTGCCGCACGGACATTGCCGTAGCGACGATCGATCTCCTGCCGGCTGGGTCGGAATGCCTTGGTGAAAGTGCTCATCACTGATCTCCGTCGCTACGATTCAGGCAAGTGTCCAGGAATGTTCGAGGCCCTTGATCATGGCAGCCACTGCCTCGTTCATCGGGCAGGCCACACCGAGTTCACGTCCGAGCTTCGCGATCCCGGCATTCAGCGCCTCGATCTCGGTTTTGCGATGTGCCTCGACGTCCTGCAGCATGCTCGGCTTGTGGTTGTAGGCGACCTCGCGTCCGTGATCGATCATCTTCTCCGGATCATCGTCGAGCGTGATTCCGAGTGCACGTGCAACCGCCACGCCCTCGGCAACCAGCACGGACATCAGTGCACGTACCTCCGGCTGATCGCAGGCGACACCGTGTGGCAGACGCGTCAGAGCACCCATCGCGTTCGACGCCGAGTTGAAGATCAGTTTGGTCCATTGCGCGCCGCGTGCGTCTTCCATCGCGATCACGTCCATGCCCGAGCGCGTGCAGGCGTCGGCCAGGCGCCGGACCTCGTCCATGCTGGCTGGCCTTGGTGCAAACGGTCCGATCCAGGTACTGCCGCCGGTATCCTGGTTGCAGACACCGGGAGCAGTGATGTGGCCCGCCGGAAACGTGGTGCCCAGGATCACCCGTGGCACGTACTCGGCGATTATTTCTTCGTTACCGACACCATTCTGCACCGAGCAGACCGCGGCGTTGGCGAACACGTTCGCCGTGGCTTCGATCGCGGAGCGCGTGTGCGTGCTCTTTGCTGCAACGATGCCGAAGTCGCACGGCGGTATCTCGCTGGCGTTGCTGCGCGCGTTGACACGCGCCACGAAATCGCTTCTGCCGGTCAAGCGCAGCCCTTTCGCATTGATCGCGTCGACATGTGCCTGGTAAGGGTCGTAGGCCCAGACCTCGACATCCTCCAGCCGTCCAAGATGGGCTGCGAACAGACTCCCGATGGCGCCACAGCCAACGATGCAGATCTTCATCATGTTCTCCTTTTCGTGTTGCGTTGACGCATGCGGTATCAGTGTGCGGGAGCGCGCGGCCGCTGCCAGCTGCTCTCCAGCGCCTTCACCAGACGGTAGAGAGTTTCGTGATGGGGAGCCGCAATTCCTGCCTTCTTCGCCTCACGCACGATCGCTCCGGTAATCCAGTCGACCTCGGTGAGACGGCGGTTGCGCACATCGTCGAGCATCGAGGTCACATGCCCGTATTCCTCGTTGCCGGTCTGTCCGTGGCTGACCGCCCTCACGTTCATTTCCCAGGGATCGTCCGCAAGACTCACACCACGAGCAGCCGCGATGCACCGGCCTTCGTCCATCATCGCGTAGACCAGATGGCCAAGATCGGCAAGCTGCTCACGCGCGGCGAAAGAGCGAACGTGCGGCAGATCCGCCAGCGCCGAGATGCTGTTCACCGCCGAGTTGAAGATCAGCTTCGACCACTGGTGAGGCAGCAGATCTTCGTAGGCTTCCGCCTTCAGCCCGGACCGAACGATCAGTGCTTCGACCTCGCGCACAAATGCGTAGTCGGGACCATGCTCCGCCCACGGGCCAAGCCAGGTCGCGGTATCGAGTTCGTATTCCACGTGGGTGTCGGAATGGCGCACGCCGCTCATGAAGGTCACACCGGAAATCAGCGGCCACTCACCGAACCGGTGCACCACCTCCTCGCAGCCCAGGCCGTTCTGCACGAGCAGGATGCTCGCTCGCGGAAAGTGCCCTTGCAGCACCCGCGCGCTTTCTTCGACTGCGGTAGCCTTGGTCGCCAGGATGATCAGATCCACATCGCCGAGCTCAGCCGGATCGATGCTCGCACGCACGCGTGCGTGCAGATCCGACTTGCCGCTCACCCGCAACCCATGTTCGTTCAGATCGCGTGCATGTGCCTCGCGGCGTGTGAGTACCGTCGTCTCGATGCACGCACCCAGGTGACCGGCGAACAGGCTGCCGATCGCGCCTGCGCCGACGATGCATACCTTGCGAATCTGCTGCATGCGCTTCTGCCCCGATTATTTTCATGCTTGCGTCAGGCACGGGAGCTTATGGCAGCCGCGCTCCGACTGTCTTGATCGAAACTGCATAACAGCTTGACCTTCCGCGCAGGCACCGCAAGCGCGGCGTCCCGGCTTCATTCTTCCGCTGCGCGTCGTACCTCGGCGTCCTGACGCAGTTTCAGTGGCGACACGGCGAAGCGTTTCCGGAACGATCGGCTGAAATGCGCCGGATCATTGAAGCCGCGCCCGAATGCGATTTCGCTGACCCGCATATGACGCAGCTGCGGATCGAGCAGATCATCACGCGCCGCACGCAACCTGCGCTCCCACAACCACTTGCTTACCGAAATTCCAGCCTGAAAGAACAAGCTGTGCAGGTAGCGCATCGAGATTCCGTTCGCCTTCGCGATCTTCTCCGGCGACATCTCGGCATCCATGAAGTTTGCTTCCATGAATTCGAGGATGCGCCGAAACAGCGCCGACTGTCGCGAATGCTTCCTTTCGTACTCCACGTCGGTTTCCGAACGCAGCATCGCTGCTGTCAGTTCCAGCAGGTTTTCCGCCAGCGCATACTGTTCCGGCAACTTGAACTCGCCCGCGTCCAGTGCTGCCGAACGCAACATGGCACAAACCACCGTGACCAATCCGCCGGGTGGCATCAGGCGCGGCCGATACTCCCGGCTCTTCATGTGCCCGAGCACGCGTTCGCGAAACAGCGCGGCCGGGAAATGCAGTATCAGGCGGTGACTCTGCTGGGTATGGATGATGCTGTACGGCTCCCCGGCCGACATCATCACGAGACTGCCCGGACACTGGGTAAACTCGATATTGCCCTGCTTGATCAGCACGGTCCCCTGCAACTGGGTGGCGAGCAGGTAATCATCGGTACGATCTTCGCTGATGTCTTCGACGCGACGATGAATCACGATCGGGTCGATCGTGATCTCGAAAAGTTCGAGATTGGCGAGACGCAGATCGCGGCAACTGAAACGCTGGATCGGACGACCCCGCATTTCGGTACCGACGGTGATGTGCGCATCGCGCACGGATTCCTGCAGCGAATTGTTCTCGATCATGATCGCAGCCCGTCCACGTTCACTCGCGCTGCTCTCCCTCAACCCGGTTGATGGATAAAGGTCATCACCAAGGCACCCGGTATTGCGGCAGTATCGATGGGGTTGCACGCGCAGTCAATGAATGAGGCATCAGGAGGCAAGACCGGGCAGCTGTATCGACACTATGCTGGTTGCGAGTCGTTTGCGTCGATGCAAGAAGCGTTTACGATACGGTAAAACAGAACAAGCAGAGGAATCCGCCATGAAGCTCGCCACATTCAGGATCAAGGCTACCGGCAAACAGACGGTCGGTGCGTTCGACGGCAGCAGTTATCGCGACGTCGTCGCACTCAGCCAGGGCAGCGTACCGAACTCGATGATCGAGGTGCTGGAAAAAGACCTCGTCGGCACGATCCGCAGCGTACTCGAGGGCGCTGCCAGCGGCGCACATGCTTATCCGCCCGATGCCGTCCAGCTGCTTTCCCCCGTGCCGCGTCCAGGCAAGATCATCCACACTTCCTGCAACTTCCGTTCGCACCTCGACGAACTGACCACCTGGGAAGCGCCCGAGTGGCAGGATCACGACTGGAACCAGTTCCACTACGAGCATCCGACCGGGTTCCTCGAAGCGCCTTCGTGTGTGGTCGGCAGTGGCGAAGGCGTCAGCCCACCGCCGTTCACGCGACAGCTCGATTACGAGATCGAGGTCGGAATCATCATCGGCAAGAAGGCGTTGCGTGTACGCGTCGAGGACGCGCTCGACTACGTCGCCGGTCTGACGATCTTCAACGACCTGTCGGCACGTGACATCCAGGCTCGCGAGCACGCCAACAACGTGATCCTGATGGGCAAGAGCTTCGACGGATCCTGCCCGCTCGGTCCCTGGCTGGTCACGCTGGACGAGATAAAGGATGTGAACCACCTCGACATGAAGCTGTATCTGAACGGTGAGCTGCGCCAGGATTCCGGCACGCAGAACATGCACTACAAGATCGCAGAACTCGTCTCCTGGTGGTCGAACATGACGCTGGAACCCGGCGATGTGATCACCACCGGCAGCCCTCCCGGCGTGATCTCCGGAATGAAGGTTCGCAACTGGCTGAAGGCTGGCGACCGGATCGAGGCACATGTGCAGTCCCTCGGCTGCCTCGTCACGCCGATCGTCTGAACACGTCCACAGGAGAACAATGAACATGTCGAAACCGGACGCACAACTCGTCGACCAGGCCATCCAGAACATCGACCGCGACCGTCTGGTCAAGCTGGTGATGCAACTGGTGGACATTCCGAGTCCTACCGGATTCGAAGGCGATATGGCGCGCGCCTATCACGAGGTGCTGCGTCAGTCGGGCTTCGATGCCACGCTGCAGCCGATAGGTGATGCCCGCTATAACGCCGTCGGACGTCTGCAGGGTACAGGCAACGGCAAGTCGCTGATGTTCAACGGCCATATGGACACCTCCTTCGGGCCCGAGCAGGCACACCGCGGCATCGGTTACCAGTGCAAGGGCACGCTGGTGGATAACGAATGGATCTACGGCATGGGCTCCTTCAATATGAAGAGTGCCCTCGCCACCTACGTGGTAGCCGTGGAAGCGATCCGCGCCGCCGGCATCCGACTTGGCGGTGACGTCGTCATTGCCGGGGTGGCCGGCGAAATCGAGAAGTCTCCGGTGAACGACCACGACGGTCCGCAGTTCCAGGGCTACGGCGTCGGCACCAAGTATGCGATCACGCATGGTGCGATCGCCGACTTCTGCGTCCTCGGGGAGCCGACCAACATGATGCTGATTCCGCGTCACTGCGGCAGCACGTGGGTGAAGATCACCGTTCCAGGACACCTGATCCATACCGCATGGTCGGAGGTGGAGCGCAACGCGATCAACCGCGCTCGCAAGGTACTCGACGCGATCCACGACTGGATACCGGAGTATCGCAGGCGCAACAGCCTTGGCGAATTCAGTCCGCGCGTGAATACCGCGGCAATCGAGGGCGGCTGGAGCTGGCGTGGCGCGCGCACGCCTGACAACTGCGTGATCTACATGGACGTGCGTACGCTCCCGGATGCGCTGCCACTGCAAGCCTACAACGAGGTGCGCGAACTGGTTGCCAAGGTCGTTGCCGAGTACCCGTATCTCGAAGGCACACGCGTCGAACCGTACATGACGGTACCCGGAACATCGATCCCGGACGATCACGAATTCGTGCAGCACATCGTGCGCGCGCATACCGACCAACTGGGCAATGCGCCGCAATTCGGCGTCGAGACCTGGATGAGCGATGCCGCACACATGAACCGTTACGGCATACCGACGATCAACTACGGTTCGGCGGGGCGCATTCGCACGGGTGGCGCCGGCTTCTCGACGCACCAGGGTGAAGCGGTACATATCGGCGACATGCTCGACATCATCCGGGTGTACATCCAGCTGATCCTGCAGATCTGCGGTACGGCAGGTTAAGAGGGCACGCGACAACGACATAATACGACGGGGAACGGAGGCTGCGATCATGAAGCGTCCTCACGAGCGCGTCGACTTCTCGGCGATCACGCAGCGGCCGCGCTGGACCCTTCCCGACGGCAAGAGGATCGCTGTCTATACGGTCGTCAACGTCGAGGAATGGGATATCGACAAACCCGTTCCGCGCGAGTACGTGAGTTCACCAGCCGGGGTTACCACGGTACCCAATATCCCGAACTGGGCATGGCACGAGTACGGGATGCGGGTCGGGTTCTGGCGCCTGCTCGCGGCGCTGCAGACACGCAGCCTGCGTGCAAGCGCGGCGATCAACGCACGGGTGTGCCTCGGGCCCGGCGAGCCGGTCGCACGTGCGATGCGAGACGCCGGGTGGGAATTCATGGGACACGGTTTCCATCAGACTGCCCTGCATGTGGTGGCAGACCAGCGCATGAATATCCGTGATTCGTTCAAGGTGTTGCACGATTACACCGGCGTTCCACCACGGGGCTGGCTTGGTCCGGGCCTGCAGGAGACGCTGGATACGCTCGATTACCTCGCGGAAGTCGGATTCCGCTACGTCACCGACTGGCCGATGGACGAGCAGCCGGTCTCGCTGCGCACCACTTCGCACCCGATCGTCGCGATGCCGTACACGCTCGAACTGAGCGACCTGCCGATGATGGTCGTGCACCAGCATGAATCACGCGTTTGGCTGCAACGCGTGACCGAGCAGTTCGATCGCCTCTACCAGGAGGGCGTGCAGCAGCCACGCGTGATGTCGATGAGCGTTCACCCGTTCATCATGGGCGTGCCACACCGGATCGGCTATTTCGAGGCCGCGCTTGACCACATGCGTGCGCATGAGGACGTATGGTTCGCAACGGCAGGCGAAATCTACGACTGGTTCATGCAGAGCGGTGGCTGAGAGGGAGGACATACGCTGCCTTGGCGGTCAACGAATCACACTCTGACAGACAAGACAGCAAACGGCTCGTTGCCTAGCATTCAAGTTGCCCGCGTCGTGCATGTCCAGCGGGTACCCGCAGCGAGTCGCAACACACTTACATAAAGGTGTCAGCATGGTGGACACGATTTCTGCAGATCAGATCTGGACCAGTTCGCTGAATGCGATGGACCGCGTACAGACCGGTTTCGATCGCAGCAAGACGATCCGCTTCTACGACACGACCTTGCGTGATGGCGAGCAGTCCGTCGGCGTATGTTTCAGCGCCGAGGAGAAGTTCGCAATCGCGTGCAAGATCGCCGAACTCGGCGTGAGCCGGATCGAATCGGGCTTCCCCCGGGTATCCGAGGAAGACACACAAGCCGTTGCAAAGATTCTCGCGGCCGGGCTCAAGTCGGAAATATGGGGATTCGCTCGCTGTGTGCAGGCCGATATCGACGCGCATATCGAACTCGGCACGCGCCATGCGCTGATCGAGATCTCGACCAGCGAACTGAAGATGCGTGCGTACGGATTCACGCGCGAAAAGGTACTCGAACGCATCAAGGCATCGGTCGCACACGCCAAGTCGAACGGGATCCAGAGCGTCAACTTCTTTGCCGTCGACAGCACACGCAGTGATCTCGGTTTCCTGCGCGAGTGCTATCTCACGGCGCTGGCTGCAGGTGCCGACGAAATCACCGTGGTCGACACGATTGGGGCCTGTGCGCCGGAAGCAGCCGAATACCTGGTAGCCGAGGTGAAGTCCTGGATAGGCAAATCGATTCCACTGCATTGGCATGGGCACAATGACTTCGGCCTTGCGACTGCGGCAGCGATTGCAGCGGTGCGCGGTGGCGCGGACTGGATCCAGGGAACGATCAACGGCATGGGCGAACGCGCAGGCAACGCCGATATCTGTGAGGTTGCCCTGGCTCTGCGCTGTGTCTACAACGTACCGGTCGCGCTCGACCTGAGCAAGGCCCGCGAAGTTTCCCGTCTGGTGCAGCAGGCCGGCAACTACACGGTAGATGGATGGAAGCCCGTGGTCGGTGAATACCTCTACACCCGCGAAAGCGGTGCAGTGGCAGCCCAGTTCCATATTCCCGAGGCGATCGAACCCTACTCTGCCGACATCGTCGCCGCGCAGCGCAGGATCGTGCTCGGCAAGAAGAGTGGCCTGGCCAACATCAAGCTGAAACTCGAGGAATTGGGCATCGATGTGCCTGCAGAGCGGCATGCTGCAATCCTTGAACAGGTCAAGGCCAGAGCCTCGGCCGCAAAACGCCTGCTGAGCGACGAGGAGTTCCGCTCGATCGTTGCCAGCAGCAGGTGATTTCCAGGCTTCGATCCAGACGGATCGCGGCGTTCATGACAAGAAAGGAGAATTGAAATGGGACAGGTAAACGTCGGAATCATCTTCAAGTCCTACGAGCCGATGAAGGCGATCCAGGCCTATGCGCGGCAAACCGAGGACTCGGGATTCAGCGGGGGCTTCTGGATTGCCGAAGCCTATCACTGGTTCCGCCAGTACGGCCTCGAGGCGCGTGGGTGCTTCGCGACCCTGGCTGCCGTTGCGCTGGCGACACGCACGATCCCGGTCGGGCTCGGGATCACCTCGCCGTACATGCGTCACCCGACGATCCAGGCGTCGGAATGTGTCGGGATCGACGAACTCTCGAATGGCCGCTTCATCATGGGCATCGGAGTCGGCAAGGTCGGTATCGAGTACCTCGAATACGATACCGAGAAGCTGAAGCCGGTTCCGGTGCACCACGAGTCGCTGGAGATCATGCGCCGGGTATTCAGCGGAAAGCAGTTCAGCTACAAGGGCGAACTGTTCGAATCGACGATGCCTGCCTATGACCGCAAGGGCGACGGACTGCGTACGGAGATTCCGATCTATGTCGGGGCGACCGGACCGTTCATGCAACAGCTCTCCGGGCGCGAGAGCGACGGTATGTTGCTTGCCGGACTGACTTCTCCCGCGTTCGTGAAATACGCGCGCGACAACATGCTGAAGGGTGCAGCGAAGGTCGGACGCACGCTGCCTGCCGATTTCCCGGTGGGTGGTGTAATTCTTGCCGCCTGCTCCAAGGATCGCGCCAAGGCCAAGGCGGCGACGCGCAGCTATACGGGCACGTATATCGTGAACAAGCTGCGCAATATCAAGAACGACGTCATTCTTGCCGGCTCTGGCCTTCCGGATTCGACCTGGGACCCGTTCCGCAAGGCAATCGCCGACGGCACCCAGGACAAGGTCGCACACCTCGTCACCGACGATATCCAGCGCCGTTTCACGGTCATTTCCGGCACCCCCGACGAGTGTCTGGAGATTACCCAGGAACTGGTCGACGCCGGACTCAACCTGCCACTGCTCGAAGTGGTCGGCGCCAGCGAGGAAGACAACCTGGAAACGATCCGCCTGTACGGCAAGGAAGTCATGCCGCGGCTGCGTCCGGCTGCAAGCTGAGGCTTGGGCCGCGATCAGGAACATGCCGCAGCGCCAGTCCGGATTCCGGCGGCATGTTCCCGATCTTCACTGCAGGGATCGATTTGCATTCGGGAATGATGACTATAATGCACTAGCGATACAGCAATAAACGATGCGCTGAAAAGGCATAAATAATGACCGGTGCACATGTCCGCAACGACATGCTTGGCGGGGTGTCACACTACAGGGTGGTACCGCGATCGGGCCACAAACCTTCCTTGTTGCCCGGTTTGTCGATCGGCACCCTGGGTGAACGGCTGCTTTTCCATACGCGTGAACTCGACGAAGCGCGTGAGAAGGTCGCTGCGCTGTACACGCCACACCGCCTCGACTTTACGGGCCGTCATCGCCAGCTCGACGCCTACTTCTATCACACCCCGCTGCTGCGCACCTCGGTGAACTGTCTTGGCTACGGCTCGGACATGATCATCGAGCCCGGCGACCTGCAGAGTTTCTTCCTGGTACAGATGCCTGTTCACGGCAAGGCACACGCCGCATGCGGCAATCAGGCCGTCGATTCCGACCCGGAACTGGGCTCGGTTCTCAGTCCAACCGTCCCGACAAGAATGAACTGGCGCGCCAACTGCTGGCAGGTGCAGGTACGCCTGGATCGAGCGTTCGTCGAGCGGTATCTCGCCAATCTGCTGGAGCGCCCGCTCACCGAACCGCTCATGTTCGCGCTCGGCATGGACATGCGCAGTCCAGGCGGGCTCGCGTGGTGGAATACGGTGAGGTACGTCGCCGAGCAGGCGCACCTCCTTGCCGACCTGCCGCACGCCAGCTCCATGCTGCGCCAACTCGAACATCTGCTGGCGAGCTCGCTGCTGCATCTGCAGCCGCACAACTACAGCGATCAGTTGCTGAAGCGCGAGCCCTGCATTGCTCCACGCCATGTCAAACGTGCCGAAGAATATATCGCAGCACACTTCAACGAGAACATCACGATCGAGGACATCGCAACGCACTGTGGCGTCAGCGCACGCACGCTTTACCGGGGCTTCCAGGAGTTCCGGCAGGTCGCGCCGATGCAGCACCTGAAATCGGTCCGGCTTGAAATGGCGCACCGCATGCTGCGTCTTGCGGATGTTTCCGACAGCGTCACACGTATCGCACTTGACGCAGGATTCAGGCAACTCGGTCGTTTTGCCGTCGAATACCGCCGGCATTTCGGCGAATCCCCCTCGGACACGCTGAAAGGCTGATCGTGGCGAGCATTCACGGCGGACATCATCGGCTTGTGCGATTTCCGCCGGCGCTGTCCCCATGCTGCCGCTTTGAGCGCGATGGGTTCATGCTCCATTGTCTTTTCGGAGCATGTGGATTTTCAATGGCTACTGCCCACCAGAAAAACGGAGAACCGTGATGACAACCAGAACCAGAATGACATCGCTCGCAAGAATGAAGCTCGGACGCCTGTTCCTGCTCGGCACGGCGCTCGGCCTGGCCGCACCCGTGACGGTACACGCACAAGCACAGGCACAAGCCAAGCCGGGTAGCACCGACTGGCTCGTCGAGGAAATCACGGTCACCGCTCGAAAGCGAGAGGAAGGGTTGCAGTCGACCCCGATTTCCATCTCTGCCTTCTCGGGTGAAAGTCTCGAATTCCGGGGCGTCGACAAGATCGACGGCATCGCCGACTTCACGCCGAACCTGTCGTTCGACAACAGCCCGACCTTCGGTGGCGCCAGCAACAGTGCCGCAATCTACATTCGCGGCATCGGCCAGAAGGACTTCGTGCCAACCGTCGACCCGGGTGTCGGTCTCTACGTCGACGGGGTCTATATTGCCCGTTCGGTGGGCGGCATCCTCGACCTGGTCGACGTCGAACGTGTCGAGGTACTGCGCGGTCCGCAAGGGACCCTGTTCGGCCGCAACACGATCGGCGGTGCCATCTCGATCACGACGCGCAAGCCGAACGAGGAGTTTTCGGGGCGCATCTCGGCAACCTACGGCACCGACGACCGCTTCGACGTGGTGGGATCGATCAACGCGCCGCTGGCCGACAATTTCTTCAGTACCGTTTCGGTTGCACGCAAGACGCAGGATGGTTACGTCGATCGTACGGACGGCAAGGATCTGGGCGATGAAGACATGCTGACCGGACGCATTGCGCTGCGCTGGCTGCCAAGCGATGCATTTGAAGTGAACTTCTCTACCGAAGGTTCACGCAACCGTGAAAATGGCCCTGCCTTTACACTGATCGGTATTGACAAGGGTCCTGTTATCAACCGTGGAACCGGCAACTACGATCCCTTTACCCCGCCAATGGCCGTGATCAACAACCAGATGGCCAGCTTCCTTGCGGGCTGGCCTGCTCCCGCACTTGGCGGACCCAATGCCTATCCTCCTTGCGTTGCCCGGCCTGATATGGGCCTGGGCCCAATGGGCGTTCCGTCCAATATCAACAGGAATGTGCCGGGTTGTTACGACAATCGTTATATCCACGGCAAGAACGGACGCAACATGGGTACTGCACCCGCGTTTTCGGACACCGATATATGGGCAGCCAACCTGACGCTCGATTGGCAGATCAACGAAAACTACAGCGCCAAGTCGATCACTGCTTATCGTGATCTCGACGCGGATTTTGCACGTGACGGTGATCATTCGCCGATTCATGTTTCTCAATATATCGATCACATGAAGCTCAAGCAGTTCTCGCAGGAGTTCCAGCTGAACGGTCTGTCGCTGGACAGCCGGCTGCACTGGGTATTGGGCTTGTACTATTTCAAGGAATCAGGCGACAACGAAAATATCCTCGACTTCGTGATGTCGAATTTCCGTAGCGGTGGCGCCATCGACAACAAATCCCTGGCCGCCTTCTTCCAGGGCACCTACGACATCAGCGATCAACTGCACCTCACCGTTGGCATAAGGCACACCAGCGAGGACAAGAAATTCAGGCCAGACCAGATCATCCTGCGGAACTACTTCGCCGGCAGTGGCGACCCGATGCTCGACGCTCCCTTCATGCAGGCCGGCGAGCGAATCCTGCCTTTCCTGTGGAAGAAGCAGAGCATCTCCAAGAACACGCCAATGGTCAACCTGTCCTACGACTGGAACGACGACCTGATGGTTTATGGCAGCTACTCGGAAGGTTTCAAGTCGGGTGGTTTTACCCAGCGCGTGTTTCCACCGATCATTCCCGGAGCAATGGGTTATCCAGCGGATATGACCGAGCTGGAAAGAATCCCGGGATTCGATCCCGAGGAAGTCAAGGTATACGAACTCGGTTTCAAATATTCGACTCCGGGGCACCGGGTACGCCTGAATGGTGCGGTGTTCCACACCAAGTACGACGATCTGCAGGTACAGGTGTTCACCAGCGTGGCTCCGGTAACCAGGAACGCAGCCGGTGCGTCGATCAACGGCTTCGAGCTTGAAATGCAGGCGGTCCCCGCCGACGGCTGGTTCCTCGAGGCAGCGGCCGGTTATCTGAAGGCTGAATACGACCAGGTCGACCCCATCGACACCTGGCTCTTCAAGAAGGACAAGTTCGAGCGCGTACCCGAGTGGAGCGTCAGTGCCGCCCTGTCGCGGCAGTTCGACCTGCCTGACGGCGGCACGCTGACACCGCGCGTCGACTGGTCGTGGAAAAGCAAGGTGTACAACGACGCGTTCAATTCACCACAGTTGACGCAGGACAGCTTCGCGCTGGTGAACCTGAACCTGACCTACACCGACAAGAGCGACCACTACGACATCGTTGCGGCGGTCAAGAACGTGACCGACAGGGAGTACATGCATACCGGCGTCTGGGGTACTGCGTTCCAGACGATCGAGGGTGTGTTTGACCGCGGCCGGCAGTACTCGCTGACGGTACGCGCGCGCTTCTAGTCCCCCATCGGGCAAGCATGCGCCGGCTCACAAGAGTCGGCGCATGCTGCTGTGTCCCCGGTGGTCCCCGTCCACCCGCTGCAACTGATATGCTCGCCCCACCCTGATCTAGCAGTCCTCCCGCAAAGGGCCGGAATTCATGGCTTTCGAGAGCATCGAGAACGTGATCGAGACCTGTGCGCGGCACGGGTACGTAATGGACCGCACGCTCGCAACGGCGGTCCATCTGGCCGAGCGACTGCACAAACCCCTGTTCCTGGAAGGTGAACCTGGAGTCGGCAAGACCGAGCTTGCCAAGGTGATGGCTCTTGCACTCGATGCCGAACTGATCCGCCTGCAATGCTACGAAGGGCTCGATGTCGCCACGGCAGTGTACGAATGGAATTACCCGCGACAGATGCTCGAGATCCGCCTGCAGGAAGCGCGCGGCATCGAGCGCGCCCATATCGGCGAAAACATCTACTCGGAGTCCTTCCTGCTCGAACGTCCACTGCTCAAGGCGATGCGTGTCGCGCCACCTCGACGCGCACTGCTGCTAATCGATGAAGTCGACCGTTCCGACGAGGAGTTCGAGGCCTACCTGCTGGAATTCCTGTCCGATTTTCAGATCAGCATCCCCGAGATCGGCACGCTGAAGGCGCAACGTCCACCACTGGTCGTGCTGACTTCGAACCGCACCCGCGCGCTGCACGACGCACTGAAGCGTCGCTGCCTGTACCACTGGATCGATTACCCCGATTTCGTGCGCGAGGTGGCCATCGTGACGGCTCGCGTACCCGGTATCGAGCAACGGCTCGCAGCACAGGTATGCAGATTCATGCAATGGCTGCGCGAACAGGATCTGCAGAAAAACCCGGGTGCCGCAGAGACCGTCGATTGGGCACGTGCACTGATCGCACTCGGCATCAGCGAACTCGACCAGCAAACGATCAGCGATACCCTTGGCTGGATCCTGAAGTACAAGGACGATATCGATCTGATTCGTGGCAACGACCTCGCTTCCGTCACCAGCCGCATCGTGCACGCCTGGCGGCGATGAACCCAGGTATCAGCCAACCCCTGCCCGCCACGTACAGCCTGTTACAGCACCTGGTGCTGTTCGCACGACAACTGCGTCTTGCGGGGCTGCCCGTATCACCTGCTGCAGTGCTCGATCTGTGCCAGGCGATCGAACGGATCGATTTCACGAACCGTGCCGACATGCAGGCCGCCGCGCGCGCCACACTGGTACACGATCGCGAACATCTGCAGGCATTCGACGCCATCTTCGACGCCTACTGGATGCGGGCCGCAGAGCAGTACGAAAGCACGCCAGGCATCACGTATCCTGATCGTGCTCCAACCGGAACAGGTGCCGACAGCAAGGACGAATCCGACCTCCTGCTCGACAGTGGCACTGCCTCGCCGCCACCGACGCGCGGCGAGAATCAGGATCATGTAGCCGCCAGCCTGATCGACACGATCGCCACCCGCGACCTCGGAGAGCTGGATGAACACGAGCTGCGGCTTGCCCTCGGACACATGCGCGAACTGGTGCGCAAGCTGGCGAATCGCCCGGGGAGGCGTTTTCATCTGCCACGGGATCACGGCGGCGAAGTCGATCTGCGCGCCAGCCTGCGCCGCAGTGCACGCCTTGGATTCGACGCCATCGAGATCAGGTCACGCAAGCGCCGTATCCGCAAGCTGCGACTGCTGCTGCTCTGCGATGTCAGCGGTTCGATGGCCCGCTACAGCAGCTTCCTTCTGGCCTTCATGCAGGCGCTGGGTGATGAACTGAGCAACCTGGAGGCCGCCGTTTTCGGTACCCGCATGATTCCCGTCACGGCACTGCTGCAACGGCATGATCCGGCACAATTGCTCCCGGCCCTGGGGGCCGTAGTGCAGGGTTGGGGTAGCGGAACGGATATCGGTCGCGCGATCGGTGAATTCAATCAGCGTTTTGCGCAGCACATGGTGCGCTCACGCACCGTCGTGGTGATCCTCAGTGACGGCTGGGACCGCGGTGATCCGCAGACCATGCGCAATGCGATACGCGCACTGCGCAGTTGGGCCGACTCACTGGTCTGGCTCAACCCGTTGCTGGGCCAACGGGGCTACCAGCCACTGTGCCGTGGCATGCGCACCGCTCTCCCTTATCTCGATCACTTCCTGCCGGCACACGATCTCGCAAGCCTCGCCAACGTGGTGGCGAGGCTGCGCACCATCTGACATGCGTCGTGATCAGAGCTTGCCCAGTGCTTTCAGCACTCTCTCAGGAGTAATTGGTAACTCATTGATACGCACGCCAATTGCATTGTAAACCGCAGCGGCAATTGCCGCCGCCGGAACGGTTACGCACTGCTCTGAAAGACTCTTTGCGCCAAACGGCCCCGAAGGCTCGTCGGTCTCGACGAAAATGCATTCGATCGAACGCGGCATCTCGAGTGCCGTCGGTATCTTGTAATCGAGGAAGTCTGCCGACAGACATGCCCCCGTATCCTTGTCGAATACCAGGTTTTCCATCAACGCGTAGCCGAGCCCCTGCTGCAGTCCACCTTCGACCTGTCCTTCAGCGCCGTTCGGGTTGATCAGCTTGCCGAGATCGTGTGCGTAGACGCAGCGCTGCACCGCGACCTGCCCGGTTTCGGTATCGACCTCGACCTCGATAAACATCACAGAAGCGGGCGTCGGGTTCTCGGGGGGAGCAAGACTCGACGAGCCGATGATCGTTCCCTTGTATTCTGGAGGCGAAGACGGACGAGGCCCCTGCTTCGTGTCCTTGATGAACGGGCTCTCGGCCACACGGATGATCTCGGTCAACGGCAGCGCACTCTGCGGCGAACCCTTGACGTAGACTTTCGAGTCGCTGATCTCGAGGTCTTCCGGGTTGGCTTCCATCAGGCCGGCAGCAATCTCGAAAATGCGCTTCTTCGCCTGCGCAGCCGCCGCCTTGATCGCCAGTCCCGAGGAATACGTGACCCGACTCGCGTGCGTCGGTGCATCGAAGGGTACGGTGTCGGTATCGGCATAGACGAGACGAACCTTTTCGACGCCGATACCCAGCTCCGCCGCAGCAATCTGCGACAGCGCGGTGATGGCGCCCGAACCGATATCGACCGTTCCGGTTGCCACATCCGCGGTGCCGTCGCGATTCAGCTTCACGATGGCGCCGGTGTGTTCGTAGATATCCGGGAATCCCATGCATCCACTGACCCAGATGCCCTGCGTGGCCACGCCGATACCCCGTTTCTTCACACCGGGGCTGCTGCCAGCGGGCTTGCGTGACGACCAGCCGATACGCTCGGCACCACGGCGCAGTGCTTCCTCGTAGCCGTAGGAATTGAGCGTCCAGTTCGGATTGAAGGGATGGGGATCTCCCTTGCGCAGCGCATTCCGGACCCGAACTTCGATCGGATCGAGACCCAGCTTCTCGCAGATCTCGTCAAGCTGCGATTCGACCGCAAAGCAACCCTGCGGAGCACCGTAGCCCCGGTAGCCACCACCGATCATGTGGTTCGTGTAGACGGTAAAGCCTTCCCACTTCTTGTTCGGACACCTGTACGGAAAGGTCATGCCGAACAGGCCGTGCACCATGATGACCTGCGCGCCATGCGTAGCGTAGGCACCCGAATCCAGAATGCTCCTGGCGTGCCGAGCAGTGATCGTGCCATCGGCCTTGACACCGGTCTTGATCCACATCTTGATCGGATTGCGCGTCGTGGTAATGAAGTCTTCGTAACGCGTCTGTTCGATCCGCACCGGGCGATGCGTCCTCTCGCTCAGCAGCGCAGCCAGCAGTTCGATGTAGCCGATATCGAGTTTGCCGCCAAAACCACCACCGATGTATGCAGGCTTCACGACCGTAACGCGGCCTTCGTCGATGCCCAGCGAGTAAGCAAGCTTCTCGCGCAAGCCGAAGATATGCTGCGTCGAGGAATGCACCGTGAAATGCCCCTCACGGTTGCAATCGATGACACAGACGCGCGGCTCCATATAGCAGGTATGTACACGCTGCGTCTGGTAGACGCCTTCGAAGATGTGATCCGCCTCGGCAAAACCGGCCTCGACATCACCGAACTCGAAAACCGGGTTCTTGGCAATGTTTCCAGGCGCATGCTCGTGCAACTGCGGCGCACCCTCCTTCATGGCTTCTTCCGGATCGAATACGGCGCGCAACTCCTCGTAGTCGACGTCGATCAGTCCAAGCGCCTTGTCGGCGATTTCCTCGCTGACTGCAGCGACCGCGGCAACCGGTTGCCCCGCAAATCGCACATGCTCGCTCAGGATCAGCATGTCGCGGATCAGGGTTTCTCCGTCGGACGGCACGAAATACACCGGACAGAACGGAATCTGCGGTACATCCTTCGGCGTGAGTATCGCCTTGACACCCGGAAGGCGTGCCGCTTCGCTGATGTCGATGCTGCGTATGCGTGCATGTGGATAGGGACTGCGCAGGAGTTTGCCGTGCAGCATGCCTGGCAGGTTGACGTTCACCGGGTACGCACGGCCCCCGGTCACCTTGTCGAGTGCGTCAGGTCGGATGACGCTCTTTCCGATCAGATCCGCTCCGCCCATGGGATTTCTCCTGTTAGCCGTTCAGCCTTCTGCTGCCATCTTTATTGCATCGACGATCTTCGCATAGCCGGTACACCGACACAGGTTGCCGGCGATCCCATGTCGAATCTGCTCCCCGTCGGGATGTGGGATCTCGCTCAGCAGTTGCTTCGCCGACATGATCATGCCGCAGGTGCAGTAGCCACACTGCACGGCACCGGCACGGATGAAAGCATCCTGCAGCGGATCGAGGCGATCACCCTCGCCCAATCCCTCGATGGTGGTGACTTCGCTGCCATCCACCGACAGCGCATAGACCGCACATGAGTAGACGCTCTTCCCGTCGACGTGCACGGTGCAACAACCGCAGGCGCTGGTATCGCAGCCGCGCTTGGTTCCCTGCAGACCGAGTTCGTCGCGCAGCACCCGCAACAGGGTTGCATCGGCCGGCACCAGCAACTCGTGCTGCTCTCCATTGACCGTCAGGACCAGTGTTTTCTTCATTCTGCCAGCTCCCTTCAGACCAACCTGTCGACCGCACGCTGCAACGCCCTGCGCACGTATACCTTGCCCATCGCCGCGCGGTACTCGGCCGAGCAGCGATGATCGGACATCGGCTGCATCTCGGCCTCTATCGCCTGCGCCGCACGCTCGAAGACTGCCTCACCCACCGTCGCACCGTTCAGTACCGCCTCTGCGGCGGTCGAACGGATATGAATTTCGTTGAGCCCGCCACCCAGTACCACACGAGCGCCACTGATACGTTGCGATGCGTCGATGGTCATGCGCACGGCAGCGCCAACCAGCGCCAGATCGTTCGCGTTGGTCTCGAGTTTCAGATACGCACTGGTCGTTCGCGCAGCTGGCCGCGGCAGGAACACGCTCGAGATGTATTCGCCTGGTGCCAGCGAGTTCACGAACACGCCGGCATAGACTTCGGCCAATGGCATGTCACGAGACGTACCAGCGGAGTTTGCGGTTACCACCGCATCGAGCGCGAGCAGTGCCGCCGGCACATCGAAGAAAGGCACCGAAGCCGCAATCGAACCGCCGATCGTAGCCATGTTGCGGATCTGCGGTGGCGGACAGGCCAACGCGTCCTTCAACGCGCCAAAGGCCGGCAAATCGATGTCGGATATCCTTCCCAGCCGGGAGAAACTGACCGTTGCACCGACATGCCATCCGCGACCGTCGTTCGACAGCGTATCCAGACCCATGCGACGCAGATCGACCAGTGCCTGCACGCCGCTCAACAAGCCACGTGCCTCCAGACCGTGGATGAAGGTGCCACCGGCAACGATCAGGGCCGCATCCTCATAGGTATCGAATACGCCGGATAGCTCGGCGGCCGACTGCGGGCGACAGAATTCCTTGAGTTCAGGTAACGCCATTGTTTTCACTCCTCATTGGTTGCGAGGGAATCTTCTGGGTGACGTCCGTGACCGATTATAGGGTCGTGGTCACGCCAACTGTAGCCATGGTGCCAGATCTGGACGCAGCAATCGGCAGACACTGCACAGTTCGCTGCACTTGGTGCATAGTAGCGAACGAACCCCCACTTGTAGGATGCGCCGCAACGCAGGCAAGGAGTTCTGCAGCATGGATATCGAAAAGGTTTTTCAGGTTGCCGCCCCACGTGAAAAGGTCTGGGACTTCGTCACCAGCGCAGAGCAGGTGGCAACCTGCATTCCCGGTGTGGAAGGGGTGGAGGTCGTCGAACCAGGCAAGTACAAGGGCCTGATGACGATCAAGGTCGGACCGATCAAGGCATCGGTAAAGGCCGATGTACACGAACTGGAACAGCGTCCGCCCGAATTCGCTTCCTACAGCATCCAGGGGGAGGAAGGTGGCCGCGCCAGCCGTCTGACCGCCGAGGCAAAGCTGCAACTGAGGCCGCTCGAGGCGAACCTCACCGAGGTGACATTCAACGCGAATGTCGTGATCGTCGGCAGGCTCGGCAAGTTTGCTGGCGGCGTCATGAACAAGCTCGCCGACAGCATGAGCGAAGAATTCGTGACGGCCTTCCGCTCCCGGCTCGAACCCGTGGCGCCCGTCCCGGTCGCTCCTGCCGCCCCACCAGCGCCGACGCCCGGGCTGTGGAGCCGTTTCATCGCATTCCTGCGCCGCCTGTTCGGGGGGAGCTGACAGAGAAGCAGCAGACGGGCAGCCGTCCACCCCACTACCTCATACCTTGCGGTGCGCCCCTGCCCAGTACTGCGCGCGCAGCGCCTTCTTGTCCGGCTTGCCGACGGGAGTCAGCGGGATCGTGGGGACGAAATCGACCGACTTCGGTGCCTGTACCGAGCCCTTCGCGCGTTTGACGGATTCGATGAGCTCCATCACGAGCGCAGCATCGCCGTTCATCCCGGGTCGCAGCACGACCAGCGCCTTCACCGCTTCGCCCCAGTGCGCATCGGGAACGCCGATCACTGCCGCCTGCGCTACCGCCGGGTGTGCCGACAACACATCTTCGACTTCGCGCGGAAACACGTTGAAACCACCGCTGACGATCATGTCCTTCTTGCGGTCGATGATGTACAGGAAGCCCTCGTCGTCCATGCGCCCGATATCACCGGTGTGCAGCCAGCCGCCGGCAAACGCTTCCGCAGTCTGTTCCGGCAGACCGAGATATCCCTTCATCACCAGCGGTCCGCGCACGCAGACCTCACCGGGCTCGCCGGCAGGCACCGGACGATTGTCGTCGTCGAGCAGCGCGAGGTGGATCCATGGCGCCGGACGCCCACATGAAGCCAGACGCTGCGGCCGTGACAGATCGTGTTCGCGCCGACGCAGGTTGGCGAGCGCCATCGGGGCTTCGGACTGGCCGAAGAACTGGTAGAAGATCTGCCCCCACTTTTCGATACCTTCACGCAGACGTCCAGGACTCATCGCCGACGCGCCGTAGAAGATCGTCTCGAGGCTCGACAGGTCGGCAGTCGCCGCACGCGGTGAATCGAGCAACATGTAGATCATCACCGGCACCAGCATCGTCGCCGTGATGCCGTGCTGCTCGACCATGTCGAAGAACTGATCCGGTGTGAAGCCGCGCGGCACATAGAACGCTCCTCCGCGTTGCAGCACCGGAATGAAGAACGCTGCCGCTGCATGTGACAGCGGTGTACAGATCAGCATGCGCAGTTCTTCGGGAAACTCCCATTCGGCCATCTGCAGCATGCTCAGGTACGCACCACCACGCGCCGTCGACATCACACCCTTGGGCTTTCCCGTGGTGCCTCCGGTGTAGATGATCGAGGTCACGTCGTCGGGCCGTACGTCCGGTGCGACCAGCGGCTGCGCCGTGAAATGCGTTGCAAGCTCCAGATAGTCCTCACCCGCTGTCGTGGGCCCGAAAGCCAGCAGCCTCTTCAGCCCCGGCACACGCACGCGCAGTTCCGCGGCACGCTGCTCGAACGCGGGCGCATCGTAGATCAACGTCTCGATGCCCGCGTCCATCAGCACGTAGGCGTGGTCGTCGAGCGACCCCAATGGATGCAAGGTGGTACCGCAGCATCCGGCGATCTGCATTGCTGCCAGGTTTGCCAGCACTTCGGGGCGGTTGCCCGATAACACCGCCACTCTTGAACCGACCCCGAGTCCTTGCGCCTGCAGCACCTGGACCATGCGACTGGTCTGCTCGCGCATCTGGGCGTAACTGAGCACGGTGTCGCCCAGCAACAGGCACGGACGATCGTCGTAGCGATTCAGCCCTTCGATCATCAACTGGGCCATCAGCGGTGGTTCGTGGATCAGATCGGCGCTCATCGGCAAGGAACCTCACGGGCAGACGTCGGGGCGAAATCGTGGTGCACGAATCACTCGGGGTGTCAGTGCTTCTCGTACTTCAGCACGGTTTTCCACCAGGAGCGTGGCGCCAGTGTGTGCCAGATCTCGAGCAGTTTGGCCTCGCCGGGGTAGATTGCCTTGCGCCCGCGCTCGAACGCAGTCTCGATCTGGTCGACGATCTTCTCCGGATCGTTCAGCCGTCCGCTTGTGTTCGCCTCGCGCAGCGCCTGCGCTGCGTCGGTAGCGAGCGACTGCTGCATCAGCGGCGTATTCACCGCCGGTGGCATCACGACCGCGATGCGCAATGCAGTGTGTCCGAGTTCATTCGCCAGCGTCTCGCCGATCACGTTCACCGCAGCCTTGGACGCTGCGTACGCACCCAGATGCGGTGTCAGTGCGGTGGCTGATACCGAGCCGAACAGGATCACGTCACCACGATTGCGCGCCAGCATGGCCGGCACCACCGCACCGATCATGTGCAACGTGCCGTAGTAGTTGACCTCGATCAGTCGCTGCGCCTGCTCGAAGGTGGTGTCCATAACGGTGTGGCTCGGCATGATTCCGGCGGCATGCGTCAGCCGGTCGATCGCACCGAGGTCGCGCTCGACTGCAGCGACGCATGCCTGGACCTGCTCCTGGTCCGCGACGTTGCAACGCAGCGCCCGGATGTTCGGGAAACGCGCAGCCGTCTCTGCCAGCGCCGCCTCGTTCATGTCGAGGATCGCGACCTGCGCTCCGCTTGCCGCGAGCCGCAGCGCCGAAATCCTGCCCATGCCGCTCGCACCACCGGTGACCAGCGCCACCTTGCCATGAAAAGCCATGTCCGGTTCTCCTGCCCGCAAAGGATGAAAAACACGCAGAGTTTAACCAGCACGCATCCGCTTCCGCAGTGATGTCGCATGACCATTTGTTCAGGACACATCGGACGACCCGAACCACGTAGAATCCGCTGCAGACCTTGGTATCAGCGACGGGGCGCTGGGGTGAAATCGATCGGCGTGCTTTTCGTCTGCCTTGGGAACATCTGTCGCTCACCGGCCGCACATGCCGTATTCGCGGCGATGATCGAAAGTCGCGGTCTTCAGACACGCCTGCACGTCGACTCCTGCGCAACCGCATCCTTTCATATCGGCAAGCCGCCCGACCCGCGTTCCGTGGCAGCCGCCGCACGCCGAGGCTACGGCGTCCCTGCGCGCCCGGCCAGACAGATCACCGACGCCGACTTCCTGCACTTTGACTACATCGTTGCGGTCGACCGCAACAACCTGCGTACGCTGCAGGGCTGGGCTCCGGCTGGTTTCAGCGGCACGATCGAACTCCTGACACGCTTCGACCCGACGAGTGGAGGCGAGGACATCGCTGATCCCTTTTACGGTTCGCCGCAGGACTTCGACACAACGCTTGTGCTGATCGAACGCAGCATTACCGCACTGTTCGCGCATCTCTGCCGGGTGCATCGGCTATAATGCCGCGCCCCGCACGCGGGGCTTTTTTCTTTTCCGCGAGACATGCAAGCACCCCCATGACCGACCGTACGCTCGAGAATCTGAACGTGGAAACGATCCGGGAACTGATCACTCCCGCCCAGTTGAAGACCGAAATGCCACTGACGGCAGGCGTCGACTCCGCGATCCGCTCCGCGCGGAGCGTGGTACGGGACATCCTCGATCGTCGCGATCAACGCCTGTTCCTCGTGGTTGGTCCGTGTTCGATCCACGATCCGGCAGCAGCGCTCGACTACGCACGTCGTCTGCGTGAACTCGCGCACGAAGTCGAAGACACGCTGTTTCTGGTGATGCGCGTCTACTTCGAGAAGCCACGCACGACTACCGGCTGGAAAGGCCTGGTCAACGACCCGCACCTGAACGATTCGTTTCGCATCGAGGAGGGGCTGCGCATCGCGCGCAAGCTGCTGATCGATATCGTCGCGCTCGGACTGCCGGCGGCAACCGAGGCGCTCGACCCGATATCACCGCAATACCTGCAGGACCTGATCGCCTGGTCGGCAATCGGTGCACGCACCACCGAGTCGCAGACACATCGCGAGATGGCCAGCGGGCTCTCGTGTGCAGTCGGCTTCAAGAATGGCACCGATGGCGGACTGACGGTCGCGATCAACGCCCTGAAGTCGGTGAGCAGCCCACACCGATTCCTTGGCATCGACAGCAAGGGTCGGGTGGCGGTGATCCATACACGCGGCAATGCGCATGGCCACATCGTGCTGCGTGGAGGAACCCAGGGGCCGAACTACGACTCAGTGCACATCGCACTCTGCGAGCGTGAACTGGGCGCTGCCGGGGTGACCCGGAATATCGTCGTCGACTGCAGCCACGCGAATTCGAACAAGGACCATGCACTGCAGGCGCTGGTACTCGACAACGTTGCGAACCAGATCATCGAAGGGAATCGCTCGATTGTCGGCGCCATGCTCGAGAGCAATCTCGAGGCAGGCAACCAGCCGATTCCGGCCGATCTGTCACGGTTGCGCTACGGCGTTTCGGTTACCGACGCCTGCATGGACTGGAACGATACCGAACGCGCGATCCGCTCCCTGCGCGACAAACTGCGTGACGTCCTGCCGCAGCGCACCCTGTAGAAGCGAATCAGAACAAGCCGACGATATCACCGTTGGCATCGAACCCTATACGCTCGGCTGCCGGCATCCGCGGCAAGCCGGGCATCGTCATGATGTCACCGCACAGCGCCACGGCAAAGCCGGCGCCATTCGCCAGCACCACATCACGCACGCTGAACGGATGATCGACCGGGGCTCCGAGCTGTGTCGGGTCAGTGGTGAAGCTGTACTGCGTCTTGGCGATACAGACCGGATACCCGCCTGCAATCGCATCGTACTGACGGAACTTCTCACGAATCCTCTGCCCGGCCACAACTTCACCCGCACCGTATACCTGCTGCGCCACCGTACATACCTTGTCCCACAACGGCAGATCATCGGCATACAGCGGCCGGAACCGCGAGCGACCCGAATCGGCCAGCGTGCGCACCACGCGTGCAAGCGCTTCGGCACCGGCACCGCCCTCGCGAAAGTGCGTGGTCTCGATCGACTCGCAACCCAGCCGCGCACACTCGAACGCGAGCAGCTCGACCTCGGCATCGGTATCACTGTCGAAGCGGTTGATCGCCACCACGACCGGCACCCCGAACAGGCCGATATTGCGTACATGCCGTGCGAGGTTCGTGCATCCCGCTCGCAGCGCTTCGAGATTTTCCCGCCCGAGGTCTTCACGGCGTTGTCCACCGTGCATTTTCAGCGCCCGTGTCGTCGCCACCAGCACGGCGGCATCGGGATGCAGACCACCGAGACGTGCCTTGATGTCGAAGAACTTCTCGCCGCCGAGATCCGCGCCGAAGCCGGCCTCGGTCACCACATAGTCGGCGAGCTTCAGTGCGCTGCGCGTCGCAATCAGCGAGTTGCAGCCATGTGCAATGTTGCCGAACGGCCCGCCGTGGACCAGCACCGGGTTGTTCTCGAGCGTCTGTACCAGATTCGGCTGCAATGCATCGCGCAGCAGCACTGCCATGGCCCCGGCAGCCTTCAGCTCGCGTGCATGTACCGGTACGAGATCGCGCCGGTAACCAATCACGATGTTTCCCAGGCGCTGTTCGAGGTCGTGCAGATCCTGCGCCAGACAGAGGACGGCCATCACTTCCGAGGCGGGCGTGATGTCGTAGCCGGACTCGCGCACCAAACCGTTCGCTGCGCCACCGAGACCAATACAGATGTTGCGCAAACTGCGATCGTTGATGTCGACGGTGCGCCGCCATGTCAGACGTCGCGGGTCGAGCTGCAAGGCATTCGACCAGTGCAGGTGATTGTCGGCCATGGCGGCAAGCAGGTTGTGTGCTGCGCCTATCGCATGGAAATCGCCGGTGAAATGCAGGTTGATCTCTTCCATCGGCAGCAGTTGTGCGTGGCCGCCACCAGTGGCTCCACCTTTCATGCCGAAGCAGGGACCGAGACTCGGTTCGCGCAGCGTCAGCAATGCACGCGCGCCGATGCGCGCCAGACCGTCTGCCAATCCGATCGCAACCGTCGTCTTGCCTTCACCGGCGGGGGTCGGCGAGATCGCCGTGACCAGGATCAGTCTGCCGTCAGGACGTGCTTCCAGCTCCTGCAGAAATCTCCGCTCGATCTTGGCCTGGTAGCGTCCATACGGGATCAGGGCATCTGCGGGAATCATCGCGCGCGCAGCGACCTCCGCGATCGGCAACGGTTGCGCCGCTCTGGCAATCGCGATATCGGGCGGGAGTGGTGATGATGGAGACATGCCGCTCACAGCGCAGGCTGCACAAGACCCAGGTGATTACGCCTGGTTCAGGTGTAGTACGCGTTCGTGCGTATCGAATGGTCGGTCACGTCGTGGACTTCCGTCAGCTCGGAAAATCTCTCGAGCAACGTACGCTCCACCCCGTTCTTCAGCGTGGCGGCAACCATGCCGCACCCCTGGCAACTGCCGCCGAACTGCAGCACGGCCACACTGCCGTCCACTTCCACGAGATGCACCTCGCCGCTGTGCGAAGCAAGCTGCGGATTGACTTCATTGTAGAGAACGTAATTGATCCGATCCTCGAGAGGGCTGTCCGGATCGACTTTCGGCAGCTTGGCATTGGGCGCCTTGATCGTCAGCTGCCCACCCATGCGGTCAGCCGCATAATCGACCAGTGCTTCCTCCAGAAACGGCACACTGCGGCTATCGAACCATGCCTCGAAGCCATTGAAGAGCCTGTGTTCATCCTCGCCCTGGATATCGGCATCACGACAATACGCAATGCAGGTCTCGGCGCGCGGCGTGCCCGGGTTGGTGATGAACACCCGCACCCCACGCACGTCGGGATCCTGCTTCGACAGCAGCCCGACGAGGTATTCCTGGGCCGATTCGGTGATCGTGAGCATCTGCCGGCAATCCTCTCGCACGAACAACGCGTAATATTTTACTAATTTGCTCGGGTATTTGCGATACTCTGCGTGAGGATTGCCGCTTCCCCGGAGATCACGGCCAAGCCTTTGTTACCATGCGGTTTTTCCCGATCTGTACCAACTTGCGCTCCCCACCCGGAACATGCCACCGATGACCGATTGCAGCCCGACACTCCGCAACGCCCTCACCGAACGCATTCTGGTACTCGACGGAGCGATGGGCACGATGATCCAGGCGCACCGGCTCGACGAGGCGGATTTTCGCGGCGAGCGTTTCGCCACGCACCCGCTGCCGTTGCGTGGCAACAACGACCTGCTCTCGCTGACCCGATCCGATATCATCGGCGCCATCCACCGTGCCTATCTCGAAGCCGGTGCGGACATCATCGAAACCAACACCTTCAATTCGACAGCCATCTCGCAGGCCGACTACGGCCTCGGCGCATTGGTGCGCGAACTGAACGAATCCGGTGCGCGTCTGGCACGGGAAGCCGCCGACGAGTTCAACGCGCGTGATCCGCAACGTCCGCGCTTCGTTGCCGGGGTGATCGGACCGACGAGTCGGACCGCATCACTCTCCCCCAAGGTCGATGACCCGGGATTTCGCAACGTGCGCTTCGAGGAACTCGCAGCCGATTACCGCGTTGCGATCGAAGGTCTGATCGCCGGCGGTGTCGACATCCTGCTGATCGAGACGGTTTTCGACACCCTGAACGCGAAAGCCGCGATCTTCGCCTGCGAGCAGTTCTTCGACGAGCACGGCAAGCGCTGGCCGGTCATGATCTCGGGGACGATCACCGACGCCAGTGGCCGTACGCTCTCGGGGCAGACCGCCGAGGCGTTCTGGTACTCGGTGGTGCATGCCCGCCCGCTTGCGATCGGGTTGAACTGTGCTCTCGGCGCGGAACAGTTGCGCCCGCATGTGCTGGCGCTGGCAAAGATCGCGGACACGGCGCTCAGCGTGCATCCGAACGCCGGGCTTCCGGACGAGTTCGGCAACTACAACCAGGATCCGCCCACCATGGCGGCGATCATCGGCGATTTCGCCGAGCGTGGCATGGTGAACATCGTAGGCGGCTGCTGTGGCACCACGCCCGAGCATATCCGCGCGATCACCGAGCGTGTGGCCAGCATCCCCCCGCGGGTGATTCCTCCACGTCCGCATGCACTGAGGCTTGCGGGGCTCGAGCCGCTGACGATCACGGCCGACTCGCTGTTCGTCAACGTCGGCGAGCGCACCAATGTGACGGGTTCGGCACGTTTCGCGCGACTCGTGCGCGAGGGCGATTTCACGACTGCACTCGAGGTCGCTCGCCAGCAGGTCGAGGCCGGCGCACAGGTCATCGACGTCAACATGGACGAGGGAATGCTCGACTCGCGAGCGGCGATGGTGCGATTCCTCGAGCTCGCGGCGGCAGAACCCGACATCAGCCGCGTACCCGTAATGATCGACTCGTCCAAATGGGAAGTGATCGAAGCTGCGCTGCGCGTGGTGCAAGGTCGCTGCGTGGTCAATTCGATCAGCCTCAAGGAAGGCGTCGAACCCTTCGTAAGCCAGGCGCGGCTGGCGCTGCGCTACGGCGCAGCGGTCGTGGTGATGGCGTTCGACGAGCAGGGCCAGGCCGACACGGTCGAACGCAAGATCGAGATCTGCACACGTTCCTACCGCATTCTGGTCGATGAGGTCGGCTTCATCCCGCAAGACATCATCTTCGACCCCAACGTGTTCGCGATCGCCACCGGCATCGAGGAGCACGCGAACTACGCGGTCGACTTCATCGCCTGCTGCCGCCATATCCGTGAACATCTTCCGGGCGCGCTGGTGTCGGGCGGAATCAGCAATGTTTCATTCTCGTTCCGCGGCAACGATCGCGTGCGCGAGGCGATTCACGCGGTCTTCCTCTATCACGCGATCCGCTCCGGGCTCGGCATGGGAATCGTCAATGCCGGCCAGCTCGCGATCTACGACGAAATCCCGACCGAACTGCGCGAACGCGTGGAGGACGTGGTACTGAACCGCCGTACCGATGCGACCGAACGGCTGCTCGAGACCGCCAGCCAATACGCCGGCGCCGGCACGCAACAGGCAGCAGAGGACCTCGAGTGGCGTTCGTGGCCGGTGGAAAAGCGGCTCGAACACGCGCTGGTCAAGGGCATCTCGACCTGGATCACCGAAGACACCGAAGCGGCACGTCTGCAGGCCACACGCCCCCTCGACGTGATCGAGGGGCCACTGATGGCCGGAATGAACGTGGTCGGTGACCTGTTCGGCACGGGACGCATGTTCCTGCCGCAGGTGGTGAAGAGTGCCCGCGTCATGAAGCAGGCGGTGGCGTACCTGCTGCCGTACATGGAACACACGGGTGAAGAACGACGACGCAACGGCAAGGTGCTGATGGCTACCGTGAAGGGCGACGTGCACGACATCGGCAAGAACATCGTCGGCGTCGTGATGCAGTGCAACAACTTCGAGGTGATCGATCTCGGCGTGATGGTGTCGTGCGAACGCATTCTGGCGACCGCACGCGAACATGCGGTCGACGCCGTCGGACTGAGCGGACTGATCACCCCGTCGCTCGACGAAATGGTGCACGTGGCGTCCGAAATGGAACGACTGGGCTTCGACATCCCGCTGTTGATCGGTGGCGCCACCACTTCGAAGGCCCATACGGCAGTAAAGATCGAACCCGCGTATCGCAACGGCCCCACCATTTACGTGCCGGACGCCTCCCGCGGCGTGACCGTAGTGACACAACTGCTGAGTCCGGAACGGCGCACGGCGTTCATCGACGAGCGCCGCGCCGAATACGCCACGATCCGCGAACGCAACGCCGCCAGCAGCAAACGCAAGCCACTGCTGCGATTCCACGATGCGGTGGCCAACGGGCTGAACCTCGACTGGGCGGGATACCAACCGCTGCGCCCCTCGTTCACCGGCGTACGCGTATTCGCCGACATCGCCCTGGAAGGGCTGCTGGAGACGATCGACTGGACCCCGTTCTTCATATCCTGGGATCTTTCCGGCAAGTACCCGGCGATATTCAACGACCCACGCATCGGCAGCGCCGCGCGCACGCTGTTCGATGATGCACAGGCGATGCTGCACCGCATCATCGACGAGAAACTGCTGGTCGCACGCGCCGTGCTCGGTTTCTGGCCGGCACAGCGCGAAGGAAGTGACGACGTCGTACTGTTCAAGGACGAATCCCGCCACGAGCGTCTCGCCACGCTGTATTTCCTGCGCCAGCAACAGCAGCACGCCGATCGCAAACCGAACCGCAGCCTGGCCGACTTCATCGCGCCGGCCGGAGGACCGCCGGACTGGATCGGAGCCTTTGCGGTCAGCGCGGGCTTCGGTGCCGAAGAGCTTGCGGAACGCTTCCGCCGTGAACACGACGACTATTCGGCAATTCTCGTCAAGGCACTGGCCGACCGCCTCGCCGAAGCACTGGCCGAATACATGCACCGTGAAGTGCGCCGTACGCTGTGGGGCTACGCGGCCGACGAAACGCTGAGCAACGAGGATTTGATCGGCGAACGCTACCGTGGCATTCGCCCGGCGCCCGGCTACCCTGCCTGCCCGGACCACACCGAGAAGCGCACGCTGTTCGCACTGCTGGACGCTGAACGCCAGGCAGGCATCCAGCTCACGGACAGTTTTGCGATGTACCCGGCCGCATCAGTCAGCGGCTGGTATTTTGCACACCCGGAGGCACGCTACTTTGCGGTCGGACGCATCGGTCTCGACCAGATCGAGGATATCGCACGACGCAAGGGAATCAGCACCGCCGAGATGGAGCGCTGGCTACGATCGAACCTCGCCGGAACCTCTGCCGAAATTCCCCAAACAGAAGCGTCATGAAGCGTCGCAAGATATCGCGAAACCTTCTTTTGTTATAAGAAAACAGTTCTTTTATAGCCATAAGCATTTTGTTAAGGTGCGCGCCGCTGCTGCGCCGCTCCTTGAGTCACCCCGGTTCCAGAAGGCGGTGGCAGCTCAGACACTGCAGGTGCCGGCACGCCGACGATGTACCAATACGACGAACACGACCAGCGCATGCTCGACGAACGCGTCCGCCAGTACCGTGGCCAGACGCAGCGTTTCCTGCGTGGTGAGCTCAGTGAGGCGGAATTCCGTGCATTGCGTCTGCGCAACGGTCTCTATGTGCAGCGGCTGGCACCGATGCTGCGCATCGCGATTCCGTACGGCATGCTCGCCAGCCGCCAGCTGCACAAGCTCGCACACATCGCGCGCCACTTCGACAAGGGTTATGCGCACTTCACGACGCGCCAGAATGTGCAGTTCAACTGGCCACGCCTGGAGGAGGTGCCGGACATCCTCGCGGAACTGGCCAGCGTGCAGATGCATTCGATCCAGACCAGCGGCAACTGCGTGCGCAATACTACCGCCGACCAGTTCTCCGGCGTGGCCTGTGACGAGGTCGAGGACGCACGGCCCTACTGCGAACTGATCCGCCAGTGGTCGACCTTCCACCCGGAATTCAATTTTCTGCCGCGCAAGTTCAAGATCGCGGTATGCGGCTCGGTCGCCGATCGCGCGGTGGTACGTGTGCACGACATCGGCCTTGTCATCGTGCGCGACGAGGCGGGTACGACCGGTTTCGAGGTGATCGTCGGCGGCGGGCTGGGGCGGACACCGATGATCGGTACGACGATCCGCGAATTCCTGCCCGCAGCCGAACTGCTCGGCTACCTCGAGGCGATCCTGCGCGTATACAACCAGTTCGGCCGACGCGACCATCTGTTCAAGTCGCGCATCAAGATTCTGGTAAAGGCACTCGGTGCAGATGAGTTCCGCTCACGCGTCGAACGCGAGTGGGAAACGACACGTCGCACGGTGCCACCGCTCACCGAAGCCCAGATCGAGCGGGCGCGCTCGTACTTCACGGCGCCTGCCTATCCAGCCATGGACGTCGCAGCCTGCAGCGCACAGCTCGCCGCCTGGCGCGCCGGTTCGCGTGCATTCGACCGCTGGATGGAACGCAACGTCACGGCACATCGAGTACCGGGCTACGCCATCGTGACCCTGTCACTGAAGCGCACCGGCATCGCACCCGGCGATGTGACCGACCGCCAGCTCGAGACGATCGCCGGACTCGCCGACGAGTATTCGGGTGGCGAGGTGCGCGTAACGCACGAGCAGAATCTGGTGCTCGCCGACGTGCCTCAACCACGACTGTTCGCCCTCTGGGAGGAAGCCAGAGCAGCCGGGCTCGCGACGCCGAACATCGGCATGCTCACCGACATCATCTGCTGCCCGGGCGGCGATCTGTGTTCACTCGCGAACGCCAAATCGATTCCGGTCGCAGAGGCGATCCAGCGTCGTTTCGACGATCTGGACTACCTTCACGATCTCGGCGAAATCGACCTGAACA
This sequence comes from Pseudomonadales bacterium, assembly GCA_024234165.1. Taxonomy (NCBI): domain Bacteria; kingdom Pseudomonadati; phylum Pseudomonadota; class Gammaproteobacteria; order Pseudomonadales; species Pseudomonadales bacterium. The sequence continues at coordinate 171,791 of JACKOP010000002.1, forward strand.
TTTCCGGCTGCATGAACGCCTGCGGGCATCATCACGTCGGACAGATAGGCATCCTCGGCGTCGACAAGAAGGGCGAGGAGTTCTACCAGATATCGCTCGGCGGCAACCAGGGCAGCGACGCCGCGCTCGGTACGATCCTCGGACCATCCTTTGCCCAGAGTGAAATTCCCGCCATCGTGAGCCGCATACTCGAACTCTATGTCGTGGACCGCCTCGACGACGAGAGCTTCATCGAAACGTACCGCCGAATCGGCATCGAATCGTTCAGGAAGGCCGTCTATGTCACTTCTCCTTAGTCACGGCAGGATCATCATCGACGACTGGGTCGAGCTCGATGCGGAATTCGACAGCGCAGCACACTTGCCGGCGGGCAAGCTGATCGTGCCGCTATGTGTGTGGAACGCGCGACGCGAGGAACTCCTGGCTCGCGACGCCGCTGTCGGCATCCGGCTCGCCAGCAGCGAACATCCCGAAACGATCGCCGATGCACTCGATGACGTCGCCCTGGTAGCGATCGACTTCCCGGTGTTCAGCGACGGACGCGGCTATTCCCACGCTCGCGTACTGCGCGATACCTATGGCTTTGCGGGCGAACTGCGGGCGGTCGGTGACGTGCAACGCGACCAGCTGTTCCTGATGCGCCGCTGTGGCTTCGATAGCTTCCGGATCCGCACCGACCGGGACGCGACCGACGCACTCGCCGGATTCGGCGAGTTCTCGGGCGTCTATCAGTCCAGCACGATCGATCCGCACCCTCCCCTGCTGCTGCGCGAGGCCTGCGGCGGTGCCTGATATACTGCGCCGCGCACACAAACGGGCAGCACGCCGTTGGAACACTCTAGCGTCACGTTCTCATTCTTCCTGATCTTCACCGGCGCAGCAGCGTTTGCCTCATTCGCACTCTATACGCGCCAGCCGCTACTGATCGCCTACATCGCACTCGGTGCACTGATCGGCCCCTACGGCCTGTCACTGATCACCGATCTCACCCTGCTGCAGGACATCGCACACGTCGGCATCATCTTCCTGCTGTTCCTGCTCGGGCTCGACATGCAGCCGCGGGCGCTGCTGACCACGATACGCAACTCCACCGTGGTCGCATTCGCGAGTTCGCTGTGTTTCGCACTGGTAGGCGCCGGCGTGGCGAGCGTCGCCGGCTTCACGCGCACCGAGGCCCTGATCATCGGCCTCGCAATGATGTTCTCGAGCACCATCATCAGCATCAAGCTGCTCCCCACGACCGTGCTGCACCATCGCCATACCGGCGAGCTGATGGTCGGTCTGCTGCTGCTGCAGGACATGATCGCAATCTTCGTGCTGGTCGCGTTGATGGGCAGTCGCCATGGCGATTTCCAGATCGGTGCGCTGCTGACGGCACTGCTCGCATTGCCGGCGCTGGTGGTCGTGGCCGTGGTTCTGGTGCGCCTCGTCCTGATCCGTCTGATCCAGCGTTTCGATCATTTTCGCGAATACATCTTCCTGCTCGCGATCGGCTGGTGCCTCGGGCTTGCCGAACTGGCTTCAGTGATGCGGCTGTCACCGGAGATCGGGGCCTTCGTGGCCGGCGTGTCGATCGCCTCCAGCCCGATCAGCCAGTACATCGCGATCAGTCTGAAGCCGCTGCGCGACTTCTTCCTGATCCTGTTCTTCTTCTCGCTGGGCGGCAGCTTCGACCTTGGCGTGCTCGACCGGATCTGGGTCGTGGCGCTGCTACTCTCAGCAGCAATGTTGGCGCTGAAGCCGCTGGTGTTCCGCTTCCTGCTCGGACGCCTCAGCGAAACGCCTGCGCTGGCGTGGGACATCGGACTGCGGCTCGGACAGAACAGCGAGTTCTCGCTGCTGATCGCCTACATGGCAGCCGGTTTCGGCATGATCGGCAAGGACGCATCCCATCTGGTCCAGGCGACGGCCATCGTGACCTTCGTCGCCTCGTCCTATGTCGTGGTTCTGAACTGCCCCAACCCGATCGCGATTTCCGACCGCCTGCGCCGCGACTGACCGGCTCTACGTCGCGAAATTTTCGCGACTGCTGGGCTTGATATTTGCTACCTGCAATCGCAATATCCGCGCCCACCCTGCGGACACCCCTCCAGAGGACCAGACAGAAATTGAAAGCGAACGGCAACGCAAACTGGACGCCGGCCGATGCGGCCGAGCTCTACGGCATCAGGAACTGGGGCGCAGGATATTTCGACCTCGCCGACGACGGAGCCGTCACGGTGAACGTCACCAGCGACGGCCAGCGAGTGAGTGTCAGCATTCCCGACATCATTGCCGGCATGCAGCAGCGCGGGCTGCAGATGCCGGTGCTGCTGCGCATCGAGAACCTGCTCGACTCCCAGCTCACGCTGATCAACGAAACCTTCGCCCGCGCGATCTCCAACCTCGGGTACCGGGGTTGCTATCGAGGCGTGTTCCCGATCAAGGTCAACCAGCAGTGCCAGGTGATCGAGGAGATCGCCCGCTTCGGCGCCAGCTACGGGCACGGTCTCGAGGCCGGCAGCAAGGCGGAACTGCTGATTGCGCTCGCGAGTCTGGATCCGGACAGCAGCCACATCGTCTGCAATGGATACAAGGACGAAGAGTTCATCACGCTCGGCCTGCAATCGCTGAAGCTCGGGTACCGCTGCACCTTCGTGATCGAAACACCAACCGAGCTGCCGGTGATCCTGGCCTGTTCACGCCGGATCGGCGTGCGCCCTATCCTCGGCTTGCGCGTGAAGCTCGCATCCAGGGTCGGCGGTTACTGGAACGAGAGCAGCGGCGATCGGAGCCTGTTCGGACTCACGACCTCGCAGATCGTCGAGGTGATCGACGCGCTGCGCGAGCACGAGATGCTGGACTGCCTGCAGCTGTTGCACTACCACCTCGGATCGCAGATCCCGAACATTCGCGACATACGCAGCGGCGTGCTCGAGGCGTGCCGCTACTACGTGGACCTGGTCAAGGAAGGCGCAGCACTCGGCTACCTGGATCTGGGCGGAGGACTGGCGGTCGACTACGACGGGACCCAGACCAATTTCGAATACAGCAAGAACTACTCGCTCGACGAATACTGCACGGACATCGTCGAGACGATCATGACGACGCTGGATCCGGAAGGCATCGCGCATCCGGTGATCGTGACCGAGTCGGGTCGTGCCACCGTCGCTTATTCTTCGGTGCTGCTGTTCAACATTCTCGACGTCACCCGTTTCGAATCCGGCAGCGTCCCGGAGCAGATCGATCCGGCAGAGCACGACCTGATCCGCAACCTCGCCGAAGTGTTCGCCAACGTCAGCGTGAAGAACCTGCAGGAATGCTACAACGACGCGGTCTACTACCGTGACGAGATTCGCGAACTGTTCAAGCGTGGGCAGATCCGCCTGCGTTCGCTGTCGCTCTCGGAGCGCCTGTTCCTCGAAATCGTGCGTGCGATCGTACGCGAGTCACAGGGTGCGAAGCGCCTGCCGCCTGGCCTGGAAGGACTCGAGGATTCGCTGTCGGACATCTACTACGGCAACTTCTCGGTATTCCAGTCACTGCCCGACGTATGGGCGATCGAACAGGTGTTCCCGCTGATGCCGGTGCACCGCCACCGCGAGAAACCGACGCGCCAGGCGATCATCGCCGACATCACCTGCGACTCGGACGGCAAGATCGATCGCTTCATCAATCCTCGCGGGTTGCAGAAGACGCTGCCGGTACATCCGCTGCGCGAGGGAGAACCGTACTATTTCGGCGTGTTCCTCGTCGGCGCCTACCAGGAGACACTGGGCGACCTGCACAATCTGATGGGCGACACGCACGTGGTCAGCGTACGCATCAACGGCGATGGCAGCTTCGACTTCGTGCGCGAGATGAGCGGAGACAGCATCGCCGACGTGCTGAGCTACGTCGAATACCAGCCGCAGCAACTGCTGGAGCAGTTCAGGCGCACCGCAGAGCGCGCCGTGCGCAGCGGCCGCATTGCACCGGTCGAACGCCAGAACGTGCTGGAGCTGTTCAGCGCCAGCCTGCGCGGCTATACCTACTTCGAAGACTGACACAAGGAGCGTATCCGATGGCGAAGGTCATCATCGTCGGCGCGGGCGGCGTCGGCCAGGTCGTGGCTCACAAGTGCGCGCAGGTGCCGGAAGTCTTCTCGGAGATCGTCCTGGCCAGCCGTAACGAGGAGAAGTGCCGGCGCATCGCGGCACAGATTGCGCGCCCGATCGCGACCGCACAGGTGGATGCGAACGATGTGACTGCGATGGCAGCACTGATCCATCGCGAAAGTCCTGACCTGGTCATCAACGTCGCACTGCCCTACCAGGATCTGCCGATCATGGACGCCTGCCTGGAAACCGGCGTCGACTATCTCGATACCGCGAACTACGAACCACCCGACGAGGCGAAGTTCGAATACAGCTGGCAGTGGGCGTATCACGAGCGTTTCGCGGCGCGCGGCATCATGGGCCTGCTCGGCAGCGGTTTCGATCCCGGTGTCACCAACGTGTTCACCGCGTGGCTGCACAAGCACGAGTTCGACGTCATCGACGAACTCGACATCATCGACTGCAATGCGGGCGATCACGGACAGCCGTTCGCCACCAATTTCAATCCCGAAATCAATATCCGCGAGGTGACGGCTCGCGGACGCTTCTGGGAACGCGGCGCATGGCAGGAAACCGATCCGCTGGCCGTCTCGCGCGTCTTCGACTTCCCCGACGGCATCGGGCCCCGGAAGATCTATCTCATGTACCACGAGGAACTCGAGTCCCTCGTGAAGCATTTCCCGAAAATACGCCGTGCCCGCTTCTGGATGACGTTCTCGGACAACTACCTGAACCATCTGCAGGTGTTGCAGAACGTCGGCATGACGCGCATCGACCCGGTCATTCACAACGGCCAGGAGATCATTCCGCTGCAGTTCCTCAAGGCCGTGCTGCCGGATCCGTCGAGCCTGGGTCCGCTGACCAAGGGACGCACCTGCATCGGCTGCCTTGCACGCGGCACGAAGGATGGGCGGCCCAAGACGGTATTCGTCTACAACATCTGCGATCACGAAGCGTGCTATCGCGAAGTGCAGTCGCAGGCCATTTCATACACGACCGGCGTGCCTGCGATGATCGGCGCGAAGATGATGCTGACCGGCAGGTGGCATGCGGCAGGCGTTTTCAACATGGAGCAGTTCGACCCCGACCCGTTCATGGAAGCGCTGAACATGCACGGCCTGCCGTGGCAGCTCATGCGCCATGACGGACGCCTCGACTGAGATGCAGGGCATACGCATGCGCCATTTCGGGCGTTTCGATCCACGACGCGTTCCATCGCCGTGTTTCGTCGTCGACGAGGTGGCGCTCGAGGAGAACCTGCAACTGCTCGCGCACGTGCAGCGCGAGAGCGGTGCGAAGATCCTGCTGGCGCTGAAGGCATTCTCGATGTTCAGCCTGGCGCCACTGGTGCGCCGCTACCTGCCGGGTACCTGTGCCAGCGGCCTGCACGAGGCGCGCCTCGGTCGCGAGGAGTTTGGCGGTGAAGTGCACACCTTTTGTGCTGCATTCACCGAGCCGGAACTGCGTGCCACGCTGGAAATTTCCGATCATGTCGTGTTCAACTCGTGCGGGCAGCTCGAGCGCTTCGCACCGATCCTCGAGGAAACTCGCACACGGCGCCCGCAACTCAGGTACGGAATGCGCATCAACCCGGAGCATTCCGAAGGCACGGTCGCGCTGTACGACCCCTGTGCACCGGGCTCGCGTCTTGGCGTCACGCGCTCGCAGTTTCGTACCGAACGACTGGATCTGCTCAGCGGGTTGCACTTCCACACCCTGTGCGAGCAGGACCTGCCGCCGCTGGCACGCACGATCGCTGCGGTCGAGCGCAATTTCGGCGAGTTCATCCCGCGCATGCAGTGGATCAACTTCGGCGGCGGGCACCATATCACCCGTCCGGGCTACCAGGTCGACGAGCTGATCCGCCTGATCCGGGACTTCCGTGCCCGTCATGGCGTCGAAGTCTATCTGGAACCCGGTGAGGCAGTTGCGTACCACTGCGGAGTGCTGGTCACCGAAGTGCTCGATCTCGGCTGGAACGGCATCGACCAGGTGATCCTCGACACCTCGGCCACGTGCCACATGCCCGACGTCATCGAGATGCCGTATCGCGCGATGATCACCGGTAGCGGCAGCACGGGCGAGTTTCCCCACCTCTACCGCCTCGGCGGGCAGACCTGCCTGGCCGGCGACGTGATCGGTGACTACAGCTTTCCCGAACCGCTCACCATCGGCCAGCGACTGGTGTTCGAGGACATGGCGTACTACACGATGGTGAAGACGACCACGTTCAACGGCATCAACCTGCCGTCCATCGCGATCTGGAATTCACAGAGCGACGAAGTTCGCATCGTACGCCGCTTCGGTTACGAGGACTTTCGCAGCCGGCTCTGAAGATGCCGTCGCAATAGCCCCGATCGTCGATGCAAATAGCGCGCAACGAATTCAGGACAGCCAGGCGCCCGGTTACAGACCGGACGCCTGCTGCATCAGGACAGCTCAGAGCAGCGACTCGAGCTCGGGAACGGCCTGGAACAGGTCGGCAACCAGACCGTAATCGGCGACCTGGAAGATCGGCGCATCCTCGTCCTTGTTGATTGCGACGATGACCTTCGAATCCTTCATCCCGGCCAAGTGCTGGATCGCACCCGAGATAGCGACGGCGATGTAGAGGTCTGGGGCGACGATCTTGCCGGTCTGTCCGACCTGGTAGTCGTTCGGCACGTAGCCTGCATCGACCGCTGCACGCGAAGCACCCACCGCAGCGTTCAGCTTGTCCGCCACCGCCTCCAGCATCTTGAAGTTCTCGCCGCTCTGCATGCCGCGACCACCGGAGACGACGATCCGTGCGGCCGTCAGTTCGGGACGGTCGGACTTCGCGACTCGCTCCTCGACAAAGCGCGCAAGGCCGGAGTCCTTCACGATCGATACCGGCTCTATGCTTGCACTGCCACCCTCGGCAGGTGCGGCGTCGAAACCGGTGGTGCGCACCGTGATCACCTTGCGGGCATCCAGCGCCTGTACCGTTGCGATCACGTTGCCGGCGTAGATCGGACGCTGGAAGGTATCGGGTGCGAGTACGGCCGTGATCTCGGAGATCTGCGCGACATCGAGCAGGGCAGCGACACGCGGCATCACGTTCTTGCCGTTGGTGGTGGCCGCCGCCAGAACGCCGTCGTAACCGGCTCCCAGCTCGGCGATCAGCAGGCTCATGTTCTCGGCAAGCTGGTGTGCGTAGGCCGCATTGTCGGCCAGCAACACCTTGCTCACACCGGCAACGCGCGCAGCCGCGTCTGCAACCGCTGCGCAATCACTGCCTGCGACCAGAACGTGGATGTCGCCGCCGATCGCCTGCGCCGCGGTGACGGCGTGGCGGGTAGCAGGCTTCAGTTCCTTGTTGTCGTGCTCGGCAATTACCAGAATGCTCATCAGATCACCTTCGCCTCGTTACGCAGTTTTTCCACCAGTTCGGCTACCGAACCAACCTTGATGCCCGCCTTGCGCTCGGGCGGCGGCGTGACCTTGAGCGTTTTCACTCGCGGCGTGACATCGACTCCCAGCTCGGCCGGAGACAAGGTGTCGAGCGGCTTCTTCTTCGCCTTCATGATGTTCGGCAGCGAAGCGTAGCGCGGCTCGTTCAGTCGCAGGTCCGTAGTGACCACGGCCGGCAGCTTCAGCTCGATGGTCTGCAGCCCGCCGTCGATCTCCCGGGTGACGCGTGCGGTACCGTTCTCGATCACCAGTTCCGACGCAAAAGTGCCCTGCGACATCCCTGCCAGAGCTGCCAGCATCTGCCCGGTCTGGTTGTTGTCGCCGTCGATCGACTGCTTGCCGACGATCACCAGATCCGCACCTTCCTTCGCAACCACGGCCTGCAGCAGCTTTGCAACCGCCAGCGGCTGCAGTTCCTCTGCAGTCTCGACCATGATGCCGCGGTCTGCACCGAGTGCCAGTGCGGTGCGGATCTGCTCCTGCGCCGCCTTGTCGCCCAGCGACACGGCAATCACTTCCGTCGCCACACCCTTTTCCTTCAGACGCACGGCCTCTTCGACCGCAATTTCGCAGAAGGGGTTGATGGACATCTTCACGTTGTTGAGATCGACGCCGGTGCCGTCGCCTTTGGCACGGACCTTGACGTTGTAATCCACTACGCGTTTTACCGCTACGAGAACTTTCATGGACTCTCCGGTCGCTCGTAAAAGGGTTGGTGGGACTCCTGGCGGAGGACTGCTGCAGCGATTACCGCCAAGCACAAAGCCGCAGTATTGTCGACACATGCACAAGACAGGTCAATACTTGAATAGGCGGCCCACTGCAATTGCTTTGCAATCGAATGGCCCCTCGTGTATCGTTCGCGCCCATTCGCAAGTCTCTGTAGTCAAAACATTTTTCGGAGTTCTACCGTGACCAGAGAATCCATGGAATACGATGTCGTCATCGTCGGCGCAGGGCCTGCTGGCCTGGCGGCCGCATGCCGATTGCGCCAGCTTTCAAGCGACATCAGTGTCTGTGTCGTGGAAAAGGGTTCGGAGGTCGGCGCGCACATCCTGTCGGGTGCCGTGCTCGAGCCAACCGCACTGAACGAACTGTTTCCGGACTGGCGGGAACAGGGTGCACCGCTGCACACCCCCGTGAACGCCGATGAAATCTACGTGCTGCGCAACGAACAGAAGGCGATCCGCGTCCCCGGCGCGCTGATCCCCAAGACGATGCACAACGAAGGCAACTACATCATCAGCCTTGGCAATCTGTGCCGCTGGCTGGGTGAGCAGGCGGAAGGCCTCGGAGTGGAAATCTACCCGGGATTCGCCGCAGCCGAAGTACTGTTTCATGACGACGGTCGCGTGAAGGGCATCGCGACCGGCGACGCGGGAATCTCGGCCAGCGGTGAGCACAAGGACAGCTACACGCCGGGAATGGAACTGCACGCGAAGTACACGTTGTTCGCCGAAGGCTGCCGCGGGCATCTCGGCAAGCAGCTGATCGCGCGCTTCGGTCTCGACAACGGACGCGGTGCGCAGCATTACGGCATCGGCATCAAGGAACTGTGGGAAATCCCGGCGGAAAAGCACCGTCCGGGACTGGTGATCCACAGTGCGGGGTGGCCGCTGCAGCAGAGCGGCGCACACGGAGGCGGCTTTCTCTACCATCTCGAGAACAACCAGGTGTCGCTGGGGCTGATCACCGACCTCGGCTACAGCAACCCATTCCTCAGTCCGTTCGAGGAATTCCAGCGCTACAAGCAACATCCGGTGATCCGCCAGTTCCTCGAAGGCGGCAAGCGTCTCGCCTACGGTGCACGTGCAATCACCAAGGGCGGACCACAGGCACTGCCGCGAATGAGTTTTCCGGGTGGATTGCTGATCGGCTGCGACGCGGGCACGCTGAACTTCGCGAAGATCAAGGGATCTCACACCGCGATGAAGAGTGGCATGGTCGCTGCAGAAACCGTGTTTGCAGCAATCTCTGCCGAAGGCAAGACCGGCGAGGAACTCAGCGAGTTCACCGAGGCATTCATGGCGTCGTGGGCCGGAAACGAACTGCTGCTGCAACGCAATTTCGGACCGGCACAGCATCGCTTCGGCAACATCTTCGGTTCGGCCTATGCATTCATCGACATCAACGTGTTCAGCGGCAAGCTGCCATGGACGTTCAGCGATGATGCGCCCGACCACGAGCAACTGAAGCCTGCCGCACAATCGAAACATATCGAATACCCGAAGCCGGATGGCGTGATCAGCTTCGATCGCCTGTCGTCGGTGTTCCTGTCGAACACGAACCATGAGGAAGATCAGCCCTGTCATCTGACACTGCGTGATCCGGAAGTACCGATCCGGCACAACCTTCCGCTGTACGACGAGCCCGCACAGCGCTACTGCCCGGCCGGCGTCTACGAAATCGTCGATACGGCCAGCGGCGGCAAGCGCCTGCAGATCAATGCGCAGAACTGCGTGCACTGCAAGACCTGCGACATCAAGGACCCTACACAGAACATCGTCTGGACGACACCGGAAGGTGGTGGTGGTCCGAACTACCCGAACATGTAGGAATCTCTCGCCCGGCTACGGCGCGCAATACACCGTAGCCGGTTTCAGGAAGAGCTGATTTCCAGCGGAAAGAAACAACCGCCGCTGCAGACCCCCAGCACGCCATCCTCATTGGCTTGTGCCAATTCGACCAGCCGATAGAACACGTTGCGGTGCACCAGCGCGGGGATCCGGTCGCGCACCATCTGATAGGCGCGAACTTCGCCACGCTCCACGTCTTCGTGCAAGTACAGCGGATGATCGGGCCCGAGTGCAAAACGTTCGCCGACATTGGTTAGCATCACGAGTGTCATCGCGTCGCCACCTTCGTCATCTTCCATATCGACGATCACGAACGGCGCATCGTCCACATCGACACGCAAGGTCTGCTCCGGCGTCACGAGCACATAGCGATCCCCGCGACGTTCAAGCATCGAGGCAAACAGCCGAACCATCGCCTCGCGCTGCACCACGCTGCCCCGATGACGCCACACCCCGGCGCGATCGATATGGAAGTCCGCAGCACGTGTCACGACGGGCTTTCGTGCGCCCGCACAGCGCCCGTCCGTCCGGCTTCAGCAGACAGGCGGTGGAATCAGGCGCACGTTGACGACTCCGTCAACCGCCCGGATCTGAGCCAGCACATCCTCTGACGGCGAACCTTCCACGTCGATGAGGTTGTATGCGATGTCGTCACGGCTGCGATTCAGCATATCGACGACGTTGATACCGACAGCCGCCAGGATCGACAGGATATTGCCGAGCATACCGGGCTTGTTGCGATTGGTGATCGCCAGGCGGCTGGCATTGGTGCGCTCCAGTTCCAGCGCCGGGAAGTTGACCGAATTGCGGATGTTTCCGTGCTCGAGAAATCCGCGCAACTGATCTGCCGCCATCATGGCGCAGTTCTCCTCTGCTTCTTCCGTACTGGCACCGATATGCGGCATCGACAGCACATCCTTGCGGCCGACCAACCCTGGATGCGGAAAATCGGTGATGTAGCGTGCGAGACGCCCCGCATCGAGCGCCTGTATCACGCCGTCGACATCGACTATCTCGTCACGTGCAAAATTCAGCAGGCAACTGCCCTTGCGCACTGCAGCCAGACTCTCTGCGTTCAGCAGATTACGGGTCGAATCGAGAACGGGCAGATGCAGCGTGACGAAATCAGCACGCTGCAGCAGCGAACCGAGGTTTTCCATGCGACGCACCTCACTCGGCAGGCGCCACGCCGCCTCGACGGAGAGCGCCGGATCGTATCCGATCACATCCATGCCCAGTCCGAGTCCGAGCCGGGCAACCTTGCTGCCGATTGCCCCGAGTCCGACCACACCCAGCGTCTTGCCACGCAACTCGTTGCCCGCGAAGCGTTTCTTTTCCTTCTCCAGCAGCGCGCTCATTTCGGCTGCCGGCATTTCCCGAGACAGCGAATTCACGAAGGAGATTCCTTCGATGATTCCGCGCGAAGCGAGCAGCAGCGCCGCAGCCACCAGTTCCTTCACCGCATTGGCGTTTGCACCCGGCGTGTTGAATACCGGTATGCCGCGTGTCGTACAGATGCCCACCGGAATGTTGTTGTAGCCCGCACCGGCACGTGCGATCGCCTTCACCGATTCGCCGATCTCCTCTTCCGCGAGTTTGTGAGAGCGCAGCAGGATCGCATCCGGATGACCGATCTCGCTCGCCACCTCGTAGCACTCGCGACTGAAGCGTTCGAGTCCGCGCACGGAAATCTGGTTGAAGGTACGGATCCTGAACATTCCGGTCTCTCCCTGTTGCTGGCCACCACCGGGCCGTGGTAAATCGAAAGCGCGTCATTCTAGCTCAGTGCATACGGCTGCCAGACGCGCGATTGCCGGTAATCCGTCGACTACGCATCAGGCAGGGCACGTCGAGCGCGTGCCACTGAAGCTGCGGCACGATCCCGAACCAGCTCGGTTCGTCCGCATCCGCGTCCGGCCCGCGCAGGGCCAGCGCTGCGCTGTACGATGTTTGCAGGCGATGGCACCAGAAATTCCAGCGCGCTGGTTCTGGCTCCAGCTCAGCCTTCGCACCGAAACTCAGACATCCTTCGATACGATGGAAATCAAACCAGAAATCGCCGAGCGATCGTGACAGCCCTTCACCAGTGGCTTTCACGAAGGCTTCCTTCAACGTCCAGATGTCGTAGAACTCTGCAGCCAGTTCCATCTCTTCCAGGCCGGTAAGGCGCGCCACCTCGGACTGTGCGAAGTTGCGCTGCGCCAGTCCGTGGAAATTGCGCGCGGGCCGATGGAATTCCATGTCGACCCCCGTGAGCATGCATCCGGTACTGACCGCCAGCAACGCATGGGAGCCACTGTGCGAGAGGTTGAAGTCCACGTCAGGCAGCATGGCTGCAGGCACGAGAGCGGGCTTTCCATGCATGCCGCTTTCGAAGTGCCACGCCATGGCCGGCACGTCCGCATACAGCGACAGGACACTGCGCAACAGCGCATGCGCTACCAGGAAGCGATGGCGGTCCTGCGCGAACACGCGCCGCTGCATGCGCCCGAGCTCCGGCTCGTCGAGCAACACCCGGTACGCGTCCAGCAACAGTGGGTCACGGATTGCATCGGAATCGCACAGCCAGAGATGGGCTGAACCGGGTGCTGGCAGCGCGAGCCGAGTCCCGTGCAAGGCACGCCTCAGAGCAGCTCCACCGAAGCGACTGCGCGCACGCGCTGCCGGTAGTCTTCGGCGCTCTCGATACCGTGCGCTCGCCGGAACACCCGCGCAAGAACATTGCGTTGCTCCACGGGCAGTCGTGCCAGATCACCATCGTGGAAGTTGTCGAACCCGAACACCAGCACGTCACCGTTGCCGGCGGTGACCTTGCCATGGCCGGTGCCGTCTCGGCTGCGCGGGGTGTCGAACAACACCCGGCCCAGTTCTTCCGGCACCTGCGAGGCACCGCGCGTGTAGCCATGAGCAGTTCGCCACTCGTACCCGTTGGCACGTGCAAGTTCCTCGATACCTTGACCTGCAGCAACACCTGCGAGCAGACCATCCGCCCTCTTCTGCGCCTGCTCGCGCACCATCGCTTCACGCAGTAACGTGCGAATCCGGTCTGCCACTTCGGCAAGCTCCAGATCCCGCGCCGGTTCGTGCGACTTCAGCCGCATCACGATCACGCGATCGTCGCCGATATCGATCCGCTCGCTGTTCTGGGCTTCATCCAGAACTTCCTTGCTGAAGGCAGCAGCAATCACGCGTGCGTCGGCAAACAGGCCCTCACCTCCGCGACGACCGAGCGCCGGACTCGTACGGATCTCCAGTCCGAGTTCGCGCGACGCTTCCCCCAGATCGTCGGAGTTGAAAGTCAGGTCGGCAAGCTTCTCCGCACGCTCGATGAACAGTGGTTCCGCCGCGGCCTTCTGCAGGTCGCTTTCGATCGTGGAGCGCATTTCGGCGAAGGACTGCGGTTGCTGACGGCGCACTTCCAGCAGCTTGATCAGGTGCCAACCGGAGGAAGTCCTTACCGGTTCCGACACATCACCGGGAGCAAGCGCCTTCAGGGCTGCCTCGAACTCCGCAGGGAAGGCGTCTCCACGCGAGAATCCCAGATCCCCACCCTGCACTGCCGATCCCGGATCTTCCGAGTTCTCGCGCGCCAGCACTGCAAAATCCTCTCCCGCCAACACGCGCTTGCGCAACGCTGCAAGCTTCTCGCGCGCTGTGTCGTCCTGCGTGGCGAGCATGATGTGCGCTGCATGGCGCTCCTCGCCACCACCGGCGGCAGCCACCCGCCGCTCGTATTCCTGACGCAACGCGTCTTCAGCAACGGGCTGATACAGATCGGACGGTCGGAGTTCGAGATAGTCGACACGCACCGTCTCCTCGGTACGGAATTGTGCCCGATTCTGTTCGTAGTACTCGGACACACGCTCATCAGGCACTGCGATCGATGCGTCCGCCGCTGCCACCGGAACGCTCAGCCAGCGTGCATCCAGCGATTGCTGTGTAAGCCGTGCTGCACCAGCGAGTTCCGCTCCGGTAACGAATTCGCTCGTCTCGATTCCTGACATCAGTTGCGAAACCAGCAAGTCTTCCCGCAGCAGGCTCTTGAACTGCGCGGGGCTCATCCCGTTGTTCGCAAGCAGTGCCTGGAAGCGCGTCTGCGAGAAGCTGCCATTTTCGTGAAAGCTCTCGTTCTCGACGATCAGCTGGTTCAGCATTGCGTCGCCCACGCGCAGCCCCGAGCGCGTTGCCACCTGCAACATCAGACGGCGCCCGATCAACGATTCGAGCACTGGCGAACGCAGGCGCGATTCCTCAAGCAACGACGCATCGACATGATCCTGCATCTGGCCGATCAGCCTGCGCCGCTCGAGCTCGATGTTCTGCGCAAGCTCGGGTTCGGTGATCACCTCGCCATTGACGCGTGCTGCCTCAGGCACCCCGCCGGTGAAGAATGCATCGATTCCGAACACCGCAAATGGAATCACGATCACCGCGACGATGATCTTGGCCAGCGTGCCCTGGACGTTGTCACGAATCTTCTGCAGCATCGTCGCCTTCCAATCAGGAGATTGCGTCGCGCAGCGTCTTGCCCGGTTTGAAACCGACGCTGCGGCTTGCCGCGATGGTCATCGCCTCGCCAGTCTTCGGGTTGCGTCCCTGGCGTTCGGCGCGCTGCTTCACGCTGAACGTACCGAAACCGACCAGTGCAACCTGGTCCCCGTCACGCAGCGCAGCGACGATTCCTTCCAGAGTTGCATCCAGCACTCTCGCTGCCGACGCCTTGGAGATATCGGCCTTGTCCGCAATCAGATCGACGAGTTCAGCCTTGTTCACAGAGTTTCCCCGGATTGGATTCGTGTTCCCCGGTCGGTTCCCGGGGCTGTCGCGGTACGCGAGGGGCGACGAGTGTACACCAGCCGCGCCGCAAATGGTCAAGGCGCTTTCGCGCTTTCGCGGGTGTGGCATCCCCACTGCGGATCAATGCGTATTGATCCGCTCCTGCTCACTCCCACGCGCCGCCTGCTCGGCCTTCTCGCTCAACAGCTTCCATTCCTCGTCAGGCACCGGCTCGGGCATGCGCTCCAGCGCAAGATCCAGCACCTGATCGATCCAGCGCACGGGACGAATCTCGAGCGCGCTCTTGATGTTGTCCGGGATCTCCTTCAGATCACGCTCGTTCTCTTCCGGAATGATCACCGTCTTGATACCACCGCGATGTGCCGCCAGGAGTTTCTCCTTGAGCCCGCCAATCGCCAGCACCTGCCCACGCAGCGTGATTTCTCCGGTCATCGCAACGTCGGCCCGCACCGCTATTCCGGTCAGCACCGAGACCATCGCCGTGCACATGCCGATGCCGGCACTCGGCCCATCCTTAGGGGTTGCACCTTCGGGAACGTGAATGTGCAGATCGTATTTCTCGTGGAAGTCGGGGCGGATCCCGAGCGTCTTCGCGCGGCTGCGCACCACGGTCATCGCCGCCTGGATCGACTCCTGCATCACGTCTCCGAGCGATCCGGTCTTGACCTGCCGTCCCTTGCCAGGCACCGCGACCGCCTCGATGGTCAACAGCTCGCCTCCGACCTGCGTCCACGCGAGCCCTGTGACCTGTCCGACCTGGTTGCTTTCCAGCACGGCTCCGAAGCGATACTTCGGCACACCGGCAAACTCGGCGAGATTGTCTGCATCCACCACCAGCCTCGTCGCACCGCGCTCGAGCGCAAGCTGCTTGACACGCTTGCGACAGATCTTTGCGATCTGGCGCTCGAGTCCGCGTACACCTGCCTCGCGCGTGTAGTAGCGCACCAGATCGCGCAGTGCGGTCTCCTCCAACACGAGTTCGCCTTCGCCGAGCCCGTTGTTGCGCATCTGCTTCGGCACCAGGTAGCGCTGCGCAATGTTGATTTTCTCGTCCTCCGTATAACCGGGGATACGGATCACTTCCATGCGGTCGAGCAGCGGCGCCGGGATGTTCATCGAGTTCGACGTACAGATGAACATCACGTCGGAAAGATCGTAATCGACCTCCAGATAGTGGTCGTTGAAACTGTGGTTCTGCTCGGGATCCAGAACCTCGAGCAAAGCAGACGCCGGGTCACCGCGATGGTCCATTCCCATCTTGTCGACCTCGTCGAGCAGAAACAACGGATTGCGCACCCCGGCCTTGGCGAGTTTCTGCAGGATCTTGCCTGGCAACGAGCCGATGTAGGTTCGCCTGTGACCGCGGATTTCTGCCTCGTCGCGTACGCCACCGAGTGCCATGCGCACGAAGCTGCGATTGGTTGCACGCGCGATGCTCTCACCGAGCGAAGTCTTGCCAACCCCGGGAGGACCGACGAAACACAGCACCGGCCCTTTGACCTTGCCGATCCGCTTCTGCACGGCCAGGTACTCGAGGACGCGCTCCTTGACCTCATCGAGCCCGTAGTGGTCCTTTTCCAGAACCTTCTCGGCACGCGCAAGATCGTTGCGTACCTTGCTGCGCTTCTTCCACGGCACGTTCACCATCCAGTCGAGGTAGCTGCGCACCACGGATGCTTCGGCCGACATCGGTGACATCATCTTGAGCTTGTTCAGCTCCGACAGGGCTTTCGTCTGCGCGTCCGCACTCATCCCGGCCGCACGGATACGCCGCTCGATGCTCTCGACCTCGTTCGGCGAATCCTCGAGATCCCCGAGTTCCTTCTGGATCGCCTTCATCTGTTCGTTCAGATAATACTCGCGCTGGCTTTTCTCCATCTGCTTCTTGACGCGGCCACGAATGCGCTTCTCGACCTGGAAGAGATCGATCTCGCCCTCCATCAATCCCATCAGATGCTCGATTCGCTCGAGCGTCGAACCAAGCTCGAGCAACTGCTGTTTCTGAGCAAGTTCAAGCGTCATGTGTGCGGCGATCGTATCGGCCAGGCGCCCCGGCTCGTCGACGCTTCCCAGTGCGCCCAGCACTTCCGCCGGCACCTTTTTCCCCAGATTCACATACTGTTCGAACGTACGCATGCAACTGCGCACCAGTGCCTCGGCTTCTGCCTGCGCCACCGCCTGCTCGCGGATCGGTTGCGCCTCCGCTTCCAGATAGCCCTCACGCGCCTGCACCGAAGCGATCGTTGCACGCACACTGCCCTCGACCAGCACCTTGACCGTACCATCGGGAAGCCGCAGCAGTTGCAGCACGCTGGCAATGGTGCCTACCTGATAGACCTCATCCCGGCCCGGGTCGTCCTCCGCCGCACTGCGCTGCGCGACCAGCAGGATCCGCTTACCCGATTCCATCGCGGCTTCCAGTGCTGCGATCGACTTCTCACGCCCCACAAACAGCGGCACGACCATGTGCGGGAATACCACCACGTCACGCAACGGCAACAACGGCAGCACGAGCCGCCCGCCAGTCGGGTATTTCATCCGGTTACTCCTTGCCCTGCCCGGGCCGGGTCTGACGGCTGCTCGGCGCTCGTTGCGCCAGCCGTCGTCGAAAAAGCCGGGTGCGGGGATGCGTACCTTGCGCGCGAACGCGAAGCATCACTCCCCGGGTGCAGCCTTCGGCTGGACGTTCTGGTAGACCTTCAATGGTGACGAGTCACCCTTGATCACCGACTCGTCGATCACGACCTTGCTCACGTCGCGCTCGGACGGTATCTCATACATGGTCTCGAGCAGCACCGACTCGAGGATCGAACGCAGCCCGCGTGCGCCGGTCTTGCGTGTCAGGGCACGCTCGGCGATCGCGCGCAGGCCATCCTCGCGGAAATCCAGTTCGACGCCTTCCATTTCGAAAAGCTTGCGAAACTGCCTGGTCAGCGAGTTCCTCGGTTCGGTCAGAATCCGGATCAACGCCTCGCCGTCGAGCTCGTCAAGGGTGGCAACCACCGGCAGCCGACCGACGAACTCCGGAATCAAGCCGTAGCGAACCAGATCCTCGGGTTCGAGTTCACGCAGAAGCTGGCTGACGCTCTTCGCCTCGTCCTTGCCCTTCACCTCGGCGGAGAAACCGATCCCGCTCTTCTCCGAACGGTCACGGATGATCTTCTCCAGCCCTGCAAAGGCACCACCGCAGATGAACAGGATGTTCGAGGTATCGACCTGCAGGAACTCCTGCTGCGGGTGCTTGCGCCCCCCCTGCGGCGGCACCGAAGCCACAGTGCCTTCGATCAGCTTCAGCAATGCCTGCTGCACACCTTCACCCGAAACGTCCCGCGTGATGCTCGGATTCTCCGACTTGCGCGATATCTTGTCGATCTCGTCAATGTACACGATGCCCATCTGGGCCTTTTCGACGTCGTACTCGGCCTTCTGCAACAGCTTCTGAATGATGTTCTCGACATCCTCTCCAACGTAGCCCGCCTCGGTCAGCGTGGTCGCGTCAGCGATCGTGAACGGAACGTCGAGCAGCCGTGCAAGCGTCTCCGCGAGCAGGGTCTTGCCACTGCCGGTCGGCCCAACGAGCAGGATATTGCTCTTGCCAAGTTCGACATCGTCGCGCTGGCGCTCACCTTCGCGCAGGCGCTTGTAATGGTTGTAGACCGCAACCGACAACACCTTCTTCGCGTGCTGCTGGCCGATCACGTACTCATCGAGAATCTGGCAGATCTCGCGCGGCTTCGGCAGCTTGCTGCGCGAGGTATCGCCCGTGCTCTCCTGCACCTCCTCGCGGATGATGTCGTTGCACAGATCGACGCACTCGTCGCAGATGAACACTGAAGGGCCTGCAATCAGTTTGCGGACCTCATGCTGGCTCTTGCCACAAAAAGAGCAGTACAACAATTTGCTCTTGTCTCCGCCGCTTTCCTTAGTCATCGCCCATCCGTCCGTTTCGAATCATGCCGGCGGTGCCTCTCGGCCCCTCCGCCTTCTGCCGTTGTCCGGGTCCGGCCCTGAGTCTAGCAGGCTTGCCAATCACTTTCCCGGTCGCGCGACCAGCACCTCGTCAATGATCCCGTACTGCTTCGCCTTCTGCGGATTCATGAAGTTGTCACGCTCCGTGTCACGCGCAATGGTCTCGATCGACTGCCCCGTGTGCTCCGCAAGCAGCGCATTCAGGCGTTCGCGAATGATCAGGATCTCGCGTGCATGGATGTCGATATCCGACGCCTGCCCGTGCGCACCGCCGCTTGGCTGGTGGATCATGATGCGCGAGTTGGGCAGCGCAAAGCGCTTGCCACGCGTGCCACCAGCGAGCAGGAAAGCTCCCATGCTCGCCGCCTGCCCGATACACATCGTGCTCACATCGGGTTTGATGAAGCGCATCGTGTCGTAGATCGAAAGACCGGCCGTGACCGAGCCACCCGGGGAATTGATGTACAGATGGATGTCCTTGTCCGGGTTTTCCGACTCGAGAAACAGCATCTGTGCGACCACGAGATTCGCCATGTGGTCCTCGACCGGACCGACGATAAAGATCACCCGCTCCTTCAGCAGACGCGAATAAATGTCGTACGAACGCTCACCGCGTGCGGTCTGCTCGACCACGATGGGAATCAGGCCGAGACCGGTGATCGTACTGCTGCTCTGCTGTGCGCGCTCGTTCATTCCGTACCGTCTCCTGACAGACGCAAGTTGCCCGCATCCCCGGTGGGATGCGGGCGCTGATGATGCCTCAGGGTCACGCTTCCGCGTCCGGTTTCAACGGGTCTGCGCGCAGCGCATCTTCATAACTGCACGCCACCTCGTTCACCTGCGCCCGGGCAAGCACCGTATCGATTGCCTGATCCTCCAGTACCACGGCTTCAACCGAGGCCAACTGTTCCCGGTTGCCATAGTACCAGTTGACTACCTCCTCGGGTTCCTCGTAGGTCGACGCCATCTCCTCGACCATCTCGCGTACCCGCACCGGGTCCGCGACGAGCTTTTCGCGCCGGATCACCTCCCCGAGCAACAAACCAAACGACACACGCCTTTCCGCCTGCGCACGAAACATGTCGTCGGGCAGCATCGACGTATCGAAGCGTGCGGCATCGCCGCCGAACTGGCGCAGCATCTGCTGGCGTTGCGCGGCGATCTCCTGCTGGACCAGCGCCTGCGGCACTTCAACCTCGGTACGCTCGTGAAGCGCATTCATCACACGCGACTTCACCTTGGAGCGTACCGCCTGGCGCAGTTCACGCTCCATATTGGCACGCACTTCGGCCCGAAACCCATCAAGCCCCTCGCTGGCCACACCAAAACGCGAAAAGAAGACGTCGTCGAGCTCCGGCAACCGCTTCTCGCTCACGCTGTTCAGGCACACCTCGAACACGACTTCAGCGCCTTTCAGGTCTTCGGCGTGGTATTCCTCAGGGAAGCGTAGTTGCAACTCACGTGTCTCGCCTGGGCTCATCCCCTCGATTCCGCTCTCAAACCCAGGAATCATACGATTGGAACCGAGGAGCAGATCGCTCCCCTGGGCGCTACCACCGTCGAAGGCGACACCGTCGCGACGCCCCGTATAGTCGATATTCACCCGATCCCCCGCCGACGCAGCACGTTCGACGACCGCCCACATGGCCTGCTGGTTGCGCAGCACCTCGATCATGCGATCGATGTCGGCATCACCCACTTGCGCCACAGGCCGGTCGATCGCAAGTTTCGCGAAGTCGACCAGATCGATTTCGGGGTACACTTCGAACGTCGCGATGAATTCCAGATCACGCCCGGTCGCAATCGAACGCGGCTCGATCGTTGGCTGTCCGGCCGGCTTCAGATCCTCCTGGCGCACCGCTTCGTAGAACGTCTGGCTCATGACCTCGCCCAGAACTTCCTGGCGCACCCCGAGCCCGAACCGCTGCTGCACGACCTTCAGTGGCACCTTGCCCGGACGGAACCCCTTCAGCCGCACCGACCTTGCTGCCTTCTCCAGTCGCGCCGCCACTTCCGCCTCGACACGTTCCGCCGGCACACCGATCGTCAGGCGTCGGCCCAGACCCGACGTAATTTCAACGGAAACCTGCATCTTCGACCTCACTCAGAAACTGTGGATGTTTGATCTGTACGACGCGCGCGCTCACGGGCAGCAGCCGTCTGAAGGGCGCGCATTCTAGCACGCACGGATACATTTCGAGAGACCAACGACAGATCAGCGGCAGGCTGACGACAGCCCGGTACGGGGTCGGCGACTATACGACGACCCTGCGCCGCATGGTACGGCACGCATACCGTGATCGGTGGTGCGAAAGGCGGGACTCGAACCCGCACGCCCGAAGGCACTGGAACCTAAATCCAGCGCGTCTACCAGTTCCGCCACTTTCGCTCGCTTGCCGTCATCGTAACTCATGTAAATTATTATAAAAACATTGCAACAAATTGTTTTACAGGTTTTTATCAACCAAAATCATTCTGTGGCCTGCCTTGTCTCCGATGCTGCAGCAACCAACAGGCCCAGCGCACCAACCCGTACCCACCATCGCAAATGCCAGGTCATTCCACCTCAACGTATTGGCCGAAAATCGCCGGCCTGCGCCACCAGAGGGCGCGGATCCTGGTGGATGATCACGTCAGCTCCCGGAAACTCGGCTTCCAGACGTTCTTCGACCGCATCCGCGATCGCATGAGCCTCCAGTAACGTGGTGTGATCGGCGATCTCGACGTGACACTGGATGCAGTAGCGCAATCCGGAGCGCCGAGTACGCAGGTCGTGCAGTCCGAGCACACCGGGAATGGAGAGTGCCACGCTGCGGATCCGCGCAACGACCTCGTCCGGCAACGCCTTGTCCATCAACAGATTGAGCGCTTCGCGACCGATCTGCACGGCACCACTGCCGATCAGCAGTGCAATCAGTACGCCCATCACGATATCGACCCGGCCATAACCGAGACGCGCGCAGAGCAGTGAGACGATCACCACCACGTTCATCAGCAAGTCGGCGTGATAGTGCAGGCGATCGGCACGGATCGCTGCCGACCCGGTCAGACGGATCGCGTGCGACTGCAGTGCGACCAGACCCAGCGTGCAGACGATCGCCACGACGCAGACCAGAAGCGCAATTCCGGTGTGCGTCATCGGCTCCTCTTCCACCCGCAACAGGCGCTCGACACAGTACAGCAGCAGCAGCAATGCCGAACCAAAGATGAAGGCAGACTGTGCCAGCGCGGCCAGCGGCTCCGCCTTGCCATGGCCGAAACCATGATCCGCATCGGCCGGCCTCAGCGAGTACCGCACTGCGAGCATCGACACCAGCGAGGCCATCGAGTCCATTACCGAGTCGATCAGCGAGCCCAGCATGCTGGCCGAACCGCTGACCAGCCAGGCCCAGCACTTGAGTGCGATCAGCAACAACGCGACGCTCACCGAGGCGTAACTCGCAGCCAGCAGCCAGCGCTCGCCTGGCAGCCGCTGGTGCTGCCCGCGCCCTGCATCCACCCCCGCCACCTGTTACTCCTTCCCCGTCGTGTCAGACGCGTTCGATCACGGTTGCGATGCCCTGCCCCAGGCCAATGCACATCGTCGCCAGCCCGAGCGTCATGTCACGCTGCGCCATCACATTGATCAGGGTCGTCATGATACGTGCCCCCGAACAACCGAACGGGTGTCCCAGCGCAATCGCACCACCGTGCAG
This sequence comes from Pseudomonadales bacterium, assembly GCA_024234165.1. Classification (NCBI taxonomy): domain Bacteria; kingdom Pseudomonadati; phylum Pseudomonadota; class Gammaproteobacteria; order Pseudomonadales; species Pseudomonadales bacterium. The sequence continues at coordinate 194,336 of JACKOP010000002.1, forward strand.
GTTGACCCGCGTGTCCAGGTCATCGAGCAGTTCCAGATCCTTCAGCACCGGCAGTACCTGCGCTGCGAAGGCCTCGTTGAGTTCGACCGCATCGATGTCCGCAAGCGTGAGGCCGGCACGCGCCAGCGCCTTCTGCGTCGCCGGCACCGGCCCGTAGCCCATGATCGATGGATCGACACCCACGACCGCCATCGAGCGGATCCTGGCAAGCGGACGCAGCCCCCAGTCGCGCGCCCGACGACCGGAAGTGACGATCATCGCCGCCGCTCCGTCGGCGATCTGGGACGAGGTACCCGCCGTCACGGTGCCGTTGCGCGGATCGAAGGCGGGCGGCAGTGCGGCCAGCCCCTCGATCGTGGTGTCACGACGAATCGTCGTATCGGCAGCAACGAGGATGCTGCACCCGTCTTCGTCGTGCCCACGGCGCGCCACGATTTCGCGCGCCCAGCGCCCTTCGTCCTGCGCCTTGGCAGCCAACCGGTGCGACCGCTCGCCATACGCATCCTGCTCCACACGCGTGATACCGTGCAGCATCGCCAGCCCCTCGGCAGTGACTCCCATCAACCCGGCGGCCTTTGCAACATGCTTGCTGAGACGCGGATTCGGGTCGACCCCCTTATCCATTGGCAGATGCCCCATATGCTCGACACCGCCGACGACAAACACCTCACCACAGTCCGCTGCTATCGCCTGGGCAGCGATATGCAACGCCGACATCGACGAACCGCAGAGACGCGAGATCGTCTGCGCGCCCGCTGAGTGCGGAATCACGGTCAGCAGCGACATCATGCGTGCGATGTTCCAGCCCTGTTCCTCGGTCTGGTTCGCACAACCCCAGATCACGTCTTCGACGGCCTGCGGATCCACCCCGGGGTTGCGCGCCAGCAACGCATCAACCAGATCTGCCGACAGATCCTCGGCACGCACATGACGGAACACACCGTTCTTCGAACGCCCCATCGGGGTACGCGCACAGTCGATGATCAGCGCATCATCATCCTTGTAGCTCATGCGACACCTCCGCCGGATCGGCTCAGGAATGAAAACACTGCCCGTCGCGTGCGCGTCGGCGCAGCGATTCCGGCACGGCATAGGCTGGCCCGATTCCGGCATGACGATCTGCTGCGGCGCAGAACGCATCCAGTCCCATATGATCCACGTAGCGCAGCGCGCCACCGCGGAACAGCGGGAAGCCGATCCCCAGCACCAGCGCCATGTCGGCCTCGCCTGCGCTGTCGACGATGCTCTCGTCGAGACAACGCACCAGCTCGTTGCACATCGGTACCATCATGCGTTCGACGATCTCCTGCTCGCCAAACTCCTGCGGCACTCCACACACCGGCGCCAGCAGCGATTGCACGCCGGGATCGAACTGCTGTGCGGCACGGCCAGCGCGATCCTGCTCGTAGCGATAGAAGCCCGCACCGCTCTTCCGGCCGAAACGTCCGGCCGCGAACAGCACATCGAGCGCGGTACGGAATCCGAGCATCATGCGTGCGGGGAAGCCGGCTGCCATCACCGCAGCGGCATGCTGCGCCACGTCGATGCCGACCACGTCGAGCAGATGCGCCGGACCCATCGGCCAGCCGAACTTCTGCATCGCGCGATCCACCGCACGGAAATCGGCACCATCATGCAACAACGCGTTGAAGGCACCGAAGTACGGAAACAGCACACGATTGACCAGAAAGCCCGGGCAGTCACGCACCACGATCGGCGTTTTCTTCAACTGCCGTGCATACGCCACCGTGGTCGCGATTGCAGCGTCCGAACTCTGTTCGCCACGGATCACTTCGACCAGCGGCATGCGATGCACCGGGTTGAAGAAATGCATGCCGCAGAAGTTCTGCGGCCTCTGCAACGCAGCCGCAAGCCGCGTGATCGAGATCGTCGACGTGTTGCTGGCCAGGATGACGTCGGAACCAACACGCGCTTCACACTCGGCGAGCACTCGCTGTTTCACCCCCTCGTTCTCGACGACTGCCTCGACGACGAAATCGACGACCGCAAAATCGTCGTAATCGAGCGCCGGCGTGATCGCACGCAACACGCCGGCCATCGTCGCGGCACTCATGCGACCCCGATCGACCTGAGCAGCCAGCAGATTGCCGGCTTCGCGCATGCCTAGATCGATGCCCTTGGCGACGATGTCCTTCATCACGATCGGCACACCGCAGCTCGCCGACTGGTAAGCCACCCCACCGCCCATCGTGCCGGCACCGAGCACGGCCGCCTGCACCACCTTGCGGCCTGACCCGGCCCAGCGGCGCGCCTTTCTGCTCACGGCCTGTTCGTTCAGGAACAGGCCGATCAGGCTGTCGGCCTCGTTGCCGGCTGCCAGGCGCGCAAAAAACCTTGCCTCTATCGCCAGTGCCTCGGTGCGTGCGAGTCCGGCCGATTTCTCCATCGACTTCACGGCCGCAAGTGGAGCCGGCAGGTTGGGTCCGGCCTGCGCCGCGACCAGGCTCTTGCCGGTGGTGAATGCCATCATGCGCTCGATGTCGTTCAACAGCACGGGCTGCGTCTTCTCACGCCGGCGTGTGACGTGATCCAGCGTACCGGCCATGTACTGGGCGAGCAGGTCGAGCGCGGCATCGCGCAGGCGTGCCGGATCGACCACTGCGTCCACGACTCCGACTCGCAGCGCCTCGTCGCCCGCGTACTCCTTGCCACCGCAGATCCACTCCACCGCGTTGTCGATTCCGATCAGCCGCGGCAGGCGTACGGTAGCGCCAAATCCGGGATTGAGCCCGAGCTTCACTTCGGGCAGACCGATCCTCGCCTCGCGTGCCAGCACGCGCGCATCCGCGGCCAGACAGAGTTCCAGTCCACCACCGAGCGCGCTGCCGTTGATCGCGCACACCGTCGGTACCGCCAGATCCTCGAGTGCGTTGAAGATCGTGTTCGCCGTCGCGAGTGTGGCGAGCAGTGTTTCCTCACCCTGGCGGAACAACACACCGAACTCGCCTATGTCTGCCCCCACGTTGAAATAGTCCGGCTTGCCGCTGCTGATCAGTACTCCGCGCAGTCCCTGCGTGTTCGCCAGCACAGTCAGTGCCTCGTGGAGCTCGCGCAGCGCAAGCTGGTCGAACTTGTTCACGGTATCGCCGTCACGGTCGAAGCACAGCTCGACCACACCAGCATCGAGCGTCCGCAGTCTGATCGTCTTGCCCTGGTATTGCATGAAACTTCCCCATCGCGACAGGAGGTGGAGCACGACCGATTATAGGCGCGGCGGTCTGCGCGACCACCACATCAGCCGGTGAGACAGGCAGGATCGAAAACGTATTCCCCGGCCAGCCAGCCGATCAGCTCGCGCGCACCCGGCGAATCGTGACGCGCGTAGCATCGGGCAAGTTCCACCCGCCGCGCGGCATCGATCGCATCGAGACCGCCACGCTGGAACAAGTCCAGATCACGTATCAGTTCCTGCGCCAGCGCCGCACCGCATTCGGCACGCACAGCGTCCGGGAATGCCGCATCCGGATCGTAACCTGCACCGCGTCGATAGAGCATTGCCAGCGTGCGCAAGGGGATCCGGGACAGCCAGCACTGGTTCATCGGGTTGACGAAGTGCGCGCCGACCACATCCGCCAGCTCCGGACTGCGCCCACGGAAAGCATCGATGCGCAGGAACTTCGCACCCTTCTCGCCATCGTTGACCGGATAGTTGTCCCACAGGACCGGCGCACGTCCAAACCGCGCCGCGATCGAACGCAACGCATGCAGTGACTGTGCATCGGCACAAACGCGCTCGCCGGTCCAGAAGATCCCGACTTCGGGCGGAAGCAGCCGTCCCAGATCATCCCAGTAACCGGCAGGCATCTTGCCGAACACCCGTTCCAGCACCGGATCGGTCGAGTAATAGCTGGGGCACACGAGGGCGTGCCGTGCCCTGCTCGTCTCGAGCGCAATCGCCACCAGGTCAGCCTGACGCTCGGCCAGCGCGTCGATGTGGCGCGGCATGTCGTCGAACAGGATGCACAGCAACTGCGGCCCGAAATCCTCGAGATAGCTCAGCTTGTCGCGCCAGCGCGCCAGTGCCGTTGCCGAGCCGTCCTCGACCAGCCCGAGTGGACTGAGGCCACAGCCCCACAACAGTCCGGCACGGTTGCTGCATGCGGCGATCGCCCGCAGGCGAGCCTCATCTGCGGACGACCAGCGTTCGCTCCAGCGCCGGCGCAGCCACGCGTCCCCCTTGGGCGCGTAGATATAGTAGCGAAAACCCATCGCGGCGATGAAATCCAGACAGTCGAGGCGATCGGCATCACCCCATTGGCGTCCGTAGAAGCCCTCGACCAACCCGGTCGCGAACGGTAGCGTCTGCATCAGTCGCGTTCGGCTGCGGCCGCACGCGGAAACAGGCGGTAGAAATTGGCGGTGGTCACCTGCGCTACCTCCTCCAGCGTGACATCCTTGATGGCTGCAATCGCCTGCGCCACGTGGATCACGTGTTGCGGCTCGTTGACCCGGCCACGGTGCGGCACCGGAGCCAGGTAGGGAGAGTCGGTTTCGACCAGCAGGCGATCAAGCGGCACTTCGCGCACCACCTCGCGCAATTGTGTTGCACTGCGGAACGTGATGATGCCGGAGAAGGAGATCAGGAAACCGAGCGCGAGTGCGGAGCGCGCCATCTCGATGCTTTCCGTGAAGCAGTGCATGACGCCGGCGCAACCGCGATCGGCATGGCGCTCAAGCAGTTCCAGGGTGTCGTCTCTCGCGTCGCGCGTGTGCACGATCACCGGCAACCCGGCCCGTGCAGCGACACGCAACTGCATCACGAAACGCTCGCGCTGCAAGTTCACGGAGTCGGCTCCGTGGTAATAGTCGAGCCCGGTTTCACCGATCGCGATCACGCGCGGATCGGCCGCCAGATCGAGCAGCGTCTCGGCGTCGATCGACGCATCCTCGGGTGTCGATGGATGGATCCCGATCGCCGCGTAGACTTCGGGGTGTGCGTGTGCGTGCGCGAGCACGCGCGTCATGTTGTCGCGATCGACCGCCACCGTGAGCATGCGGCCCACACCGGCGGCAGCGGCAGACTGCAGGATATCGGCAATCGCGCGCCCTGACGGCGGAGCCGTCAGATAGTCGAGGTGGCAATGGCTGTCGATCAGCATGCCCGGACGGCCGACACGCTCGCTCACATCGTGTGGGTCGGACGTTCGGATTCGAGTGCGCCGGCGAGGTAGGTCTCGATCTTGCGGGTCGCGGTGTCGTCCTGTCCGTTGAATTGCACGCCGATTCCGGAGGCCCGATTTCCCTGTGCGCGCTTCGGCGTCACCCAGACTACCTTTCCCGCCACCGGAATCTTCTCCGGCTCGTCCATCAGGTTCAGCAGCATGAAGACCTCGTCACCGATGCGATACGGCTTGTTGGTCGGTATGAACAAGCCACCGTTCTGCAGGAACGGCATATACGCAGCGTACAGCACCGCCTTGTCCTTGATCGTCAGGGACAGAATGCCGTTGCGGGTACCTTGTGGCGCATTCATCGGAAACCATCTGACTGTCTGCTGCCTGCCAAGAGTAGCCAGTCAGCGGCGCTTTTGCCAACTGTGGCGTCATCACGTCTCCCTGCAAACCCGTGCGGCGAACCGGCAACGGAGCACCGCAAATGCGTTATGAGGCGCGTGGCGATGCCTTCGTATCGGGGGGTGCGCGCCGCGACGCCGCATACCCCGAATGCCAGTCGAACAGCAGTGCCTCGAGCAGCAGTTGCCGGTTCGGATTGGCGGCAGACGTGGCGTCACGGCGCGCCTCGATCACGCGCCGCAAGGTACGCGCGAGCAGCGCTGCATCCAGCCCCGGCAGCAGTTCGGCATAGGCAGGAGCTGCACGCGGAATGCGCGCACCGCCAATCCCTCCGCGTGCCACCACCCCTGCCAGATCGAGCAGGAACAGGAACATCCAGTCGAGCACATCGAGCAGCTCCAGCTCAGCGCACTCGCCGGCCACTGCCGCGATCCATGCACGTGGCTCAACGGCACGGCGCATCACGTCTGCCACTCGATCGAAACCATTCAGCCCGCCACGATCACGCAGGCGCAGCGCGCCGAGCGGCATGCCTGCCGCCACACCGAGCAGATCGACGGCATCATCGATACCACAGCTTTCGCGCAGCCAGTCGGCGGCCAGATCCGGCGTCGGCGGACGCAACTTCAACTGCAGACAGCGCGAGCGCACGGTGGGCAGCAGACGGGCCGGTGCGTCACTCAACAGCACGATATGCGTACGCGGTGCCGGTTCTTCGAGACTCTTCAGCAGACTGTTCGCGGTATGCGTGTTCATCGCCTCGGCCGGATCGATGATCACCACCTTCGCGTGCGCGACGCTTGCCGTACGCATCACGAACTCGGCCAGACCGCTGCGAATCTGCTCGATCCGGATCTGCCGTCCCGGCTCCTCCGGCATCACGCGCAGCAAGTCCGGGTGCGAGCCGGCGGCGAACAACTCGCAGTCGCGGCATCGTCCGCAGGCACTGCCGGCGAGCGGTGCGCGGCACAGCAGGGAGCGTGCCAACAGCTCGGCGAACGGCCGTTTGCCGATCCCTGCGGGACCACCGATCAGCACCGCATGGTGCAGGCGTGCATCCATGATGCGCGCACTCAGGTGCGCCCAGTCATCGTACTGCCACGGCAGAGGTGCCACCAGGACACCGGGCAGGCTCATGCCACGCCCCCGCAGCTCCCGAGGTATTCGTCAACCGCCGCGATCACCGACGTGCGCACCTGCACCAGGTCCCGTGCCGCATCGAGTACACGAAAACGCGTGGGCTCGGCAACCGCCAGTGTGTGGTAGGTCGCACGCACACGCTCGAAGAATGCGGCCTGCTCGCTTTCGAACCGATCCGGCGCACCGCGCCCACCGATGCGCTGCATCCCGAGTTCGACCGGCAGATCGAGCAGCAGCGTCAGATCGGGCCTGAAGTCGCCCAGCAGCAGATCGCGCAACGCCTGCACACGTTCGATGCCGAGTCCACGGCCAGCGCCCTGATAAGCGATGCTGGCATCGACGAAACGGTCACACAGCACCCACTCCCCGCGCGCCAGCGCGGGCCGGATCACGTGCGCAACATGCTGCATGCGTGCCGCGAACATCAGCAACAATTCCGTATCCGCGCACACATCCTCCTCGCGCGCGGCAAGCAGCAACGCACGGATCTCCTCGCCGAGCGGTGTGCCGCCCGGCTCGCGTGTGACCGTCACGCGCAGGCCCGCCGCCTGCAGATGCTCGGCGATACACGCAATGTTGGTGCTCTTGCCGGCCCCTTCACCACCTTCCACGGTGATGAACCTGCCCCTGCTCATGCGCGGCTCGTCTCCCTTATCCACCACCACGGCGCAACTGGTATTTGCGTACGGCACGATTGTGCTCTTCAAGCGTGTTCGAGAATTCGTGCGAACCATCACCACGCGCCACGAAGTAGAGTTCCGTTCCCTCGGCCGGATGCAACGCGGCGTGGATCGCGGCACGGCCAGGGTTGGCAATCGGTGACGGAGGAAGCCCCGGATTCAGGTAGGTATTGTACGGGCCAGGCGTTCGCAAGTGCTCGCGCGTGAGGTTGCCGTCGAAACGCTCCCCGAGCCCGTAGATCACCGCGGGATCGGTCTGCAACAACATGCGCTGGCGCAGACGGCGCACGAACACGCCGGCGATGCGCGCCCGTTCGCTCGCGACACCGGTCTCCTTCTCGATCAGCGATGCCATCACCAGCGCCTGGTACGGGTCGGCATACGGCAGGTCGGGGGTACGCGTCGCCCACTCCTCGGCCAGCACGTCTTCGAGTGCGGCGTGCGCGGCACGCAGCACGTCCGCATCGCTCATGCCACGATGAAACTGGTAGGTTTCGGACAGAAAGGCGCCCTCGACCGAAGGCCATGTGACAGGGTCGAGTCCGAGCGTACGGACAAGCGCCGACGCATCGGCAGCATCCACGGTGTGCTGCAGCCGCTCCTGCGCGTGCAGCCGTGCCAGCAATTGCCCCACCGTGTTGCCTTCGATCAGCGTGACGCTGTAAACGACGACCTTGCCCGCCACCAGCATCGCCAGCAGTTCGCGCGGCGTCATGCCTGTCTCGAAGCGATATTCACCTGCACGTACCTTGTCTGCAACGCCCGTGAGGCGCGCCTGCAATCGCAGCCAGTTCGGCAGATCGAGCACGCCTCGCTCGCCGAGTTCCTGCACGAAACGTATCAGGTTGCCACCTGCAGGCAATTCGGCGATCACCGGTTCGGTAATCTGCAGCGGCCGGTCGAGCCAGCGTGTCAGCATTTTCCAGCCCATGAATGCCGATGCCACCGTACACACCAGCAGCATCCCGAGTGCGCGCACGACGACTTCAGGTCGCGAACAATCGCGCCACATGATCCTGCACCCTGCGCGTGACCGGACCGGGCGACCAGCGCTTGCGCCCGAGGCAGTGCACCGGCCATACGCCGATCACCGCGTTGCACACGAACACTTCCTGGGCTGCAGCCAGCAGAGCGCGTTCGCAGTGAATCTCCGCCGTCACGATGCCAAGTGCCGGCGCCACGGTCTCGAGCACATGAGCACGCATCACACCGGCGACACCGCAGGTCTCGATGAACGGTGTCAGCAGCCTCGCACCACTGACGAGAAACAGGTTGCTCGAGATGCCTTCCACGATACGGCCGCGCTGGTCAGCCATCAGTCCTTCCGCCACCTGTGGATCATCCCATTCGCGGCGTGCGAACACCTGCTCCAGGCGATTGAGGTGCTTGATTCCGGCAAGTGCGGGATTGCTGCCAAGGCGGATCTCGCAGTGACGCACCGTGATGCCTTCGCTCCACCATGTCGACGGGTACGCGACAAGCGGCCGCTCGAGCAGGATGCGTCGTGCCGGCTGCGCGGGTTCGCTGCGGTAGCCGCCGATGCCGTCGCCACGCGTGACGATCAGCTTGATCACACAGTCGATCGCGCTCGCCTGGGTGGCAAAGCGCTCCACTTCATCACGCAGCGCGACCGCATCGAGCACGATGCCCAGCCGTCTTGCGCCGCTACACGCCCGGTCGAGGTGACGCTGCAGCAACGGAATGAGTCCGCGCCGACACCGCATCGTCTCGAACACGCCGTCACCGTAAGCAAGTCCGCGATCGCATACGGGCACGCAATCACTCGCAGCGCCATCGACCCAGACACGCAGCGCGGTCACGACATCCTCCTGCAGGAAGGAATCAGATGCGGCGGAAAACGAGCGAACCGTTGGTTCCCCCGAAACCGAAGGAGTTCGACAAGGCGATGTCGATACGGCGCTGCTGGGCGACACCGGGAACGTAGTTCAACGTACAGCCTTCATCCGGATTTTCGAGGTTGATCGTCGGAGGCGCCACCCCGTCACGAATCGCGAGGATGCTGAACACCGCCTCCACCGCCCCGGCGGCTCCCAGCAGGTGTCCTATCATCGACTTGGTCGAACTCATCGCCGTGCGTGCGGCCGCGTCTCCCAGCACGTGCTCGACGGCCCGACTCTCGGCGAGGTCCCCGGCGGGTGTCGAGGTTCCGTGGGCATTGATGTAGTCGATCGCCCCAGGCTCGATGCCGGCATCGCGGATCGCGTTCAGCATCGCCGCTGCCGCGCCGCGTCCGTCTTCCGGTGGCAGCGTCATGTGATAGGCGTCACCACTCATGCCAAAGCCGGCAAGCTCCGCGTGGATGTGCGCCCCGCGCCGGCGCGCGAACTCGTACTCCTCGAGTACCAGTACCCCGGCGCCGTCACTGAGCACGAAACCATCGCGATCGCGATCCCACGGCCGGCTCGCTGCCTGCGGATCGTCATTGCGCGTCGACAACGCCCGCGCGGCCGCAAACCCCCCGAGCCCGACCGGCGTGGTCGCCATTTCTGCACCACCGACCAGCATCACGTCGGCCTCGCCCCACGCGATCAGCCGCGCCCCCAGCCCGATATTGTGCGTACCGGTAGTGCACGCGGTGGTGACGGCAAGGTTCGGACCACTGAAACCATAGCGAATCGACAGACAGCCGGCGATCATGTTCGTGATCGAACCCGGCACGAAGAACGGCGAGATACGCCGCGGCCCCGAATCGAGCACGATCTGGTGGCTCTTCTCGATCGAGGCGATACCACCGATCCCTGAACCGATCGCTGCCCCCATGCGCGACGCGAACGATTCATCCACTTTCAGGCCCGAGTCGTCCATCGCCTGCACAGCAGCGGCAAGACCGTAGAGAATGAAGTCATCGAACTTGCGCACGTCCTTGGGCGGGAGGAACGTGTTCGCGTCGAAACCGCGGATCGAACCGCCAAACCGGGTGGTGTATGCGGATACATCGAAATGATCGATCGGGGCGATACCGCTGCGACCGTTGACGATTCCGTCCCAGGTCGTCGCAACGTTGTTGCCCAGCGGGGTCACGACCCCCATACCAGTAACGACCACCCGTCGTTTCATTACCCAGAACTCCGTCTGCGAGCCGCGTTATCGTCACAGGCCGCGGCTGCGCGCGGCCGCTCAACTGCAATACTGCCTGTCGGGTGGACAGGCTTTGCGAGGCTGCGACCCCGTCCCGGGCCAGACAGCCTCGCGGCGGAATTCAATCAGAGATGCCTTTCGATATAGTCGATCGCGTGCTGCACCGTGGTAATGTTCTCGGCATCCTCGTCGGGAATTTCGGTTTCAAATTCCTCTTCGAGTGCCATCACCAGCTCAACGGTATCCAGGGAATCGGCACCGAGATCCTCCACGAAGGAAGCGGAATTCTGGATATCGTCTTCCTTGACTCCGAGCTGCTCCGCGACGATTTTCTTGACGCGTTCTTCGATGCTGCTCATGTCGGTCTGTTGCTCCTGTCTGTGATTGAGAATGCCGCTGTGCGCGACGAATCCGTCGCAATTGCTGTCAGCGGCGCGATTCTACCCTGAATCCCGTCAATGGTTGCAACATTGACAGGGGTCGATTTCCTTCAGCACATGTACATCCCGCCGTTGACGTGAATCGTCTCGCCCGTGATGTATCCCGCCGCATCCGATACGAGGAACGCGACCAGTGCTGCAACCTCGTGCGCCTCACCGAGCCTTCCTGCCGGGATCTGCTCCAGAAGCTTCTGACGTTGCGCCTCCGGGAGTTCACGCGTCATGTCGGTGTCGATGAAACCCGGTGCCACGCAGTTGACGGTGACCGCACGCGAACCGATTTCGCGAGCAAGCGCCCGCGTGAAACCTTCCACTCCGGCCTTACTCGCCGCGTAATTCGCCTGCCCTGCGTTACCCATCGAGCCGACGACGGAACTGATGTTCACGATGCGCCCCCAGCGCGCCTTAGTCATTGCACGCAGCACTGCCTTGCTGAGATGGAAGATCGAACCGAGGTTGGTGTCGATCACGCGCGACCACTCTTCGTCCTTCATGCGCAGTACGATGTTGTCGCACGTTATGCCGGCGTTGTTCACCAGCACCAGTGGCGCACCATGGCGTTCGCTGATCGCGGCAATCACCGCCTCCGCCGCATCGGGAACCGCGACGTCGAGCATCATGCCGCTACCGGTGACTCCCCGTGCTGCAAGACGCTCGCTGATCGCGTCGGCTCCGGCTTGCGTGGTCGCGGTTCCGATCACGGTATGTCCCGCGACCCCCAGCGCTTCGGCGATCGCCGCACCGATCCCGCGAGAGGCTCCGGTGACCAGACATGTCCTGCTCATGATCCGCCCTCCACCCTCTTCATTCGGTTGCGCCATTACTTGCCAGCGCCTTTTCCAGTTCCTGCGGCTCCTCGGTATAGAGGCACTCGAGCGCTGCGTCGATGCGCTTGCAAAGCCCGCCCAGGACCTTGCCCGGCCCTACCTCGACCGCCCGCGTGACGCCGGCCTGCGCCATGTAGCGCACCGAGGCCGTCCACTGTACCGGACTGTGGATCTGACGTTCCAGCAGGGTGCGAATCGTCGCGCTGTCGCCTTCAGGGCGCGCGTGCACGTTGTGCACTACCGGAATTTCCGGCACGAGTATCTGCACTTGCGCCATATCGCGTGCGAGCCGCTCGCCCGCAGGTACCATCAGGCTGGTATGGAAAGGTGCGCTGACAGGCAGCGGCAGCGCGCGCTTGGCACCCCGTGCCTTGCACGCCGCGATCGCTCGCTCGACCGCTGCAGCGTGCCCCGCAATCACTACCTGCCCAGGCGCGTTGAAATTCACGGCGGCAACCACTTCCGCGCCGGCGGCTTCGGCACAAGCTTCGGCAATCGGCTCATCATCGAGCCCGAGCACCGCTGCCATCGCACCCTGCCCGACCGGCACCGCTTCCTGCATGTAGGCGCCCCGGTTGCGCACCAGACGCACTGCATCGGTGAACGCCAGCGAGCCGGCACACACCAGCGCGCTGAACTCGCCGAGGCTATGACCTGCCATGAAGGCCGGTCGCAGGCCACCGCGCGCGCACCACACGCGCCACAGCGCCACGCTCGCCGTAAGGATCAGCGGCTGGGTGCGCTCGGTGAGGTTGAGCTCCTCCTGCGGCCCGGTCTGCGCCAGTTGCCACAGATCGTAACCCAGGACTTCGGACGCCTCGGCGAAGGTGTCGCGGACCAGCCGCTCCACACCGGCCATTGCCGCCAGCATCCCGACGCGTTGCGAACCCTGCCCTGGGAACACACAGGCGAGAGATCCCGTCATCACAGCCTCCTTTCAATCATGCACAAGCACAAAAGAAGACGGCGAGCACCGGTAACCGATGCTCGCCGTCGCAAGGCGGAGTAGCGCGGCGCCTCAGTCGTCCTTGCCTTCCACGACCTTCTTGCCGCGGTAGAAACCGTCCGCGGTCACGTGGTGACGGCGGTGGACTTCACCGGAGGTCGCATCGGTCGACAACGCCGGAGCACGCAGCGCATCGTGCGCACGGCGCATGCCGCGACGGGAACGGGTGGTTCGTGCCTGACCAACTGCCATGATTGACTCCTTTGGCTTCTGCTATGACGCCCCCGATACGGGCGGCTCTGTTAACCTTTCCAAGCGTCGCACAAATCCATTCAGTGCGGGCGCTCCTTGTATTTCGCAAGCACGGCGAACGGATTCTCGCGTGTCTGCACGCCGGTTTCCGTTACATCCGGCTCACCTGTCATCCCCGTCCCTTGCACCTCGCATTCCCCCTGCGGGTGGCGCGGCGCGAACGGCAACGCGAGCAAAAGCTCGTCTTCCACCAGATCGAACAGGTCGCCCGGCTCTTCGCCGACCACGATGCCGTCGAAACGCTCAGGCAACGACGCGATCTCGCTCTCGCTCCAGACCATCGCCATCTGCACTTCCGTATCCACCGGAAGCTGCATCGCGCCAAGACAACGCTGGCACTGCAGTGTCAGCTCTGCTTCGACGTGCCCCTCGATGATGCGGTGACCTTCGTCATCGATGCCAAAATCGAGTTCGACCGTCACCAACCCGTCACGATCCACCAACTCCTGACCGATCCGCTGCAACTCGTCGAGCGGAATCACTCCGCCGACATGCGCACCGGATGCCGCCAGCTTGCGGAAATCGACATGTCGCGTAATCCGGGGAATCGACATAGGCGCGCAATGATAGGGTTGCCCTCGAATACTGTCAAAAAATAAATGATTGAAAATACCGCATTTTTCTGCGACGTTCGGCACCCTGCCGCTCACCGCTGCGAACGTCCATGACCGCACTGATCCTCGCCTCCAGTTCCATCTACCGCAAGCGTCTGCTGCAGCGTCTCGGCCTCGAGTTCCACTGTGTGACTCCCGCCATCGACGAAACCCCGCGTCCCGGGGAAACGGCAAAGAATCTGGTGCTGCGACTGAGTCGCGACAAGGCTCGCGCTGTGGCAGCCCGCCATCCGGGCGCGCTGGTCATCGCCTCGGACCAGGTCGGCAGCAACGACGGACGCATCCTCGGCAAGCCCGGCACCGTCGAACGCGCCTGCGAGCAACTGCTGTCCATTTCATCCCGAGAGGTCCGGTTCCTTACGGGACTCTGCGTGCTCGACACCGCCAGCGGGCGTGAACTGACGAGCGTGGAGAGCTGCACGGTACACCTGCGCCGGCTCGATGTGGCCGCCGTTCGCGATTATGTGCAGCGCGAGCAGCCTCTGGACTGCGCCGGCAGCTTCAAAATAGAGGGCCTCGGCATCGCACTGTTCGAGTCCGTCCGTCTCGACGACCCGACCGTACTCGAGGGCTTGCCGCTGATCCGGCTGGTCGATTTCCTCGACCGCATGGGCATGCCGGTACTCGCTGCCCACACGGCTCCCGGCTGAAGCCGATATCAATGCTCAGAGCACCCCGCGTCGGCCGGACAACGGTCGCACCGAAGGTTCCCACGCCAGAATCTCGAGCAGCGAGTCGACGATCGACTCCGGCGCATGACGCAACAGCCGTTCGCGCGAGTGCACTCCGTGGCTGATCCCCACACTGCGAATCCCGGCGCGCGCCGCCATCTCGAGGTCGTATTCGGTATCCCCGATCATCACGGCACGATCACGATCCACGTCCAGCTCCGCAACGATCTCCTCGAGCATTCGCGGGTCGGGCTTCGACGCCGTCTCGTCAGCGCAACGCGTGGCATCGAAGCACTGCACCAGATCCAGCTCGTCCAGGATCCGGTTCAACCCGCGCCGGCTCTTGCCGGTAGCCACTGCCACCTGATGACCACGGCCGCGCAGTTCATCGAGCAGCACACGCGCCCCGGGAAACAGCACTGCCGGCTCGCCGTCGGCAGCGAGAAAACGCTCCGCGTACGTTGTGCGGAAGCGCTCCACGCGTGGAGCGTCCAGACCGGGATAGAGCCGTGCGATGGCCTGCGGCAGGCCGAGCCCGATCACGTCGCCGAAATGCCGATCCTCGAGATCGTCCAGTCCCTGTTCGAGAGCAGCCTGGCGCAGGCACGACACGATCCGGTTCACCGAATCCATCAGCGTGCCATCCCAATCGAATATATAAAGACGCTTCACCGTGGCAGCATCTCAAGAAAATCCGTCAACGCGGGATCCAGCGGTGCACTGACCCTGAGCGGCCGCCCGTCCGGGAGCACCAGGTCGATCGCGCTCGCGTGCAGGAACAGTCGTCTGAGTCCCAGCTCGCGCATGCGCCGGTTGAACTCGCGATCACCGTATTTCTCGTCTCCGGCAACCGCATGCCCGGATACCTGCGCATGCACCCGGATCTGGTGCGTACGACCGGTGAGCGGTTGCGCCTCGAGCAAGGTGGCATCGCGGTAATGTTCGAGCACGCGAAAATGCGTCTCGGAAGCCTTGCCCTCCTCGCTTGCACGCACCACACGCTCACCGGAGCGCACCGTGTTCTTCTCCAGCGCCGCGGTGACACGCAGCAATCGTTTCGGCCAGCGACCGGCCACCAGCGTGGCGTAGGTCTTGGTGATCGTTCCCTCGCGCAGCGCCTCGTGCAGATGACGCAGCATCGAGCGCTTGCGTGCGATCATCACACAGCCCGAGGTCTCACGATCGAGGCGATGCACCAGTTCGAGCGAAACGCAGTCGGAACGCATCGCGCGCAGCGCCTCGATCAAACCCAGCGACAGCCCGCTGCCGCCATGTACCGCGAGGCCACTCGGCTTGTCGACCACAAGCAGCGCTGCGTCTTCATACAGGATGCGCCCATGCAAGGTCTGTCGCAGACCGGCGCCCGGAACCACGGGAGCACGCTCGCTGGTACGCACCGGCGGAACCCGCACGCGGTCACCGGCTACAAGACGCTGATCAGGACGTGCGCGCGCGCTGTTCACGCGCACCTCTCCGCTGCGCACGATGCGGTAGACACGTGAACGCGGCACTCCTTTCAATCGTGCAAGCAGGAAGTTATCGAGCCTTTGCCCTGCGTGTTCCTGGTCGACCTCGACCAGTTCGACCTTGGCCGCACGTTCTTCGATCTGCACATACATGCTCGAATATTACCATTTCTGCTGCTAATTGAAGCACTTATCCGACATTGTTATACTCCGCTCCGCTTTCGACCCGCTCCGGTATCCGGGGCCTGACCCGAACAGGTATCTCGCGACGCTTCACACCGCATGGCGGATGCGACACGTAACGCGACCCCGGGGCATGAAATACGGATCGGAGCAAACGCAGCACAGCAGCGCCGACGAGTGAAACAGGAACGTCACGGCGCGCGTACTGCCGCCGGAATCCGCGCAAGCGGAACCGGCAGACGCAAGGTACCGTTGGCTCGACCACGGAATGCTTGACGAGATTTTTGTGCGGGCCGCTGGCGATCGCGCCCTGCCCGCCCGACCGGACAAGACTGAAGACGCATCCCCCGGCGCCAGATCATCTGCGCCGTCGTGGGACGGACGCAGCAAGACGGGGACGAGGGACCCGCTGCTGCAAGCGCGCAAACCAGACTTCGAGGACGCAAGAACGCTCTTCACGACAAGCAATAGAACCCGTATCGGATAACCGACGGTACCAAAGTCCCAGCAACCTGCTTACAGGACATTGGTAACCATGAAACGCATGCTCATCAACGCAACCCAGCCGGAGGAGTTGCGGGTCGCACTGGTCGATGGCCAGCGACTGTACGATCTGGACATCGAGAACCGCAACCGGGTCTCGACGAAGGCCAACATCTACAAGGGCCGCATCACGCGCGTCGAGCCGAGTCTCGAGGCGGCGTTCGTCGAGTTTGGTGCCGACCGTCACGGCTTCCTGCCGCTCAAGGAAATCGCGCGCGAATACTTCCAGGACAACGGCAGCGACGATGCCCAGGGGCGTCAGCGCATCCGCGATCTGGTCAAGGAAGGCACCGAGGTCGTGGTGCAGGTCGAAAAGGAAGAGCGCGGCAACAAGGGTGCTGCACTCACCACGTTCATCAGCCTGGCAGGTCGCTACCTGGTGCTGATGCCGAACAATCCGCGCGCTGGCGGCATCAGCCGACGCATCGAAGGCGACGACCGCAGCGAACTGCGCGATGCCCTGAACGCACTGAAACTGCCCGACGGGATGGGCATCATCATCCGCACCGCAGGCGTGGGCCGCTCGGCCGAGGAGCTGCAGTGGGATCTCGATTACCTGCTGCATCTGTGGCGCGCGATCATCACCGCAGCCGACGAAAAACGTGCGCCGTTGCTGATCTACCAGGAAAGCAACGTGGTCATCCGCACGATCCGCGACTGCCTGCGCGCAGATATCGACGAAGTGCTGATCGACTCGCAGGAAGCCTTCGACAAGGCCGTCGAGTTCATCGACCTGGTGATGCCGAACTACCGCAACCGCGTGAAGCAGTACCAGGATCCGATCCCGCTCTTCAACCGTTACCAGATCGAGGGGCAGATCGAGACCGCATACCAGCGCGAAGTGAAACTGCCTTCGGGCGGTTCGATCGTGATCGACCCCACCGAGGCACTGGTGTCGATCGACATCAACTCCTCGCGGGCAACCAAGGGGCAGGACATCGAGGAGACCGCGCTGCAGACGAACCTGCAGGCGGCTGACGAGATCGCGCGCCAGTTGCGTCTGCGCGACATGGGCGGCCTGATCGTGATCGACTTCATCGACATGAGCAGTGCGCGCAACCAGCGCGAGGTGGAGAACCGCTTGCGCGAGGCACTGATACCGGATCGCGCACGCGTGCAGATCGGCAAGATCTCGCGCTTCGGCCTGATGGAGATGTCGCGCCAGCGGCTGCGCCCCTCGCTCGAGGAAACCAGTTCGGTCACCTGCCCGCGCTGTTCGGGCCAGGGATCGATCCGCGACACCAAGTCGCTTGCACTGTCGGTGCTGCGCCTGGTCGAGGAAGAAGCAGGCAAGGAGCGCAGTGCGCAGATCCGCACGATCGTCCCGGTCGAGATCGCCGCCTACCTGCTGAACGAGAAGCGGCGCGCAATCATCGACATCGAGCAGCGCAACCGGCTGCACGTGATGGTGATCCCGAACCCGCACATGGAAACACCGCACTTCGAAGTGCAACGCCTGCGCGACGACAACGCGCTCGCACACAGCGACGAGCCAAGCTTCCTCGCAATACCGGAAGCACCGCCTCCGGTCGATCTGGTCACGCGTACCGCCGAACCGGTCAAGGCGCCAGTCGCCGCAGTGCAGTCCATCACACCACCAAAACCCGTTCCGGTCGCCGAACCGAAGCCGGCTGCCGCTGCACCGCAGTCGACCGCTGCAGCAGCCGTTCCCGCACCGGCCCCAGCGCGCCCCGGCTTCCTTCGTTCGTTGCTCGACACGCTGTTCGGCGGTGGCGCCAAACCAGTACCGACACCGTCACCCGCCCCTGCTCCGTCGGCAGTGGAAGCGTCCGCTGGCAGCAGGCCCGAGCGAGGTCCGCGTGAGCGCGGCGACGAGGGCGAGCAGCGCAGCGGTTCGCGCCGCCGCCGTGGCGGTTCCGGACGCGGTCGCAGCGGCACCGAGCGCGAAGCGCGTGGTGAATCAACACGTGGCGAACGCCCTGCCCGCGCACAGCAAGAAACCGAATCCCGTGACGCCCGCCCGCCGCGCAGCGAACAGCGTCGCGAGCAACGCCCCGCCCAGCGCCCTGAAGACGCGCCCGAGCGGCGCCCGGCGGGCCAGCAGCCACGCCAGCGTGGCCCGCGTCAGCGTGGCGACCTCCCGACGGGCGCGCCTGTACCCGGAGCCGCTCCGAGCGAGCAACCCGTAGCAGCAGCGACAACGGCTGTAGCCACAGAGAGTGCGCCAGCCACGACACACCACGAAGCCCCTGCGACACCCGAGACCGAGACAATCCGACCGGTTGACGCCGCCACGACAGAGGCAACCGACGCAATCGAAGTCGATGGCAACGCTGCTCCCGACACTGAACGCACCCGACGCTCGCGTGGCCGCCGTGGACGTGGTCGCGGACGCGGCGGTGTCGCCACGGAAGCAGTCACGACCGACGGTACGGACGGCGAACAGCAGCCTGGCCAGATGGAACTGATCGGCACGCTGGAAGGAGAATCAGCGGAAGACAGCACGGCCGATCAAGCACTGACGGCTCCCACGTCGGCGGTCGAAGCCGACGAGCCGACACCTCCCGAACTCGCATCAGGAGGCACGACAACGCAGGCTGCTCCACAGACCGATGTCGCACCTGCAGAGGTGGCGACTGCGGCAACCGAAGTCGCACCAGCCAGGAAACCGGTGGAGACGCCGCCGAAAACGCCAGCGGCCACGCGAACCGTCGTCGTACGCCCCGTGGGTCGCGCGGCCAACGATCCGCGTATCAAGCCGCGGCGGATCACGGAAGTGGAGATCGTCACCGAAACGCTGCAGATCGACCCGTCGCGTTTTCCACCCGTCGCACTGCCGCGCCCGACGCGCCAGACACCTCCGCGCGCAGCGAACGACCCGCGTCTTGCGCGCGCATCACGCGTGGCGGAATCGCAGGGTAGTGCAGCGCTCGATGTGAAGACGGAGCACGACGAGCCGGCCCACGATATCGACACGGCGCACTGAGCCGCAGCAACAGCCGCTGCCGGAAATGAACCGGCAGCGGCTATACTTCGCGCGTCCTGGAGGGGTGGCAGAGCGGTTGATTGCACCGGTCTTGAAAACCGGCATAGGCTAATACCCTATCGAGGGTTCGAATCCCTCCCCCTCCGCCAATTCACGTTCAAATTCATCCGATGAGCTTCGCCACCTTCCGCGCCCGGTACCTGGTACGCTTCTGGGCGCCCATCCCGGCCTTGCTGGCGTTGGGTGTTGCCTCCGCCTACTACTTTGCCATTACCGGAACCTTCTGGGCTGTTACTGGCGAATTCACCCGCTGGGGTGGGCACATGGCCGCATGGATGGGCTTCGCTCCGCAGCAATGGAGCTATTTTCAACTGATCGGCCTGAACGGCACGCCCATGGATCGAATCGACGGGGTGATGATCATCGGCATGTTCGCCGGTGCGTTGACTGCTGCGCTATGGGCCAACAACGTGCGGTGGCGCTGGCCAGCCAGCAAGCGTCGACTGGCTCAAGGCCTGGTTGGTGGCATCATGGCCGGCTTTGGCGCACGTCTCGCCATGGGCTGCAATCTGGCGGCATTTTTCACCGGCATTCCGATGTTTTCGCTGCACGCCTGGGCCTTCATGCTGGCTACGGTGGTCGGCGCGTGGTTCGGCGTCAAGATCTGCCTGTTACCTTTTTTGCGTACACCGCTGCGCCTTGATAGTGAACCGAGCGAACTGTTCGCCAATGCCGATGCATTGGCGTCACGGGCGCGTCGACAGAATCTTCTTGGTATCGGAGTATTTGCGCTGGCCTTGGGTTTTGCCACGTGGCGCTTCAGCGTCTCGCTGCCTCTGGGAATGGCCGCACTCTTTGGCCTGTTCTTTGGTGCCGTGATCGAACGCGGCCAGGTGTGCTTCACCAGCGCGGCACGCGATCTGTGGACCACCGGTCGTACCCATATCGCCCAGGGGATCCTGCTGGGCATGACGGTGGCATGTCTCGGCACCTTTGGCGCCATCATGCTGGGCGCCACGCCAAAGATATTCTGGATGGGTCCCAACGCAATTCTCGGTGGGCTGCTGTTCGGCATCGGCATCGTTCTGGCCGGCGGCTGCGAAACCGGCTGGATGTATCGGGCAATGGAAGGCCAGGTGCACTTCTGGGTGGTGGGCATCGGCAATGTGACAGGCGGCACCCTGCTCGCAATCTACTGGGACAGACTGGGTGGTCTGCTGGCATTGCCATACCCCAGGATCAATCTGCTGGAGCGCCTCGGCTCCGGCCCCGGCCTGTTGCTGAGTCTGCTCGGACTGATGCTGAGCATGATCCTGGTGCAACTGAATGCACGGCGCTTTGTCGTGAAGCGGAATGCCGGACAATGAAG
Organism: Pseudomonadales bacterium; assembly: GCA_024234165.1. NCBI lineage: Bacteria > Pseudomonadati > Pseudomonadota > Gammaproteobacteria > Pseudomonadales > Pseudomonadales bacterium. The sequence goes on from JACKOP010000002.1 coordinate 215,107, forward strand.
GAACGAATCGATCTGTCTCTCGATCTGCGCGGTGAGCATTGCCCGTACAACGCAATCGCCACACTCGATGCTCTGGGCAGGATGCAGCCGGGACAGGTGCTCGAGGTTGTCACCGACTGCGCCCAATCGCTGAACGGCATCCCCGAGGATGTGCAAACCAGAGGCTATGACTGCCTGGCAGTGGAACAGCACGGATCCCTGTTCCGTTTTGTGCTGGGCGTGCCAGCGCTATGACGCCAAGCATGAAACCCCGCACTGTCTTGCCTCCCAGTTCCACTGGACCCGCTTGACCCGGTTTTGTGAGAGACCGAACCGGGCCGTGTCGGGCATGTCCGACGGCATAGTCGCCATCTCGCATTCTCTCTGCAAGGCAGGTGCAAAGCACCTTGTTGTACCTGTGTACCCTGTGGGCGCGAGGGGCAAAACAACGGTTACACTCATGTTTTAACGAATATTTGCGTATCAGCATCATTTGGGGCAGATACATCAATTGATAGTTTTGCGATGACCTTGCCCTGCTGATACGCGTCGAGCCGGAAGTCAAAGAAATGTCGCCTTGCACGTGTTGCGCTTTCAGGGACTTCCCAGAACGAGAACCCCTGGTCGAGCCGAATGCGGATCGATCTACCTGATGAAAACTCGAGTTCACAGTAGCGACCGTGAGGCCGCGATGCGTGGCTCTTTACCACGGCATTAATGCCGCAGAACTCCAGTGCGGATGCCAGAGCAGTGTCTCGATCCTCACTCTTGATCCAGTCGTGCCAAACTTTGCTAGGTAAGTGCGCGACCTTTCCTGTTCTGTCGAAAGTTTGCCCGTACACGCATACGCGTGTGCCTGAGTCAGTTGTTGCGCGAGAGCAAAGCTCATGCAGTACGGATCCCAATATCGCGCAAGACACCGGATTGCGTACATATCGGTCCGAGTAAGTGGCCTTGATGAGCGTGTCTGAACCTGTAATAGCTGTTCTGACGGGTTCGCTGCGCTCGCACAGAAGCTCCCAGAATCGGGCACCGAATTCCGACACTTGGCCATCCAGTTCGCTTCGTAGCTCCAGTTCGACCGCCGATGAAATGCCCTGACGCAATTCTGTAATCGTGACGCTACGTGGTTGCTTCGGACGGGCGGCGTGCCCCGCAAGTAACATCGCGCCGGCCGCCGATACACCCCAGTACCGACCAGGAGTCCCGGTGTCGGAGTCATCCGCCGCCCACAGCATGTGCTCGGTGTTCGACGCAAGGCTGATGACCGGATGGAAGCCACCCTGCATCTGTGCGGGAATTGCCTCCTCAATCACGATATCGTTTACCGCGAAGGCCATTAGTCTGTAAAGCGCTTCCTCGTCCAGGCTGGCAGTCGCTCCTTGGGGTAGAACCAGCCTCACTCGGTAGCCACGCGTCTTCCAACTGGCGACGCGGTTACGTAGGCGCTGCGCGGAGCTGCCCAAGTTCCGCACTTCGTGCCCGGTTTTGGCGGGGTCGCCGCTAGCCACACTCCATGATTTCAACGACTTGGGCGTGCCGCAAGCCCGATTTCCAGACAATCGTGTTGTGTCACGCCTTAACGTTTTGATGGCTTTAATGGCGGGTTGGCATGTGATAGCGTTGACACATGTACACGCGCATCACCCGCTCCGGCGGCCGGAGCTACCTGCAACTCGTCGAAGGCTTCCGCACCCAGGCCGGGGTGCGCCAGCGCGTGGTCGCCAACCTCGGTCGCCCGGATGAGCTGGACGGCAAGAAACTCGATCCACTCATCCACGGCTTGCAGCGTGCGCTCGGTCGCGTGCCGATCTCGGCACCCGTGCCGGAGTACGACTCGGCACAGGGCGCTGGGCGATGTGCATGCCCTGAATGAACTGTGGTCGAGTCTGGGTTTGGGCGATGCCGTACGTCAGGCCCTGCGCTCCTCGCGCCGCGCATTCGATGCCGAGGCGATGGTGCGGGCGATGGTGTTCAACCGCCTGTGCACCTGATTCCAAGCTCGGCTGTCTGGAATGGCTGGAGACGGTGGCGATCCCGGGCATGCCCGAGGCGGTCTCGCACGATCACCTGCTGCGCACGCTGGATGCGCTGATGGATCGCGCCGGAAGGTCGAGGCGAAGGTGGCCCAGCTGTTGCGGCCGATGCTCGATCAGCAATTGTCGGTGGTGTTCTACGATCTGACCACGGTGCGCATCCACGGCGAGGGCCATGTTCCCGAGGATGTACGTGCCTATGGCATGAACAAGGAAACTGGCGGCATCGCCCGGCAGTTCGTGCTGGGCGTGGTGCAGTCGGCCGAGGGTTTGCCGCTGATGCACACCGTGCATGCCGGCAACGTTGCCGAGACCGCCACCCTCAAGGCCATGCTCGAACAGGTGCTGGCGCGCTTCCCGGTCGAGCGGGTGATCCCGGTCGCCGACCGCGGTCTGCTCAGTCTGGACAACATCGCCCAGATCGGCGAGCTGGCCCGGCAGACCGAGCGCAAGTTGCAGTTCATCTGGCGGTGCCGGCACGGCGCTACGCAGAGCTGGGCGGCACGCTCGATGCGATGAGCTTCGGCGAGGGTCTGGCCGAAGGCCGCTTCGCCGAGCACCGGCTGGTGGTCGCGCACGATCCGACCCGAGCGGCCGAGCAGACGGCCAGCCGCCACCAACGCATCGCCGAACTGGAAGCCTTCGCCGACCAGCTTGTCGCCAAGCTCGACGCGCAGGACAAAGGCCTCACCGAACGCGGCCGCAAGGCCAGCGACCGCGGTGCCTACAGCCGCTTCCAGCAAGCCGTTGCCGAGGCCGAGTTGACTCGCTTCGTGAAGCCGCAATACCACGCCGAGCGCTTCAGCTATACCCTCGACGAGGCGGCCATCGCACGCGCGGAGACCTTCGACGGCAAGCTGGTACTGCTGACCAATGTCGAGGACTTTACAGCCGCGCAGATCGTCGAGCGCTACAAGAGCACAGCCGACATCGAGCGCGGCTTCCGGGTGCTCAAGAGCGACCTTGCGATTGCACCGGTGTACCACCGCCTCCCGGATCGCATCCGCGCGCACGCGCTGATCTGCTTCCTGGCGCTGCTGCTGTATCGGGTGATGCGCATGCGCTTGAAGCAGCACGGCAGCGTCCACAGCCCGAAGACCGCGCTGGAGCTGCTGCGGCGAATCCAGCAGCACCGCGTCACTATCGGCACGCAACACCTGACCGGTATTGGCAAGATCACACCCCAGCAACTCCAACTCTTCGAGGCCTTGACCGTCAAAGCACCCGCCTGAAGCGCTTGTTGTGGCATTTTTGACTTACGTCACCAAGTCAAATCAAACACTTGCGTGATTAGCTGCGGAACTTGGGGAGCTGAGTTCCCATATATCGGGCTCGCCCTGCAGGTACACCGCGATCTCGTCGTGAACACCCCTGGCGAGTTCACGTTCGACCGCTTCTAGGATCGGGGCGGTTTCTGCGACTGTGCTCGAGCCGAAGATGCGACTCTCTTTAGGGACGCTCAGCTGAGTGAGCCATGTGGGGTTTATCCATGCTAGTGCCGCGTTTCGATCCAGCCGGTCGGCCTCAAAGCGGGTATCGAATCCGAGTAAACATTTCTGGCAGGCGTGCTGGCAGGTGCAGGTCAACGTTGTTGATGACGCGATGCCAAAGCGAGGGGTCGTTGACGCGGCTAGCCGCTTGGGATGTGTAGCCGCCGCTTCCTAGGTCAAAGACTTGAATCACGCTCGCAGCCTGTCCCATTTGCTGGATGGGTTTGCTATCGCAGCCCAGTTCCTCGCTCTGAATACCCAGTTCGGTCGCAATGGCGTTTCGTAAGGCGACTGCGATGGAGTACGCTGTGACCGAATCGTTCAACCAGACTGAGCATGACCACGGTAATCGATGGCGAGCTGATCACGCTTTCTGATGGTCTGCAGCCGTGATGTGATATTGCGAGGTGTCCGGCATTGGCGCTGCCGGTGTCGACCGCGTTTTGGGTGCGACGCAACCGCAGCGCCCGGCGGCTGCGAGGCGCTGTGGCGACGGTCTGACGATGGCTCAGAAGACCGGGTCGGACGGCTCGTCGGGGATTGTGAGGGGCAGTTCGAGCTGGGTGCGCTCGGCGCGCTGGGCGGCGTACTCAGCGGCGGTGTGGCGATGGTGGCGACGGATCTGCACGAAGTAGCGCGACTCGAAGGCGCGGATCACCTCGTAGAGGAAGTCGAGGATGTGTGCCGCGCCCTCGTCGCTGAGCTGCTCGGGGAATTCGATGGGGTGGTGCCGGGACGATTTCATGGTTGCCGGCTCAAGCGCTGGTGAGCCGGGTACGGCGTGTGCTGGCGGGTTGGCCCGGGGGCGTGAACACATCGAGGTACAGCTTCTCGTCGAGTTGCAGGAGTTCGCGCTGCGCGGCGCCGGCGAGCAGCTCTGCGGCCATGGTGGTGAGCGCGCGGTAGTTGCCCATGGCGTGGTCGCAGACGGTGTGCATCAGCTCGGGTGTCATCAGAGCGGGGGCGCCGGCGCTCGCGAGCAGGTGCTTCAGGCAGGCCAGCAATTCCTCGCGGCTGGCGTACTCCAGCGAGAGGCGTGCGCGGATGCGCGAACCGAGCGGCAGGAGTTCGTCGCGGCGCAGCAACTCGTTCAGGCGCTGGTCGCCGGCGAGCACGACGCTCAGCAGGCTGCGCGAGTCGAAGTGCGCCGAGGCGAGCAGGCGCAACTCCGAGAGCACGAGCGGGGCGACCTGTTGCGCCTCGTCGATCAGCAGCACGGGGCGAAGCCGCGTGCTCTCCAGATGGGCGATCCAGCGGGTGCGCAGGGCCTTGAAGCCCATCCAGCGGTTGTGCGGGCGCAGCTCCACGGCGAACAGATCACCGAGCTCGCGGTAGAAGTCGGCGAGGTTGGCGCTCGGGTGCGTGAGTGCGGCGACGGTCAGATTCGGCACGGGGGCGAGGCGCTCGGCGATCAGGCGCAGCGCCACGCTCTTGCCCGTACCGACGTCGCCGCTGAGGCGACGTCGAGTCGCGGATCGGCAAGATGGGACTCGATGCAGTCGAGCAGACGCAGCCGGCGCAGCTCGCTGCGTCGCAGTGTCGCGTCGGCACCCTCGGCGGTGTCGGGCACAAGCCCGCTGGTCAGCCTCAGCAGTGCATCGACCAGCCCGGCACGCTGGGTATCGGTGATCACATTGCGCTGTCGCCAGACCGACACGACGAAGTCCCTGACGATGCGTGCCTGCCCGCAGTCGGTGCGTATCGGGGCGGCGAAGCGCGTGCCCGGATCTCCCAGGTGGCGTCCCAGCAACCGTTTGGGTATGCGCACGTTGATCAGCCAAGAACCGGGCTCGAGACTGCGCCAATGCGGCATCTCACTGTCCAGGACCACCATCTGGCCAGCCTGCGCGCACAACTCCTGGTCGCATTGCCCCACGCGGAACCCGCCGCGCAGCTGCAACGGCAGGTACCATGACTCGGGCGCCTGCGGACTCGGCTGTGCGACCACCATTCGCTGGGCCGAGCCGGAGCGGATCTCGGCGAACTCGATATCCGCTAGCGACCAGCTGTGATAACGGGTTCGGAACGGCCCGGAGGCAAGATCGGCCGTGATCGTCACCCCGGGATAACGTCGGCCCAGAAAGCACTGCCATTGCGAGGCATCGATCCACTCTCCACGACTCGAATCGGCAACCATGTTCCGGATACCTGTGCGCCTGGAATGCACTCACGTTAGCCGCAAGACGATCAGCCTGTCGATGCCTTGGGCTCGATGTGCGCCAGCGAGACCCCGAATCCGCACTGTGCCGCCGTTCCGAGCACGAACTCCCGGTACCGGCGGAACAGTCCGCCCAGATGCGCATCGATCTCCGCCTGGCTGTAATCCAGCGCGTGCTGACAGGCGACGCCGCAGGCAGTTGCCCGCTCGAGCGCCGACTCGGCATCGTCCGTATCGAAGTAGACGTTCATGACTCCCTCGCCGTGCCGAGCCAGAAAGCCCGACACCGCGCTGTCGTGCTCGCGCCCGGGCAACGGGGCACACAGTTCGATGCCTACGCTCCAGGCAATGGCAACGGCGATGCCGAATGGCGCCCCGGTCCAGTTCGCATCGCAAAACTCGGCACCCAGGAGGTCATGGTAATAACGCCTGGCGGCTTCGATATCCCGCACCGCCACGATGATCCGGTTGATTCCCCTGACGCTCATCAGCCCCTCCTGCTCCGGTTGTCGCGGGCGGGTGAGCACCCACCTGCAGCTGCTGTAGATAGTAGGTACGCAACCCTCCACTTGCCATTGCAGGAGCGACCGAAAATTGTTGTGGATGTGCACAGACATCCGCCCAGTAGGGCGACCTTCAGAGGGTGTCGCAAAACGCTGCGCAGCGTGTGACGATACCTTTACATCGGGGGGCGTGCGCCGCAGGGATGCGGCGCTGGGGCCTACAGGGATGTATTTACGGCGTCCCACCGGTGTGAAGGTATCGTCGCGCGCTGCCCACATCGACGGCAGGAGACTTTTGCGACAGCCTCTTCAACCCGGCGGGATTTCGCCACCATCGCCCGCAGCGTCGGTATGAATGGCGACCTACGATCCGTGTCCAGCCGTGCCTGCAGTCACCAGCCCATGCGTTCTACGGCATCCGCAACGGCGAGCAGGCGTTCGGCTTGCGCCACGTGCAGGTTCTCGACCAGGCGATTTCTCACCACGACCACTGCGCTGCCACGCAGCTGGGCGTCCTGCCAGGCGGCAATGATTTCATGCGCCTCGGCCAACTCCCTCGCCGCCGGTGCGAACACCTCGTTTGCCGTCGCCAGCTGGCCGGGATGGATCAGTGTCTTGCCGTCGAAACCGAGATCGCGCCCCTGTACACACGCGGCGTGCAGGCCAGGCGCATCGTGCAGCTCGAGATGCACGCCATCGAGAATGTCGATGCCATGGGCACGTGCAGCAAGCACGCATTGACCAAGCGCCGGCAGGAATCCCAGCCGTTCCGGCGTATGCCGCACGCGCAGTTCGCGTGCCAGATCCGAGGTACCCATGAGGATTCCAGCCAGCCGCGGATGGGCGCCGGCGATCGAGTCGATGGCAAGAATGCCGCGTGCGGTTTCCGCCATGCACCACAGGCGCAATCCGTCTGCCACTCCCGCTCGTTCGAGTAGCTGCACGGCCTGCAGGACGTCTTCAGCCGACGAGACCTTGGGCAGCACGAGGCCATCGGCTCCCGCATTGGCGAAGGCACGCAGATCGTCGCCCCCCCATTCGGTATCCAGCCCGTTGACGCGCACCAGCAACTCACGCGCGCCATAACCACCCGTGTCGAGCGCCGCCATGATCTGCCCGCGAGCCTCGACTTTTGCAGCCGGCGCGACCGCATCCTCGAGATCGAGGATCAGCACGTCAGCGGGCAATTCACGCGCCTTGGCCAGAGCGCGCTGGTTCGATCCCGGCATATAGAGCGCCGAACGGCGCGGTCGAAACGGCCTATCTGATTCACTCATTCCGTGCACCCCCACTCACCAGTCTCGCTGCGTTCAGGCTCCAGATGCCTCGGTCCGATACACGTGGCAGCTTTCCGGCAAAACCATCACGTCGACGGCTTCCTCGAGCAGGCTGCTCATCAGTTTTTTCTGCTCGTGGACACAGCCACTGCTGAAACAAAGCAACGATCCACTGCCACCGACCCGGTCGACCAGCACCTCCTCGACCCGACGCGCCACCGCCTCGCCCGGGTCGATGATGCGCACGCCCGAGCCCACCAGATCCTGAATCGCTGCAGCAAGGAAGGGAAAATGCGTACAACCAAGCACGATCGTGTCCGCCCCTGCCGCCAGCATCAAGGCCATCCAGTACGCGAAAGCGCGCGTGGCGAGTCTGAAGGTGTTCCTGTCGGATCCCGACGTGCCGATCGACACCAATCACCTGGAGCGCGGCCTGCGGGTGATCCCGACCGGACGGCGCAACTGGCTGTTCTGTTGGACCGAGATCGGTGCCGAGCGGGTGGCGGTGATCCAGAGTCTGCTGGTGACCTGCCGGCTGCACGGCGTGGATCCGTATGCCTACCTGGTCGATGTGCTGCAGCGCATCAGCGAGCACCCGGCCAGCCGTGTCGTCGAACTCACGCCGCGCGAATGGAAGACACGCTTCTCCCACGATCCCATGAGATCAGTTCTCGCATACGGGAAGATATAACGGTCTGGTTTGGCCGCTTACAGACGGACTGAGGTTGCGACATGAAGCGAGCCCCTGAATATGCCCGGGGCCAACGCTAGCAAACCGAACTGGCCGAACCTTTAGCCGGTCCATCATTTCACTACACCAAAGCAGCAATGATCGCTGCCGCTGGCTGCTATAGTTCCGCGCTGCATGAATACCCCCAAAGGCCTCGAGCCACTGACTGACGACGGCGTGATCACCGCTGTGAGCCGGGCCCTGAAGAGCGGCAAGGAGCTGCAGGCCGGCCTGCTCCGGTGCGGCATCGACGCCCCGTTCGAGATGGACCGAAACCGCCTGACGTTCAAGAGCCACCTGTTCGGTGCGGGAGCGCACGACCTGGAGGCGCTCATGGCAACAACGGTTACCGGAACCTGCGTCGCCCTCTGACGATCATCTGCAACGCGGCCAGGCCGGTCAGCAGCAACCAGCCGCCGGCCGGTACGCGAAAATTCCAGTGGGGGATTGTGCACCCTCGGGCAGGAAGCCCTGCAGCACAGTTTCCGGACGCTGGTGCCCGATTCGCACATTGATCCTGGCTGCGCCAGCGGCCTAGAGTCGCCAGTCATGGATCGGGATGTTTATCAGCTCGAAGCCGAGGCGCAGAAGCTGCCGCAGGAAGACCGCGCGCGACTGGCCCGACACCTGATCGCCACGCTCGATCGCGGTGACGACCTGCATGACGGTCAGCCCTCGCTGGACGAAGCCGGTCAGCGTTTGTCGACCTGGCGTCCGGGATGAGAGTGCCGGTTGGATATCCCGGGCCTGCCCGAAGCGCCGCCGACTGCTGTAATCTTGCGCTGCATGAAAACTCCCAAAGGCCTCGAGCCACTGATTGAAGACGGCGTGATCAGCGAGGTCATCCGTGCACTGAAAAGCGGCAAGGAAGCCTCGGTATACGTCGTGCAATGCGGGGCGGATCTGCGCTGCGCCAAGGTCTACAAGGACATGGGTCAGCGCAGCTTCCAGGCGCGCGCGCAGTACCAGGAAGGCCGCAAGGTGCGCGGCAGCCGGCAAGCCCGTGCCATGCGCCGCAGCACCAACTATGGTCGCAAGGAACAGGAAATCGCCTGGAAGAACACCGAAGTCGAGGCGCTCTACCAGTTGGCGGCAGTCGGCGTGCGCGTGCCCGCCCCTTACGGTTTCTTCAACGGCGTGCTGGTGATGGAACTCGTGACCAGTGCCGACGGCGGCTCGGCTCCCAACCTGGGTGAGGTCGATCTGTCAGCAGAGCTGGCGCGCGACTATCACCGCTTCCTGATCAGCCAGATCGTGCGCATGCTGTGTGCCGGCCTGATCCACGGCGATCTCTCTGAATACAACATACTGGTCGCAGCCGACGGCCCGGTGATCATCGATCTGCCGCAGGTGGTGAGCGCATCGGGCAACAACAACGCACAGGCCATGCTGGCCCGTGACGTCGACAACGTCACCGCCACCCTCGGCCGCTTTGCACCGGAACTGCTGGGCACACGCTTTGCCGGGGAAATGTGGGCGCTCTACGAGCAGGGCCTGCTGCGACCGGACAGCGTGCTCAGCGGCGAGTTCGTCAGCAACGAGGTCGCAGCCGACGTCGCCACCACCCTGCTCGCCATCGAGGACGCGCGCGACGAAGCACTGCGCCGTCAGCGCGGCCGTGCAGCCGCGGAGCAGGCATGAATATCGAACTGACGGCCCACGAGGCGCGCCTAATCGGCTGTCTGATGGAAAAGGAAGTCACCACACCCGAGCAATACCCGCTGTCGCTCAACGCACTCACCAATGCCTGCAACCAGAAGAGCAACCGGGACCCGGTACTCGACCTCGCCGAGACCACGGTGCAGCAGGTGCTGGATGGACTGCTGAAGAAACATCTGGTCAGTGACCGTTCCGGTTACGGCGGACGGGTGACCAAGTACAAACAGGTGTTCTGCAACATGGAGTTCGGACCCCTGCAGTTCACCGCCATCGAACGTGCGATCATCTGCGAACTGCTGGTGCGCGGGCCACAGACACCCGGCGAGTTGCGCACCCGCTGCAACCGCATGGCCGCCATCGCCGAGGTGAGCGAAGTCGAGACCGCACTGCACAGCCTCGCCGAAAACCTCAGCGGCCCCTTCGTGGTGAAACTGCCGCGTTTGCCGGGCACGCGTGACGCACGCTGGGCCCATCTATTGAGCGGCGAAGTCCCGGTCACGCCGGTTGCAGACGAAACGCCGGCCAGCGCCGCACCCCGCAGCGGACTCGCCGAGCGGGTGCAACAACTCGAGGCGCAGGTCGAAAGCCTGCAACAGGCGGTGGACGAAATCCGACGTCGATTGCTGACCTGAGATCTCGGCAAGCCGGCCCTGCCCAAGGCAGTTTAGGCTCACCATGTCGCGCTGGGCGACGTTGACCATGCCGACGACATCATCACGATAAGCCGCCGGATCCGAGATGGTGGCCGTGTAAACAAACTGCGCATCGGCCCCGGGACGTACGCCCAGGAAGCCAGCCATTCCACCCTTTTTCTCGCCGCCCGTCAGGGTGAAGAAATCCGTGCCACCCAGCAGCGGTTCGGCCAGGCTCACGACGACATCACCATCCTTGGCCGGCGGCGCATTGTTGCCAAAGTTCGCCTTGTAGCCACCTGGAGCTGACTCACCCTTGGGACTTGCGGCCGGCGTACGAAAGGCAATACGTGACTGTCCCGGCAACAGGCCAACCTGCGCAATCGGCGCATGCCGCTTCGAAGGGTCCATTCGTCACGCCGCTGAACCGTACCCAGCGGTTCAACGACGAATGCCCGATCCAGTTCCCCGTGCCCATTGGCGTTGGAGTGAACGCTCGCCAGAGGTAGTAACTCGCCTCCGAGAATCCGTGCCGATGGTCCGGCGCTTCACGCCCCGTTCTTGTGCTGGCGGGGAGCAGTCTTCAGACTGAACCACCACCCGCTTGCGCAAGGACGCGCAGCCGATGCATGCCCACGGCAGGGAAGCCGCCGGTGGACTCGTCTACGAGCGCCACCGCCCCGAGGAAACGCAACTCTACCGGCTGGTGGAGCGGCACTATCCCGCTTTCGTCGAACACTTGGCCGAACAGGGCAAGGCCTTGCCCGCGTACGTGGAGAAGGAATTCGAGGCATACCTGAAATGCGGGCGGCTCGAGCATGGGTTCTTGCGGGTGCGCTGCGAGTCCTGTCACTGCGAGCGACTCGTCGCCTTCAGCTGCAAGCGTCGTGGTTTCTGCCCGAGTTGCGGCGCGCGGCGCATGGCGGAGACCGCCGCGCTGCTGGCCGACGAGGTGCTGCCGGCGCTGCCGCTCAGACAATGGGTCATCAGCTTCCCGTTCGCGCTCCGCTTTCTCTTTGCCTCGTGCCCCGAGGCGCTCGCCCGGGCGCTGGAGGTGATCTACCGCCTGCTGGCGACGCACCTCGCGCACAAGGCCGGGTTTGCGCGCAAGGAAGCCGCCACCGGTGCGGTGACGCTGGTGCAGCGCTTTGGCAGCGCGCTCAACCTGAACATCCACCTGCACCTGCTCTGCCTGGACGGTGTGTATACACAGCGTCCCGACGGGGGCCTGCGCTTCAGGCGGGTGAAGGCGCCGGATCGGGAGGAACTCGAGTGCCTGGTGCGGCGCATCGCCGAGCGGGTCGGTGGGGCGCTGGAGCGCATGGGCCTTCTCGCACGGGACGCCGATGCCGCCTGGCTGGATCTGCCCCCCGCTGAGGACGCGGATGCAATGACTCAGCTCATCGGCAGTTCGGTCACTTATCGCATTGCGCTCGGCCCGCAGGCCGGGCGCAAGGCGCTGATGTTGCGCACGATCACGCCGTTGGCGGGCGAGGACCCGACAAACGAGCGGGTGGCGAAGGCCTATGGATTCTCCCTGCACGCGGGTGTGGGCTGCGAGGCGCACCAGCGCGAAGTGCGCGAGCGGCTGTGCCGGTACATCGCCCGCCCGGCGGTGGCCGAGCAGCGGCTCACGGTGAGTGTGCAGGGGAAGGTGGTGTACCTGCTCAAGACGCCGTACCGGAACGGGACGACGCATGTGGTGTTCGAGCCCCTGGACTTCATCGCCCGCCTGGCGGCGCTAGTGCCGCGCCCGCGCGTAAACCTGACGCGCTACCACGGGGTGCTCGCGCCGAACCACCGCTGGCGTGCCGAGGTGACGCCGGCCGGAAGGGGCAGGGGGAGCAGGGGAGCCGCGCAGCCCGGGAGGTCGGCGATCGAGCGGCATGCAGCGATGACCTGGGCGCAACGGCTGAAGCGCGTGTTCGACATCGACGTGGCGAGCTGCGTGCGCTGCGGCGGTGCGGTCCGTGTCATTGCCAGCATCGAGGACCCAGCGCTGATCGAGCGGATGCTGGCTCACGTGCGGGAGAGAGGCGCAAAGGTCGAGCCCGCGCGTGGCCCGCTGTCGACAGGGCCGCCGGTGATGGCGTGAGTGGCGCCTGCGCGAGGCGCGTGGATTGGGAGCAGGGACGCTGGCGATCGGCAGAGGCTGGTGCTGTGCCGAGGTGGGGCGTGGCGCGATTCGTTGAGGGATTTCGGGGTGTGGAAGAGTGCTCTGGCCAGGACAGGCAGGTCGTGAACGCTGTGAACGCCGACGATCCGCTGCTTCGACCCGATTCGAGCACTGCTGCAGCCTGGCGGGCAGGGTATCGAGCGGGATCGCTCCGGCCAGACAGGTGCTTTATCCTGCCTATGCGTCATGGACCATATCGGCCCCCCGGACCCGCTACTGGTCGGCCGTGCCCACGTGGTGTACGAACGAGGTGAGCACGCCGGCAGCCCGCTGCTGTAAACCCGCACGGCCCCCATCGACCATCGACCTTGCCGCCCTCCGGGCGGCCATTTATCGAGACCGCGCCGAAGACCGGTAACTGCCATGGCCACGGGGCTGCGCCACTCCGGACACAGCATTTCCCGCCAAGACTGGATCGGGGAGACGCCCTCTTTCCCCCGCCCAGACAAGTTCCGAACTTTCCCTACGCCAATTTGAGACGAGCGGTTAAACTGCGGCGCGTGAACGCCCAGCCCCCACCCCACCTTCGCCCTTTTCGACAACAATCTGGATGCCACCGAGGCGCGCGGCGCGCCTGCTTCTCACCGATCTGCAGGAAGCCATCGAGTGCCGCCACACGGACGACTGGCAGACTACCCTGCAACGCCTCGAGGCTGGCTGCCCGCCAAGGCGCACGGGTCGCTCTGGCCGCCAGCTACGAGCTGGGCTACGTGATCGAACCGCGCCTGCGCCCCTGCTCCCTGTCGGCAGTGGCCAACTGTTCACCGGCTGGATATTCAAGCAAGGCCAGTGGCTCAGCGATGAAGCCTGCGACGCCTGGCTCGCTACGCAGGCCGCAACGCCCGCTGGCGGCACCAGCCACTGGCGGCCCGCATCCGCGAGGAAGACTACACCGGCGAGCATCGCCCGTATCCGCGAATACATTGCCGAAGGCGACTGCTACCAGTCAACTTCACCTTCCCCTGTCAGGCCAGGCCTTCGGTGATCCGGCCAGCCTCTACCGCGCCCTGCGCGGGCCCAGCCAGTACGCTACGGGGCCTTCATCGGTCATGCCGGTGGCGCCATCCTGTCACGCTCCCCAGAACTCTTCCTCGAACGCCGGGGCCACACCCTGAGCAGCCAGCCGATGAAGGGCACCGCCGCACGCCATACCCCGCCGGCAGCCCTTGCCGCCTCCGAGAAGGACCGTGCAGAGAACATCATGATCGTGGACCTGATCCGCAATGACATGGGGCGCACGGCACCGCCGGAGGCGTGCGGGTCGAGGACCTCTTCCGCATCGATCCCTATCCCACGGTGTGGCAGATGACCTCCCGGGTCATCGCCGAACCGGTCATGCGGCAGATCTTGGGGAGATCTTTGGCGCCCTCTTTCCCTGCGGCTCGATCACGGGCGCGCCGAAGATCCGGGCCATGGAGATCATCCGCGAGCTGGAAGCCGAGGCCCGCGGCCTGTATTGCGGCGCCCTCGGCTGGATCCGCCAGGGTGGCGACTTCCGCTTCAGCGTGCCCATCCGCAGCCTTCTCATCGACAAGGCCGGCTCCGCGCGCCTGAACGTAGGCAGCGGCGTGGTCTACGACTCCATTCCCGCCTCGGAATGGGCCGAATGCCATCTGAAATCGCGCTTCCTGACCGCGCTGCCCAGGGGTTTGCGCCTGATCGAAACCCTGCGCTACACCCCGGGCAGCACGCACGGCGGGGAGTCTTCCCTTCTGGACGAACACCGGAGTCGGTTGAAGGCCTCCGCACGCACCTTCGGCTTTCCTTTGAGGAGTCCGCCTTCCTGAACCTGCTCGACGGCATCAACGCAGACAAGGCCCTGCGCGTCCGCATCACTCTGGGACCCGAGGGCGACTTCACACTGGAACAGGCCGATCTGGCGATGGGTGCCCCGGCAGCCAACGCAAGCATCGTGCTGTCCCCCTGCGCACCTCCAGCAGCGACATCCTCTTCCGCCACAAGACCACCGCCCGTGCGCTCTACGATGCAGAGCTGGCGCGAGTCATGGGCTTGGGGCATTTCGATGCGCTGTTCATGAACGAAACAGGGCGCGCTGACCGAAGGCGCCCGCAGCAATCTCTTCGTGGAGAGGGACGGTATTCTGCTCACGCCCCCCCCTTGAGGCGGGGGTGCTGAATGGGGTATTACGCCAGCACTTGCTCCGGGAAGGCAAGGCACGGGAAGCGCATCTGAACCTGGACGACCTCCGTCAAGCGGAGGCCGTCTTCATGGGCAACGGCCTGCAGGGCTGGTCCGCGTCCGGCTGGAAAAACACGGAACAGACAGCCCCGGCCTGACCCCTGCGCCTTACTTGGCGCCCTTGCCCTTTCGGCACCACCACGGGCGCTCAACCAGCGTCTTGGCACTGGACGTGTCTTCCTTCAGCAGCAGTTGCACGCCGGCACGCAGCAATTCCGATTTGGTGCAGATGCGCCCGGCCTTGGCGAGGTTTCACGCAGTTGCTTGAGCACTGCTGGTGCGCGGGCCACAGACACCCGGCGAGTTGCGCACCCGCTGCAACCGCATGGCCGCCATCGCCGAGGTGAGCGAAGTCGAGACCGCACTGCACAGCCTCGCCGAAAACCTCAGCGGCCCCTTCGTGGTGAAACTGCCGCGTTTGCCGGGCACGCGTGACGCACGCTGGGCCCATCTATTGAGCGGCGAAGTCCCGGTCACGCCGGTTGCAGACGAAACGCCGGCCAGCGCCGCACCCCGCAGCGGACTCGCCGAGCGGGTGCAACAACTCGAGGCGCAGGTCGAAAGCCTGCAACAGGCGGTGGACGAAATCCGACGTCGATTGCTGACCTGAGATCTCGGCAAAGCCGGCCCTGCCCAAAGGCAGTTTAGGCTCACCATGTCGCGCTGGGCGACGTTGACCATACCGACGACATCATCACGATAAGCCGCCGGATCCGAGATGGTGGCCGTGTAAACAAACTGCGCATCGGCCCCAGGACGTACGCCCGGGAAGCCAGCCATTCCACCCTTTTTCTCGCCGCCCGTCAGGGTGAAGAAATCCGTGCCACCCAGCAGCGGTTCGGCCGGACTCACGACGACATCACCATCCTTAGCCGGCGGCGCATTTGTTGCCAAAGTTCGCCTTGTAGCCACACGGGCTGACTCACCCCTTGGGACTTGCGGCCGGCGTACGAAAGGCAATACGTGACTGTCCCGGCAACAGGCCAACCTGCGCAATCGGCGCATGCCGCTTCGAAGGGTCCATTCGTCACGCCGCTGAACCGTACCCAGCGGTTCAACGACGAATGCCCGATCCAGTTCCCCGTGCCCATTGGCGTTGGGTGAACGCTCGCCAGAGGTAGTAACTCGCCTCCGAGAATCCGTGCCGATGGTCCGGCGCTTCACGCCCGTTCTTGTGCTGGCGGGGAGCAGTCTTCAGACTGAACCACCACCCGCTTGCGCAAGGACGCGCAGCCGATGCATGCCCACGGCAGGGAAGCCGCCGGTGGACTCGTCTACGAGCGCCACCGCCCCGAGGAAACGCAACTCTACCGGCTGGTGGAGCGGCACTACCCCGCTTTCGTCGAACACTTGGGCGAACAGGGCAAGGCCTTGCCCGCGTACGTGGAGAAGGAATTCGAGGCATACCTGAAATGCGGGCGGCTCGAGCATGGGTTCTTGCGGGTGCGCTGCGAGTCCTGTCACTGCGAGCGACTCGTCGCCTTCAGCTGCAAGCGCCGTGGTTTCTGCCCGAGTTGCGGCGCGCGGCGCATGGCGGAGACCGCCGCGCTGCTGGCCGACGAGGTGCTGCCGGCGCTGCCGCTCAGACAATGGGTCATCAGCTTTCCGTTCGCGCTCCGCTTTCTCTTCGCCTCGTGCCCCGAGGCGCTCGCCCGGGCGCTGGAGGTGATCTACCGCCTGCTGGCGACGCACCTCGCGCACAAGGCCGGGTTTACGCGCAAGGAAGCCGCCACCGGTGCGGTGACGCTGGTGCAGCGCTTTGGCAGCGCGCTCAACCTGAACATCCACCTGCACCTGCTCTGCACGGACGGTGTGTATACACAGCGTCCCGACGAAACCCTGCGCTTCAGGCGGGTGAAGGCGCCGGATCGGGAGGAACTCGAGTGCACGGTGCAGCAGATCGCCGAGCGGGTCGGTGGGGCGCTGGAGCGCATGGGCCTTCTCGCACGGGACGCCGATGCCGCTGGCTGGATCTGCCCCCGCTGAGGACGCGGATGCAATGACTCAGCTCATCGGCAGTTCGGTCACTTATCGCATTGCGCTCGGCCCGCAGGCCAGGCGCAAAACGCTGATATTGCGCACGATCACGCCGTTGGCGGGCGAGGACCCGACAAACGAGCGGGTGGCGAAGGCCTATGGATTCTCCCCTGCACGCGGGTGTGGGCTGCGAGGCGCACCAGCGCGAAGTGCGCGAGCGGCTGTGCCGGTACATCGCCCGCCCGGCGGTGGCCGAGCAGCGGCTCACGGTGAGTGTGCAGGGGAAGGTGGTGTACCTGCTCAAGACGCCGTACCGGAACGGGACGACGCATGTGGTGTTCGAGCCCACGGACTTCATCGCCCGCACGGCGGCGCTGGTGCCGCGCCCGCGCGTAAACCTGACGCGCTACCACGGGGTGCTCGCGCCGAACCACCGCTGGCGTGCCGAGGTGACGCCGGCCGGAAGGGGCAGGGGGAGCAGGGGAGCCGCGCAGCCCGGGAGGTCGGCGATCGAGCGGCATGCAGCGATGACACAGGCGCAACGGCTGAAGCGCGTGTTCGACATCGACGTGGCGAGCTGCGTGCGCTGCGGCGGTGCGGTCCGTGTCATTGCCAGCATCGAGGACCCAGCGCTGATCGAGCGGATGCTGGCTCACGTGCGGGAGAGGCGCAAAGGTCGAGCCCGCGCGTGGCCCGCTGTCGACAGGGCCGCCGGTGATGGCGTGAGTGGCGCCTGCGCGAGGCGCGTGGATTGGGAGCAGGGACGCTGGCGATCGGCAGAGGCTGGTGCTGTGCCGAGGTGGGGCGTGGCGCGATTCGTTGAGGGATTTCGGGGTGTGGAAGAGTGCTCTGGCGGGACAGGCAGGTCGTGAACGCTGTGAACGCCGACGATCCGCTGCTTCGACCCGATTCGAGCACTGCTGCAGCTGGCGGGCAGGGTATCGAGCGGGATCGCTCCAGCCAGACAGGTGCTTTATCCTGCCTGTGCGTCAATCCTCCGTTTCCCAACCATACCGGGGCATCAACCAAGGCGCCAGTCTGCACCTCTTCAACTGCTGGGTGCCCTGAAAGCCATTTGCGCACTGCGAATCGGTCCTCATCTGACGCTGAACCACGACCCGCCGCGCAGATCAACGATTCATGCCAAAGCTCACTCGGATTTCCAAAACCTCCCATCAGCAAGCCTCGCGCCTCGATGAACACGATCAGGTCGTCGATAAGCGCATCAAACGCGGGCTCGTCGTTGCCTTCTTTTTAGTTGTACCTTCAGCTGAAAACCCAGCTCGCGCCACTCGGCAACACGATGCTTCTTGCGTTGCCGGGGACTCATGCGCCGCACACCGCGATTCGACATCAAGAATCCGCTCGCGCCCATACTCTAAATCTCCTTCCGTGATCGCGCCAAATTCAACGCCAGCAGCCTGCGAAGGATCTCGTCATCGGACATCTCAGGCGTGTAGTCCGTCCAGCCGTAGGCTGCAGCTACAACGGCGTCCAGCGTTTTGTGCGCGCCATCAAGCCCGGCCGGGCGCTGGTTGTAGAGGTTCGTCAGCGTGCGCTTCTTCAGCTCGGCCTCGTGACCGGGCTTGTGGATGAGCCGGTCAGGGTAGCACAGGACGACTTCCGGGATACGATCGACCCATTCGCCCGGGTTCAGCCAGTTCTCCCGCAACTCGTTGAGCCGGCGGGCAGCGGTGGCGATCGCGTCAGCTGCAGGGGCCGGTCAGGGGGCGCCTGCGGCCGTGTCGGCAGGTGTCATGCCGGTGGGAAGGGAAGGCCTCGAAGCATGTCTTGGCATTGTACGTGGGGTCGTTTCCGACGCCGTGCATCGAGGCATTCGCGAGAGACCACGTCTCATGCATTCTTGAGTGAAGTACGCCGAACGTGGCGTCATCGCTGCGACAGATTGCATAAAGGCGGGAGTCGGGAAGGACGGTCACTGGCAGCCAAACGAAAAACGATGCTTGGCTACCGTGAGGTCGCCAAGAACCGATCTCGTCCGACCAGCCCCTTGCGAAGTCCGGGCCGCGCTTCGGCGTGGATCCACCAGCGGTTACGATAGGCATCGCGACGCTGATCCATTCGATCCGGCTTAACGTGCTGCAGAACATGGGCAAATGGCCCTTCGTAGAGACTTGCATCCTGCTCGGCTGTATCTACGCCGAAGTCGATGATCCGGTGTCCGATGGCCGCCGTGCGACATCCTGTCCATTGGCCCACGGCTTCGACATCACTGTTCGGGCGGCCATGCGGGTTTGGGGCTTGGAGCCATTGCCGTGCCTGCTCTCCGGAAACGTCGAATGCTCCGACCTTCGTTGTGCCCATGAAGCAGACGCCTGCATTCCCCTGAAGCGGCACGGCAGTGGTCACGTCGACGCCTTGATCTGACGCAGTGAGATCGGCGTAGATGCTCGCGACCGGTGCGCCGTCGAGCTTAGCGTTACCCTCTCCGCCGAACGCCACCGGAAACCCGGACAGCCGCGCCATCGTTGACCCATTCTTCGTCGCTCCATGCCTCAAAAATCGGCGTTGAGGTGACAATTCGATCAAGCGCTGTGCGGTTGGCGCCCTTGCGAATGGCTTGGGTTGTGACGAGTCCCGCAAAACGGCACTTGCCTGCCGCGATATGTGCTCTCGAACGCTCGAACCAGTAGGTGACGAGGTCGACGCCGCCCGGAAGGCGCCCTTCGAATAGCGCGCGTAAGCTTGGCCGTGTACTCCGCACCCAGCTCCCCGAGCATCTTCTTGTTCCCGACGAACGGCGGGTTCCCCACGATCACATCCACTGATGGCCACTCGGCCTCGCTCCCGTCTTCGTTCAGCAGCGCGTCCCGGTTCTCGATGTGATCCGGGCGCGCGAGGATCGGGTTTCTGCGGCAGTCGTAGCCGTGCTTGAGCATCCACTGGATCTCACCGATCAGACCGTCACCCAGGCGAGCTCGGCGGCGTAGGCGTTGATCTCGATGCCGCGCACGTTGTCGGGGCTGGTTTCGATGGTGAGTTGGCGATGCAGCCCAAGCGCTTCGGCGTCGGGTTTGCCCAGTGCTCGAGGTCTTTCAGCGCACGCAGCGCGAGATACAGGAAGTTGCCGGAGCCGCAGGCGGGATCGAGGACACGGAAGTTCTTCAGCCGCTCCGGTAGCCTAGAAAAAGCGCCTGTGCTTCCTGTTCGGCCTTCTGCGAGCCCTTTCCGCCGGCGTGGTACTTCTCGACGAGGGCGATCCACAGCCTTGGCGGCTTCCCATTCGCGTTCGAGCGGTTCGACGATGACCGGCTTCACGAGCTTCATGATTGTGGTCGGATCGGTGTGGATTCGCCCCAAGCGGGGCGCGCACCTTCGGATCAAGGCCGCGTTCGAACAAGGTGCCGAGGATCGAGGGCTCGATCGCGCTCCAGTCCATGCGGCTTGCGGCGAGCAGGGCGCCGATCTCTTCAGGGGCGAGTTCGAGCACCTCCACGTGCTCGAACAATCCTCCGTTGAAATAGGCGATGTCTTCCGGGAGGAAATCGCCGCCCTTGCGCATCGCTTGGAACATCTCCGCCATCGACACCGCGAGCTTGGCCGGGTCGCCTTGGCGCTTCGCGATGACACGCTCGAAGAGTTTCTTCGGCAGCAGGCCGATGTCCTCCGCGAACATGCAGAACAGGCACTGGATGAGGAAGTGCGCGATCTTCGCGGGATCGTGCCCGCGCTCGGTCATGGACTGCGCGACGTCAGCGAAGCGGCCGGCGGCATCCTTGGTGATATCGAGCACCGTTCGACCGGTCAGGAACTTCTCAGGGTCGGTGAACAGCCAGCGCAAGCGCTGCATGTTTTCAGGTGTGCCGATGTCCTCGAGGCGGATCGTGTAGGTCTCGCTTGGCGTGCCGGTGAAGTGGGTGTGGATCTGGGTGATCTCGCGATTGCTGACGACCAGCAGCGGCGGGTTGTCGAGGGCGAGGCGTAGGTCATGAGCTGGCGCAAGGCGCCGGACAGATCCCACCGGGGCCTTTGTTCTCCCAGCCGAAGTGTCCGCGCTTCCAGACGTCTGCCCAGCCATGGCCCGCGCCGGTTCGGGTGGCGCCGCGCTCGAAGCAGTAGGTGTCGGGGTCGTTAGGCGGCTCCACGCCGAGCACGCTGCAGAGGTCGAGGAAGAAGGCTTGTGAGCCGGCACGCTCGGAGAGCGGGTTGTCCTTCCACTTGGTGATGAACTGGGCTGGGGTCATGTCGGGCGAGTCGGTTGGCATTCAGCAAGCATGATTGTAGGGGAAACACACAGGCTGATTGTGCGCTCAGGCGTTTTTCGGACGTCGGACGTCCAATCCTCGACGGGGTTCTGAAAAATATTTCGCAGAGAGGGTCTTCGTTTCTGAAACGTGTGGAAAATTGAATTGAAGGGGTGCTCTTGCCCGGGATCTCAGTTCAAAGGAGAAGTAGAAAATGGCCCACCGGTGTGAAGGTATCGTCGCGCGCTGCCCACATCGACGGCAGGAGACTTTTGCGACAGCCTCTTCAACCCGGCGGGATTTCGCCACCATCGCCCGCAGCGTCGGTATGAATGGCGACCTACGATCCGTGTCCAGCCGTGCCTGCAGTCACCAGCCCATGCGTTCTACGGCATCCGCA
The DNA here is from genome assembly GCA_024234165.1 of Pseudomonadales bacterium. Lineage (NCBI taxonomy): Bacteria > Pseudomonadati > Pseudomonadota > Gammaproteobacteria > Pseudomonadales > Pseudomonadales bacterium. The sequence continues at coordinate 236,528 of JACKOP010000002.1, forward strand.
ACGGCGAGCAGGCGTTCGGCTTGCGCCACGTGCAGGTTCTCGACCGGGCGATTTCTCACCACGACCACTGCGCTGCCACGCAGCTGGGCGTCCTGCCGAACGGCAATGATTTCATGCGCCTCGGCCAACTCCCCAGCCGCCGGTGCGAACACCTCGTTTGCCGTCGCCGAGCTGGCCGGGATGGATCAGTGTCTTGCCGTCGAAACCGAGATCGCGCCCCTGTACACACGCGGCGTGCAGGCGGAACGCATCGTGCAGCTCGAGATGCACGCCATCGAGAATGTCGATGCCATGGGCACGTGCAGCAAGCACGCATTGACCAAGCGCCGGCAGGAATCCCAGCCGTTCCGGCGTATGCCGCACGCGCAGTTCGCGTGCCAGATCCGAGGTACCCATGAGAGTTCCAGCCAGCGCGGATGGGCGCCGGCGATCGAGTCGATGGCAAGAATGCCGCGTGCGGTTTCCGCCATGCACCACAGGCGCAATCCGTCTGCCACTCCCGCTCGTTCGAGTAGCTGCACGGCCTGCAGGACGTCTTCAGCCGACGAGACCTTGGGCAGCACGAGGCCATCGGCTCCCGCATTGGCGAAGGCACGCAGATCGTCGCCCCCATTCGGTATCCAGCCCGTTGACGCGCACCAGCAACTCACGCGCGCCATAACCACCCGTGTCGAGCGCCGCCATGATCTGCCCGCGAGCCTCGACTTTTGCAGCCAGCGCGACCGCATCCTCGAGATCGAGGATCAGCACGTCAGCGGGCAATTCACGCGCCTTGGCCAGAGCGCGCTGGTTCGATCCCGGCATATAGAGCGCCGAACGGCGCAGTCAGAAAACAACCTATCTGATTCACTCATTCCGTGCACCCCCACTCACCAGTCTCGCTGCGTTCAGGCTCCAGATGCCTCGGTCCGATACGTGGCAGCTTTCCGGCAAAACCATCACGTCGACGGCTTCCTCGAGCAGGCTGCTCATCAGTTTTTCTGCTCGTGGACACAGCCACTGCTGAAACAAAGCAACGATCCACCACCACCGACCCGGTCGACCAGCACCTCCTCGACCCGACGCGCCACCGCCTCGCCCGGGTCGATGATGCGCCACGCCGAAGCCCACCAGATCCTGAATCGCTGCAGCAAGGAAGGGAAAATGCGTACAACCAAGCACGATCGTGTCCGCCCCTGCCGCCAGCATCAAGGCCATCCAGTACGCGAAAGCGCGCGTGGCGAGTCTGAAGGTGTTCCTGTCGGATCCCGACGTGCCGATCGACACCAATCACACCGGAGCGCGGCCTGCGGGTGATCCCGACCGGACGGCGCAACTGGCTGTTCTGTTGGACCGAGATCGGTGCCGAGCGGGTGGCGGTGATCCAGAGTCTGCTGGTGACCTGCCGGCTGCTGCGGCGTGGATCCGTATGCCTACTGGTCGATGTGCTGCAGCGCATCGGCGAGCACCCGGCCAGCCGTGTCGTCGAACTCACGCCGCGCGAATGGAAGACACGCTTCTCCCACGATCCCATGAGATCAGTTCTCGCATACGGGAAGATATAACGGTCTGGTTTGGCCGCTTACAGACGGACTGAGGTTGCGACATGAAGCGAGCCCCTGAATATGCCCGGGCCAACGCTGGCAAACCGAACTGGCCGAACCTTTAGCCGGTCCATCATTTCACTACACCAAAGCAGCAATGATCGCTGCCGCTGGCTGCTATAGTTCCGCGCTGCATGAATACCCCCAAAGGCCTCGAGCCACTGACTGACGACGGCGTGATCACCGCTGTGAGCCGGGCCCTGAAGAGCAGCAGGGCTGCAGGCCGGCCTGCTCCGGTGCGGCATCGACGCCCCGTTCGAGATGGACCGAAACCGCCTGACGTTCAAGAGCCACCTGTTCGGTGCGGGGCGCACGACTGGAGGAGGCGCTCATGGCAACAACGGTTACCGGAACCTGCGTCGCCCTCTGACGATCATCTGCAACGCGGCCGGGCCGGTCAGCAGCAACCAGCCGCCGGCCGGTACGCGAAAATTCCAGTGGGGATTGTGCACCCTCGGGCAGGAAGCCCTGCAGCACAGTTTCCGGACGCTGGTGCCCGATTCGCACATTGATCCACGGCTGCGCCAGCGACCTAGAAGTCGCCAGTCATGGATCGGGATGTTTATCAGCTCGAAGCCGAGGCGCAGAAGCTGCCGCAGGAAGACCGCGCGCGACTGGCCCGACACCTGATCGCCACGCTCGATCGCGGTGACGACCTGCATGACGGTCAGCCCTCGCTGGACGAAGCCGGTCAGCGTTTGTCGACACGGCGTCCGGGATGAGTGCCGGTTGGATATCCCGGGCCTGCCCGAAGCGCCGCCGACTGCTGTAATCTTGCGCTGCATGAAAACTCCCAAAGGCCTCGAGCCACTGATTGAAGACGGCGTGATCAGCGAGGTCATCCGTGCACTGAAAAGCGGCAAGGAAGCCTCGGTATACGTCGTGCAATGCAGGGCGGATCTGCGCTGCGCCAAGGTCTACAAGGACATGGGTCAGCGCAGCTTCCGAACGCGCGCGCAGTACCAGGAAGGCCGCAAGGTGCGCGGCAGCCAGCAAGCCCGTGCCATGCGCCGCAGCACCAACTATGGTCGCAAGGAACAGAAATCGCACGGAAGAACACCGAAGTCGAGGCGCTCTACCAGTTGGCGGCAGTCGGCGTGCGCGTGCCCGCCCCTTACGGTTTCTTCAACGGCGTGCTGGTGATGGAACTCGTGACCAGTGCCGACGGCGGCTCGGCTCCCAACACAGGTGAGGTCGATCTGTCAGCAGAGCTGGCGCGCGACTATCACCGCTTCCTGATCAGCCAGATCGTGCGCATGCTGTGTGTGCCGGCCTGATCCACGGCGATCTCTCTGAATACAACATACTGGTCGCAGCCGACGGCCCGGTGATCATCGATCTGCCGCAGGTGGTGAGCGCATCGGGCAACAACAACGCACAGGCCATGCTGGCCCGTGACGTCGACAACGTCACCGCCACCCTCGGCCGCTTTGCACCGGAACTGCTGGGCACACGCTTTGCCGGGGAAATGTGGGCGCTCTACGAGCAGGGCCTGCTGCGACCGGACAGCGTGCTCAGCGGCGAGTTCGTCAGCAACGAGGTCGCAGCCGACGTCGCCACCACCCTGCTCGCCATCGAGGACGCGCGCGACGAAGCACTGCGCCGTCAGCGCGGCCGTGCAGCCGCCAGAGCAGGCATGAATATCGAACTGACGGCCCACGAGGCGCGCCTAATCGGCTGTCTGATGGAAAGGAAGTCACCACACCCGAGCAATACCGCTGTCGCTCAACGCACTCACCAATGCCTGCAACCAGAAGAGCAACCGGGACCCGGTACTCGACCTCGCCGAGACCACGGTGCAGCAGGTGCTGGATGGACTGCTGAAGAAACATCTGGTCAGTGACCGTTCCGGTTACGGCGGACGGGTGACCAAGTACAAACAGGTGTTCTGCAACATGGAGTTCGGACCCCTGCAGTTCACCGCCATCGAACGTGCGATCATCTGCGAACTGCTGGTGCGCGGGCCACAGACACCCGGCGAGTTGCGCACCCGCTGCAACCGCATGGCCGCCATCGCCGAGGTGAGCGAAGTCGAGACCGCACTGCACAGCCTCGCCGAAAACCTCAGCGGCCCCTTCGTGGTGAAACTGCCGCGTTTGCCGGGCACGCGTGACGCACGCTGGGCCCATCTATTGAGCGGCGAAGTCCCGGTCACGCCGGTTGCAGACGAAACGCCGGCCAGCGCCGCACCCCGCAGCGGACTCGCCGAGCGGGTGCAACAACTCGAGGCGCAGGTCGAAAGCCTGCAACAGGCGGTGGACGAAATCCGACGTCGATTGCTGACCTGAGATCTCGGCAAGCCGGCCCTGCCCAAGGCAGTTTAGGCTCACCATGTCGCGCTGGGCGACGTTGACCATGCCGACGACATCATCACGATAAGCCGCCGGATCCGAGATGGTGGCCGTGTAAACAAACTGCGCATCGGCCCCGGGACGTACGCCCGGAAGCCAGCCATTCCACCCTTTTTCTCGCCGCCCGTCAGGGTGAAGAAATCCGTGCCACCCAGCAGCGGTTCGGCCAGCTCACGACGACATCACCATCCTTGGCCGGCGGCGCATTTTGTTGCCAAAGTTCGCCTTGTAGCCACCGGAGCTGACTCACCCTTGGGACTTGCGGCCGGCGTACGAAAGGCAATACGTGACTGTCCCGGCAACAGGCCAACCTGCGCAATCGGCGCATGCCGCTTCGAAGGGTCCATTCGTCACGCCGCTGAACCGTACCCAGCGGTTCAACGACGAATGCCCGATCCAGTTCCCCGTGCCCATTGGCGTTGGGTGAACGCTCGCCAGAGGTAGTAACTCGCCTCCGAGAATCCGTGCCGATGGTCCGGCGCTTCACGCCCCGTTCTTGTGCTGGCGGGGAGCAGTCTTCAGACTGAACCACCACCCGCTTGCGCAAGGACGCGCAGCCGATGCATGCCCACGGCAGAAGCCGCCAGTGGACTCGTCTACGAGCGCCACCGCCCCGAGGAAACGCAACTCTACCGGCTGGTGGAGCGGCACTACCCGCTTTCGTCGAACACTTGGGCGAACAGGGCAAGGCCTTGCCCGCGTACGTGGAGAAGGAATTCGAGGCATACCTGAAATGCGGGCGGCTCGAGCATGGGTTCTTGCGGGTGCGCTGCGAGTCCTGTCACTGCGAGCGACTCGTCGCCTTCAGCTGCAAGCGCCGTGGTTTCTGCCCGAGTTGCGGCGCGCGGCGCATGGCGGAGACCGCCGCGCTGCTGGCCGACGAGGTGCTGCCGGCGCTGCCGCTCAGACAATGGGTCATCAGCTTTCCGTTCGCGCTCCGCTTTCTCTTCGCCTCGTGCCCCGAGGCGCTCGCCCGGGCGCTGGAGGTGATCTACCGCCTGCTGGCGACGCACCTCGCGCACAAGGCCGGGTTTACGCGCAAAGGAAGCCGCCACCGGTGCGGTGACGCTGGTGCAGCGCTTTGGCAGCGCGCTCAACCTGAACATCCACCTGCACCTGCTCTGCACGGACGGTGTGTATACACAGCGTCCCGACGAAACCTGCGCTTCAGGCGGGTGAAGGCGCCGGATCGGGAGGAACTCGAGTGCACGGTGCAGCAGATCGCCGAGCGGGTCGGTGGGGCGCTGGAGCGCATGGGCCTTCTCGCACGGGACGCCGATGCCGCTGGCTGGATCTGCCCCCCCGCTGAGGACGCGGATGCAATGACTCAGCTCATCGGCAGTTCGGTCACTTATCGCATTGCGCTCGGCCCGCAGGCCGGGCGCAAAACGCTGATATTGCGCACGATCACGCCGTTGGCGGGCGAGGACCCGACAAACGAGCGGGTGGCGAAGGCCTATGGATTCTCCCTGCACGCGGGTGTGGGCTGCGAGGCGCACCAGCGCGAAGTGCGCGAGCGGCTGTGCCGGTACATCGCCCGCCCGGCGGTGGCCGAGCAGCAGCGGCTCACGGTGAGTGTGCAGGGGAAGGTGGTGTACCTGCTCAAGACGCCGTACCGGAACGGGACGACGCATGTGGTGTTCGAGCCCTGGACTTCATCGCCCGCACGGCGGCGCTGGTGCCGCGCCCGCGCGTAAACCTGACGCGCTACCACGGGGTGCTCGCGCCGAACCACCGCTGGCGTGCCGAGGTGACGCCGGCCGGAAGGGGCAGGGGAGCAGGGGAGCCGCGCAGCCCGGGAGGTCGGCGATCGAGCGGCATGCAGCGATGACACAGGCGCAACGGCTGAAGCGCGTGTTCGACATCGACGTGGCGAGCTGCGTGCGCTGCGGCGGTGCGGTCCGTGTCATTGCCAGCATCGAGGACCCAGCGCTGATCGAGCGGATGCTGGCTCACGTGCGGGAGAGAGCGCAAAGGTCGAGCCCGCGCGTGGCCCGCTGTCGACAGGGCCGCCGGTGATGGCGTGAGTGGCGCCTGCGCGAGGCGCGTGGATTGGGAGCAGGGACGCTGGCGATCGGCAGAGGCTGGTGCTGTGCCGAGGTGGGGCGTGGCGCGATTCGTTGAGGGATTTCGGGGTGTGGAAGAGTGCTCTGGCCAGGACAGGCAGGTCGTGAACGCTGTGAACGCCGACGATCCGCTGCTTCGACCCGATTCGAGCACTGCTGCAGCCTGGCGGGCAGGGTATCGAGCGGGATCGCTCCGGCCAGACAGGTGCTTTATCCTGCCTATGCGTCCGCTGCGATGAACAAGCAACTGCTCGCCCTTTATGGTCTGAAGTGGAATCCCTTCTCGCCCGAACTGCCCACCGAGGCGCTGCGCCTCACGCCGGCGGTGGAGAACTTCGCCTGGCGTATCGAGCACGCGCTCGTGCGCGAGGGCGGCTTCGCGCTGATCAGCGGCGACGTCGGTACGGGCAAGAGCGTGGCGCTGCGCCTGATCGCCGAGCGCCTCGCCCCCGTGCCGAATCTGACCGTCGCCGCACTCACGCACCCGAGCGCCAACCTCGCCGACTTCTACCGCGAGCTCGGTGATCTGTTCGCCGTGGAGCTGCGCCCGCACAACCGCTGGATGGGCTTCAAGGCCCTGCGCACCCGCTGGATCGCCCATCTGGAGAGCACGCGGCTTCGCCCCGTGCTGCTGATCGACGAGGCGCAACAGGTCGCCCCGCTCGTGCTCTCGGGTTGCGCCTGCTCGCCTCGGCGCACTTCGACTCGCGCAGCCTGCTGAGCGTCGTGCTCGCCGGCGACCAGCGCCTGAACGAGTTGCTGCGCCGCGACGAACTCCTGCCGCTCGGTTCGCGCATCCGCGCACGCCTCTCGCTGGAGTACGCCAGCCGCGAGGAACTGCTGGCCTGCCTGAAGCACCTGCTCGCAAGCGCCGGCGCCCCCGCTCTGATGACACCCGAGCTGATGCACACCGTCTGCGACCACGCCATGGGTAACTACCGTGCGCTCACCACCATGGCCGCGGAACTGCTCGCCGCCGCCGCGCAGCGCGAGGCTCGTCCAGCTCGACGAGCTGTACCTCGCGGTGTTCACGCCCCAGGGCAATCCGCCGGCACGCGCCGCACCCGGCTCACCAGCGCTTGAGCCGGCAACCATGAAATCGTCCCGGCACCACCCCATCAGATTCCCCGAGCAGCTCAGCGACGAGGGCGCGGCACCCCAAGTTCCGCACTTCGTGCCCGGTTTTGGCGGGGTCGCCGCTAGCCACACTCCATGATTTCAACGACTTGGGCGTGCCGCAAGCCCGATTTCCAGACAATCGTGTTGTGTCACGCCTTAACGTTTTGATGGCTTTAATGGCGGGTTGGCATGTGATAGCGTTGACACATGTACGCGCATCACCCGCTCCGGCGGCCGGAGCTACCTGCAACTCGTCGAAGGCTTCCGCACCGGGCCGGGGTGCGCCAGCGCGTGGTCGCCAACCTCGGTCGCCCGGATGAGCTGGACGGCAAGAAACTCGATCCACTCATCCACGGCTTGCAGCGTGCGCTCGGTCGCGTGCCGATCTCGGCACCCGTGCCGGAGTACGACTCGGCACGGGCGCTGGGCGATGTGCATGCCCTGAATGAACTGTGGTCGAGTCTGGGTTTGGGCGATGCCGTACGTCAGGCCCTGCGCTCCTCGCGCCGCGCATTCGATGCCGAGGCGATGGTGCGGGCGATGGTGTTCAACCGCCTGTGTGCACCCGATTCCAAGCTCGGCTGTCTGGAATGGCTGGAGACGGTGGCGATCCCGGGCATGCCCGAGGCGGTCTCGCACGATCACCTGCTGCGCACGCTGGATGCGCTGATGGATCGCGCCGGGAAGGTCGAGGCGAAGGTGGCCCAGCTGTTGCGGCCGATGCTCGATCAGCAATTGTCGGTGGTGTTCTACGATCTGACCACGGTGCGCATCCACGGCGAGGGCCATGTTCCCGAGGATGTACGTGCCTATGGCATGAACAAGGAAACTGGCGGCATCGCCCGGCAGTTCGTGCTGGGCGTGGTGCAGTCGGCCGAGGGTTTGCCGCTGATGCACACCGTGCATGCCGGCAACGTTGCCGAGACCGCCACCCTCAAGGCCATGCTCGAACAGGTGCTGGCGCGCTTCCCGGTCGAGCGGGTGATCCACGGTCGCCGACCGCGGTCTGCTCAGTCTGGACAACATCGCCCAGATCGGCGAGCTGGCCCGGCAGACCGAGCGCAAGTTGCAGTTCATCTGGCGGTGCCGGCACGGCGCTACGCAGAGCTGGGCGGCACGCTCGATGCGATGAGCTTCGGCGAGGGTCTGGCCGAAGGCCGCTTCGCCGAGCACCGGCTGGTGGTCGCGCACGATCCGACCCGAGCGGCCGAGCAGACGGCCAGCCGCCACCAACGCATCGCCGAACTGGAAGCCTTCGCCGACCAGCTTGTCGCCAAGCTCGACGCGCAGGACAAAGGCCTCACCGAACGCGGCCGCAAGGCCAGCGACCGCGGTGCCTACAGCCGCTTCCAGCAAGCCGTTGCCGAGGCCGAGTTGACTCGCTTCGTGAAGCCGCAATACCACGCCGAGCGCTTCAGCTATACCCTCGACGAGGCGGCCATCGCACGCGCGGAGACCTTCGACGGCAAGCTGGTACTGCTGACCAATGTCGAGGACTTTACAGCCGCGCAGATCGTCGAGCGCTACAAGAGCTGGCCGACATCGAGCGCGGCTTCCGGGTGCTCAAGAGCGACCTTGCGATTGCACCGGTGTACCACCGCCTCCCGGATCGCATCCGCGCGCACGCGCTGATCTGCTTCTCCCGCGCTGCTGCTGTATCGGGTGATGCGCATGCGCTTGAAGCAGCACGGCAGCGTCCACAGCCCGAAGACCGCGCTGGAGCTGCTGCGGCGAATCCAGCAGCACCGCGTCACTATCGGCACGCAACACCTGACCGGTATTGGCAAGATCACACCCCAGCAACTCCAACTCTTCGAGGCCTTGACCGTCAAAGCACCCGCCTGAAGCGCTTGTTGTGGCATTTTGACTTACGTCACCAAGTCAAATCAAACACTTGCGTGATTAGCTGCGGAACTTGGGGGCACACATCCTCGACTTCCTCTACGAGGTGATCCGCGCCTTCGAGTCGCGCTACTTCGTGCAGATCCGTCGCCACCATCGCCACACCGCCGCTGAGTACGCCGCCCAGCGCGCCGAGCGCACCCAGCTCGAACTGCCCCTCACAATCCCCGACGAGCCGTCCGACCCGGTCTTCTGAGCCATCGTCAGACCGTCGCCACAGCGCCTCGCAGCCGCCGGGCGCTGCGGTTGCGTCGCACCCAAAACGCGGTCGACACCGGCAGCGCCAATGCCGGACACCTCGCAATATCACATCACGGCTGCAGACCATCAGAAAGCGTGATCAGCTCGCCATCGATTACCGTGGTCATGCTCAATTCGCAAGGCCGAGGAACAGGAGCAGCGGCGTCAGGCGTTGGCCGAGGAAAAGCGCAAGACCCCGCGCTTCCTGGGACACGGCGTTTCGGCACATCTGAGCTTTGCTGGGGGCGATGCCACCAACCTCGCCGCAAGAGGACTCCCTCAGCCGGAGGATGTCGAACAACTGGCGGGATTGATTCGACTCGACCCCAGTGAAGTGCTTTGGCTCAGCTACGAACGCGCCGCCACGTCGGTCGATCACTACACGCGCTTCGAGATCCCCAAGAAGTCAGGGGGACGCCGCCTGATCTCTTCTCCGAAGCCGAAGCTGCGCGTCGCGCAGTCGTGGATCGCCAAGAATATCCTGGATCTCTTGTCACCGTCGCGACACGCCATGGCGTTCCGCCCGGGAATATCCATCGTCGACAACGCCTCACAGCACCTAAACGCGGCGATCGTGGTGAAGCTTGATCTCAAGGACTTCTTCCCCTCGATCGGCTTCACCAGGGTGCGGGGGTACTTCGAGTACCTGGGTTTCAACCCAGGGATCGCGACGATCCTTGCACTGCTTTGTACGGATGCGCCGCGCGTAAAGCTGACGCTCGATGGGCGAGCGAAGTACGTGGTGATGGGCGAGCGAAGTTTGCCGCAGGGAGCATGTACATCACCGGCGCTGGCCAACCTGATCGCGACCCGCCTTGACGGCCGATTGGCCGGTCTGTGCGCCGCGCTGGAGTCCACCTGGACCTACACGCGCTATGCCGACGACTTGACCTTATCGTGCCTTGATGAACATGCCGACGTGGGTCGACTGCTGAAGGCAATCGAGCGGATTGTCAGCGACGAGGGATTCCGGATCAACACGGCCAAGACCGCCGTGATGCGCGCGCCTGGAAGACAGGTCGTGACTGGCCTGCTGGTCGGCGAGCAGATCCGCCTTTCCCGCCGAGACCTGCGACGCCTGCGCGCCTTCCTGCATCGCTGCGACAAGGAAGGAGTGGAGGCAGTGTCACGTGCGATCGGAAAAGACGCACTATCGGTGGCGCGCGGGCACCTCGCATACGTCACTATGGTGATGCCCGAGCACGCCGCTAATATCAAACAGCGGTACGCCTGGCTATGACGAACCGTCGAGCGTCCGCAATCCTCAATTGGGCGGGCAGCAAGGCGTGTGTGGCCAAGGTGCTTGCCCAACTCGATCCCCCGCGTTTCAAGACGTACTACGAGCCCTTTCTCGGTAGCGGGGCCGTGTTCCGCGGGTTGGCATCTCCAAGAGCTTCCTGTCGGACATAAACCCGCGCTGATTAACGTCTATCGTGCTGTTCAGACGTAACCGTCCATTTGGAATCGAAGTGGCATTTGTGGCACAACGCCAGTGGTTTGGCGGCGTCCTGATGCCGAGCGCGCTGAAGAGTTCTTGCTGGATGGCGTCAGGCGCATTGATGCCGCGCAGGGTGTCTTTGCCCGCCTTGACCCGATGACGCTGGATGGTCTTGAGGGTCGCAGTCGGTGAATGACCATTACCCGTCGCCTTGAACTTTTGCCGCATGATCCGATGGAGTTACCAAGGCCAGGAAGCAGATCAGCGCATGGGCACGGATACGCTCGGGCAGGCGGTGATGCACGGGAGCAATTTTTCGATATCGCTCTTGAGCACCCGAAAGCCACGCTCGATGTCGGCCAGTGCCTTGTAGCGGGCCTGGTCGCCCGGGGTTGTTCATCCGCATCAAGCGTCTGCCCGAACTCCACTCGGCATGAGCACGTGGAAACACGCCGTTGTCATCAGCTTGCAGCCTCAAGCCTTGCGTCGCCTCCGGATGGCTGCCAATGCGGTCAGTCCGAACCCCAACAGGCTCAATGCGCCCGGTTCCGGAACCGGATTGTGGGGATCTTCGTTGATTCCGATACGAATGCGGTACGATCCGTCGTTGTCGTCAAACGCACCAGGGGCGCCATTGAAGCCGAATGCATCGGAAATTCCGACAAACATGCGAGTCGCGCCAGTCGGTGCAATGAATTCCTGCACCACACTGCTCGACGTCACACCGTTACCGATGTAGAAGATTTGCGCCAGGCCTGGGGTGATGCTGAGGAAGTCGACACCCAGGCCGCTTATCGAGAAATCCAGCCGTACGGGTGCCGTGCCGTTAGGGATGCTGTCGTCAAGGAATACACCAACCAACGCACCCTGCGTACCAAGATAACCGCTGATGCCTCCGAATGAAGCAATGCTGCTGCTGCCGGGTATACCGTTGCCGTCCGGGCCATATAAGAGCCCTCCAAATCCGTTGAAGAAGCTGATCCCACCCGCTGCGGGATCGAGCACCTTGATCACATCGCCCGCTGCAACAGCGAAACCTGGCGGCATGGTTTCCTGGATTTCCTCGGGTGTCGGGCCACCGTGACGCAAAAGACCACCGGGCCACGGATCGCTCGCGGGCGGAACGGTCAAGTCCGTACGCCCCGCAAGCCAGATCGCATCGCTGCCCGCGATCGGCAGCTCAAGAATCATCGCGTGAACAGAAGCGCTGCAAGCGAGCGTGGCAGCAACGGCGAGTGTCGATAGCGCAAATTTGGCTTCCATGACGGTCATCTCCAAGAAAGACCCGGATTCGTTCGAATATCCAAATCAACGTGAGAAGTCAGGCAAGCTACACGCCACAAATCCTATCTGACTATAAATCAACATGTTATTTTCGGCAGCTCAAACCGTCATAACGGAATGTGTAAAGAAAACCGACAGATCGCCGTCGCTTTGAAAGCTGTTGATTTCAGATCATTCAGGCTTACCGAATCTGCGTGAACGGCACACACGGGCCAGTCCATTCAAATTCCGGCCTGGTTCCCGCTCAGTTGCAAGCCGACCACACCGGCAATGATGACGGTGAGAAAGAAAAGCTGCGCCCGCGTCAGGTGTTCATGGAAGAACACGGCACCGATCGCGGCGATCACGGCAATGCCAACTGCGGACCAGATCGCGTAGGCGACGCCGATCTGGATCGACTTCACCGCCAGCGACAGGCTGGCAATGCTGGCGACATAGAAAACGATCATGCCGACCGATGGCAGCAGGCGGCTGAAGCCATCCGAAAGTTTCAGGCAGGTGGTGCCGGAGATCTCCAGTGCGATTGCTGCAAGCAGATAGAACCAGTGCATCGTGCCTCCACGCTCGTCCTCATGTACCAACTGCCGCGTCGCGCCAACGCGCGGGACTGCTGCCCTTCGGCACCAGGATCGGGTCTTCCCAGTCGGCGGGCGTGACCTGCATTTTCACTGCCGGCGCCAGCCGCCGCACCTCGCCGAGAGGCGTGGCGCGCGTGATCATCTCGGGCGCTGACAGCCGATGCGGGGCATCACCGAACGCCTTGCGCAACTCCGCGCGGTCCATCACGCCGAGCGTCTGGTACCACATCGCGGCACGCGTCAGGCTGATCGAGACGTGGTAACTGCCACCTTCGCGGGCACGACGGAGCAGCGCTGCAATCGCGCCGGCCGCACCGAGGTAGCCCGCTACATGATCGTTGATCAGCAAGGTCGAGGGCAGCGCCGGGCGACCGTCGATGGCTTCCAGTACGGTGAGGCCGGACGCCGCCGAGCCGAGCATGTCGAAACCGCCACGCAGCGCCCACGGCCCGTCCCAGCCGTAGCAACGGATCGTGACCACGATGATGCCCGGGCGCCGCTCGGCCAGCTCCTCCGGCGAGAAACCGAAGCGTGTCAGAGCGCGGCCACGGTAGTTGTCGACGAACACGTCGGCGCCGGCAGCCAGTTCGCGCGCCGTGCGGTTCTGCTGCGGGATGTTCAGATCGAGAAAGGTCGAACGCGAGCCGACGTTCGCATCCAGGTAGACCCATTCGTGTTCGAAGTCGTCCGGCCGGTTGAACTGCAGTACGTCGGCACCGTGTTCGGCCAGCGTGCGCCCCACCGTGGGGCCGGCAATCGCGTGGGTCGCTGCCAATACACGTACGCCCGCCAGCGGTCGGGCACCAGGACGCCACGGCTCGGGTGCACTGTTGCCAAGCTTGCGGATATCGATCAACGGCGTCTTCGCCAGCAACGCGCCCTGCGGATGCGCGAGCCACTCGGCCGGCGTGCGTGCGATGCAGACGGTGAGTGCGCGTGCGTTCGCCTCGTCTTCCAGCACCTGCGCATCCCGAGCGTGAATTGCAGCCCGCACCGCAGCCGTGGTCGGAGCACACCCAAGAAACTCGACCCAGCCCTTCGACTGGTGTGGATAGACGGCCGAGGCATAAACGAAACGACCATCGCGGGTCTCGTAGGCGTGCGTCCGCTCGATCGGGTTCTCGACGTGAAAACCCGGATACGGCTGGCCGTCGAGCGTAGGGAAAGCGGTCATTTCCGGGAAGATACCGTGCGCTGCACGCGCAATGTCGATCTCGAGAGCCTGTCCTGCACCGTTGCGTTGCCGCCACGCGATCGCGGCGCCCGCGGCACACGCCATCGCCGGCAGCGCGAAGGCTGTCGCGAGCGGAGTCGCGCTGGGAAACAGCGGTTCGTGACCCAGGAAACGGATCGCTGCACCGGTGTCGGCAGCTGCCAGGCCCAGTTCGCCCATCAGGCGCAAGAACTGGTCTTCGATCGATGCGGGGGAAACGCTTGTCACACCACGGGCAGCGGGCAACAGCGTCAGGGCGCCCGTTGCCAGCGCACCGGAAAGAAAATCACGACGGCCAGCCATTCCTCGGATCTCCCGGAGCCCGGAAACGGTGAGTCTGGCAGTTCGGCGGCGTCACCACAACGAAACGCTGCCGAAGCCGCCAGGCGGCATCTCCGGCAACGTCACTGGCGACAACTGCGCACCGCGGCGTCTTGTCCGCGGTGCGCAGTGGCGGCTCAGTACCCGAAGTTCCAGGTCAGCGTGGCCCCGATCAGGCGTGGTGGAACCAGCCCCGCACGCGTGAAGTTGCTGCTGCCACCGATGGCGTGTGCCGCCGGAATCGAGAACACGTTGTCCGTGTCTTCGTCCGTGAGGTTCTTCACCCACAGCGTTGCATCCCAGCGCCCATCGTCGGCGCGCAACCCCGCATACAGGTTCAGCAGCACGTAGTCGTCGAACTTCTGCAGCGGCGCCAGGCGATCCTTGCGCTCGCCCATATACGTCAGCAACGGACGCACGAAGAACTCACCGATCGACGTCGGTATGGTGTACTCCGCGTTGAGGTTCGCTGACCAGTTCGGGATCGAGCTCACATGCTCCCCCCCGATATCGCAGGTCGCCACCTCGATCGCGGGGTCGGCCAGCTCGGCAGCCGTGAACGGCCGGTTGCAGGGACCCTTCTCGCCGCTGTCGAACCTTGCGTCGGCGTAGCTCACACCACCACTCAACTGGAAGTGCTCACCGATCAGGGCAGTCCACTCGACTTCGGCTCCCTGGATCACGGCGTCGGCATTGAAGATCAGTCCGCCCTGCGCCAGCTGGGGCACACGGTTCAGACCCTGCTGTACCAGCACGTTCACCGTGGTCGCCTTGGGCTGGTATTTGCTGTACTTCTGGTAGAACGCCGCCGCGGTGTAACGCAGCGTGCCGTCAAAGGCCAACCCCTTGTAGCCTACCTCGAACGAGTCACTGGTCTCACCGTCGAAGATCAGTGTCTTGGCAGCCAACTGCGCCGGGGTGATCGTCGTGCCCGATGGCCGGAAACTACGATCCAGCGACAGATACACCATGTCGCTGTCGTTCAGGTAATGCGATACCTTGATGCCGCCAGTGACTTTCCGCTCGGTCTTCTTCGTCAGATCCAGCGGAATGTAATCGCCAACACGAACACGCGACGTGAAGATGTTGGCAACGCCAGCACTCGTCAGATTCGGATTCAGGAACGCGAAGGCCGGATTCGTGATCGGCCCGACCTCGGGTGCCGGATGATAGTTGTTGATCAGGTCGGCCGTGACCCTCGCCCAGGTATCGATTTCCTGCCAGCGCAGGCCAACCTGAAGGTTGGTGCGCTCGGTGAGCTCGAAACGGTTGTGCATGAACACAGCCAGCGGCCTGCGCCCGTTGGGGATCGCCAGGTGCTGGATCAGATCACCGTTGCGCAACCCTGCCATGGCGCCGTAGATCGAAAACGGACCACCGAGATCGGTGCTGTTTTCGCTTTTTCCCGTCGCACCGAAATCTTCCCAGAAGACGCCGAGCGTGTAGTTCCAGAACGGGTTGTCGTTGCTGTTCAGGCGAATTTCCTGCGACCAGTCCACGTTGTAGGTGTGTGTATTCTGCATCGTGGGAAGCGGGTTCAGGTGGCCATAGTCGATATCCATCCAGTTGTTCTGGTCCCACTGCCTGCGGCCGGTAACCGATGTCAGGGTATGGTTTTCGAACTCCCACTCGATACGCAGCAGGACGTTCTTGCTGCTCATGCCAAGGTCGCTGCTGCTCCCGAGGATGGATTTCCCATCAGAACCCTTCAGTGACAACCCGGCGAGCCACGAGGGCGCCACTGCGCGGCGCGCAATGTTCCACTGCACCAGTTGGGCGGCCTGCGCCACCGTGGGGTCGTTGGACGCATCGGCATCGTTGATGCGTGCCAGCATGGCGTTGTAGGCCATACTGGCTCCTGCCGCTGCTGCATTGATGTTGCCGATCACGTTGCCGACATCACCCTGGGATGGCCCCGGAACCTCGGCTTCGACATCGGCACGTTCGAAAACCAGGTTGATGCGCGCCTGCTCCACCGGTTGCCAGTCGAGCGACAGACGCCAGCCGCTGTTCTCGTGATCTTCCTTCTGGCCCGTCACGATGTTCTTGTACTCGCTGCCATCGTTCTTGTCCCACAGGCCGGCGACCCGCAGTGAGAGCTTATCCTCGATGATCGGCAGGCTGACGCCGAATTCGGTCTGCGATCCGTTGTTATCCGAGAAACTCTGCCGCAAGGTACCCTCGAACGCTTCCATGTCAGGGCGTTTCGTGTGGATCAGAAGAGCACCGGCCGGGTCGGTACGCCCTTGCAGGGTTCCCTGCGGGCCGCGCAGCACCTCGATGCGCTCCAGGTCGAAAAAGGTCATGAAAGCAACCGGTGCCCGGATCGGCACCTCATTCCAGTAGAACGAGATCGGCGGAGCGGCGTTATTGTCCGGGTCGGCCGTGATGCCGCGCAGCGTCACGCTCTGACGCCGGGCGTCGTTGCGCGTGGACAGCAGCCCCGGCGTCATCGACTGTATGTCGTCCAGGGACACGACGCGGAACTTTTCGATCTGATCTGCGGTTACCGCGTTCACGGTCGCTGGAATGTCCATGACGTTCTCCGCGCGCTTCTGCGCGGTCACGATCACTTCCTCCAGCACCGCCTGCGCAGCAGCGTACGAAGCGCCGAAGCCAAGCCCCATGATGCCGGCCACGGCCACAGCCAGCGGACGACGCGCACCGGTCGTCTGCAGTCCTTGTCTGATCATTTGTCGTCTCCAGGAGTGTTTTGGAACGGGTGAGTTCCTGTTGTTGTTTTGCCGCGATACAAGAACCCTCGTCGAGTTTACTGAGCTGAAATCGACCGCTCATCATGCAAATGCTGTATGTTTTTTTCTTCTATGTAAGGGAACAAGGGTTCGCCTGCAACATCCCGAGGATCTCGTCGATGACCCGCTCCCGCGCCTCCTGGATCAGCCAGTGCCCCGCATCCAGTTCGACGAAACGGTACGGCCCCCTCATCTGGTGATGGCTGGCCTCCACCGCCGCACGGCCGATCGCGGTATCGCGGTTGCCCCAGATCAGTAATGTCGGCGTGCCGGTCGGTCCGAAGCGAACCTTCTCGTCGTGCGGGTCGATGCCGCGGGTACCGCGGTACCAGTCGAGCGCTGCCGTCAGCGCACCGGGCTGGGAGAACACCTCGAGGTAGTCTGCATTCTCCGCGTCGCCGCTCTCGGCCCAGACACGTTTCAGCAGCTCGCAGTCGCCAGCCGAAAACGCCGCTTCCGCTGCACCCGGCTCGCGGAAGAACGTGATGTATGCGCTGCGTTCGGCCTGGTCCGGGTCGTTGCGGATCGCCTCACCGAGGACACCAAGGTGCGGCACTGACAGTGCCGTCCAGCTCGCGATGCGCGACGGCTCCACCGCCAGTGCCGACCAGCCGGCACCGGCGCCCCAGTCGTGGCCGACCAGGTGAAAACGCTCCCAACCCATCGCATCCGCCAGGGCAAACACGTCGGACGCGATCGCCGCGTAATCGTAGTTGACGCTTCCCTGCGGGCGGGCACCGGGGCTGTAGCCACGCTGGTCCGGTGCGAGGGCGTGAAACCCTTCCGCCTCGAGTCGCTGGAGCAGCGGCAGCCACATGCGCGAGGTTTCCGGAAAACCGTGCAGCAGCATCACCGGCTCACCCCCACTGCCGGCTTCACGACAGCGGAAACGCATGGTGTTCGCTTCGATCTCACGAATCACTACAGCCATCGCAGCCACCTCTCTCTACAGCATTTCCACCTTCACTTGCTCGATGTCGCCACCAAAACGAAACGGCACCTGGTAGGCATCACTGACCGGCGAACCGTGTCCCGGCGAACCGTGTCCCTGTCCCACTGCAAAGCTGCCGTAGTACGAAGGCAAGCCGACGTTGGCAAGCCGACCCTCGGCGACCAGTTCGCCATCGATGAACAGCCTGGCAGCGCCACCTGCCCATGGACGCGGATCGTCACGGGTGAATTCGAAACTCACGCGCGTCCTGGTACCGGTCGGCAGTGCCCGGTTGGAGGTCAGCCGGTCGTGGTGCTTACCGAAATAGTTGTTCTCGTAGACCAGCCTGCCGCCCTTCACGTACAGCGTGAAACCGCCGTTGCGCCCGCCGCAGGTGAGAAGCGTACCTTCTGCCCCCTGCGCCGGCAGCGAGAGTTCGACTGTGATGCGATGGGAGCGCAGGAAACTTGGCGCTGCAGCCGCCGGCATCGCCAGACCGTTGCCGAACACGAACTCCTTGCGTCCCGCGTACAACGAAGGCTGCGGATCACCGCCAGGGTTTGGCAGGCCGTTGCCGAGCGGGTAGACCTGGTTGCGCCGCGCTTCGCCATCGAACAGGCGTTGCAGCTCGTGCAGTTTGTCCGGATAGCGTGCGGCCAGATCATGGGCCTGGCTGAAATCCTCCGCCACGTGATACAGCTCCCAGCGATCCTTCGCGAAATCCTCGTCGCGGTTGAATACCTGCCGCCACGGCGGCGCGTGCATTGCCGACGCCATCCAGCCGTCCTTGTAGAGCCCGCGGCTACCCATCATCTCGAAGTACTGCGTGCGCGGCGGCTCGGGCGCATCGGCGCGCTCCAGCGTGTATGCAAAGCTGCGGCCATCGAGTGCGAGTTGCGTCACACCATCGACTGACCGTGGCGCTTCGATGCCGATCAGCTCGTAGAGCGTCGGGACCACGTCAGCCACGTACGTGAACTGCTGGCGCAACCCGCCTTTGTCCTTGATGCGCGCCGGCCAGGAAATCACCAGCGGATTGCGTGTACCGCCGAAATGCGAGGCCACCTGCTTCATCCACTGGAACGGCGCATCGGTGGCCCACGCCCAGGCGCTGGCGTAGTGGTTGTCGTAGGTCGCATTGCCGAGCTGATCGATGCGCTGCAGGCGTTCCGCCAGCGAATCAGGCGGTACACCCAGGAAAAACTCGGCGATGTCGTTATCGGAACCCTCGAGCCCGCCTTCGGCGCTCGCTCCATTGTCGCCGACGATGTAGATCACGAGCGTGTTGTCTCCCCGCGGTCCGCTGCGCACGGCCTGCAGCAGGCGGCCGACCTCGTGGTCGGTATGCGCGAGGAACGCCGCGTACACCTCCATCTGCCGTGCCAGCAGGCGGCGCTGATCCGCGTTCAGCGAATCCCACGCCGGCAGTTCCTCCGGGCGCGGCGTCAGTTCGGTATCGGGCGGAACCACACCAAGGCGCTTCTGCCGTGCGAGGATCTGCTCGCGCAACACATCCCAGCCCTGGTCGAAGCGGCCACGGTACTTCGCGATCCACGCTTCAGGCACGTGCAGCGGCGCGTGGGTGGCTCCAGGTGCAAGATAGAGAAAGGTCGGTCGGTCGGGCTTCAACGCATGCTGTGCGTTCATCCAGCCGATTGCCTCGTCGACGATATCGGACGTGAGGTGATAGCCCTGTGCCGGCGTTGCCGGTGCATCCACCAGCGTGGTATCGCGAAACAGCACCGGCTCCCACTGCGTGGTTCCACCGCCCATGAATCCGTAGAAGCGGTCGAAGCCGAGCGCGGTCGGCCAATGGTCGAAGGGGCCGGCCGGACTGAGTTCCCAACCCGGTGTGTTATGCCATTTGCCGAAGACCGCCGTGCCGTAGCCGTGGCTGCGCAGCACCTGCGCAACGCTGGCGGTATTGCGTGCCCACAGCCCGTTGTAGCCCGCAAACCCGCGCTCCACTCCGGACGCAATGCCGAAGCCGACACGATGCGGGTTATGACCGGTCAGCAGCGAGGCGCGCGTGGGCGAACAGATCGCCACCGTGTGGAAGCGGTTGTAACGCAGTCCTTCGGCCGCAAGTCGATCCAGCTCGGGCGTCTCGGCTGGACCACCGAAGGTGGAGGCTGCTCCGAAGCCGACGTCGTCGAGCAGGATCAGCACGATGTCGGGAGCGTCGGCCGGCGCTGCGGGCGGCTGCGGCCATGTCGGCGCTTCGCCGCTGGCAGAAGCAGCAGGTGCAACCGCCAGACAGCAAGCCAGCAACAGCCAGCCGATCGTGGTCGTGGTCTTGTTCATATCGTTCTCTCCACTGGTACGCGCAGCTCATTATGACCTGAGCCGTACCACCCATGCCTACAGGGCGTTCGTTGTGATCAACGATCCATGGAGAAAGACGATGGGCACACCCACCCTGCATGCAGGGTGGGCACACACACTGCAAGAAAGCTTGCAGGCGAAGAGTCAGACGAAATGCGTGGCAAGACCGCTTCCGCTCAGAACTTCCAGGCGTAGCTCGCTCCCACTTCCCATTCGTCCATGCGCAACGTGATGCGCTGCACGGGGTCGAGCGGGTTGGCGCCGCGCACCGTCTTCTCCGGTGCATACATCACGGCGAAGCTCCATTCACTGGATTCGGCGATGCGTTGCGTGAACCCCGCGGTGAAGTGCTGTTCCATGATTCCGGGCGCGAGGATGTTGAACAGCACCTCGCTCGACGGGATCGGCTGATCGGTGAAGCTGTAGCCTACGCGCCAGGTCCAGTCCCTGCAGACCGTCCACTGGTAGCCCAGCTTGAACACCGTCATGTCGCGCCAGCCGAAACCTGCGCCCTTGTCATCACCGAGTTGTGCAGTCATCAAGCCCGGCAACATCCGGCGTCCAACCGAGGGGATATCGCTGTACCAGATGCGCTGCACATCGAACACCAGTCTGGTGGTGGGGCTCGTATCCCAGGCCAGGCCGATGGTCGCGGTGGCCGGAATATCGAAACCGCCCTTCTCGGCAAACAGACCGCTGTAGCGGTCGAACTCGTCCATGTAGATCTTGGTCTGGTAGGTAGCACCCAGCACGAGTCCCGGCTGCACCTCGTGCGTCACTCCGATACGTGCCCCATAGCCGAAGGAATTGTCATGACCCTTGTCGGTCACTCGCGCGGGATCGCGCGAGAAACCCATGGCCGCGAAAGCCGCCAGACCGGTGCCCTCGAAGCGCTGGTAGGCAAGAATCGGGCTGATGCCAACTGCGGTCGACTCACCGATCTGCTGGGCATAACTGATGTTCACGAAAAGCTGCGCGAGATCGACACCTGCGCCAGCCTTGCCACCGAAGGCACCACCGTAGAAGGTGCCGGCCCCACCGCCTGCCTTGCCCGGCCAGTCGGTGTTCATGCCACCGTTGCCGTACACGCTGACGCCGATCGCGCGCTCGTCGTCGATCATGTGGTTCCAGCCGAAGTGCGGAATCAGGAAATACTCGCTGCCGCTTTTCACGGTCCCGGGCGTGAGCCCGAAGCTGCCCGGAGCCCCCGAGGGATTGCCACGCACCGTGTACGAGCGGTGCGGGCTGAATATCAGCGCACCCGCGTCGATACGATCGCCAACCTTGACCATGCCGGCCGGATTGGTGGCTGCAGCCAGGGCATCCTGCGGCAGCGCCACACCGGCACCGGCCAGCGCCTTCTCCTTCATGCTGTAGCCGTGCGAGAAGTAGCCGTTGGTTGCGAGAGCGCCAGGTGCTGCGAGCAGCGCAGCAATGGCACCGGCCAGCACGGTGTGCTTCTGGTGCATGAAGTCCTCCATGGTCCAAGTGATGGATTCGGCCGCGCGAGTGCGGTCGCAAAAAAGGCGCGCAGTATACCGGTATGGTCAATGCATCATGATTGGCAATGATCGTTACAACTACCACGCCCCTCACATTGCGAGGCGAGTGACGCAATGCCGATGGCCCCATTCGACCACGGCACGGGGCGATCCGGTATAGTTGCCGCCCTCAGGTATGGCCACGATCCTCGCGGTCACCACGAGCACGCACAATCCTCCGGAGTGGCAATGGAACTGAGCGCGTTGTTCCCGAACGGCTATCTGCATTATCTGCTGGGCGGCCTGCTGATCGGTGCCGGCACGGCTCTGTTGTACATCGGCGCCGGACTGGTCGGCGGCATGAGCGGCGTCTATTCCTCGGTGTGGTCGTGGGTCTCGCGCGCACCACACTTCCAGCAGCCACGCATTCGTGGCGGTCGCAACTGGCGGCTCGTGTACGCGGGTGGACTGCTGCTCGGCGCGGCGCTGTGGCTCTGCTTCGGTGGCGAGGCCTGGCAGACCGGCGTCAAGCCGTGGCAACTGCTGCTCGGGGGATTCATTGCCGGCTTCGGCGCACGCCTGTCGAATGGCTGTACCTCGGGCCACGGCATCTGCGGCATGGGCTCGTTGCAATTGCCGTCGTTTCTCGCCGTGCTGACCTTTCTGGTAACCGCGATCGCGACCGCACAACTGCTGCGTGCGATCGGCATCGCCTGAGGAGGGATACCCGCATGAAGAAGTCCGCGATGCTGTTCGTGCTCGCAGGTGGCCTGATGGCCGGCTACGGCCTGAGTCTCTCGACGATGATCCGTCCCGAGGTCGTGCTCAACTTCCTGCGCTTCGAGGATCTGGGTCTGCTGCTGGTGCTGGGCGGCGCAGTCACGGTGGCACTGCTGGCGTTCCAGCTCGCACCACGTGTGATGGACAAACCTCTGGCGGCCGCAGGTTTCGGTGTGCACTACTCGGTACTGAACGCGCGCACCATCGTCGGTGCGGCGATCTTCGGTATCGGCTGGGGCATCTGCGGTGTGTGCCCGGGCCCTGCCCTTGCCGGCCTCGGCGCTGCCAACTGGCCGCTGGGATTTGCGCTGGTCGGCATGCTTGCCGGCGCCTACGTCCAGGGTCAGTTCTTCGGTGAATCTCCGACCAGCAACGATGCGTAGGGGTCAGCGCCGCTGACCCGTACGGCGCCGCTGACCCGTACGGCGCCGCTGACCCGTACGGCGCCGCTGACCCGTACGGCGCCGCGACCCGTACGGCGCCGCTGACCCGTACGGTCAGCGGCGTTTCTCTTTTGTCGCCAGCATCAGCAACAGCAAGAACAGCGCTGCAAACGCAGCACTCCACAGACTGGCTGCAAGCAACAAGGCCGTGTCGTAGGGCAAACCCGTGATCGTGAGCCGCAACACGGCAGCGATCGACACCGGTACGGCCAGCAGATAAACCCACGGCCAGGCGTTCGGATCCTTCAGGCAGCGCAGCATGCGCGTGCGGATCATCACGTTCGAACTCAGGGTGCCCAGGGCGCCGACGGTGATCGCGTGAAACACCGAGGAAAGCGCAAGGGTGCCACCAAGCAGGCTCCAGCCGATCAGTGTCCAACCGGCGACCAGCCAACCATAACCCGTCAGCAGTGCAAGGAAATCCGGCCGGTCGAGGCAGTGCCAGATCTGCCAGCGCAGCATCCTGATCAGGGTGAGCACTGCGCAGGCAAACAACAGCAGCGCCTCGACCGTGGAAACCCACGCCACAGGCAGCAGGTTCAGCAGCAGGAGTGCAGCCAACAGCAACAGAACGGCAGCCTCGAATCCCGGTTGCACTCGCGCATCCAGTGCCCTGCCCTTGTCTTGCATATGGCCCGCAATCGCCGGAGCGAGCATGCGTCCGCCCATGAAGAACATCAGCGCGCTCAGCAACAGGATCGCTTCAAGCAGCATCTTCCTCGCAAGCAATGCGCGGTCTTCCATCCCGACCACCAGATGGAACGCCGCCATGCTGAAACACAGGCCGAGCACGATGACGCCTACCGCCTTGTTGCGCCATTTCTTTGCGGTCTTCAGGAACACCGGCACGGTTTTCCACGCCAGTACGAACACGAAAGCGAAATTCAGGAGCGCCGCTGCAGGGCTTGCGGGCCAGCCGAGGAAAGTGATGCGCGCCAACAGCCACAGGCCGATCATCGCGAGAATTTCGCGTCTGGGCTGCGGACCCAGCAAATAGCCGGTCATCACGGCCAGCGCAAAACCGAACAGCATTTCGTGCCCATGACCCCAACTCACCCGCAAGCCCGGCGGTGCAGGCCACCAGCCGAACTGGCCTGCCACCGACCACGGCAGGATCAGAGCGGAGTGGATCGCCGCCAGCGGAAACCAGTACACATTGGCAAAGACGGGCTTGCTTCTGCTCTGACTCATCCAATACGCAAACCGGAACGAAATGGCACGCGGAGATTAACACCGCAACGAATGCGCGCAAACACGCGGTGTTTTCTGCAGGAGCCCGCGCTATGCTCGGCTGCACTCGTCATCGTGCACCGGCCGGTGATGCGCCTGCCCCGAAGCCGTGTCGCAAACCATCACGTGGCGTGTGGCTACGCCTTCGCATCGGGAGGCGTGTGCCGCAGGGATGGATTTACGGCGTCCCACCGATGCGAAGGCGTCGCCACGCACCGATCAAGTCGACGCTCGAGAGCGTTTTGCAACACCCCCCGACGATCCGCAACGCAGTGAAGGAGTCACCATGAGCAAGAACAGCGCAAGCGATCGCCGCCATTCCGCCATCGTCGTCGACGGGATCCGCAAGGCACCGGCGCGCGCGATGCTGCGCGCGGTCGGCTTCGAAGACCGGGACTTCGCCATCCCGCAGGTCGGGATAGCCTCGACGTGGGGGCGTGTCACTCCCTGCAACATGCATATCAACGGCCTCGCCGACGAGGTCGCCAAAGGCGTCTACCTGGCAGGCAGCAAACCCGTGGTGTTCAACACCATCACGGTGTCGGATGGAATCGCCAACGGCACCGAAGGCATGAAGTATTCGCTGGTATCACGCGAGGTGATCGCCGATTCCATAGAAACCGTGGCCGGCTGCCAGGGCTTCGACGGACTGATCGCGATCGGCGGCTGCGACAAGAACATGCCCGGCTGTCTCATCGCGATGGCGCGCCTGAACCGTCCCTCGCTGTTCATATACGGCGGTACGATCCGCCCTGGCAGCAACCACACCGATATCGTCTCCGTATTCGAGGCCGTGGGCGCCAACGCGCGCGGTGATCTCAGCGAGGAGCAGGTCGCAGCGATCGAAAGAACCGCGATCCCTGGCCCCGGTTCGTGTGGCGGCATGTATACCGCCAACACGATGGCATCGGCGATCGAGGCACTTGGCATGAGCCTGCCGGGCAGCTCGGCACAGGAAGCGGTATCGGCCGAAAAGCACGCGGATTGCAGGCGTGCCGGGGCAGCGCTGCAGTGGTTGCTGCAGAACGACATCAAGCCAAGCGACATCATGACGCGCGAGGCTTTCGAGAACGCCATCACGGTGGTGATCGCGCTTGGCGGCTCGACCAACGCCGTGCTGCATCTGCTGGCGATGGCCGATGCGATCGGCGTACCGCTCTCGATCGACGACTTCACCGTGATCGGCAAACGCGTCCCGGTGCTCGCCGACCTGCGCCCGTCAGGCCGATACATGATGTCCGAGCTGATCGATATCGGCGGCATCGCACCGCTGATGAAGCGCCTGCTGGATCGCGGCCTGCTGC
Organism: Pseudomonadales bacterium; assembly: GCA_024234165.1. Taxonomy (NCBI): domain Bacteria; kingdom Pseudomonadati; phylum Pseudomonadota; class Gammaproteobacteria; order Pseudomonadales; species Pseudomonadales bacterium. The sequence goes on from JACKOP010000002.1 coordinate 261,870, forward strand.
ACGGTGACTGCCTCACCGTCAGCAGCAGGACGCTGGCGCAGAATCTGGCGTCGGTGTCGGACTACCCGCCGGGCCAGGACATCATCCTGCCGTTCGACCGGCCGCTGAAGGCGGACAGCCATCTGCGCATCCTGCACGGCAACCTGGCCCCCACGGGTGCGGTCGCCAAGATCTCCGGGAAGGAAGGCCTGCGCTTCAGCGGCAGGGCGCGTGTCTTCCATTCCGAAGAGGATTCGATGACCGCGATCCTGGACGGCAGCGTGGTCGCCGGCGATGTGGTGGTGATCCGCTACGAGGGCCCGAAGGGCGGCCCCGGCATGCGCGAAATGCTGTCACCCACCTCAGCGATCATGGGACGCGGCCTGGGCAACGCCGTGGCGCTGATCACCGATGGCCGTTTCTCCGGCGGCAGCCACGGTTTCGTGGTCGGTCATATCACACCGGAGGCGATGGTCGGTGGGCCGATTGCACTGGTCGAAAACGGTGACCTGATCACGATCGACGCCGAACGCGACCAGATCACGCTCGAGGTTCCCGAGCAGGAACTGCAACGCCGCCGTGCGGCCTGGCGGGCTCCCGAACCGCGCTACAAGCGCGGCGTACTGGCGAAATACGCGAAGACCGTGGGCTCGGCCTCCGAGGGCGCGATCACGGATTCCGCCTGAAGACGGAATCCGTGTGCGTACGGTTCAGCGCAGCCGCATGTCCACGCGTTCGATCAGACCGTCCGGCGCCGGATAGCCGATTGCGGCATCCTGCGGATACTCACCGGCGTACGAGCCGGTATCCACGCCGACATCGAAAGTCTCGTGGATCGAGAAGAACGCGGGCGGCGTCGCAGGCAGTCGATCCTCGGCCGCGACTGCGCCATCGACCTGAAGCTGCAGACGACCACCCTTGGCGTAGCCGCCACCGTCGTAGTCGAAATCGACCTGCAGCTCGTGCTGCCCCGGCGCCAGCGCCTGTGCACCCGCCAGTTCGACCGTCTTCAGATCGAACAGCCTGTACCGGAACACCGGCCGCCCCTGCCCGTCCAGATACAGCGACCAGCCGGCCGCCCTGCCGCCGATCGTCGCGACCACGCCGTGCGCGCCACGTGCAGGCACGTCGAGTGTCGCCTTCACGGTCCACGAGCGGTTCAACATCTGCGGCGCCCCGACCTCCGGAACGCCGACTGCTCCCGGGTAATAGCTGAACTCGCTGCGCCCGCGACTCAGGCTGGGCTGCGCAGGATCACCCATGCTCGGCCCCTGCAGCGGCAACACCTGGTTGGCAGCCGCCTCCTGCATGAACAGCTTCTTCAGCTTTTCGAGCCGCTGCGGCTCCTGCGCTGCCAGATCCCTCGATTGGGAATAATCGTGCTGCAGGTCGTAGAGCTCCCAGCGATCGTCCTCGAACGGCTTTTCTGCGGTCACTACCCCACGCGTCCACGGCAGCCGGTTATGGAAAGCCGACGCCATCCAGCCGTCGTGGTAGATGGCACGGTTGCCGAACACCTCGAAATACTGGGTTCGGTGCCGCTCCGGGGCGTTCACATCGGTGAAGCTGTAAACGAGACTGGTGCCATCCATGGGCTTCTGCCTGATCCCGTCGACCACTGCGGGCGCGGCAACGCCGGCCACCTCGAGAATCGTCGGCGCGATATCGTTCACATGGCCGAACTGGCTCCTCACCCCGCCCTTGTCGCGGATCTGTCTTGGCCAGGAAACGACCATCGGATTGCGCGTCCCACCCAGATGCGAGGCCACCGTCTTGGTCCACTGGAACGGCGAGTCCATCGCCCAGGCCCAGCCGACCGGATAATGCGCGTAGCTGTCCGCACTGCCGATGCGATCCAGTTGTTCGGCACTCGGCGGTGGCGGCTCCGGCAAACCCTGCAGCACACCCATGTAGTTGATGCTGCCGTAGAGACCACCCTCGGGCGAGGCGCCATTGTCACCGACGATATAGATGAACAGCGTGTTGTCGTACTCGCCACTGTCCTTCAGCGCCTGCAGCAGGCGGCCGACTTCATGGTCGGTGTGCGCCAGATAGCCTGCATAAACCTCCATCAGGCGCGCAGCCAGCTTCTTCTGCCGATCGTCCAGGCTGTCCCAGGCCGGCATGCCTTCGGGGCGCGGCGTGAGCACCGTATCCGCCGGCACGACACCAAGCTCCTTCTGGCGCGCGAGAATCTGCCCGCGCATCGCATCCCAGCCGGCGTCGAAGCGACCACGGTAGCGCTCGATCCATTCACGCGGTGCCTGCAACGGTGCATGCGTCGCGCCAGGCGCCAGATACACGAAGAACGGCTTGTCCGGGGTCAGCACGCGTTGCGCGTGCATCCAGCGGATGGCGTGGTCGACCAGATCCTGGGTCAGGTGATAGTCCGGATTCGCAGGACGCAGTACCGGGGTCGTTCCCTCGATCAGGGCTGGGGCGAATTCGTCGGTCTCACCGCCGATGAAGCCATAGAACTTTTCGAACCCCTGTCCGGTCGGCCAGCGGTCGAAGGGGCCGGACTGGGATATCTCCCAGTCCGGCGTCTGGTGCCATTTGCCAAACGCAGCCGTGCTGTAGCCGGCACGGCGCAGCAGCTCGGCTACCGGGGTCGCCTCCCGAATGTGCACGCCACGGTAGCCAGGCCGGCTGTCGGCAGTGTTCATCACCGCACCGATGCCTACCGCGTGTGCGTTGCGACCCGACAGCAGCGCTGCTCGCGTGGGCGAACAGATCGCCGTGGTGTGGAAGCGGTTGTAGCGCAAGCCGTCACGGGCCAGCGCGTCGAGCGTCGGTGTGTCGGCCGGTCCGCCGAAGGTCGAGGACGCACCGAAACCGACGTCATCGAGCAGCACCAGCACCACGTTCGGCGCTCCCGCCGGAGGTCTCGACTGCAATGGTGGTACCTGGGCGGCAGTAGTGGCATCGGCTGCACCGGCGGCTTCGGACGCCACGACGATTGCAAGCGATGCAGCAATCGCAAGCGCAGCGGCAAACAGCCGACGCACGCCACACAATGATCCAGCCCTGATCGAGTCCATCTGCAGCCCTCCCCGGTTCGCGATTCGCTCTGAACGTCAGCGTGACTGTACAACCGTTCGCCAGTTGATGAAACCGTGGCCAGGGATCCCTTTCGATGGGCTCCCGGGTCCAGGCATCACTCGAGACGCACCCAGACCTCGACGAGGCCGCTGGCGGGATACACCGCCCGCCGCGATTCCCTGCCGGGCACGGGCGTGATGGATCGCGTCGCGTACAGCAGTTCTTCCATCAGGTGCTGCAGCTCCATGCGCGCCAGTGGCGCACCGGGGCAGACGTGCACACCGGCACCGTAGAGCAGGTTCAGCACAGGATCCCGGTCCGGGAGAAATTCGTCCGGGTCACCGAACACGGCTTCATCCCGGTTTGCCGACGCCCACAGGATCGTGATGCGCTCGCCAGCGCCGATCTGTCGTCCGCCGATCTCCACCGGGCAAGTCGTGACACGACGGTTGGCAACGAGCGGCGCGTGGATGCGCAGGATCTCGTCGATTGCCGCAGGCAGCCGTACGGGCTCCATGCGCAGTTGCTGCTGCAGTTGCGGCCGTGCAGCCAGATAGTCGACCAGGATCCCCACCGCGGCGGCTATGGTTCCCAGTTCACCGGCGGTCCAGTTGCGCAGGATGCTGGCTATCTCCTCGTCGGTGAGCGCACGCCCCTCGACGCGCTCGTGCAGCAGGCGCGTCGTCACGTCGTCGGGTGCGGCAGCACCGAGTGCGCGTCGCCTGGCGAGAATCGCCCGGATGTAGCCATCGAACTCCTGCGCCAGCTTCGCGATGGCAGCGCGATCGCCGCTCGCACTCGCTGCCTGGCTGCGGCGCATCCAGCCGTCCAGCGGCTCAAGCACCGCCGGATTCCAGCCCATGAACGCACACTGGATGCGCAGCGCGAACGGGTGCGCGAGCCCTTCCATCAGCTCGATCTCGCCGCCGCGCTGCAGTGCGCTCACCCCTTCGCGCGCCACGCGCCGACACCCGGGTTCGAACGCGCGCATCGCGTCGGCGGCGAAGTATGGATCGATCAGACGCCGGAACGACGTATGGTGCGGCGGATCCATGCCGTTCGGCACCGACAGGTGGCTCGCGGACACGACGCTGCTGAAGCTGCGATGGTCCTCGAGCACGCGCATCACGTCGGCATGGCGCAACAGCGACCAGTGCTGGTTGTCGCTGTACGCCACCGGACAGCGCCGGCGCAGCGCATCGTAGGCCGCGATCTGGTCACGCTGCACCTCTTCACTGCACGGGTCCCAGTCGCGGGAGGGGGAATCGTTCATGGCGATGCAGGGTTCCTCGCTCGGTTTGCGGGGCACTCCCCGCTCGTGGCATCCAGTAGGCCACAGATCTGAGGCTGTCGCAAAAGCCCTTCGAGCATTGACATGACCGGCGCGTGCCAACGCCTTCGCATACAAATCCATGTCGGCATGAATGCCGACCTACGAACCGACAGATGCCGATGCAAATTCATGCCGGCATGAATGCCGACCTGCGAACCGACTGATGCCGATGCAGATCCATGCCGGCATGAATGCCGACCTGCGAACCGACTGATGCCGATGCAGATCCATGCCGGCATGAATGCCGACCTGGGAACCGACAGATGCCGATGCAGATCCATGCCGGCATGAATGCCGACCTACGAACCGACAGATGCCGATGCAGATCCATGCCGGCATGAATGCCGACCTGCGAATACGGGCTGACGTGGGTCGGGCTTCAGCCCGACGGATGTTCCGGGTGGGCGCTTGCCTCTGGTTCTAATCCTGCGCGCAAATGACTACACTCCCCCCGTCAATCTCCCAGGAGCTGTAACGACGATGGCCATCACCGACATTCGCCGCAGCACGAGCACCGCTCTGGATCCCGGAGCGGTGAAGGTTCTGCGCAATACCTACATGCTGCTCGCGATGACGCTGCTGTTCAGTGCGCTGACGGCGAGCGTCGCGATGGCGCTGGGGGTCCCGTACCTCGGGCTGTGGACGCTGCTGCCCTATTTCGTGCTGCTGTTCCTGGTCGAAAGGAACAAGAACTCGGCGCAGGGCCTGTTGTGGGTGTTCGCACTGACCGGCTGGCTCGGCTTCACGCTCGGCCCGATCCTGAGCCACTACATCGGCATCTCCGGCTTCGAACCGGTACTGCTCGCGCTCGGGGGCACCGCGCTGGTCTTCTTCGGGCTTTCGGGCTGGGTGCTCGCGACCCGCAAGGACTTCGGCTTCGCGACCGGATTTCTGGGCGTCGGCATGCTGGTCGCGTTCGTGGCGGCGATCGCGAACCATTTCCTGCAGATCCACGCACTGTCGCTCGTGATCAGTTGCATGTTCATGTTCCTGTCGTCGGGTCTGATCCTGTGGCAGACCAGCCAGATCATCCACGGCGGCGAGCGCAACTACATCTCCGCGACCGTGACGCTCTATGTGATGGTCTACAACCTGTTCTCGGTGCTGCTTGGCCTGCTCGGCGGCAGCAACGAATGAGCCGTGAACACTTCCGGACCGGACGGCCCCTGCGAGGGGCCGTTTCGTTTGTGCGCAGATGATCTTTGCCCTGCTCGTCCACGACGCCCCGGTCGGCCGGCATTCGAGCCAGGCCGCGTACCGTTTTGCACACGAGCTGCTCGCGTCCGGGCACGCACTGTTTCGCGTGTTCTTCTTTGCAGACGGGGTGCACAACAGCACGCGACTGAACATCAGCCAGGGCAACGAGACCGACCTGCCGTTGCTGTGGAGCCGGCTTGCTGCGGAGCACGGCGTGGATCTGGTGAGCTGCGTCGGCTCGGCACTTCGCCGTGGCATCATCGACCCGGTGCAGGCGCGCCAGCACGGCATCGACGCCGCGAGCCTTCGCGAAGGTTTCGAACTGTCGGGGCTGGGTCAACTGGTCGAGGCGAGCATCCGTTGTGACCGCATCGTGGTGTTCGGCGGATGACCACGACCACGCCTGATCGCAGCGTGCTGGTCGTATGCCGCAGCGCACCGTATGGCGGTTCGCGGGCGCACGACGCAATCGACCTCGCGATGGCATTCGCGGCCTTCGATCAGCCGGTGACCCTGCTCTTCCTCGGTGAGGGCGTATTCACACTCTCAGCCGCACAGCAGCCACCGGCGGGCACGCGCCACCTCGGCAAGCTGCTCGGCACGCTGGCCGACTACGGTATCGAGGACGTTTACGTCGACGCAGCAGCCCTTGCCACACGCGGACTCGATGCCTGCTCGCTGGAACTCGCGGCCACACCCGCGCACGAGATCACGCTGCGCGAACTGTTCACCACTCACCAGCGTGTGATCACTGTCTGAAGTAACGATGACGCTGCATATCCTGTTCGAATCACCGTTCACCGGGCACTGTCTCGACGAGTGCCGGCGCGTGGTGCAGAGCGGCGACGCGCTGCTGCTCGTGGGCAACGGGGTCTACGCGCTGCTTGGGGCACAGGCAGCGATACTCACCGCGCTGCGCGCCGCCGGAGTCGAGGTGTGCGCACTCGCCGAGGACTGCGCCGCACGCGGCATCGACGTGCACGCCACGGACGGCGTCACGACACTCGACTACGCTGGCTTCGTCGACCTCGCGCTGGCGCACGAACGCAGCGCATCGTGGTTCTGAGATGTCGCTTCCCGCGCTCGATGCGCACGGCTTTCTGCTCGATCGTGACACCTGGAACAAGGACGTCGCCCGGGAGCTCGCGGCAGAAGAAGGCGTGAGGCTGACGCCAGCACACTGGGAGATCCTGTACCTGCTGCGTGAATACCATGTGACGCATGAACACGCACCGGCGATGCGGGCGCTGGTCGGTCTGGTGCGCCGCCGTCTCGGGCACGACAAGGGCAGCAGCCTGTACCTGTTGCAACTGTTTCCGGGCAGCCCGGCACGCATCGCGACACGCATCGCCGGGTTGCCAAAACCGGAGCATTGCCTTTGAACACGCAGGCTGCGTATACACAGCAGCTCGACGCCAAGATCGCGACACTGCATGAGCTGCTTGCAGGACTCGACACTCCGGAGCCCGAAGTCTTCGGCTCTGCACACCGCCATTACCGCCAGCGTGCGGAATTCCGCTTCTGGCATGCCGGAGCCGACGGCTTCTACGCGATGTTCGATCCGGCCACACCACGCGAGCCGGTACGCGTCGACTCATTCCCGGCGGCATCGCAGCGCATCAACGCACTGATGGTGTCACTGCGCGGCGCGGTACTGGCTTCGCCGGAGCTGAAATCCGGACTGTTCCAGGTCGAGTTCCTCGATACGCTGGCCGGAGAAACCCTGCTGACCCTGATCTACCACCGCCGGCTCGACGTGGCGTGGGAGGCGGCGGCCGGTGTACTGGCCAGGTGCCTCGACGTGCGCATCGTGGGGCGCTCGCGCAAGCAGCGCATCACGGTCGGCGAGGATTTCGTGACCGAACGCCTGCAGCTCGACGGGCGCGAGTTCGTGTTGCGTCAACCCGAGGGTTGTTTCACGCAACCGAACGCCGAGGTCAACCGGTCGATGCTCGCGTGGGCGCGAGCTGCGTGCGTGCAAAACGACGGCGGACTGGTCGAGCTCTATTGCGGCATCGGCAACTTCACGGTTGCCGTCGCGGAACACTTCGAGAACGTGCTCGCTACCGAGATCAACAAGGTTGCGATCGCTGCGGCAACGCACAATCTTGCTGCAAACGGCATCGACAACACCTTCATCGCTCGACTTTCCAGCGAGGAGACTGCGGCCGCACTGGCGCGTACGCGGCCGTTCCGTCGCCTGCAGGGTTTCGATCTGGACGATTTCGCGGCGCGCACTGTGCTGGTCGACCCGCCACGCGCAGGGCTCGATCCACGCACACTGGCGCTGGTCGCAGGTTTCGACAGGATCATCTACATCTCGTGCAATCCGCACACCTTGCAGCAGAACCTGTGGGCGCTGGCGGGTACGCACCGCATCGAACGCTTCGCGGCATTCGACCAGTTTCCGTACACCCCGCACCTCGAGTGCGGCGTGAGTCTGGGTCGCCGTACCGCGCCGGTTCAGTAGACCGCGAGTCCGTGCTTCAGCAAACGCCGCGGCAGCACATCGTCGAGGCGCGAGAGATCCTCGTGGTCAATCTCGAGCAACTTCAGCCCGTGACGCTCGTAGACCGCCTTCTTTTCCAGCTTCGCACCGAGTTGTCCGGGTGCCGACTCGTCTCCCCAGTACTCGATATAGAGGTGCAGCGACGGCAGGTAGAAATCACTGCGGTAGTCACCTTCGACCGGCAAACGGCGCCCGCAGGCGTGCGCGATCTCGGACATGTACAACCAGTGACAGATCATCAGCGCCGCCTTGCTGTACAGCACATGACCGTCGAGCGCCCGTAACCCCTTGCCTCCCTCGACGCGGATCTCGCGTTCCGGATCACCGAACAGGTCTCCCTCGGTAGCCTCGCCGAGGTGCTCGTAGGCGTGGATGATGCGCAGGTTGTCGGTCAACACCGGATTGCCGCTCAGCGTCGCCGGCCAGCGCACATAGGGCACACCGGTATCCGGATACTCTTCCTGCACTCCACCGAGCAGCTTGCCGCGCGCTGTGAGCTCCCACCCCTTGACGCCCTTGCAGATCCAGCCCAGTTCGAGCAGCAACAGATTGGTCTGGCGCGCCGACAATCCGACGCGCAAGCCCAGGGCAGCGGCGGTCAGCAGCGCGTGCTCGACACCGGTGCGGAACAGACGATGCTCCAGCACCTGTTCGGGCCAGCCGATGTAGGTACCGAAGCGCTCGCTGTTCAGATACTTCCCGCCCTCGAATTCCCCCTTGCGCGTGAGCCGCCACTGCTCTCCATGGCGCACGATCCAGCCATTCTCGGCCAGCAATGCGAACAGTTCCCGACTGGGTATATTGAGGCGACGTGCGAGCGCTGATCCGGACAGGTATTGGTCGGTCTGTTGCACCGTTTTCAGCTCTCCAGTTGTCCACAGATTCTGTGGATAAGTCTGGGCACAAGTTCTGAGTATGGGGCGCCGTGCCGCATGGTCGCTGGGTTTGCCTCAGATTGATCAAATAATAATCAAATCTAGTTTTTCTTTTTATTATCAGTATGTTACATCGTTTTTCTAATGTGTATTTTCAGCTAGACGTCGCATTTGTGAAGTTTCAACGTCGCATGTTGACTCACCTGCCGCAATGTGCATAACAGTCGGCTCAGGTGTTTGCCGCAAGCGTTGCGGCGTAGCGTTGCGCCAACGCACGGTAAAGCGCCACCTCGTAGTCCGGGCGTCCGGCATCGAGTGTACCGAGCAACTCGTAAAGGTGTTCGTTGTCCTCGCGACCCTGCCAGGACTTACGATAAGTGCCCTGCTGGTAGCCGTGATCCTGACGGAAGAAATTCAGTACGTTCTTGCCGACGTAGGCGACGAAGAGTTCATCGAGGTTCATTTCGGCAGCCTGCAGCAGCGACCAGAAATGACCGATCGCGAAACGGCGTTCGACCAGAGCGCTGGCGGCGAGCGCCTCGACCGCTTCGCACAGCTCCAGCGAGCGAGGCGACTCGGCACGCAGTTCCTCGAGCATTGCTGCGGCGATCGTGGTCGGCGTGTTGCTGCCATCGAAGCGCATGCTCATCCCGAAATGCCAGATATCGACGATCTCGAGTCGCACATGTTCCCAGGCCGGCTGCTGGTGCTTCCACCACTTGTAGCCGTAGTGCTCGATGAGTTCGCCGCACTCGATCCACAGCGCGCGATACCATGCAAAACGCTGTGCGATCCAGTCCGGATGGACCTTGCGGTTCATGCGGTCCTGCATTTCGAGCATCGTCGTCAACTGTTGCAGCATCAGCGCAAATCCTGTTTGCAAAGACTGGTACCCAAGCGCGCAGGAAATGCTAGCACAGGGCTTGTCGCAGGCAGGCATCGGCTTGCCTATATTGCTGTATTTTTATACAGTATTAGCCATGAATCCTCTGCTCCAGGCACTGCTCGCCCGTCCCGACGTGTGGCAGGCGTCGCACCCCCGCCCGTCCGATCCGGAGCCGACGGGCGCAACGGTGCTGCCCAGCGGTCACGCCTCACTCGATGCGGTGCTGTACCGCGGCGGCTGGCCGCGTGCGGCACTCACCGAACTGCTGGGCAGCACCTGGGGTATCGGCGAGATCCAGCTCCTCGCACCACTGCTGGCACGTTGCAGCAGCGGAACACGGCGACTGTTCTTTCTGGATCCACCTCACCTGCCGTATGCACCGGCGCTGTCCACGCACGGCATCCGGCTGGAAGCTGCACTGCTGGTGCAGTCTGGATCCGGCAACGACGCATTGTGGTGCGCAGAACAGATCCTGCGCTCCGGAGCGGCATCGTGCCTGCTGGCATGGCTGCCCGAGGCGCGACTCGCGAATTACGCCACCCTGCGCCGACTGCAGCTTGCCGCGCAGGCCGGCGATGTCACAGCGTTCATGTTCCGGCCACCACGGGCGGCGCGCGAACCCTCACCGGCCGCACTGCGGATCACGCTGCGTGCCGCCGGCGCACATCTCGAACTCGCCATCCTGAAGCAACGCGGCGGACGATCCGGGCAGCAGCTCGTGCTCGCACGTGATGCGGCGCTGCTGCAATGAGGTGCACATGCTCTGGCTGCACCTCGAATTTCCACTGCTGGCACTCGAGCTCTTCACACGCGATCTTCCCGCGGACGAACGCCCGCTGGCCGTGGTCGAACAGCAACGCGTGCTGTGCCACGACGCTCGCGCAGGCACCTGCGGAGTCCGCGCAGGAATCTCGATCAGTACCGCACGGGCGCTGTGCCCCTCATTGCGCACCATCGAGCACCAGCCCACACACGAAGCGGCAGCATTGCTCGAGCTGGCCGACTGGAGTCACCGTTTCACCTCGCTGTCGAGTCGTGTCCCACCCACCGGACTGCTGCTCGAAGTGGGCGCCAGTCTGCGCCTGTTCGGTGGCCCTGCGTCATTGCTGCAGCAGGTGGAGGAGCAACTGCGCGAGCGCGGCTACACGCACCGCAGCGGCCTTGCACCAACTCCGGCCGGTGCCGGATTGCTGGCACGTGCGCAGCCCTGCAGCCACGTCGACATTCCGCACTGGTGCGTGAACGGCGATCTCGCGGCTTTCCGCACCTGTCTGGATGCGTTGCCACTGGGGCTGCTCGAGCTGGCGGAATCGCAACACCAGCGCCTGCGCAGAATGGGTTTCAAGCGCATCGGCGAACTTCTCGCGCTACCGCGTGCAGCGCTCGGCAAACGCTTCGGGAACGAATTCCTGCAGCGTCTGGCACGTCTTGCAGGAGAACTCGCCGACCCGCGACCAGCGCACCGTCCTCGTGAGTTCTTTCTTGCCGAGCGCGCGTTCCCCGAGCCGCTGCACCACTGCGCGGCGCTGCTGTTTCCGATGCAGCGCATGCTGCGCGAACTCGGCGACTTTCTCGAACGTCGCCAGGCCCACTGCCAACGCCTGCTGTGGCAACTGCGTGACGGCTCGGGCCAGACGCTGGAGCTCGCACTCGCCTGTTCGCTGCAACGGCACGATCACGCCGCCCTTCTCGAGCTCACGCGCCTGCGACTCGACAGCGTACGCTTCGCCGGGACGGTGGAATCGCTGACCCTGTCGTGTCGGGATTTCGTGCCCACACCGCAGCACAACGCCACACTGTTCGGTGCAGCCGGGCAAAACGAAACTCATGCGGCGCTTGCCGCACTGCTCGATCGGCTCGCACTGCGATTGGGAGAGAAGCACGTCATCGGGCTTGGTCTCGCTGACGCCCATCTGCCGGAACTGGCATGGTGCGCCGCACACCAGGGCAACAGCGTCCACTCCGCATCGCCACCGCCCGGACAACGCCCAACGTGGTTGCTGTACGAACCGCAACCACTGGCTGGCGACACTCGCGACCTGCGTTGCGATGGTCGCCGGCTGCAACTGCTGCGCGGACCTGAACGCATCGAGACCGGGTGGTGGAGCAGGGAAGCGCGTCGTGATTACTTCGTCGCCCGGCGCGAGCACGACGGCGCACTGTGCTGGATATTCCGCGACTGCAGGAACCAGCGCTGGTTCCTGCAGGGTTTCTTCGGCTGAGCTCGAACGCGCATCGTTGCCCCATGCACTCAGTACGGTCCGGTCTTGCGCACGAGGATGGCGAGGTTCTCGATTTCCTGCCGCACGGGATCGTCATCCGGTGCGCGCAGCGCCCGCTCCAGATCCAGGCAGCAACCCGCAAGCTCGCCCTCGGTGAACATCCGTGCCACACCAAGCAACTGATGCGCGATGTCGACCGCCACCGATCGCTCGCCCGCCTCCGCCGCGCTGCACGTCGCGTCGAACAGCCGGGCAATCTCCTGCACCACCTCGGCATCTGCGATGCCTGCACGGCTCACCACCCGCCATCCACGATCGGCCCGGGCATGGCAGGCGAGCACATCGAGCAACCGCGCAATATCGAGCGGCTTGTAGAGCACGGCACGCACTCCAGCCTCGGCAAGTGCGTGCTCCTCGCTCCCGATCACGTTCGCGGTCAACGCATAGACCGGCAGCGCGGGAAAGCGATCGCGCACGCAGCCTGCGAGAGCCACTCCGTCCATACCCGGCATATGCACGTCGGCGAGCATCACGTCCGGGTGCTGCCGCTCGAGCAGTTCCAGCGCTGCGGCACCACTTCGAGCCTCGCTGACACGCACGCCAAGCGTGCGCAACTGCGTGGCGATCATGCGCAGGTTCAGCGCGTTGTCCTCCACCACCAGGCAATGCGAGGCCAGTGCACGCTCGCCATCATCCGAAAACTCACCGCAACGGCTCACGACGACGCGACCGGCATTGCCGCTGCCCTGCAGACACGCAGCAAGCAGTTCGCGACGCCGCAACGGCAGCGACACCACATTGTGGCAATGACGGCTGCGGGCAGCATCGACATCGGCAACGGCTTCGATCCGCTGCAGTTGCACCAGCGAAACGGATGCCGGCAGCACGTCCTCGCACGCCTCGGTCTGCGACTCGCCGAGCAACAGGCACAGATCCGGCACCCATGCATCCGTTCCCGCAACGACCACGGACAGCGCACGAGCGTCGACGAATTCCCGCAACTCGAAGCAATCACCGAGGTAATCACGCAGCGCCACGAGGTGCGGGTTGCCAGGACTGCTTGCCAGCGCCACGCGCAGACGCGGCAGCGGTACCGCTGCGGCTGCACCGCATCCCGGCAGCGCGAGCGGCAAGCGCACCGTGACCCGGGTCCCCTCGCCCGGATGGCTCTGCAGATCGATCTGCCCGCCGAGTGCGCGCACCAGGCTCGCGGCAATCGACAGACCCAGGCCGCTGCCGCCGAAGCGCCGCGTCACGCTCTCGTCACCTTGCACGAACGGACGGAACAGTTGCGGTACTGCCTCGGATGCGATGCCGATGCCCGTGTCGACCACCACCACACGCAGCATGGCGTCGTCCTCGATGCCTGCCTGCACGGTCACGCTGCCCACCGGGGTGAACTTGATCGCGTTGCTGATCAGGTTCGTGAGCACCTGCGACAGGCGCAGCGAATCGCCGATCACGCAACACGGCAATCCGGTGACGACGTGGCACACGATGTCGAGTCTCTTGGCATGAGCCGCCGGTGCCTGCATCCGGACCACGTCCTCGATGCATGCCTCGAGGTCGAACTCGCGTTGCTCGAATCGCAGCGAACCCTCTTCCAGCTTGACGAAGGTGAGGATGTCGTCGACCGTCGCGACCAGGATCTGCGATGCCTGTTCGAGTGTGCGATAGAAATCCGCGCGCTGTGCCTCGCTGCGTGATTGCTGCATCAGCCGCGCATAGCCGGTGACGGTGGCCAGCGGTGTGCGCAGCTCATGACTCATGCGCGCCAGGAACAGATCCTTGGCACGCGCGGCCGACTCTGCCCGCTCCAGCGCGATGTCGAGCGCGCGGTTGCGCTGTTCACGCTCGATCAATGTCAGCGACAACTCGATCGTCGCCTCGTCGACACGTCGGTTCAACTCGAGGCTGGATGCCTCGACCCGATCTGCCATCGCATTGATTCCCTGTTCGAGTTCGCGCAGTTCACCGGACCCCGATGGAACCGTGCGCGTACCGAGTTCACCGTTCTGGATCCGCGCCACCACCGTCGACAGATGCTGCATCGGTATGGTCAGGCGGCGCGAGAAGCGCGCAGTCGCCAGCCAGGCAACCAGCAGGGCGCCGAAGGTGATCAACGCGCCATCGCGCAGCATCGCACGCTGGATCACGCCCAGGCGTCGCGGGTCCAGCGACAGCAACACCGTGCCGACCGGCTGCGGAGACACGACGGTCGGGCCACCGAGTTCCGTATTGCTGGCGGACGAACCGGAGCCGAACTGCACCGTGCGCGTGAATACGTAGCGCGATGCCTCGTCGCGACAACCCCCGCTGCCGGCGCAGCGCTGCAGCCTGGCGACTTCGCGCGCATTGCCGGCCGCAGCAAGCAGCCGCCCGTCGGCATCAAGAAACAGCCTTGCCGCGACCGTGTCCCCTTCGCTCAGGTTGCTCGCGGCGAGCCGCCGCAACGTCTCGACGTCACCGACCATCAGCGCCAACGAACCGGCGTCGGCCAGGTAGCGCACATCGTGCTCGCCGCGCGCAATCAGCCCGGCACGGGCATCACGCACCCGCAATGTGGTGTGCCACACGCTGAGCGCCAGCGAGGGCAGCAGCATCGGGACGAGGATCGTCAGCAGCATGATCGAACGGATACTGAGCCTCATGGTCCACCGGTGCGTGCTTCGGGGCCCTCGACCGTAACCGGGCTGTCAGGCGCCCGGGAAGGCGACGTTTCGCAAGTGCACGGGTACACTGGCGACAAACCCGTTCGGCACAGACAGCCTGATGCGCTCACTGCGGGCCCGCCCGGCACGATCGCTCCTGTGGCGCGGCGCCACCGTCATCGTTGCCGTGCTGCTGGCAGCGCTGGTGCTGACGCTGTGGCTGCGCGCACACCCGGAGCGGATTCTCACGGCCCTGAACGCCTGGCTGCCGGGTAGTGTACGGGTGCTCGAGGTTCGCGGACCCGGCGCCTCGGCAACCGGTGGCCGCATCGAACGTCTGCGACTCGAGCTCAACGGCGCAACGCTGACGATCGACGATGCACGCTGGTACTGGGGTCTCGACAGCCTGCGTCCGCTGCGCTTCGCACCACGTTCACTCACGATCGCACGCTTCGAGGCACGACTCCCGCCGGAGAATGACCAGGCACGGATCACCGAGCCACTGCTCCCGCGCTTCTGGACCACCGCATGGTGGCCGGCACTCGGGCAGTCCGACCTCACGGTCGAGCGGCTGCTGTTGCGCCGCCACGACAGCACGGAACTGCTGTCGGGCAGACTCATGTTCGCCGACGGCGGCAACGCCGGCAGCGCACGGCTGCGCATCCCGCAGCGCGGCGCAGCACAACTGCAGTGGCAACCGGCAAGCGACACCCCGCACGCCTGGCACGTCGACTGGAGCACCGATGTGCAGGCACCAGTACACGGTGTGGCGGAACTGCTCGCAGACCCGCTCACGGGTGCGATTGCATGGAAGCTCCACGCCTATCTGCAGACGCCTGGAGCAATCGCCGGAGTGCGTGAGCTGCAACTGGACGCCAACGGCAACGCCGATCCGTTCGATGCAGCGAGTGCGCTGCTCGTGGCACGCATGCAGGCAGACGTCACGCTGGACACGCCGTCGGCGGCGACTCGCGTGCGCTGCACGGGTGGACTCAGTGCAGCGCAGTCGTTCGCGACTGCGATCACACTCGACACGTGTGACGGACACTTCGGCGATGCCGGCATCGTGCTTCGACTGCCACTGCTGCTGGCACTGGATGCTGACGGGTCACCGCAATCGCTGAGCAGCAGCGGAGGAACGCTGCAACTCGACAGGCTGCCGATCGACCTGTGGGAGGTGCAGAAGCTACGCCTCGGTGCGCCCGCAACGACGCTATGGCAGAGCGGTTCGACAGGACTCGCGACTCCGGCGATCGGACTCGCACTGCGCCTTGCACACGCGTCCAATGACATTCACATCGGCATCGACGGCCATCTGGATGCGGCGCACGTTGACCCGGCCAGCCCACGCGTGAATCTACGGGCCACACTGCGCGCAAGCCATGGCGCTCTGCAGCTGCAGCCGCTCGAACTGCACACGGCGCTGGCAATGGCCGCCGGCGTGTTCAGCACCGACGGTGCGCTGCAGCACGCGACGGTCGGCCATCTGCTCGACTGGCATATCGCCTACACGAACGCCAGCACCGCACTGGAAGGCAAGCTGTCGCTCGATTCGCGTGACTGGCGCTGGGGAGACGGCCTGCTGCGCGCGCTGCTCGGCACCCGACAGCCACCATTTGCGGCCGATCTGCGCAGCGGGCGCCTGCGCATGACCGCACGTCTCGATGGCCGCGTCGCAAGGCCACGCGTGCGTATCGAAGCGACCGCCGACGATCTCGGCGGAACCATCGGCCGCGCGGCTTTCGTCGGTCTCGGCTGCGCACCCCTGAGTCTCACATGGGAATCCTCGCGCCTGCGGCTGCACGACGACATCGACTGCAGTGCACGCAGCGTGAATGCCGGCGTCACGCTCGACACACTGCATCTGACGCTGCAGCAGACGGCTGAGGGCTGGCGGCTGCGCGACGCCGGCGCGCAACTGATGGGCGGCAGCATCGCGATTGCAGCGGCCGACATCACGGGAAGCGGCCCGATCGTCGCCACTGCGAACATCCGCGGAATCGATCTCGCACGCGTCGAGGCACTGCTCGACGATCCTGCCCTGACGCTCACCGGAAGACTGGACGGCGAGCTGCCGTTCACGCTGCAGGACGGTGTGCCGATCCTGCGTGCAGGCAAGGTGCACAGCAGCGGTCCCGGCGTGATCCGCTACCGCCCACCGACCCCGCCCGCACAGGAGTCGACCGAACTCGCACTGACACGCAAGGCGTTGTCGAACCTCGAGTTCGACTCCGTGGACGCAACGCTGGACTACGGTGCCGATGGTGCACTGACGGTCGGCGCCGCGATCCGTGGCCGCAACCCGGACCTGGACGCACAGCGTCCGGTGCATCTGAATTTGACACTGGAGACCAACTTGCGCACCCTGATGCAAAGCCTGAGCGCCGGTGAGCGCGTCAATGCCTGGCTGGAACAACACCTGTAGATCCTGTCCCTGACCGTAGCTGCCAAACACGAGGAAAGCCGATGCGATTGCGCCACACGATCCCGTTGCTCTGGCTGCTGGCCACGATCGGCTGCACCCCGACGGTCAAGGTCGAGGCCCCGGACAAGCCGATCACGATCAACCTCAACGTGAAGATCGAACACGAGATCCGCGTGAAGGTGGATCGTGAACTCGACGACCTGTTCAAGGAAGACAAGGGGCTGTTCTGAGAACGTCGTGAACGGCGTACGCCACAACCTACCGCCTGCCGAACGGAGACCCGCATGAGAAAGCTGCTGAAGACCCTGCTTGCAAGCGCGGCAATAGTTGCCAGCGCTGCGGCATTCGCACTCGACATCCAGGAGGCCAAGAACGCCGGCTGGATCGGTGAGCTGCGCGACGGTTACGTGGGGCTGGTCAGTCCATCGGCACCCGCGCAGGCGCGCGCACTGGTCAACGAAATCAACGCTGCACGACGCGACAATTATCGCGCGATTGCCACACGCACCGGTGCCGACCTGCGTTCCGTCGAACTGCTGGCTGCCGAAAAGGCGTTGCAGAAAACCTCACCCGGACATTACGTGCAGGCGCAAGACGGCAGCTGGGTCAAGAAATGAGCGCTGACGTGGTCATCACACGCCACGCCTTTGTATAATCGCTCCGTTTCTTCACCCCCGGGTGCCGATCTGCGACACCCATCCTTGCCGGAGCGCCATGTTGATGGAAGATTCCTTCCGCGAGAGTTCGATCCGTTACCACACCCATCCCACACCAGGCAAGCTGGCCATCCAGCCGACCAAGCCACTGGCCAACAAGCGTGACCTTTCGCGCGCCTATTCGCCGGGTGTCGCCTATGCCTGCGAACTGATCGAAAACGATCCTGCCCAGGCTGCTGCGGTGACGGCTCGCGGCAATCTGGTCGCCGTCGTGACCAACGGTACCGCGGTACTCGGACTCGGAGACATCGGTCCGCTCGCCGGCAAACCGGTGATGGAAGGCAAGGCGGTGCTGTTCAAGAAGTTTGCCAACATCGATGTCTTCGATATCGAGATCGAGGAAAAGGACGCCGACCGGCTGGTCGACATCATCGCCTCGCTCGAACCGACCTTCGGCGGCATCAATCTCGAGGACATCAAGGCGCCGGAGTGCTTCATCGTCGAGCAGAAGCTGCGCGAGCGCATGAAGATTCCGGTCTTCCACGACGACCAGCACGGCACGGCGATCGTGGCGGCTGCAGCGGTCTACAACGGTCTGCGCATCGTGAACAAGCGCATCGAGGACGTGAAGGTGGTCGTCTCGGGGAGCGGAGCTGCCAGCATCGCCTGCGTCGATCTGCTCGTATCCATGAGACTCGATCCGGCCAACGTGACGCTGGTCGATCGCTCCGGCGTGGTCTATCAAGGTCGCACCGAGGGCATGAACCCGTGGAAGCAGAAGTACGCACGGCACACCACGCTGCGTACGCTCGACGAGGCGCTCGACGGTGCCGACATCTTCATGGGATTGTCCGGACCCGGCGTCCTGAAAGCCCAATCGGTGAAGAAGATGGCACACCAGCCGCTGATCCTGGCCATGGCAAACCCTGTCCCGGAAATCATGCCGGACGAAGCGCTGGCGGTGCGCCCGGACGCCATCCTGGCGACCGGACGCTCGGATTTTCCAAACCAGGTGAACAACGTCCTGTGCTTCCCGTTCATCTTCCGTGGCGCGCTCGATTGCGGCGCAAGCACGATCAACGACGAAATGAAGGCAGCCGCCGTAAGGGCGATCGCCGGCCTGGCCGAAAAGGAAGTACCCCACGAAGTGGCACAGGCCTACAGTGGCGAGACACTGAAGTTCGGCCCCGAATACCTGATCCCCAAGCCCTTCGACCCCCGGCTGATCGAAGACGTGCCGCTGGCGGTGGTAAAAGCTGCGATGGCAAGCGGCGTGGCCTCACGACCGATTGCCGATCTCGACAAGTACCGTCGGCACCTGCATGGCTTCTCGAACCGTTCCGGGCTGTTCATGCAGCCGTGCATCGACGTGGCACGTGAACACCGCGCCCGCATCGTCTATGCCGAAGGCGAGAACGAGGACGTACTGCTGGCCGTGCAATCGGTGATCGACGAGGGTGTTGCCCTGCCGATCCTGATCGGGCGTCCCGAAGTGATCCGCACACAGATCGACAGGCTGTCGATGCACATCGATATCGGTCGCGATGTGCAGATCGTCAATCCCGAGGAAGCCGACAGCCACCCCGAGTACTGGCAGTCCTACCACCGGATCGTCGGGCGCCAGGGCGTTTCGGTCGAGGCGGCACAGACCGCGATGCGCACCCAGGCCTCGGCGCTGGCAGCGGTTCTGGTCGCACGTGACGAGGCCGATGGGCTGATCTGTGGCAAGGTCGGCGCGTTTGCCGATCATCTGCGCACGGTTCGCGGTGTGCTGGCCGGTGGCGATGACCAGCAGCACGTCTCGTCGTTGTGCGCGCTGCTGCTGCCCGAAGGACCGTTGTTCATCGCCGATGCGTTCATCACCGTCGACCCTACGGTCGAGCAGGTGGTCGAAACGACATGCGCCAGCATCGAAATGGTGCGCCACTTTGGCATCACGCCACGCGTCGCGCTGCTCGCACACTCGAATTTCGGCACCTCGCAGGCGCCATCGGCGATCAAGATGCGGCAGGCAGCGCAGATCCTGCGCGAACGGATGCCGAATGTGGAAATCGATGGCGAGATGCACTCGTTCACCGCGCTGAACGAAGCGATCCGCAAGACGACCCTGCAGGAATCCAGGCTGAGCGACAATGCAAACCTGCTGATCATGCCGAACATCGACTCGGCCAACATCACGCTGGGCATGATCCGTGCGCTGACCGATTCGCTGTTGGTCGGCCCCCTGTTCACCGGCTTTGCCAAACCGGCGCATGTGGTGATTCCTTCGGTGACCTCGCGTGGCATCTTCAACATGAGCGCGTTCACCTCGGCGGAAATCCATCGCTTGCGCGAACGCAACACGTAGGGCGGGTTTCGACCCGACATGCTGTGGGCCGGCCTTCCGTCGGACAGGAACGGCAGCGGCATTCCTGTCGGCATGAATGCCGACCTGCACGGGCTGGGGCCGCACCCGCCGGCCGGCTGCACGATCTCGGCAAGTATGGCGGCATGAATGCCGACCTGCACGGGCTGGAGCCGCATCCGTAGGTCGGCATTCATGCCGACGACGGCATCGCCGGGTTGAAACCCGACCTACGGGAGGGTTGCGAGGTGCTGGATCAGGCGCGCGATCGCCAGGTAGTACGGGTGTGCGGCGTGGCGTTCGAGCTTCTCCAGCATGTCCACCGACCAGCGCGCCGGGTGGCGACGCTGGAAATCGGTGCGCGCTCGGCGGTAGTCGTCCGCGCCCTCGTTGCCTGCCGCAAGACACTCGGCTTCGCATTCGCTGAGAAAATGCAGGAAATCGAGTTGCGCGAGTACGTGGTCCGGAAACTCGTTGCCGGGCGCCCCCTCGGTCGTCAGCCCGAAGTGGTTGTAGAAACGCACCAGTTCCTCGAGCAGTTTCAGCCGTCCGTCTTCGCCGAGCAGCGCACCGCTGTTCAGCGGACAGGCGGGCCCTCCGGGACCGATGGCATCGAACAACCGGGAGTACTCGATCGCGAGTGCGTCAGCCGGTGGCACATCGGCGAGCGCGGTCCACGCGATCGAGGCATCGAGCCCGGGGGCCAGAGCGCCGAACAGCTCACGCGCGCGATGCATCACGGCGCCGGCGCGAATCAGCGTGGCAAGCCCTTCGTCCGGGTATTCGAGTGCAGCCGCCAGCAGCCCCCACGTTTCGCTGCGCCGGCGCGCGGTCTGTTCGAGGCAGGCGCTGTCGAGCGCGACCGGCATCATGCCTTCGTGACCTCGATTGCTGCGCCCCGTGGCACATGGCTGGGTGCGCCGTAGAACATGCGGTAGTGCAACTGGCTGTAGCCGCCGGCCAGGTGCAGTGCTTTCCACGGTGCCTCGATCGGCTCCGTCGACCCCTTCCACTGCTTGAACTGGTACGGCTCCCACGCGTGGTAGACGATCACCTCGCCCGGAGCGGTCGCCGCGGCGACCTTCACCATGCACTCGAAATCGCCGCGATTGTTGTGTATGCGCACCATGTCGCCATCCGCAATACCGCGCGGCTCGCAGTCGCGCGGGTTCATGAAGCACACCGGCTGCCCGCGTTCGAGCTGCAGCATCAGCCTCAGGTCACGCCAGATCGCGTGGATGCTCCAGCGGTTGTGCCCGCCGTAGAGCCGCAACGGAAAGCTGCTGCTCGCGAGTGGCGGATCCTTGTGCACCGGCAGCGCCTCGCCACCTTCCAGATACCACGGGTGATCCAGATAGAACTGCTGGCGCCCGGTCAGCGTCGGCCAGGCGACCTTCTTTTCGACGAAATCGCGATGCGGCCAGTGGGTGTCCTTGATGTCGTAGTCGCTGTAGTTCTGGTAGATCAGCGAGGGGCGCCCGGTGCCGATCACCGGCACCGCGCCCATCGCCAGCGCTTCACGACCGCTGTTGGCAGCGACGCTCGGGCTGTTCTCGAAGATCACGTCCATCAGCCGGATCGGATCTTCCGGGTCGGTGGGATCGTACTTGCCGTTCTGGGTGTGGCGGTCGTAGACGGTGCGCAGGTCGAAGGGCTGGTCATGGAAGCCGCGCACCTCGCTGACACCACGCGCCTTCGCACGCTCGGCAATGTACTTGCTGAGCAGGCCGAAGGTTTCCCAGTCGGACTTCGCCTCGCCGGGCGGCTCGGTCGCCTTGTCGGAGCAGATGATGTACGGCACGTAGGTCTGACCGTACTTGATGCCGTATTTCTCGTAATAACCCGCCACCGGCAGCACGTAGTCCGCGTACATGCTGGAGGTCGACATGCGGAAATTGACCGATACGACCAGATCGAGCTTCGGCCACAGCTTCTCGCGCGCGATCTGCGCGGCCGGCCAGCGACGCAGCGGATTGCAGCCCGTGAAGATGTAGACCTTCGGCGCGCGGTCCTCAGGCGGATACACCTTCATCCAGCCGCGGTCGAGCGACTCGCGCACGTACTCGCGCAGATGGCGCGGCAGCGCGGGGTCCTGCAGGTGCGCCTCGTCCCACATCTCGTGGTAACCGCCGTGCACGTACAGGAACACCATCAGCGGCACGATCGCCTCGCGCTCGCTCATGCCGGTGAAGACCTTCTCATAGTCGCGCGGCGTCAGCCCGCGGATCGCCTTCGGAATGAGCTGCAGTTTTTCCATCGTGGTCAGTGCCGACTGCGAGGCGAGCGCGTCGAGACCATCCATGCCCCACCACGCGGCGATACGCACGCCGCCGCCCTGGTGGCCCTGGTTGCCGGTCAGGGCCATCAGCAACATCATCGCGCGCTGGAACAGGTCGCTGTGGTAGTGCTTGCAGGCGCCCCACGACGCAAAGATCATCGAGCGGCGCGCAGCCGCCATCTGGCGTGCGAAGGTGCGGATCGTGTCGGGATGCAGACCGGTGATCGCGGCCGCCTGCTCGGGACGGTATTCGGCATCGAGCTGCCTGCGCAGCTTGTCGAACACGGTCTCGACCTCGACCATGGAGCCGTCGGCAAGCCCGACCTCGAAACGCCCGGACAGCGCCGGGCGGATGTTCCCGAGCGCGAGGCTGCGCCCCTCATCGCCGTCGCCCTCGCAACCCGGTGCGACGACGATCGCATTCTTTGCCTCGTCCCACAGGTAGAGCGCGTTGTCGGCGCCGCCGCGCTCCACGTCCGACTGGCGCAGGAACGACTCGTTGTCGGTACGCACCAGGAACGGCAGGTCACTCTGTTCGAGCACGTACTCGGGCTTGAACAGCTTTTCCTCGATCATCACCTGCGCACACGCGAGCCCGAGCGCAGCGTCGGTCTCGGGTTTCACGTTGAGCCAGAGGTCGGCGTGGATCGCGCTCGGGCTGTAGTCGGGTGCAATCACGACCAGCCGCGCACCGCGGTAGCGTGCCTCGTGCATGAAGTGCACGTCCGGAATGCGTGTATACGCCGGGTTGCCCACCCAGACGACGATGTAGTCCGACAGGAACCAGTCGTCCGCAGTGCCCTCGCTGTTGAACAGGCCCCAGGTCTGCACTGCCCCCATCGGCATGTCGCTGACTCCTGCCCAGGAGTCGATGCGCGTCGCCTGCAGGGATTGGGCAAAGCGCATGTCACCGGCAGAGTCCGGGCCGTAACCGGCGTTGGTCGTGCCGTCGTCGAACACCACCGATTCGGTGCCCTGCTCGATCGCTGCGTCGATCACGCGATCGGCGATGTCGCTCAGTGCCTCGTCCCACGAAACGCGCTTCCACTTGCCGTCGCCGCGCTCACCCACCCGCTTCAACGGGTGGGTGACACGCGATTCGGCAAGCTGCAGGTGCGTGTAGCAGGCACCCTTCTGACAGCCACGCGGATTGAAGTCGGGTACGTCGGGCCGGTGCGGTTCGTACACCGCGGCCTGCTCCTCACGCCACGCGATGCCGTCCTTCACGTACACGTCCCACGAGCAGGCCGAGATGCAGTTCGCCCGCGTGTGCGTGCCCTTCGCGACCTTGTCCCAGGTCCACTTCTCGCGCCAGATGTCCGAGAAGTCGTTGTAGCGCACGCGCTGTGTTGCCACCGACGGCGCCGGGTGGAACGGCGGCTTCTGCGGCACTCGCGGGCGCAGGTTGTGCAGGACCAGGCCGCCGGCGGCAGCCACCGCCGCCGAACCGATGATGAAACGACGACGCGAGATGGGCATGGTGCGACTCTCCTCCCGACAGACCGTTCCGGATTCCGTTGTCAGACCTCAGGCCTCGACCCACTTGATCGTTTGCGGATCGCGATCGAAGCCGCCGAACATGTCCTGCCAGCGGTAGGCGATCAGCAGGTCCATCAGTTCCGATCGCTCGCCGCGCGCGGCCTTCGCGCGCTCCTCCGCCAACGTCTGCAGCGCATCGAGCACACGCTCGCCGAACAGCGACACCAGATACTCATTCGGAATGCGCGGCTTGCCGGTATCGATGCGTCCTTCGGCATCGAAACTCGCCGGTGCGCCCGGCGGCACATAGAAGACGTTCGGTTCGGTGCCGAATTCCGGATGCAACGGCAGCGCGACCTTCCATTTTTCGACCAGCTTCCAGATCGGTGCGTTCTCGTCGTCGCGGTAGCCAACGAAACGCACGCGTCCCGGGCACTGGCGCGCACACGCCGGTGCAACCCCCTGCTCGAGCCGTGGAAAGCAGAAAATGCACTTCTGCGACACCTTTGTCGCGTGGTTGAAGTAGATCTTCTTGTACGGGCAGGCTTCCATGCAGTGACGGTAGCCGCGGCAACGGTCTTCGTTGACGATCACGATGCCGTCTTCGACACGCTTCTCGATCGCACCACGCGGACACGCTTCCTTGCATGCAGGGTGGGTGCAGTGGTTGCAGAGACGCGGCAGGTAGAAAAAGAAACTGTTCGGAAATTCGCCGGCACCCTGGTCCTCGTCCCAGTTCGGCCCCCACTGCGGCACGGCACCCTGCACGCCGAGGTGCACATCCTGGCCTTTGCCGCCGTAGAACACCTCTTCGTGGTTGAACTTCCACGCTTCACCGAACTCGCCGAGCGCGGGCAGTTTGCCGAGTTCGGCCTCGCCCCCCGGAAAGCCGCCGCCCATGGTCTCCCACTGCCGCGGCGTGCCCTCGCCGGGCATCGTGTTCACGGTATTGAAGAACATGTGCTCCATGCCTTCGCTGGAGGTCCACAAGGTCTTGCAGGCAACACTGCAGGTGTGGCAGCCGATGCACTTGTTGAGGTCCAGGACCATGGCCATCTGGCGTTTGATTGCAGGCATTGTTTCTTCTCCCCTGATTATCCGAACGTGCTGCCAGCGCGCTGGTGCGAGCCGTTATGCGAGTTCGAGCTCGCGCCAGTCTCCCGAGAAGGCCTTCAAGCCGCCACGCTCCGCGTGTGAGCCTTCCCATACCGCCACGCCGAAACGACTCGTCTGCCCCGCGGCCAGCGCGATGCTGTCGGCGGTGCCCGCCCCGGCCAGTGAACGCGCCAGCACGAGCTGCCAGACGCCGCCGTCCCAGGCGGCGCTGGCCTGTACGCTGCGCCCGGTGATCTGCGTGGTGCCTGGCCCCTCTGCACGCACCTCGAAGCCCTGTGAGCCACTGTCGGCACGCCAGAACCACGCGGTCAGCGGCATTCCGGGCGCTCCCATCGTGATCAGCGGCGCATCGGCGTGCAGCGGCAGCGCAATCGCTGCGGCATCGGGGAACACGGTATTGTCACCATGATCGCGGTCGGGAGCGGGATCCTCCCAGCGCAGGTGGAACGCGAGCGCGTCGGCAGTACGCAGGGCACGGACCTCGACCGAACGGATCGCGCCTATGGGGCGATCCTTCCAGGAGTTGCGCACTGCAGCGGTGGACTGCATCGCGGCAGGGGTGCCGGTGAGTGCAACGATCGTGGGAGGCACCTCGCTCCAGGCGGCAGCAGCAGGCTCGAGCAGGTCCACGAGCGGGTGAACGGTGGCGATCGTTTTCATTATGTCCCTCCGGAAACGGTAGCCGGGGCCGGCACGTATCGGAACTCACCTGCGACCGATTCTAGTGAGCCCACAGCACCGTGGACCACCGGAATGCCCAGATTGGGCTATTTGACATTAGTCGGATGACATCGCCGAACCCAGTTCCTATCATCGCCCCTGGAGGAAACGGTACTTCGCTGCGACGCGGAGACGTCCGTACCGGAAATTCGGATCATCACAACAATCGGAGAAGCCATGACTCTGCGTATCGTGCAATGGACCACCGGCGTGGTCGGCAAGCCGGCCGTCCGTGCCATCATCGATCATCCCGGAATGGAACTGGTGGGCTGCTTCAGTCATTCGCCGGACAAGGTGGGCCATGACGTCGGCGAACTCTGCGGTCTGCCCCCAATCGGCATCCAGGCCACGCAGGACATCGATGCTCTGCTCGCACTGAAGCCCGATTGCGTGTGCTACATGCCGCTGTTCTACGACGTGGATCACATCGTTCGCATCCTCGAGGCAGGCTGCAACATCGTCTCGACGGCCTACTTCATCACCGGCAGCATGTATGGCGAGGAAAATCTCGCGCGGATCAAAGCGGCTGCGGCCAGGGGCGGTGCCTCGATCTACGGCACGGGGACGAATCCGGGGATCATCAACATCATCGCGCTGGTCGCAAGTTCGGCGTGTACCCGCATCGACAAGATCTCGGTGCTGGAGTCGGTGGACGCCACTGCCTACGCCTCCGCAGGCACCTGGGAGGCGATCGGCTTCGGCCTTCCGGTCGATGATCCGGGCGCACCGGCGATGGCCGAGCGCGCGATGCCGGTATTCAAGGAAGCCGTGGCGATGATGGCCTCGGCGTTGAAGATCCCCGTGGAGGAAATCCGTTACGACGTCGAATACGCGGCGGCTACCGAAGACGTCGACCTGGGTTATATGCGGATCGGCAAGGGCTGCATCAGCGGCTTGCGCTGCTGCTGGTCGGCGCGGGCCAACGGCCGGGCGGTGATCGAGATCAAGATCGCGTGGAAGCTCGGCACCAAGCTGCAACCCGACTGGCCGGTAGAGGAAGGCTGGGTAGTCGAAATCGACGGTTCCCCGTCGCTGCGCTGCGTGTACCAGCCACGACGCACCACGGAATTCGATCCTGGCCTGATGACGGCGATGCCAGCGGTCAACGCGATCCCGGCAGTGTGCGCAGCCTCACCCGGCATCGTCACTGCGGATCAGCTGCCGTTGATCATGGGCGCGCACACAGTGAACGTGGGCTGAACACTCAAAAAAGGCCCGGCACAAGGCCGGGCCAGAGGAGCAAGCGTCGTTGGAACCGCATCTTATGGGTTTGCGATTAAAGATGCAATGCTCTTGCATCTTTTCAGCTTTCGCGGCACCTCTACCGGTGACAGTCGCAGGATGCTGTGCTCCGGAGAACCGAGCAGGTCGGCCAGCGTCAGGCCATCGAGTACCGTGAGAAAGGCGTCCAGTGCGCGCGACAGAGCCGACTTCAGCTGGCAGTCGGGATCGAGAATGCACTTGCATCCCGAAGCAAAGCATTCGACGAGCTCCATCCCTGGCTCCATGTGCCGGATCACGTCGCCAACCACGATCCGGTTCGCCGGGCGCGCAAGGCGCAAGCCCCCACCCTTGCCACGCACGCCGTCGGCGTAACCGTTACGGATCAGTTCATTGACCACTTTCATCAGATGGTTGCGCGATACGCCGAAACGTTCGGCGATTTCCTGGATCGTGACGCGTCGATCGTCGTTGGTTCCCAAGTAGATCAGCGCACGTAATGCATAGTCGGTGAACTGGGTGATATGCATGGCAAGCCTGTCGCTGCGTCCTCCGGCACCGGCCTGTCGCCGGCAACGGGGCCACTGTACCGCAGCAGGCGCGATCTGTCGCGCAAGCACATGAGGAGCTTCTGGCAGCGTCGCCGACTGCGCCGGCATGCATTCACGGACGCGGACTGGGAAACGGTCTGTGCGCGTCTGCCACTGGTGGCACGGCTCGATCAGCCAGCACGGCAGCGGCTGCGCGAAATCGCCACGCTGTTTCTCGCCGACAAGATCGTGGCGCCCGCGGCAGGATTCGAACTCGACCAGATGCAGCGCATCGAGATCGCGATCGGTGCAGCCCTGCCAGTGCTGGAACTGGGGCTTGGTGCGTATCGCTCGTTCCATGGTGTGATCGTCTACCCCGACGCGTTCCTGGCGCCGCGCGAGGAACTCGACGAGGCCGGTGTGATGCACATCGGCCACGAGGAAGTCGCCGGCGAAAGCTGGGAGGCAGGACCGATCCTGCTGTCGTGGGCGGACGTCGAAGCCTCACGCGATATCGAACACGGCTATCACGTGGTCATCCACGAGTGCGCGCACAAGCTCGACCTCGGCGACGGCGAGATGAACGGCGTTCCCGATCTGAGCGGCTGCGGCATCAGCGCTGCAGAATGGCAAACCGTGATGACGGATGCCTGGGAAGCAATGCACGGCGAAGAGGAAGCGTACGGCGAAGCACCGCTCGATGAGTACGCGCTGCACTCCCCCGCCGAGTTCTTCGCCGTGCTCAGCGAGCACTTTTTCACGATACCGGAACACCTGGAGGCAATCCTGCCGGCAGCGTTCGCGCTGCTGCGCCGCTTCTACCGTTCAGAGGCTGTTGCAACAGCCCATCGAACATTGACCTGACCAGCGCGTGAAACCGCCTTCGCAGCGGTGGAACGCCGTCCATGCATCCCTGCAGGTTCGGGTGTCGCATCCCTGCAGCAGACGTTCCGTGACTGCAGCCGCATGCCGGCCGTGCGAAACGCTGCCGGCATGCAACGAAGCGCTGCGACTCAGGCGGTAGGGTCAATCGTGAAACCGTCGACGATGGGGCGCAGCTTTGCGAAGTGCGGCGAAAGCGCCGCGTCGAGCTGGTCCAGCGTCCAGCGGGTCTCGTTCTCGAACACCTGGCCAAACTGCGGGCCGTCGATGATCGTGACCTGCTTGCCCCAAACCACGAACACATAGCCAGAAATGCGCTGTGCGCGCGCGGACGCGAGATAACCCACGAACGGCCCGACGTTCTCCGGATCGAAGTGATCGAAGCCTTCCTCGGGCTTCTCAAACATCGCAGCGGTCCCGCCACCCATCGTCATGTCGGTGCGTGCACGCGGCATGATCACGTTCGCCGTCACACCGTACTTGGCCAGCGCCTGCGCTGCCCCCATCGTCATCGCGACGATGCCGGCCTTCGCGGCTGCGTAGTTCGGCTGTCCGACCGAACCGAACAGGAACGCCTCGGACGATGTGCTGATCAGGCGCCCGTAGACCGTGCCACCGGTGTTCTTGGCCTGCTCGCGCCAGTACGCCGCTGCATGACGCATGTTCACGAAGTGCCCCTTCAGGTGCACGCGCACAACGGAATCGAACTCCTCCTCGGTCATCGAGAAGATCATCTTGTCGCGACAGAACCCGGCGTTGTTGACCACGATGTTCACGTCGCCGAAGGTGTCGATCGCCGTCTTGAACAACGCTTCGGAATCGTTCCAGTCGGCGCAGTCACCGTAGACCGTGATCGCTTCACCACCGAAGGCGCGGATCTCTTCGCGTGCGCTCTCCGCAGCTTCGCGCGCTGCCGGCAGACCGATTTCATTGATCACCACGCGTGCCCCCTGGCGCGCGAGCTGGATCGCCTCGACGCGGCCCAGACCACGGCCTGCACCGGTGACGATCGCGACTTTTCCGGACAGATCACTCATGTTCAGCTCCTTGCTCAGTTCAGGCGTTCGATGATCGTGCCAGTGCCGACCGAAGCGCCGCAGCACATCGTGACCAGCGCGATCGACTTGTCCATGCGCTCGAGTGCATGCAGCGCGGTCGTGATCAGACGCGCGCCGGTCGAACCGACCGGATGACCGAGCGCGATTGCACCACCGCTCGGATTGACCTTCGACATGTCCGGCTTGAACACGCTCGCCCACGACAGCACGACGGCAGCAAAGGCCTCGTTGATCTCGACCAGGTCGATGTCGCTCATCTTCATGCCGGTCTTGCGCAGCACCGCATGCGTGGCGTCGATGGGGCCATCGAGGTGGTAGTAGGGGTCGGTGCCGACCACCACGCCACTGATGATGCGCGCACGCGGCTTGAGTCCGCGACGCTCGGCCTCTTCACGACTCATCCACAGCACGGCGGCGGCACCATCGGAAACCTGCGACGAGTTGCCTGCGGTGTGGATGCCTCCTTCCTTGACCGGCTTGAGTGTCGCCAGGCCCTCTGCAGTAGTCGGGCGCACGCCCTGGTCGCGCGTCACCAGACGCTTCTCGCCGGTGGGCTTGCCGTCCTCGCCAAGCACCGGAGCCTCCACCGTGATCACCTCACGGTCGAAATGACCCGCTGCCCACGCAGCCGCCGCACGACGCTGCGATTCGAGTGCAAAGGCATCGACGTCGGCACGCGTGAGTCCGCGATTCTTCGCGATGCGCTCGACCGAACCGAACTGATCCGGCGTGCTGTCCCACGGCCAGTCCGGTGGCTGGAAATAACCCGGGCCGTTGTACACGTTCGCGCCCAGTCCGACATGACTCATCACCTCGGCCCCGCAGGCGATGCCGATGTCGACCTGCCCGGCGTTGATCAGCGCCGAGATCAGGTGGTTCGCCTGCTGCGCCGAACCACACTGCGTGTCGATCGTCGTCGCACCCGGAACATAACTGATCCCCATCGAAAGCCACGCGTTGCGGCACAGGTTACCCGCCTGCTCACCGGCCTGCGTCACGCAACCACCAATCAGTTGATCGACGTCTTCCGGCTTGACGCCAGCCTTCTCGATCACCGCGCGCTGCACCAGCGCCAGCAGATGTGCCGGGTGAATCCCGGACAGTTCCCCAACCACCATCTTGCCGCGCCCTATGGGCGTGCGCAGTGCTTCCACGATCACGGCTTCACGCATCGTCGACTCCTCGTTTGCGGGTACATGGACCGGTGACACAGCTGCCACACGGCAACGGCAAACCTTGCCAGGTTTTGCGTCAGGGCGCCGATTGTGGGCCTTGGCGCACTCAATGCAATGACAATACGCTTCGCCGGGCCCTGACATCTGGACTCAGGCGCCGAAGGTATGGGACGCAGCGCAGACGATCGCTATGATAGCCGGCTTCGTCAACCACGCCACACCATCGCGACACAGGAGCAGCCGATGAAACAATACCGATTCGATGACGTGGACGCCCTGCAGCAACTCGTTTCGCCGGATTTCGGCGCCTGGAGCACCGAAGTCGAGATCACGCAGGATCTGATCGACCGCTTCGCGGATCTCTCGGGCGACGACTACTGGATCCATACCGATCCGGAGCGCTGCAAGAAGCAGAGTCCGTTCGGCACCACGATCGCGCACGGCTTTCTCACGCTGGCGCTACTGCCGAAGATGGTGCAGCAGGCAAGCTACGAGCTGACCGGCTACAACAACATCCTGAACTACGGTTCGAACAAGCTGCGTTTCACCGGTGCGGTTCCCGTCGGCAGCCGTATCCATTCGCGCAACCGCGTTAAATCCGTCGAACGCCTGCCCAAGGGCACGCAACTGACGATCGAGAGCAACGTGCATGTGGTCGGCCAGGAGCGACCGGCGCTGGTCTACGAACTGATCGTGATCTACATGTGACGCGGGCGCCGGCAACGGCGCCATCGGCGATGGCTCACGGCCTGCACAGGGTGTCGCAAAAGCCGGCGGGTCGAGGCAAGCAGCGCGCGACGACTACCTTCGCACCGGTGGAACGCCGTCGATGCATCCCTGCAGGCTCGAGCGCCGCATCCTTGCGGCGCACGCTTCACGGCGTATTGCGACGGCCTCTGCAATTGTTCAGCCCGAGACGGTGCCGCGCTTCGGTTGCCACTCGGGCACCAGGTTCAACTTGCGGCAATGACGCTGCGCCATCACGGTCTGTCCGTTCAGCTCGCGTGCCTCCGGTGCGCTCGCCAGCCAGACCACGACCGCAGCCGGAACCGACATCGGCGCTCCACCGTAGAGCTCGGCAAAGGCCTCACGGTCCGGACGCATCTCCATCGCTTCGGTCATCACCAGTCCGGGCTCCATGTTGAAGAACTGCAGTGCGGTGCCGGCGTATTCGACCTTCAGCACGCCTGCCATACGGATCAGCGCCGCCTTCGATGCCGAGTAGGCAAAGCCCCAGCCTCCCTTGCCCGCCGGCGCCGGTGGATCCATCATCCCGGACTCCGAGACCACGTTGACGATGCAGCCGGATCCGGCTTCGAGCATATGCGGCAGCACCCGCTGGATCGTGTGCACGTTGGCGAACACGTTGCCGAGGAACATGTCGTGCAACTGCTTCTGCGTGAGCTCACTGATCGGTGACATGATGCCCGGTCCCTGGTAGATGCCGTTGTTGACCAGCAGGTCGATACGACCCCATTCGGCATAGGTTCGTTGCACCGCCGCGTCGATCGAGGCCAGATCGAGCAGGTCGAGACGGATCGGCAACGCGCGCCGACCGACGGCTTCGATTTCAGCGGCCGTGGCACGCAGGCTACCGGGCATCGGTTTGATCTCGGAGTCGCGCGAGCCGTGCTCCCAGGCTTCACCCTCTTCCAGCGTACGCGCAGTCACGACCACGTCATAACCCTTGCGCGCCAGCGCAAGGGCGGTCGCCTTGCCGATGCCGCGGCTTGCGCCGGTGATGAAAGCCACTTTCCCACTCATGTCCGCCGTTCTCCGTTGTCATGATGATCAAGCGCGCAGGGTATCATCCCGCACGACCTGCTGGCGCACCCGCCACGCATTGTTGCCATCCCGACCACGAAGCTGGAGCCGCCCGATGACCACCCTTCCCCACTGCCCTGCGTGCCGATCACCGCATACCTGGATCGACGGCCTGAACTACGTGTGCCCCGAATGTGCGCACGAGTGGCCATGCGACAGCACGGACGAAGCTGCGCCGAGCGACGATGCACCGATTCACGACGCCCACGGCAATGTGCTCGGCGACGGCGATACGGTGATCGTGATCAAGGATCTGAAGGTCAAGGGCTCATCGCTGGTCGTGAAGGTCGGCACCCGGGTCAGGAACATCCGTCTCGTCCAGGGAGACCACAACATCGACTGCCGCATCGAAGGCATCGGTGCCATGCAGCTCAAGTCCGAATTCGTGCGCAAGGCGTAGCTTCGACGGCAGAGTCCGAGAGGGTGTCGCAAAAAAGTACGAGGCGCGTGGCAACGCCTTCGCAGCGGGGGGCGTGTGCCGCAGGGATGCGGCACCCGAGCCTGCAGGGATGCATTGACGGCGTCCCACCGCTGCGAAGGCGTTGTCACGCGCCGGTCATGGCAATGCTCGAAGGGCTTTGGCGACAGCCTCTTGAAACCCCTGCCCCGACCCCCATCTGGACAATGTGCGTCACCGGCCCAGCCGCGCGGGACGCCAGCAACGAACGCAACAGAGTCGGAGGAAGACGATGTTCACGTACCTGACGAATGGAGAGCGCAGTCTGTTCGACGAATTCGAACGACTGCAGCAGGAGATGGACCAGTTGTTCAGCGTCCGCCCGCGCGGAGCGATTCGCGGCGGAAGGATCGGAGCCTTTCCGCAGATCAATATCGGTGCGACCGAAGACGAGGTGCACGTCTACGTGTACGCACCCGGATTCGAGGCCTCGCAATTCGATGTGACGATCCAGCAGAACGTGCTGAGCCTGGGTGGCCATCGTGCGCCGGAGCCGCGCGAGCAGCGTAGCTGGTACCTGCGCGAACGCTTCGACGGCGAGTTTCGCCGCGCCGTGACGCTGCCGGAGGATATCGATCCGGAACACGTGGAGGCGAGTTATCGCAATGGCGTCCTGCACCTGGCGATCAAACGGCGTGCTGCCGTACGTCCGCGCCAGATTCCGATCGCCTGACTTGAGGAGGACACAGCAATGAGCGAACGCAATCCCGCACCGGGTCAGACTGCTGCACCGGCGGCCAGCGAACCGGCACTGCGCCCGCATGTCGACGTCTTCGAGGACAAGGACGGCATCACCCTGATCGCAGACCTGCCCGGCGTGGCAGCGGAGCAACTGCGCGTGCAGGTAGACAAGGAAACGCTGCTGATCGATGCCAGGGCCGACGTCGCGGTGCAGGCCGGTCTGCAGGCGCTGCACGCCGAGGTACGCAGCAAGGCGTATCGGCGCAGCTTTGCGCTGAGCAGTGAACTCGACCCTGACCGCATCGAGGCACGGCTGAAGGACGGGGTGCTGCGTCTGCACATCCCGAAGCGCAGCGAAGTGCGTCCGCGCAGGATCGAGGTGCGCGTCAACCCGGACTGAACGATACGGTCCGGTCCTCGACGGGGTGTTCGGCGCGAGTCGAATGCCGGACACGGTACCGGAGCCTGCGTGCTCCGGTATCAATCCGCCCGGTCTGTCCGGCGATTGCGTCTCGCACGCAACGCCGCAATCAGGCCCCGGTCGTCTTCCGTGCCGCACCCCTGCGATCGGCACCACCCTTGCGTGCGCGTTCGGCAATGATGTGTTCGGCAAATTCCACGTGCTTGAGATGACCGTTCTTTGCCAGCCACACGATCGAGTCGCCTAGCGTCTCGCGGGTATCCCGGAACTCGATTCCGAGTTCGCGCTTGATCTTCGAATCGTCCGACGGCGTCCACTCGGTCGCGTACCAGACCGCCTCATACGTGATCGGAATCTCGAAGGTGCGCATGCTGTACAGCAGGTCTCCCAGCTTGCCGATCGTCTGTGCCACCCGCTTCGAGATGTTCACCCGCCGCAGCCGCGCACCGACCAGGTCTTCGAGCATGTCGGCCATTTCGGCCCACGTGAAGTACTGTCCACCCATCATGTAGCGTGCCGGAGGACCCCCGCGTTCGATCAGCCTCACGTGTGCCTCTGCCAGATCGCGCACATCGACGATCTGCGTCCCCGATGTGGTGACGATGTAAATCACGTCGAGCAGCGTCATCAGCCCTGCCATCGCTTCACTGAGCCCCGGATCATCGGGGCCCATGATGCTGCCAGGGTACGTCGTGTAGATGCATGCACCATTCTGCTGCAGACCTCGCACGTACAGATCTGCCTCGATCTTCGAGCGCCCGTACCCGACGCCCTGCGTGCCAAGCGGTGAATTCTCATCCACCTTCTTCAACCCCGGATTGAACAGTGCGGTGCTG
Source organism: Pseudomonadales bacterium (assembly GCA_024234165.1). Classification (NCBI taxonomy): domain Bacteria; kingdom Pseudomonadati; phylum Pseudomonadota; class Gammaproteobacteria; order Pseudomonadales; species Pseudomonadales bacterium. Next base: position 296,667 of record JACKOP010000002.1, read on the forward strand.
CTCGAAACCTGCACGATACGGTCGATGCCCTGCTCCACCGCCCCGCCTATCACCAGCTCGGTACCACGCCGGTTGGTGCGGATCGTCTCCAGCGCATCGGTAGCCCGGACATTGACTGCAGCCGCCGAGTGCACCACCGCATCGCAATCGCGCAGCGCACGCATCACGGATTTCTCGTCCGCAATGTCACCCTTCACGTGTTCGAGCGTATCCAGGCCGAACGGTGCCATCACCCGGCGCATCTTGTCGGGGCTGCGCACCAGCAGGCGCACCTCGTGGCCCGCCTCGTGCAATGCCTTTACGGTGTGGAAACCCACAAAGCCGGTGCCGCCGGTAACCAGCACCCGCATGCCGCTGCCAGTCCTTCTGCGCACACTCCTTGCCATGCAATCTTCCTCTCAGAGATGTCGTTCGATGATCTGCCCCAGATCCACCCGTGCGCCAAGTCGCGTCGCGAGCAGGTACATGCCGCCCAGCTTGCGGTGCAGGAACATGGAATCCGCGGGCGGATTGTGCCGGTAACCGCTGCGAAAGCCCAGATCCATCGCCGCATCGCGCAGCCGCGTCGGCAGATCCGATGCGGCAAAATCGTAGCGCCCCCGGACAAGCAGCGGCTCGCTTGCAAGCTCGAACAGATCGAGCAGCGCGTCACGGTGCGACGCGCGCAGGTCACGCGAAAAATACCCGATCGCATGCGCTCCCGCGAGCAGCTGTCCACGATCCCCATCGAGCGCGCCGCGAAACAGTTCGCGGTAACCGGCGACGATACGTCGTGAATAACGCCGCGTGGCGCCGAAATCGAGCAGCGCGATGCGCCGGGCCGCCTCCTGATAGCGGTAATTGGCGAAGTTCGGGTCGGTCTGCACGAGGCGGAATTCGAAGATTTCGCGAAACAGCAAGCGGAACAGCAGCTCGGCGATCCGGTCGCGAACCAGCTGGGTGGCCACTTCCATGCCCTCGAGCGGCCTGCCCGGCAGGTAGCTCATCGCGAGCACCTTGCGGCCGGTCAACTCACTGTCCACCACCGGCGTCACGAAGTCGGGATCGTCGGCAAGCAATGCCGCAAAACGCTGCATATGCCCTGCCTCGCGCAGATAGTCGGCCTCGGCGCGCAACTGGCGTTTGGCCTCATCGAGCAGCGGCCGAATCTCGATCCCCGCAGGCAACAACCGCGTGAGACGCAGCAGCGTTGCCACGTTGTCGACATCGCTGTCGATCGAGCGCGCCACGCCGGGGTACTGGACCTTGATCGCCAGCTGGCGGCCGTCCAGCGTGGTCGCACGGTGCACCTGTCCGATCGACGCCGCCGCGATCGGCTGCCAGCCGAAGTCCGTGAACAGTTGCTCCCAGTCCCTGCCCCATGCCTCGCGCAGTACCGCCTCGAGCTGCTGGCGTGGCATCGCCTGTGCGTCGGCGCGAAGACGCGCCAGGATCGTCGCCAACTCGGGCGGCAACAGATCGCCGCTGTCCATCGACAGCAACTGCCCGAGCTTCATTGCCGCGCCGCGCAGCGTCGCCAGTTGTTCGGCGAGCCGGCGGGCATTCGCCGGGGTCAGCAGCAGCTCGCGTGCCCGCGGCAGGTCCCCGCGCACGATCCGACGCCCGCCCTCGGCCAGAAAACCGCCCGCGATTCCCGTCGCCAGACGCGCCATCCGTCCGAATCGGGCCAGTCGCCCGCTTGGTACCGGTGCGTCGCGCCGCCCGCCACCTCTGTGCGCCACCCCTGCCCCTCCGTCACTGCGCCGCCTGCATTGTGCGTGATCGCGGCGGCGCCTGCACGCGCGCGAATCACACGACCCGGCACACGGACGCTGTGTACAATCCTGCCTTCCCTGCCCATGTGGATCGCGCCCGATGCGCCGAAACCGTTTCGACAGCACCGAGGCACGTGGATTCAGTTGGCGCGCGCTCGCCCTGATTGCACCGTACCTGCTCGAGTACCGCGGGCGGATCGTGTTCGCGCTCGGTTGCCTCGTCGCTGCGAAAATCGGCAACATCTGGGCGCCGTTCCTGCTCAAGCATGCCGTGGACGCCATGGGCAGCAACAGGGCTTCCTGGCTCGTGGTGGCCGTCGGCATGGTCGTCGCCTACGGCATGGCACGCCTGGTCAACGTGCTGTTCGGCGAGATCCGCGACACCCTGTTCGGACGCGTCACCGAGCATGCCATGCGTCGCATCGGACTGCGCGTGTTCGAACACCTGCACGCACTCGACCTCGATTTCCACCTGGAGCGACGTACCGGCGGACTCGCACGTGACATCGAACGCGGCACCAGCGGCATCAGCTTCCTGATGCGCTTCTTCGTATTCAATATCGTGCCGACCGTAGTCGAGATCATCGTCGTTGCAGCGCTGCTGGCGTGGAACTACGGCTTCGGCTACGCGCTGATCACGCTGGTGTCGGTGCTTGCCTACGCGGGCTTTTCGGCAGTCACCACCGAATGGCGTACCGGATACGTGCGCGAGGCCAACCGTGCGGATTCGGCGAGCAATACGCTGGCGATCGACAGCCTGCTGAATTACGAGACGGTGAAGTACTTCGGCAACGAAGCGCACGAGATACGTCGCTACGACGCCGAGCTGGCGAAGTGGGAACAGGCACGGCGCCGCAACCGGCTGACGCTGTTCGCGCTGAACGGCGGGCAGGCGCTGATCGTGGCACTCGCCATGACCGCGGCCATGGTGCTGGCCGCTGTTGACGTCAGTCGCGAGCACATGACCGTCGGCGATTTCGTGCTGATCAATGCGTTCATGATGCAACTGTTCATGCCGCTCAATTTCCTCGGCATGGTGTATCGCGAGATCAAGGGATCGCTCGCCGCGATCGAGCAGATGTTCGGTCTGCTCGCCGTACATCCGCGCATCACCGATCGACCCGGCGCAACGGAGCTTTCGATACGCGATGCGGAAGTGGAATTTCGCGCGGTGTCGTTTCGCTACCATCTGGATCGCCCGATCCTCGATTCCGTGAGCTTCCGCATTCCTTCAGGCCACAAGGTCGCGGTCGTCGGCGCGAGCGGCGCCGGCAAATCGACGCTGGTCAAGCTGCTGTTCCGCTTCCACGACCCGGACGCCGGTGCAGTGCTGATCGACGGGCAGGACATTCGCACGGTGACGCAGGCTTCGCTGCGTGCAGCGATCGGGATCGTGCCGCAGGACACGGTGCTGTTCGACGCGACGCTGTTCGAGAACATCCGCTTCGGACGCCCGGACGCGAGCGAGGCCGAAGTCCTGGAGGCGATTCAGCTCGCGCACCTGCAGGAATTCGTCACCGCACTTCCGGATGGCCTCGCGACACGCGTCGGCGAACGCGGACTGAAACTCTCCGGCGGCGAGCGCCAGCGCGTCGCGATCGCACGCACGATCCTGAAGCGCCCGCCGATCCTGGTGTTCGATGAGGCAACATCATCACTCGACAGCCGTTCGGAGCGGCTGATCCTCGATGCACTGGCAACGATCGCCAGCGGCCACACCAGCCTGGTCATCGCACACCGGCTTTCCACCGTGGTCGACGCCGATCGCATCGTGGTGCTGGCGCACGGGCGCGTGGTCGAACAGGGTCGGCACTCCGAGCTGCTCGCAGCCAACGGCGCCTACGCAGCACTGTGGCGACACCAGCAGTCCGGCGCAGGATCGATCCCTGCCGCTGCACACGAGACAAGCTCGCCCCATGAGGCTGGCTCGCCCGTTGCCTGAGCCAGATGCGGGGCATATGCTCGCGAAATGCAGCCAGACAAGCACGATCCCGGACCCTCCACGTGAAGCAACTCGCCAGCAAGAACGAGCTGCGTGCCGAAATCGACCGGCAGGTGCGCGAGTTCCTGCAGCACGGCGGCGCTGTGGAGGAAGTCGCTCGCGGCATCAGCGGTCGCGATCCACAGCGCGGTCCACCCGGCGGCTTCCACGGTTTCGCCCCGCGCCCCAAGGAAGAGCGCACCTACGTTCCGGAAGTGGTCGCCGCCATCGAGGCACGACGACGCAAGGCAAAGGATAAAGGCCCGGTGCCACGTGTGCGCCGTGGCATGATACGCAAACCCGTCTACGATGACTTCGGCGAACCGGTGCGCTGGGAATGGGTCGATCAAGAGGCTGCGTCGTCGTGATGCGACCTGCCCGGCGTCAGCTTCATCGCACTGGATGTCATCGCCTACCAGCACAGCGACAATGACGCTGCCAGGTCCATCAACGACCGCTGCTGTGGAATGTCGGCTGCGCGCAGGGCTTCGAAATCGTCGGTCCGATCCATGCCGAACAGCAGCCCTCCTTCGTTGTCAACCCGAGTGGATGAGTCATGAGAGCTGTACGCGGGTGAACAACTGCAACGCTGCACGTTGCACCGCACGTTGCACCGTTTGCATTTGTCCGGCGTCTTTATTAGTCTCGGAACGGCTGCGGGGATCATTCGTCATCGACGCCCCGCAAGTGCGCTCTCTCCACAACAACTAGTAGAAGGAGATGGGATATGCATCGTGCCCGCCGTTCCGGCTCTGTTCTGTTCATCCTCACACCACTGGCATTCGCGCTGCAAACGGGCAGCGTGTTCGCACAGGACCCGAGCTTCACACTCGAGGAGATCATCGTCACGGCACAACGGCGCGCAGAGAACGTGCTCGAAGTGCCGATCTCGATAACTGTGGAAACCGCCGCCTCGCTGCAGAAAAAGGGCGTCACCACACTCGAGGGACTGTCACTGCAGACGCCGAGTCTCGTTACGCAGGACGGTGGGCGCATTTCTTCGGTAGCGATCCGCGGCCTCGGCAGCGCAGGCCTCGATACGGTCGAGAGTTCGGTGGGCATCTACATCGACGAGATCTACTACGGACGCAGTCGTCTGTCGCGCAACCCGCTGTTCGACATGGACCGCATCGAGGTGCTGCGTGGTCCCCAGGGAACGCTGTACGGGCGCAACACGATTGCCGGTGCCATCGCGATGCACACTGCGCGTCCGACCGAGGAATTCAGCGCACGCCTGCTCGCCGAAGCCGGCAACCTCGACTCGCACAAGCTCGAAGGCAGCATCTCCGGTCCGCTGGCCGACAACTTCGCGATGCGCCTGGCCGTGCTGAACAGCAAGCGCGGAACCTATCTGAAAAACGAAATCGGGCCCGACGGCGCTGGCCAGGACACCGAAGGCTATCGCGTATCGGCGAGCTGGAATCCTGCCGAAGATCTGTCGCTGTTTGCAAAATACGAAACCATGGTGCACGAGCAGGTCGGCGTCTTCGACCAGCTCGTGGGCGATCCTTTCGGCGTGTGGGCGCACTACCCCGGAATCGATCTGCGTCGCGACCATCATCAGCAGGTCAACGGCATCGGGCCGCAGGCACTGAAGCACCCGGGCGGCTACTTCACGTCGGAGGCTGCCGCGGTACACCTCAACTGGGATCTGCCCGGCGGCTACAGCCTGAAATCAGTCAGTGGCTGGACTACCTACGACGCACGTTCGCGCGACTGGATAACGGCATCACCGGACTCTTCGCTGACGATCAACGGCATGACGGAGCGCGTCGAGTACTGGAGCCAGGAACTGCGCATCATGTCGCCGGAGGATCGCCCGCTGCGTTTCCTGGGTGGTGCCTTCATCGATTACTACGACGTGAAGACGCTGCCGCAAGCCGGCTCCGGCGCCACGCTGAACCTCGGCAACAGCATCCTGCCAGCAGTGGTGCAGGGGCTGGCGACCAGTCCTGCCCTCGCATTCCTGGGACCTCTGCAGCCCAGCGTCGCAGCAGGTTTCGCGAACGGCACCCGGGAGTATTTCCGCCTGACCACACCGTCCGGAGACCCGGTCAGCGGGGTCAGCAACCTCGACCAGTTGATCAAGACCTGGTCGGTGTTCTTCGAGGGGCAGTACGACTTCAATCCGAGCTGGCGCCTGACGCTGGGCGTGCGCTACGCGAAGGAAAGCAACGACACCCGCATGGGCAAGGGGACCTTCTATCACAACGGTCTGGGGCTGCCGTGGGGCGCCTTCCCGACGCCGGCGCAAATTGCCGCCAGCGCCGTGGCTGCCGACCCGACGCTGGCCGCGGTGAGCGCGTATCTGCCGTCGATCTACGCCGGTGTGACCACGCGGGAGATCGCACCCGGACTGCCGTTCAGCATGCTGCCGCTCGTGATCGCAGCTCCCGGCGGCACCCCGCTGGCCAAGGACAGCCTCGACGAGGACCACTGGATTCCATCGCTGAAGCTGCAGTATTTCCCGCGCGACGACGCCATGTTCTATCTGACCGTTGCCACCGGTTTCAAGGCAGGTGGTTTCAACAGCTCGAACATCAACGTCTATACACGCGCCGGCGACACCTTCGGCGGTGAGGAAGCCCTCGCGATCGAGATCGGCGGCAAGCTGACGCTGCTCGAAGGCCGCGCCCAACTCAATTTCGCCGTATTCCATACGAATTTCGACGATATGCAGGCATCCACGATCTCGCCGCAGGGTGCAGCAACGGTGGTCAACGCGGCGAAGGCGGTTTCGCAGGGCTTCGAGATCGATGGCACCTGGCGCATCACCGAAGCACTGACCGCCGGTGCCGCGTGGGCATGGCTGGACGCGCACTACGAGGATTCGAAGGAACTCAGTTGCGGCGCGTACATGAAGTCGCTGCGGCAGATGCAAGGCGAGGACTTCACGACCAGGCCGTGCACCTTCCGCCTCGACAAACTGCCGAACGGCAAGGACGATCTGCAACGCGCACCACGCAATACGATCACCGCATGGGCGGAATACCGTACCGCACTGAGCGATGCGTGGGAGTTGCAGCTTTTCGCTACCGTGAATCGCCGCGACAAGGTCACGACGATGCTGGATGCTTCCCTCTGGACCCAGCCGATCACGATCCTGAATGCACGTATCGCACTGAACCAGACCCGCGACGACTGGACGGTGGCGCTGTTTGGCAACAACCTGCTCGACGACGACGGTCTGTTGCTGCTGCAGGAGAACTCCGGCGGCGCAGTCAAGGGCATCATCACGACGCCACGCATGTGGGGACTCCAGCTCGTCAAGAACTGGTGAACATGCAACGCGGGGGCTGGCTTTGCGACAACCCGGGACACAGGAGACCTGAATGAGCGCGGCAACCGCACCGTCGATCGACATGAAGGGGCGCACCGCGCTGATCACCGGTGCAGGGGCGGGCATCGGACGCGGCATCGCGGAAGCCTTCGGCGCGCTCGGTGCACGCATCATCGGCGCCGAGATCGATCCCTCGCGCGCCACGGCGACCCAGACAGCGTTGCGCTCGGCAGGAATCGCCGCCGAGATCCACGTCTGCGATGTGCGCGACAGCGCACAGCTTCGCGCACTCTGCGCCGAACTCGACGCCTGCGGTGAGGGCCTGGACACGCTGGTCAACAACGTCGGTGATTCGATCGGGGAGTTCATGCACCCCTTCGATCGCGCCCCGGAAGAACTGTGGGACGCACTCTACGCAATCAATCTGCGCCATGTGTTCACGGCGTCGCAGGCGGCGTTGCCGCTGCTGCGCCGGCGTGCGCCCGGCGCGACGATCATCAACGTATCGTCGATCGAGGCATTTCGGGCGATTCCGATGTGTCCGGTCTACTCGGCGTTCAAGCACGCGATCACCGGCTTCACCAGGAGTCTGGCGCTGGTGCTCGGCCCCGAGGGCATCCGCGTCAACACGATCGCGCCGGAAACCACCGAGACCGAACAGGTCAAGCCATCGCAGTACGTGACGCCGGAACGGCACGAGAATATCGCGCGCTGGACTCCGCTCGGACGTTTCGGCGAACCCCGCGACATGGCCGGCTGCGCGGTGTTCCTGGCGAGCGAGCTGTCGGCCTGGGTCACGGGCACGACGGTGAACGCCGATGGCGGCGCACTGGCCGCCGGCGGCTTCTACCGCACCCCGGGCGGCCACTGGACCAATACGCCGATCGTCACCGGCGACGGTTTCGGTTTCAGCTGATTCGTCATCACATACAGTCGTATACTCGCATCCAGCTTCATCAGAAGGAGGACACGACGATGCTGCAGGTCAACATCCACGGCCCCGGTGACGTGCGACTCGATCCGGTACGCGAACCCGCGACCGGTGCCAACGACATCATCGTGCGTACCGGTGCCTGCGGGATCTGTGGCAGCGATCTGTCCTACATCGACATGGGCGGAATCGCCATCGCACCGGGTGGCACGATGGCCTTGGGACACGAATTTTCGGGAACCGTGGAAACAGTAGGTCACGCCGTGCGCGATCTCGTCCCCGGACAGCGCGTGGTGGTCGATCCGATGCTGACTTCAGACATCGGCAACGGCGGCCCCGAAGGAGCATTCACACCACTCCTGCTGGTACGCAATGCCCGCCTCGGCGTGAACGTGCACGAAGTCCCCCACGACATGCCGTTCGAGCGTGCCGCACTGGTGGAGCCGCTCGCAGTCGCCATGCATGCAGTCAACAACGCTGCACCCGATGCGCAGGACAAGGTCGTCGTCTACGGGGCCGGCTGCATCGGGCTTGGGGCGATACTGGCCTTGCGCCACCGCGGCGTGCGGGAGATCGCCGTCATCGATCTGTCGGACGAGCGCTTGCGTCGGGCACGTGAACTCGGCGCAACGCTGACGCTGAACCCCCGGCGCGACGATGTGCTGGCAGGGCTGCGCGCCGCGCACGGCGAAAGCGAAGTCTACGGCACACCGCTCACCGCCAGTTCGGTATTCATCGAGGCGAGCGGCGCAGAAGCGGCATTCAACGAAATCGTGCGGATCGCCCCGTTCGCAGCGCGTGTGATCGTGGTGGCGCTGCACAAGAAGCAGGCGTCACTCGATCTGATGCTGGTCATGATGAAGGAGCTGGCGATACGCGGTTCGATCGGCTATCCGCAGGAGTTTCCCGAGGTGATCGCAATGCTGCGCAACCCCGCGCTCGACGTCGGGCCGATCATCAGCCACCGTTTTGCGTTGAAGGATTTCATGCAGGCATTGGCCACGGCACGTAACGCCGCGATTTCGGCCAAGGTGATGATCACCGCTTTCGAGGGCTGAAGCAGCGGCCTCAGTCCACCAGGCTCCTGATCACCGTCACCGGCACGCGGGACAGGCGCAGCACGTCTCTGGCAACCGAACCCATGACGACGTGGCGCAGGCCGGTGCGCCCGTGCGTGCCCATCACCACGAGATCGAAGTCCATCTCGGCGGCATAGCGTGCGATCGCTTCGGCAGCATTCCCCACTGCGATATGCACCGTGAACTCCTGCCCCGCGCGTTCGAGCAACGCACTGGCGTCCTGTAATGCTGCGCGTCCCTCTTCACGGTAATGCTCGTCGAGAGATTCCCGCGCGATGAACATGCGCACATGACCGGTATCCAGCGGCATCTGCACGTTCAACAGATGTGCATCGATCATGCAGCCCGCCGCGCGCAAGCGCAGCACATGCTCCACCGCGCGCAGCGCGTGCTGCGAACCGTCCACTGCCAGCAACACACGCAAGCTCATCGTTCACCTCCTTGCCGATCGATTTGCCAGAACCCGGAATCTCCGCTCATGCCTCGGGCTCGCGCGGCTCCACCACGATCGTGCGTGCCGCGCGCACGGGTGCACCGTGCTGGCGCGCCATCCACTTGCCAACGGCGACCACCAGCACCGCGCCGGTTGCTGCACTCGCCGTGCCGATCCAGTGTGGTGCTCCGGCGAGCAGCGACGCCACGCTGATGTCGGTGACCAGCATATCCCCTGCAATCCAGCCGAGCAGCGCAGCCCCGAGCGTGATCACGACCGGGAAACGGTCCATCAGGTGCAGCACGAAACGACTGCCCCACACGATGATCGGAATGCTGATCACTATCCCCAGTACCACGAGGACCATGCTCCCTTTGGCAGCACCCGCGACTGCGATCACGTTGTCCACACTCATCACGGCATCGGCCACGATGATCGTACGGATTGCACCGGCGAGCGTGACGCTCGCAACGACCTGCCCATGCTCCTCGGGCTCCGGCAGCAGCAGCTTGACGCCTATCCACAGCAGCAGCACTGCTCCGACCGCCTTCAACAACGGCAGCGCAAGCAATTGCAACGCGAAGAAGATCAGCACCACGCGCAGCCCGATCGCACCGACCATTCCCCAAAGTATGCCGAGGCGGCGTTGCTCGGGTGGCAGCTTGCGGCACGCGAGCGCGATCACGACTGCGTTGTCCCCGCCGAGCAGGATATCGATCATGACGATCTGCCCGAGCGCGATCCATAACGCTGCGCTGACCAGCGAGTACTCCATGCATACCTCTCAATGCGACAGCGGGACGCGGCGCAGAGCCAGCCACAGCAACGCCAGCAGCGTCAGCAACCCGGCCAGCGACTGGTAGTAGCCGACCGCGACGATGCCATAGTGCGTTGCAAGCCAGGTTGCCAGGTACGGCGCGAGCGAAGCGCCGAGGATCCCGGCCAGATTGAACGACAACGAAGCACCCGTGTAGCGCACCGCCGTGGGAAACAGTTCCGATAGCGCCGTACCCAGCGGGCCGTAGGTCAATCCCATCAGCGCAAGGCCGATCGACAGGAACGCCAGTGCATCGAGGCGATCAGCGGTGCTGAACAGCGGCTCGAAGAACAGCCCGAAGACAATGATGGCCACGGTTGCCGCGATCAGCACCGCAAGTCGGCCACGGCGATCGGCCAACGCTGCCGACAGCGGGATGGTCAGCGCGAAGAACAGCACCCCGACCATCTGCAGGATCAGGAATTCCTCACGTCCGAAACCGAGTGCGGTAGTACCCCAGCTCAGCGAAAACACAGTCATCAGGTAAAACACCACAAAGGTTGCCGTGGCTGCAAAGGTGCCGAGCAGCAAGGTGCCGCCGTGGTTTGCGACGACCGTAAACATGGGAACAGGCACACGTTCGTCGTTCTCGATCGCACGCTGGAAAGCCGGTGTCTCGGTCAGTTTGAGACGCACGTAGAGCCCGACCAGTACCAGCGCCGCACTCGCCACGAACGGAATGCGCCAGCCCCAGGCAAGGAACGCTGCATCGTCGAGCCAGTGGGCCAGCAACAGGAAGGTTCCGGTCGAACAAACAAAGCCCAGTGGTGCACCAAGCTGCGGGAACATCCCGTACCAGGCGCGCCTGCCATGCGGGGCATTCTCGGTTGCGAGCAGCACCGCACCACCCCACTCTCCGCCGAGCCCCAGGCCCTGTCCCAGCCGGCACAGCGCGAGCAACGCAGGGGCCCACACGCCGATCGATGCGTAGGTTGGCAGCAAGCCGATCACCACGGTCGACAGACCCATCGTCGAGAGGGCTGCCACGAGCGTCGCCTTGCGCCCGATGCGATCTCCGAAATGTCCGAACAACGCAGAACCCACCGGACGCGCGAAGAAGGCGAGCGCAAACGTCGCGAGCGACTGCAGCACCGACGAGGTGGGATCGCTGGCCGGGAAAAACAGCTGCGGAAACACCAGCACCGCCGCCGTTGCATAGATGTAGAAATCGAAGAACTCGATCGTGGTACCGATCATGCTGGCAAACAGCACCTGGGCCGGCGAGTTCAACCTGCCTTGCACCGGCGTTTCCTGCGTCAGGGCATCATCTGCAAGGCACGATCCTGCTGTACCGGCATGTTCGGTCAGCGATGACATTCACGTCCTCATGTACCTGGAGCCTGCACAACGCATGCCTGCTCGAGCGGGCGACCATCATGACAGAGGAAGACGAAGAAAACACGGCCCTTTTCGTTGGCGCAGGCGCAGGCCCAGGACAACCGTGGCGGGGTTGCGTCCACCCGCAACCCCGCCACGATCATTCATTGCGCCCCGTCCTGGTTCAGAGACCAGAACTCATTTGGCAGGATGCTCCTTCAGCCAGGCTTCCTTCGCGGCCTGGTATTGGGGCAGGGCTGGCCGGCTCATGTACGCCTTGTGCACCGCGTCCATCTGCGCCTGCATCTCGCCGGTGGCGGCACGCTGCAGGATGCTGGGATCCAGGAAGCTTGGATCGAAGCAATCGTGTGCGTTGATCGTCTGGTTGATGTACGTCGTACGCTGCGCCTGCACATCGATTGTCAGCGTATTGAAATTGCCGAGGTTCGGCTGCCCTTTGCAATCACCATTCCAGTACGGTGCGTAGCGCGTGTGCCAGATCTTCCACAGGGTGTCCTTCTTGTCGTAGAACTCGCCGTGATAGAAGAACGGTGCGCTGGCTTCCATGTACAGCACCTTCTTGCCGTAGGGGTGATAGTCGGGAGGCGTTCCCTCGACGACGAACACCTTGCGCGGCTGGTATCGGGTATTGATGTAGTTCCAGTGCGGCGGGTTCTTCACATCGACCCAGTTGTTGATGTCATGCAGCTTGTTGGCGTAGTTGAGGTCCGGCATGTCGACGACCTCGAGCACATGACGCTCGGCAACGCACTTCCAGTTGCTGTACCACATCGGGTTTGCCTGCAGACCCTGGCTGTCGTCGTTCAGCAGGTTCATCTTCGGCTGCGGATCGATCCACGACTTGCCGCCCGGGGTGCGCCGCGTACGCCGCATCGCGCGCACATACACATAACCTTCGTCTTCCTTGGCATCGCTGTACTGGCGGTTCAACACGCCGATCCCCGCGATGTCGTAAGGTGCCGTCAGCACCAGTACGAAGCGTGCGTGCTCGTTCGGCAGGCCCGGCAGCGTAGGTGTGTCCCCGTAGCGACCGTCCCACTTCATGACGACGTTCTGCGCTACAAAGTTGTTCACCACACCAGCCTTGGCGTCGAGGATGAATACCTCGCCGGTTGCAGCCCAGCTGTTCGTGATCGTCGGTGCCGCGTAGTAGTAGTTCCACACCAGCTTCTGGCCGCACTGCGGATCATCGGCGCGGATCTGGTCCATCGGGAACGGCACGCCGGCGCCGGCATAACCCTTGATGCTGCCGTCGGCTGCGATGCTGGCCTTGCCGGCATTCGCCTTCGTCGCCTGCTCCCACTCGTTGCCGAACTTCACCTCACTCGAGTGTTCGAGCGGCATCTTGAGTCCGTACTTGCGCACCTGCTCCTCGAGCGGCCCGGTGAGCAGATCCCTGATCTTGTGACCCTCGAAGGTGTCATCGGCAATCGCATCCAGATTGTCGGCACTGATGACCGTGCCTTCGGGCAACTCCTTCGCGAGGATCGCGGCCGACCCCGCAGCGAGCGCTGCCCCGGCCAGTGCCGTCAATCCGCTCTGCATCAATGTTTTCAGTTTCATGTCTCTACTCCTGGAAAAACCCGGTTCGCATCGGTTCAGAACTGGTAGGTGATGTACAGAACCAACTGATCGTCGTCCTTCAACGCACCGAAGATGCTGGCGTCATCAGGCGGGAAACCGCCAACCATTCTCGTGGTTTCGCCACCAAAGGCATGGTCGTACTCGAGCTTGAAGCGCCAGTTTGCCTGGTACTGGTACTCCACGGATGGAATGATCATGCCGCCCTTGTAGGTGAAGTCGTGCATGAGTACCAGCGTGGCGTTGAGGTTGTCGCCCATGAACGGGTTGCTGAACACGACCGTACCAATGACGTTGTGCGTCTTGTAATAGCCGCTGCCGTCAAAGCGTATTACCCGGTCCTTCTTGTCCGCATCGGGTATGTGCCAATCGAAGATCTGGATCGACAGCAGGCTCGCGTTCGAGGTGCCCAGCACGTCCTGCAGCCGGGGATTCATGTCCAGACCGAAGACGTAATTGAACATATCCTCCTTGACGATGGGCAGCGAGCCGTCGTTGGCGAGCCGCGACATCGGCCGGTCCGGCGTATAGGCGATCTCTGCGCGGTAGACCGCGTCGATCGACGGAATGAAGCCCGAAATGGACGCACCGACGGTATCGGTCTCCGGCAGGATGAACTGCAGCGGGTTGCCGTGCTTGGGATGGTCGAAATCGGTGATCAGGATGGGATCCTGGAAACCGCCGCCGACGCCGTGGTAGTAGCTGAACGCGTAGGTGATCGGCTTGCCGAACAGGGATTCACCCTTCCAGCGGAAACCGTAGTGTGGATCCTTCGAATCTGCATCGACTCCATGGCCCTTGAAGTCGAAGTTGTTCTTGGCGATGCCGCCGTGTTCGATGCTGGCCAGGTTGATGCCCTTGGCCATCGCGTTCGACCAGCGTCCACCGAAGGTCGGGTCGTCGTTGCCAAGCTGCGTCGCGTCGTCGAGCCCGGGGCGAAGCAACAACTGCAGCGAGCCATCCACCGTCGGGAAGTTGATTTCGGTATTGATCATGATCAGCGGCTTGCGCACTTCCTCGCTGCTCGCGTTCAGGAACTTGCGCCAGCGCAGGTCGGAGCCGTGGATCACGTCGGTGGCGTGGAAGAAGTCGGTTTCGCCCCACACAACCTGCTGGCGTCCGATACGGAAAGCCAGACGGTCATTGGGCGCCCAGTCGAAGAACAGCTCGCGAACGTCCGCTTCGCGATACTCCTTGCGGAAATCCGCGGGTGCACCATAGAACTTCGTCCAGCGCTGCAGCGATTTCTCGTACTTGGTGAGCTCATCGTTGCTGAAGCGGGTACGGATCACCCAGTTCAGCTCCCCCGTCGGCCCCTGAACGTCGAAATACAGCGACTGGCGGTTCATCGACAGATCCCAGCGGTCGTATTCGTAATGCCCCCTTGGATCCGGCTTCTGTACGCGGTCGGCGTTCCAGCTCAGGTACTGCCGGGCCCAGCCGTGCAGGTTCCAGCCGCCCCCCAGTTCGAGTGCATTCACCACCGGTGTCATCGCCAGGGCCAGCGCCGAAACACCCACACGCAGACCATGACGCTTCAAGCGTGACTTCAAGCTCGTGCTCATCTCCCTACCTCCACGTTTTATGGGCAGCCTTGCCGCGCTGCCGGTTCTCGAACTGCTGAAACATCCCGTGATTGCACTGCAAACCGGACTTGCCTCGTTGCGTGTACCACAAGTCAGCGTGCACTCACAACACTCATGCCCTGTCGTCACTTGCCTCGTTCACTGATGGTGCGCCTTCAGGTCACCGAAAATGAAACGCGGTTTGAACAGATAAGCCAGCGTCGGCATGATGATCAGCGCACTGACCGCCGATACCGTCAGCCACAGCGCGATCATCCGGGCCATGTCCGCCTGAAAGCGCAGCGACGAGAAGATCCAGATCACGATCGTTACCACCAGCACGGTACCGGTGACCAGCACGCCGCGCCCTGCACTGTTCATCGAATCCTTCATCGCCTTGAACACATTGCCGTGCTGCAGGACTTCCTCGCGGATGCCATCGGCGATGTAGAACGAATAGTCCACGCCCAGCCCGATGCCCAGTGCCACCACCGGAATCGTGTTGATGCTGAGACCGATATGCTCGAAGGTCATGTAGGCGAAGGTCACCGTGTTGGACAGTATCACCGGCACCATGAAATACAGTCCGGCCACCGTCGAGCGATACACGACCATCGAGCACAGCACGACCACCAGCAGGCCAAGCGCAATGGCCTCGATCTGCCCGCGCAGCAACACGTCGTTGGCCGCCGCCAGCACGCCGATGAAACCGCCGGCCAGCTTGAACTCTGCATGCTCCATCGGATGTTCATCGATGAATTCACTGAGCTGGTGAATCATCGTGCGGATGGTGTCGCCCTTGTGGTCATAGAAGAACAGATTGATGACCGCATTCTGGTAATTCAGATCAGTCAACTGCTCGACCTCGCTCGCGTCGGCGTGGCTGAAGTTCAGGTACAGGAACTGGGCGTTGTCCTCCGCGGTGCCGGCAATCTGGTAATAGCGCGGGTTGCCTCCATGCAGTGCCTGGTTGGTCGAGGCGATGGCGCCGACGATCGAGTTCGATCCGCCGACTTCGGGCTGGCTGGTCATCTGCCGCTCGAGCAGCGCCATGGTACGCAGCACCTCGGGTTCGGTGATCGCACCCTTGTCCTTGCCCTGCGCGACGATGAACATCTTGTCGGAACCGGGATAGTTCGCGTTGATCGTCGACGAGGCAACGTTGTAGACCGAATCCTGGTGCAGGATCGGCGAGCCGGGATGCAGGTCACCGACGCTGACACGAAACGCGTAGAACAGCGATACGGCGAACAGCACACCCGATACGCCCACGACCACCCAGCGCGACGTGCGTCCGGTGCATATCCGCAGGCAGCCATCGAGAATACGGTGCATCAGCGGCGCCAGATCCAGCGGATGCGCAAACTTTCCCGTGGTCTTCACGAACGACAGCAGCACCGGCGTCAGCAGCACCGCGGACACGAAGATCGTGCCTACCCAGATGGCTCCGATGATCGAAACCTTCTGCAGGAACGGGATGGGAGTCAGCAGCACCACCAGGATGGCGGCTGCATCGGCCAGCACCCCTACACTGCCGGGGCGAAACATCTCCCGCAGACTACGTTCCGCCGCTTCGCCAGCCGAAAGCCCTTGTCCGAGTGCATTGATGTCGTCGAAACGCGTCACCAACTGTACCGCGTGCGAAACGGATCGCGCCGTGATCAGCAAGGCCACCACGGCGATCAGGGGATCGAGGTTGAAGCCCAGCAATTCGCCGATGCCGAGTGCCCAGATGGCACTCACGGCTCCGGACACCAGCGGCAGGAAGGTCCCGCGATACGAGCGATTCAGGAGAAACAGCAGCGCTGTCAGCAGCCCCAGGGTAAGCAGCGCAATCAGGCCCGTCTCGGGCAGATAGTAGCCGACCCAGCCGACCAGAATTGGCTGCCCGACCATGTAGACCTTGACTTCAGGCCCTGCATGTTTCGCGATCAGATCGTTGATCTGGCCGAATATCTGCTCGCTGTCGACCATCTGGTCATAGAAATCGACGGTGATCAGCGCCGACGCCAGATCCTTGGCGACGTAGTTGCCGTACACCAGCGAGTTCTGGATCACGCGATCGCGCAGTTGCTCGATGCCTTCGGGCGTCTTCGGGATGTCCGGCCACATCAGCGGCACGGACTCCAGACTGTCGCTGGTGCTGACGACCGTCGAGAGCTTCTTCGACGCGAGCGACGTGATGCTGGCCGAATTGACGCCGTGCACCTTGCGCAGGTCGTTGGTCAGCTTGCGAATCGTCTTCAGGATCTCGGGCGTGAAGATCGTGCCTTCGCGCGCAGCCACCATGATGCTGACCATGTTGGCGCCGCCAAAGGAGCTTGCGTACTGGTTGTTGATCTCCACCCAGGGATGGCCGGTAGGCTCGAAATCCGAGAAAACGGTCTTGATCCGGATATGCGCAGCGAAGTAGGCGAAGACCAGCGTGAGCGCAGTGAGCACGATCAGGAACACCCAGCGTCTGCGAATGCAGAACGCGGCGAGCCTGGCAGTCAAGGTATCACCCATGGTTTCCTCTTTTTTATCCAGTTCCGACCGCAACCCGCCCGATTCCCGAACTCAGGGAACGGCAGGCGCCGCCTGTTCGACCTGACCGTCTGCGTCGGTAACCATCACACGCCAGGTGCCATCGTCGTAGATGCCGACGCTCGACCCTGCCAGCAACCAGCCATCCGCTCTGCGCAGCACATGCGTGTGCCACGAAAAATCGTTCTTTCCGAGCTGTCTGACGTCCCAGTTGGTGGCCGCGGCATCCGCCGCTGCAATCAACCCGTTGGCACCGCTCAGGAACCAGTGCGAACCATCCCAGGCCACAGCGAAATAGTGGTTGTGCTCCGAGGTCCGGATCGGCGTCCAGGTGGCGCCACCGTCAGCCGTTGCGAGGATCGCCCCGTCCAGCCCGACCACGAGTCCGTTGTCCGGATCGCGGAAGGCCACGGCGCTGAGGTAACTGCCGGTGCCCGAGTCCTGCGTTTCCCAGCTCGCACCATCGTCTTCCGAGTGGAGGATCGTGCCGAACTCGCCAACCACCCAGACTCGGCTCCCCACCTTCGTGAAGCCTTGCAGGCCAACGTCCTCACGTTCGCGCATCAGACGCCACGTTGCACCGCGATCATCCGAACGCAGAATGGTGCCACGATCACCAACCGCCCACGCCTGGCCGTCGGGGAATACGCCCACGTCCATCAGCTTGATGTTCGCGGGAATCGCGTCACTGCTGCGCGTCTCCCAGGTCGTGCCGCCGTCCTGCGTCACGAGCATCGAGGCGTCATCACCGACGGCAACCGCCGTGGATGCGTCCCACGTCGCCACGGCCTGCAGGTTGATGTCACCGCCGGTACGCTGAATGGTCCAGCTCCGCCCCCCGTCGCTGCTCTTGATGATCTTCCCGAAGCTTCCCACCAGCCACAGTTGATCCTGGCTCGGTTCCGCCACGCCGTAGAAGCGGTCGAGCACCGATATCGGTGGCGGGATGACCACATTGCTGTTCACGGCAGGATGGGTGAACAGCGCCAGATAGATCAGCAACAGGATGACCGCCCACGGCGTGACGGTCGACGCGATCCCCTTCAAGCTGGACATCATTCTCATGTTATTGCCGGGCCTGATTCGTATGGGTTGAAGACAACCTCGGTCCAATATGTGTAAAAGTGCCATTTTCGGTCACAGCCCTACAATGACTCGAGACGCACAAAACATTGACTCACCGTGCGCATGGCATTGACCAGATGCGCTGGTCCCAGGCTCGGCTAAGATCCGCGCGACGGCGCAGCATGCAGCGGGAACGACATACAGTGAATGACGATAGCAGCGACGACGGACACAGCCGCGCATGCACGCCGCTGGCGCTGCCCGTGGGAGTACGCGTGGTCGAAGTCGGTCCGCGCGACGGGCTGCAGAACGAGCCCGACTTCGTTCCCACCACGATCAAGCGCGAACTGATCGAACGACTCGCGGCGGCTGGCCTGCGCCATATCGAAGCGACCGCCTTCGTTTCACCGAAACGGGTTCCGCAGATGGCCGATGCGGCGCAACTGCTGCGATCCCTCGACCGCGCACCCGGCATCACGTACCCGGTACTGACACCGAACCTCACCGGCTTCGACGCGGCGCTGGCAGCCGGCGCCACCGAGGTCGCCGTGTTCACCGCCGCCAGCGAGAGCTTCTCGCAGCACAACGTGAACTGCTCGATCGCCGCATCGCTGGCACGCTTCGCACCGGTCATGGATGCGGCTCGCCACGCGGGAGTCCGGGTGCGTGGCTACGTATCGTGCGTGCTCGGTTGTCCATACGAAGGCGCGGTCGCTCCCGAGCGCGTCCGCGACGTCGCCAGCGCTCTCTACGAGAGCGGCTGCCACGAGGTGAGCCTCGGCGATACCATCGGCGTCGGCACTCCGGTCGCGACACGGAGACTGATCGAGTGCGTAGCCGCCCGCATTCCGGTGGAGCATCTGGCCGGGCATTTTCACGACACCTACGGGATGGCGATCGCGAACGTCTTTGCCGCGTTGCAGTGTGGTGTCAGCGTGTTCGACGCCTCGGTCGCGGGTCTGGGCGGATGTCCGTACGCACCCGGTGCGTCCGGCAACGTCGCAACGGAAGACCTCGCGTACCTGCTCGCAGGACTCGGCATCGAAACCGGTATCGATCTCGATGCGCTGCTCGATTGCGCCGTCTGGATCAGCGCACAGCTCGGGCGCCAGCCCGCGTCGCATACTACGTTGGCGCGCCGACGCAGCCGTCCCGGCGTATGACCATTGCCAACTCCTGCGCCGAGCTACAAAGGCTGTCGCAAAAGCCTCCGATCGTCGATGCGAGCAGCGCGGGACGATGCCTTTGCACCGGTGGGACGTCGTAAATGCATCCCTGCAGACTCGAGTGCCGCATCCCTGCGGCACACGCCCCCGATGCAAAGGCATCGCCCCACGCTTCGCGGCATTTTACGACACGCTCTACAGGTGCCCGCTCGACCGTCGCAACTACGGTGCGGGAAGTTTCCCGCCGTCTCCAGCGGCGGCACGATCGACGTACAGCGTCACGCGCCGTGCGTGACGGGCAACCGCCTGTGCCGGCGTGCGTTCGGGATCTTCGGGTCCATGCAGCACGCGCGCCAGCGCGTCGGTCTTGTCCGCACCGGCAACCAGAAACCAGACGGCGCGTGCACGGTTGATGTACGGCACGCTCAGCGTGATACGCCACGGTGCCGGATCGGGGCCACGCCCCACCGTCACCTTGCGCGTGCGCTCGTGCAGCGCAGCATCTCCGGGGAACAGCGAGGCGGTATGGCCGTCGGCGCCGAGTCCGAGCAGCACCAGGTCCAGTCGCTCGGGCAGGCAGCGTTCGTAGCACTCTGCACTCGCCGCTGCACTGCCGGCACAGACCATCGGAAACACCCGTGGCGCTGCGACGCGATCAAGCAGCGCCGCGCGCGCCATTGACTCGTTGCTCAGCGCACTGTCACGCGGCACGAAGCGCTCGTCGCTCCAGTAGACCGCGATGCGACTCCAGTCGAGATTGCGGTGCGCGAGCTGCTGGTAAAGCGCGCGCGGTGTGCTGCCGCCCGAGAGGGCTACCGCGAATTCTCCACGCGCGGCAATGGCGCGACGCGCCGACGCAACCAAACGCTGTGCAACCCGCGCGGCCAGCGCGTCGGGCGAGTCGAATACGTGCAGGCGCACCTTCAGCCCTCCTCGCCCCGCACACTGTCGGCGGCTATCACCGGCATCGGGTTGTACCAGCTGCGCGCATTGCGCACCAGCAGCATGTCGGCACTGACCGGCCCCCAGGTGCCAGCCGCGTAGTTCGGCATGCTCATCGACGGGCTTTCACGCCAGACCTCGAGCACGGGTTCGACGATCTCCCATGCGGCCCGCTCCTGGTCTGCGCGCATGAACAGCGTCGTCGAGCCCTCGATGATCTCCAGCAGCAGCGTCTCGTAGGCCTCGCGCGACGGTACATGGAAGGCTTCGTCGTAATTGAAGTCCATGCTCACTGCACTCAGCTTCATGCCGGAACCCGGCGCCTTGGCATGAAAGCCGAGCACGATTTCTTCCTTGGGCTGGATGCCGATCAGCAGGTGGTTCGATTCGAGGATGTCGGCTGCCCGCGTCGGAAACATGCGATGCGGTACCGGACGGAAGAAGATCGCCACTTGCGACAGCTTGCGCGGCATGCGCTTGCCGGTACGCAGGTAGAAAGGCACACCGTGCCAGCGCCAGTTGTCGATATACAGCTCGAGTGCGGCGTAGGTCTCGGTGTAGGAGTTTGCGTCCACACCACGCTCCTGGCGATAGCCGCGAATCGTCCTTCCGTCGATGCTGCCGGGCCCATACTGTCCGCGCACCGCGCAGGGATACGGCGCATCGAACTGCACTTCGCGCACGGCTTTCAGCACGTCGACCTTCTTGTTGCGCAACTCCTCGGCCTCGTAGTTCACCAGCGGCTCCATCGCGACCAGGCACAGCAGCTGCAGCAAGTGGTTCTGCACCATGTCGCGCAGGGCTCCCGAGTCATCGTAATACCCACCTCGGGTACCGACTCCGTCGGACTCGGCAACCGTGATCTGCACATGATCGACGTAGCGCCGGTTCCAGATCGGCTCGAACATCGCATTCGCAAACCGCAGCGCAATGATGTTCTGCACCGTCTCCTTGCCCAGATAATGATCGATGCGATAGATCTGGTTTTCGTCGAACACCACGCGCAGCGCCGCATCCAATGCCTCGGACGAGGCAAGATCGTGACCGAAAGGCTTTTCGATCACGATCCGGTTCAACGGGTTGCCGTTGCCCAGCCCTGCCGCACCGAGTCCGGCCGCGATACACCCGAACACATCGGGCGGCGTCGACAGGTAGAACACACGCGCGCACGGAGCGCCGAACTCCGTTTCCGCGCGTGCAACGCGGGCTGCGAGTGCCGCATAGCTCGCTTCCTCGTCGAAACCGCCGACGTGGTATTCGATACGCGAGGCAAATTTGCTCCACTCGGCAGGATCGGCCGCACCGCGTCGCGAGTGACTGGCGATGGCACGTTCCATGTCGGCGCGAAACGCATCCTGGTCGCCGCGTCGAGCCACGCCGAGCACCAGAAACCTTTCGGGCATCTGCCCGTCGAGGTACAGGTTGTAGAGCGCAGGCAGCAGCTTGCGCCGGGTGAGATCCCCCGTTGCTCCGAAGATCACCACCACCACCGGTTGCAGCTTCAACATCACGATACCCCCCATGCAGAATGGAACACTCCCTCACGGTCGATACGCTCGTAGGTATGCGCACCGAAATGATCACGTTGCCCCTGGATCAGGTTTGCCGGCAGGCGGGCGCTGCGCATGCCGTCGAAATACGCGAGTGCCGCCGCCAGTGCCGGCACGGGGAGGCCAGCGGCGATTGCCTCGCACAGCGTCGCACGCAGCCCCGCGACGCCAGCGTTCAACGCCTGCACCACGACCGGTGCACATAGCAGACTCGCTGCTGCAGGGTCTGCTGCAAGCGCGGCTGCCATCGGATCGAGGATCGCCGCGCGGATGATGCAACCTGCCCGCCAGATACGGGCGACCGTCGCCAGGTCGGTGCCAAAGCCGTATTCCGCCGACGCGTGTGCAATCTGCCCCAGACCCTGGGCGTAGGCAATCCAGGCGCCAGAGTAATACGCATCCTCGAGTGCCTTCAGCACAATGACCCGATCCGCCGTGGACACGACGGGCGAGGAGTAAAGCGGAGCGAGCTGCTCGCGCTGTGCCTTGTACGCCGACAACGACCGCGCGGTCACGGCAGCATCGATCGCCGGAACCGGCACGCCCAGATCCATCGCGTCCTGCGAGCTCCACTTGCCGGTACCCTTGGCCTTCGCACGATCGAGCACGGCATCGATCAACGCCCCACCACCCTCCGGATCCGGCGTGCGCAATACTTCCACGGTGATCTCGACCAGGTAGCTTCGCAGTCTTCCCGCGTTCCAGCGTGCGAACTCGCTGGCCATCTCGTCGTTATTCATGCCGAGCCGGCGGCGCATCAGGTCATAGCACTCGGCGAGCATCTGCATCAACGCGTATTCGATCCCGTTGTGGATCATCTTCACGTAATGGCCTGCGGCACCTGCACCCATCAGTGCCACGCAAGGGTCATCGCCGGCACGCGCCGCCGCACTTTCGAGCACCAGGCGCAGGCGACGCCACGAATTTTCACTGCCACCCGGCATCATGCTCGGCCCGTGACGCGCACCGCTTTCTCCGCCCGAGACACCCATGCCGACGAACTCGATACCGTCCGGCGCCAGTTCGTCGATGCGTCGCATGGTGTCACGATAGAAACTGTTGCCCGCATCGACGATGAAGTCGCCGCGCTTGAGCAGCGGACGGAGTCCAGCAACGACCGTATCCACGACCGCCCCCGCGGGCACCAGCAACAGCACCACCCGTGGTCGTCGCAACGCGGCGACGAAGTGCGCCAGATCGTCGAAACCCTGGATGTTGTCGGCCGGCAATGCACGCAATCTTTCCACCTGCGCGGGATTGCGCGCGTAGCCGGCGACCGAGTGACCGTGATCGGCCAGATTGAGCAGCAGATTCATTCCCATGGTGCCAAGCCCGATCATTCCGAGCTCGAATTCGCGCGCCTTCGACATCAGTTGACCCTCCCGGTGTTGCGACCAAGACGTTGTGCAGGAAAGTGACGCGTCATCGCCGAGCCGTCTGGCCCCAGCAGCAACTGTGCACGCCGGTTCATGCGGTAGAACAACGGCACCAGCTCGCGGTCGTGGCGTCCGCTGGCGGCATCATCGAGCACGAAACGTTCGAGCGCCGCTTCGCCTTCCTGCCAGCTCGCGGGGCGCGTGCCGAGCAGCAGCGCAAGCTCATCGAGATCGGCATCCAGCAACTGCTGCCCGATCTCGTCGTGGCGCTGCAGATGCCGTACCAGACGGAATGCCACATGGAGCTGGTGATCGTGCCAGGCGTCTGCGTTGGGCAATTCACGCAACGAACGCAACAGATGCGCATAGCGTCCGGCAACCGGACTCGTCCATGCAACCGGCGTCTCCACTGCCGGCAAATGGATGTCGAGGATCTCTGCCAGCGCCTCGACCGCGAACAGATCGGTCTCCGAACACCAGCGCAGATTGATCATCACGTCCGACCCTGGCGGTGGATCACGCAGCGTCGCGCCGAGTGCAAGGTGATTGGTCAGCGTGAACGCGAAGTAGTAGACACGGATCGCGTCCATGTCGACCGCTCGGCCACTCAGTTCGGCGTAGCGCGCGTAGAGCGCCTCGAAGTCGCCGTAACCGATCACGGTGTCGCGGATACGCCAGCCGGCGAGGTCCATCATCGGATCGCCAATGTGGCCGAGCTCCAGATCCAGCACAGCGAGCACGCGCCCGTCAGCGTGGTGGAACTGACCGCCGTCCCACAGCACCGCTGCCTCACGCCCGCGCGTATCCGGCCAGTTGCGCTTCAGCCAGCCGAGACAGAATTCCATGAACGGTTCAGGGTGTGTCTTGCGTGCCCTGAAGATTTCCTCGTAGCGGAGAATGCCGATGCGCCCTGCCTCGTCCGGCGTGGCGGCACGGCGGACACCGGCAGCCACGAATGGATCAAGCGGCAACGCATGCAGCGCCGCCAGGATCTGCAGGTAATGATCGACGACTGCGCGCCGCTCCTCTTCGCTTGCCGCAGCGAAATCCTCGGATCCGCCAACGCAATCCATCACGTAGGCGCACGGATCCTCGATCCAGCCGTACACGCGTGCCACTGGAATGCCGAACCCGTGCAGCAGTGACTGGAAGCGCATCTCGTGATCGAGCGGGAACACCATCGGCATGTCGGTACGCTCGCCGCGCACGCACAGCGCGAACCGTTCGCCGTCACGCTCCAGATCGACGAACCACACCGGACGCCAGCGCGTCTGGCGTTCGATGCCAAGCACACGGCCACCCACGTGCGCGTGCAGCCACGCCGTGATCTTCTGTTCCGCCGTCTGCTCTGCGCCACCCATCGCATCATCCCCGTCATCGCTCGCCGTGGGGCCAGTCCGTGCGTCACCCGGCATGGCACGCGCGGGGCAGGGCGACTCGAAGCCGGCACCCTCTTCATGGATAATTGCGCCGCCATGAAACCGACACAGCAACGAAGCCACCTTACGCCATCACATCGCTTCTGCGTAGCGCCGATGATGGAATGGACCGATCGCCATTTCCGCTATTTCGCACGCCTGCTGTCGCGGCGCGCATTACTCTACACCGAGATGGTGACCAGCGCTGCGATCATGCACGGCGAACGCGATCGCCTGCTCGGCTTCGATGCCGCAGAGCATCCGCTCGCCCTGCAACTCGGTGGCAGCGACCCGCGCGAACTCGCCGCAGCCGCCCGCGTCGGCGTCGATTACGGCTATGACGAGATCAACCTGAACGTGGGCTGCCCGTCGGACCGCGTGCAGTCCGGGCGCTTCGGGGCCTGCCTGATGGCCGAACCAGCGCTGGTCGCCGACTGTGTGGCGGCGATGCAGGCTGTAGCAGACGTACCGGTCACCGTGAAGTGCCGTATTGGTATCGACGAGCACGACTCGCCAGAGGAGCTCGTGCATTTCGTTGCTGCGGTTGCCAGCGCAGGAGCGCGCACCGTGATCGTGCACGCACGCAAGGCATGGTTGCAGGGCTTGTCCCCGAAGGAGAACCGTGAGATCCCGCCGCTGCACTACCCGACCGTATATGACCTGAAACGCGAGTTTCCGCAGTTGCGGATCGTGATCAACGGCGGCATCGACTCACTCGACGCGTGCGAGGACCACCTGCACCACGTCGACGGCGTGATGCTGGGGCGCAGTGCGTATCACGACCCCTGGTTGCTTGCGCAAGTGGACTCACGGCTGTTCGGCGAAACCGACCCCGTACCGACGCGTCACCAGGCACTCGAAGCGTTCCTGCCGTATGTGGAACGTGAACTCGCTGCCGGACGCCGGCTGTGCCAGATCAGCCGCCATGTGCTGGGGCTGTTCCACGGTCGCCCCGGCGGCAAACGATTCCGTCGCTACATCGCTGAAAACGCGTACCGGTCGGGAGCCGGCATCGATGTATTGCGCCATGCCGCAGCCCTCGTTCCACCCGATTGCGATTCGCGGCAAATGACCGGAGCATGATGTCGATCAGGGTGCTTCGTCTCCGAACTCGTCGTCGAAGCCGTCATCGAAATCCGGCTCCCGGGGTCCCCCTTCGATCAGGAGCTGGCGGCGCTTGAGGTAGAGGTTGCGCAGGAACACATAACGATCGCCGACGATCAGTTGCTCGGCCTCGAGGAGATTGGCGCGCTGATCCACGGCCTCCAGGGTACGCAGTGACCAGCGCGCAGTATCGTCCTCGAGGTAGGTGACCGGCTCGAGGAACCAGTCCCCGCCGACGCCGATGCCGTCGCGCACCGTGCTCGGGCCGAAGAACGGCAATACCAGATACGGCCCCGAACCCGCTCCCCAGCGGGCCAGCGTGACCCCGAAGTCGGTCGTCTTCTGCTGGATGCCCATCTGGCTCGCGACGTCGAACAGCCCGGCGATTCCAAGCGTGCTGTTGACTGCGAAGCGTCCGGCATCCAGACCTGCATCACACAGATGTCCCTGCAACAGGTGATTCGCAAAACTCGGCACTTCGCCCAGGTTCGAGAAGAAGTTGCTGACTCCCCGATCGACGAAATGCGGCGTGACCGCCCGGTAGCCCTTGGCTACCGGCTTCAGCAACCCGCGGTCCAGAAACTCGTTGAACGCAAAAACATGTCGGTTGAACCCTTCCCATGGATCATCCGTAGCCCCGCTCGCGGGCGCTGCCAGCGCCGCGAGCAACAGCCCAGCACCCAGCAACAGAGTGCTCGCATACCGCCGTGTCGTCGTCATCGGATCGTACCGTTTCCGTTCCCGTTCAGCCTGCGCAGTCTAGCACGCAGGGGAAGGTCTCTCCGGCCGATCACGCCTCACGCATCCATTCCAGCAACTGCGGAAACAGCTCGGCCTCGGCCTCCGGGCGCAACAACATCCCGGTATGCGAGTAGTCGGCACCACCGCCGGCAGCGCTGCCGACGATCAGCATCCGCCCGTCGTGGTGACCGATTTCATGCATGAAATCCCGTACATCCTCCGGGTGACCGAACGCGCGATCGGCTGCCGAGGCGAAATACAGGCTGCGCGGCCACACACCGGCGGCGAGCGTCGCACCGTAGTCGAAGCCATCCTCGGGATCGAGCCACGCTGCCTCGCGCGCCCAGTGCAGCCCATCGAGGAAGCAGCGTCCGGACTCCCTCGCGGTACCGAGTCGCAACGCCGGTGCGGGCAGGTAGCCTTCCGCCGCAACGGCGATTCGTCCGATCCGGTTCCACAGCAGATCGATCAGCAAACGGCGTCGCAGGCCACCGGCACGCACCCGGCGGCGAGCAGCGAAATGCGCAAGCTGGCGCACACCGGGTGATTCGGCTCCACTGCGGGCAAGTGCGGCCACCGCAAGTACGCCCCCCAGCGAATGCGTGACCCAGGTCTGTTCACGCCCGCCCGTGAGTCGTCCCACCGTCGCTGCCAGTGCCGGAATGTCCTGGGTGATGATCTCGTGGAAGCCGAAGTCGCTGTGCTGGTTGATCGCCGGCCAGCTCTTTCCCTTTCCACGCAGGTCAGGCACGAACACCTCGCAGCCGTTGCGCGCCAGCCAGCACGCAAGCCCCAGACCGGAATGGGAATAGAAGATGTGGCCGTCTTCGGCCGCGCCATGCAGCATCAGCACCGGCTCGCCACGACCCTTGTCCCCGCACCACAGCCGGCGCAGGTGCAACTGCACCTTGCCGGTCACGGGGACCATCGAGGATTCCTGTCTGAGGGCAACGGCCATCGGCACGGTTCGGTCGGGCATCGGGCCGGCAAGTGTAGCCGATCCCCCCCTGCCCTGCCGGCGGTTCAACCTGCCCTGATCGAGTCGTCCCAGAGCCTGTCGAGGCGTTTCACGGAAACCGGCGCAATCGTTCCGATCTGCTGCGCAAACAGCGATACGCGATACTCCTCGAGCATCCAGCGGTACTCGGCGACACGGGCTGCGCCCAGCGCGCCGCCACGAGCCTGTTCCAGGTGGCGCAACAGTCGCTGCGTCAGCCCGTCGAGTTCGCGCACCGCCTCGAGGTCGCGCGCCAGCCGCAACGGCAACTTTTCCAGCCGCAGCGCCAGCGCCTCGAGATACACCGGAAACCGATCGAGCCAACGCGCCGGGGTCCGGTACAGGAAACCCGGTGCGAACAGCGCGGCGAGTTGCTGCTCGACGTCGCGTCGACTGGCTGCGAACGCCGGGAGCTCGAGCACCGCACGTTGCCTCTGGACCGCGTGGCGCTGCGCGGCGATACGTCCGAGCAGCTTCTCCAGTGCACTTGCGCGTGGCGTGATCGCCTGGCCGCAGCGCACAAGCAGCGTCTGGTAGGCTTGCGGGTCGCGTGGCAGCTCCGCATCGTCCGGCGGCAGGCAGCTCTCGATCGCCGCAAGCAACAGGTCCTCGACCAATACCGCACGGTCGAATCCCGCACCCCATTGCAGCCCGATGCGTGGATCCTTCAGCAGGTTGCGACGCAACCACGCCGCAGCCTGTCCACACTCGATCAGCAACAGACGGCGCACCCCCGCGCGGTGCGTCGCCAGCGCCTCGACGGCATCCGGGAAGGTTTCGGCTGCGACCGTATCACCCGCGTCGCGCAGCGCCGGATAGCCGGGCACGTCGAGCGCCTTGCCCGCAACCCGCACCACCTCGGGCAGCGGGCCGATATCCCAGCGTGTGATGCCGCCTCGCGCGTACGCTGCCGGTGCGGCCCGCTGCACCTCGGTCTTCACGCGCGGTGCAAGCGCGAGGCGAATCCCCGCGATATCACGCCCTTCGGCAATCACCGCGCCGTCGGCATCCTGCACGCGCAGATTCATGCGGTAAAACGGATCCAATGCATCTTCCTGCCACGCGTCGCGTGGCACCACGACGCCACGCTCACGCGCGAGCAGCGCCGCGAGCGCCTCGACGAGCGGAGTATCGGATGGCTGCAGTTGCGACAGCAGCACATCGACCGTGTCCGGCACCGGTACCAACGCCTTGCGACAGTGCTTCGGCAGGCCCTTCAGCAGCGCGATCAGCTTGTCGCGCAACAGGCCGGGCACCAGCCATTCGGGCACATGGCGCGGAAACTGATCGAGCAGGGCCAACGGCACCACTGCAGTTACCCCGTCCGCCGGATGACCCGGTTCGTAGCGGTATGCGAGCGGTACACCCCACTCGCGCCACTGCAGGCTGTCGGGGAACTGGGCCACACTCGGTGTTGCATCGAGCCGGCGCAGCAGGACCTCGCGCTGCATGCACAGCACATCCGGATCCCGCACCAGTGCGCCACGCAACCATTTCTCCAGCGAAGGGTGATCGTGCACCGCTTCCGGCAGGCGCTCGTCGTAGAACTCGTGGATCACCGCGTCATCCACCAGCAGATCGCGCCGTCGACCTTTGGCTTCCAGTTCCTCGACCTCGTCCAGCAGCGCGCGGTTGTGCAGCCAGAACTTCTGGCGGCTGCGGTAATCGCCCTCGACCAGCGCGCAGCGGATGAAGATGCGGCGCGCCTCGGCGAGGTCGATGCGCCCGTAATCGACGTTGCCTCGATCGCTGAGCACCAGTCCGAACAGGCGCACGCGCTCGTTGGCGAGCACCTTGCCTGCGCGCACCGACCAGTGCGGCGAGTGGTGTTCGCGCTTCACCAGATGCTCGGCCCACGGCAGCGCCCACTCCGGCTCTACCGCGGCCACGCCGCGCGCATAGACACGCGTGGTCTCGACCAGCTCGGCGGCGACGATCCACCTGGGCGCCTTGCGAAACACCGCCGATCCGGGATGGATCGCAAACCGCCTTCCACGCACGCCTTCGTAGTCACGCTCCTCGGTGCGGGTACCGATGTGCGTGAGCATGCCCGCGAGCACCGCGCGGTGCAGCGCCTCCTCCGCGACCGGTGCATGGTTTTCCGTCAGCCCGAGCTCGCGGCATGTCAGTCGCAGCTGGTGGTGGATGTCGCGCCACTCGCGCAGGCGCAGGAACGACAGGAACTCGCGCTGGCACAGCCGCCGCCACTGGCTGGCGTTCAGCGCCTGGCGTCGCTCCTCGACGTACTCCCACAACCGCAGCACGCTGACGAAATCCGAAGTCGGACACGCGAAACGGCGATGGCTTTCATCCGCTGCCTGCTGGCGCTCTACCGGACGCTCACGCGGATCCTGGATGCTCAGGAATGCACTGACCACGAGCATCTCGGCCAACACGCCGAGTTCGGCCGCAGCCAGCAGCATGCGTGCGACGCGCGGATCGACCGGCAGGCGAGCCAACTGGCGCCCGATCCTGCTCAGACCACCCCTGCGATCGAGTGCTCCCAATTCTTCCAGCAGACGCAGTCCGTCGTTGATCTGTCGTTGTTCGGGCGGGTCCAGGAACGGGAACCGCGCAATCTCTCCCAGCCCCAGTGCCTGCATCTGCAGGACCACCGACGCGAGCCCGGTACGCAGGATCTCGGGATCGGTGAACTCGGGGCGAGCGAGAAAATCCCGCTCGGAATAAAGCCGCACGCAGATGCCATCGCTGAGGCGTCCACAACGGCCCTTGCGCTGGTCGGCGCTGGCTCGCGACACCGGCTCGATCGGCAGGCGCTGCACCTTCGAACGCACGCTGTAACGGCTGATGCGAGCGAGCCCCGGGTCGATCACGTAACGAATGCCC
This sequence comes from Pseudomonadales bacterium, assembly GCA_024234165.1. Classification (NCBI taxonomy): domain Bacteria; kingdom Pseudomonadati; phylum Pseudomonadota; class Gammaproteobacteria; order Pseudomonadales; species Pseudomonadales bacterium. The sequence goes on from JACKOP010000002.1 coordinate 327,158, forward strand.
GGCACGGTCAGCGAGGTCTCGGCGACGTTGGTGGCCAGCACGATGCGCCGTCCGCCACGCGCCCCCGGTCGCAGCACACGCGCCTGCTCCGCCTGCGACAGCCGCGAATACAGCGGCAGCACCTCGATGTGCGGCAGGCCCGACTTGCGCAGCGCAAGCGCGGTCTCGCGGATATCGCGCTCACCGGCATGAAAGACCAGGATGTCCCCACGCCCGGCGTGTGCGCTGCCACGCTCGTGCGCGATCAGTTCGGCGACCGCCGCGACTATCGCAGCCGGCAGGTCCGCGTCGTCTTCGGGCAGTGGGCGATACCACAGCTCGACCGGATAGGTGCGACCGGCCACCTCGATCACCGGCGCCCCGGCAAAGTGTTGCGCAAACCGTGCAACGTCGATGGTCGCCGAGGTGATCACCAGCTTCAGGTCCGGGCGCTGGGGCAGCAGCCGCTGCAGGTAGCCAAGCAGGAAATCGATGTTCAGGCTGCGCTCGTGCGCCTCGTCGATGATGAGCGTGTCGTAGCGTTCGAGCCGACGGTCGGCGGAGATTTCCGCAAGCAGGATACCGTCGGTCATCAGCTTGATCAGCGTGTCCGGCGTGGAACGGTCGGCGAAGCGCACCTGCGAGGCGACCAGCGTCGTGCCTGCCGCGCCTAGCTCCTCGGCGATGCGCGCAGCCACCGCCTGGGCGGCAATTCGTCGCGGCTGCGTATGTCCAATCATGCCGTGCACGCCGCGCCCGAGTTCGAGACACAGCTTCGGCAACTGGGTGGTCTTGCCCGAGCCGGTATCACCGGCAAGGATGACGACCTGATGTTGCGCCAGCGCTTGCAGAATGCGCTCACGCGCCGCGCTGACCGGCAGTTCCGGCGGATAGTCGATCGCAGTCGGCAACAGCAGGCGTCGCCGCTCCACGCGTGCGATCGACTCGTCCATCGCAGCACCGAGAGCACCCTGCAGACGGTCGTGCGGCTTGCCCTGACGAACCAGATCGGCGAGTTGCATGAACTGGCGTGTCAGACGCGCGCGATCCGCCCCCAGCACCTGCGCCAGGCGGGCGTGCATCTGCTGCAGCACCGGCGGCAGCACTGCTGCGCGCGGCTCTCGCCCCGTTACCCGTTCAGTCGCCGTCATCGATCACGCATCGCGCAGTTCACGGCGCAGGATCTTGCCGACGTTGGACTTCGGCAGTTCGTTGCGGAAGACGAACTCGCGCGGCAGCTTGTAACCGGTCAGCCTTTCGCGGCAGAACTCGCGCAGCTGCTGAGCATCGAGCGACGGATCGCGACGCACCACGAACACGCGCACGGCCTCGCCGGTCCGCGGATCGGGAACACCCACTGCAGCGCATTCCAGTACGCCGGGATGCGCCGATACGACGTCCTCGATCTCGTTCGGGTACACGTTGAATCCGGACACGACGATCATGTCCTTCTTGCGATCGACGATTTTCAGGTAGCCCTCCGCCGTCACGGTCGCCACATCGCCGGTGTGCAACCAGCCGTCGTCGCCGAGAACCTTTGCCGTCTCGTCGGGACGATTCCAGTAGCCGTGCATCACCTGCGGACCACGCACCAGCAGCTCCCCCGGCTGGCCGGCCTCGACTTCGTTGCCAGCCTCGTCGACGATGCGCACCTCCGTCGACGGCACCGCAATCCCGATCGTTCCGGTACGGTTCGCGTGTACCAGATTCAGCGAAATCACCGGCGAGGTTTCGGTCAGACCATAACCCTCGATGATGTCGAGTCCCGTGACGTCCTTCCAGCGCTGCGCCGCATCGAGCGTGAGTGCCATGCCACCCGAGGTCGTGAGCTTGAGAGCAGAAAAGTCCAGCGCGCGGAACCGCTGGTTGTTGCACAGCGCCACGAACAGGGTATTCAGGCCGGCAAAGGCTGTGGGGCGCAGCTTGCGAAACTCGCTGATCAACCCTTCCAGGTCACGCGGGTTTGCGATCAGACAGGTACACGCCCCTCGCACGATCATGCCGAGGCAGCCGTTGAACGCGTAGATGTGATAGAGCGGCAGCGGCAGCAGCAGTGTCTCCTCTCCATCACGGAAACCGCTGGTCGAAAACAGCACGCCGGCCTGCTGCACGTTGTCGACGATGTTGGCGTGGGAAAGCATCGCGCCCTTGGCCACTCCAGTGGTACCGCCGGTGTACTGCAGCATCGCCACATCATCACGGGCCGGTTGCTGCTCGCGGTGCACCTGGCGTGCACCAAGTACCAACGCCCGGCGCAGCGTCACCGCGCCTGGAATCCGGTAAGGCGGTACCATCTTCTTCAGGTAGCGGGCACCCGCGTTCAGCAGCACGCGGCGCGGCAACGGATGCAGATCGCCCACCTCGGTGATCACCACATGGCGGATTCCGGTCTCCGGCAGCACCTTCGCTGCCTGCGCTGCCATATTCGCCATCACGACGAGGGCGCGTGCACCCGAGTCACGGAACTGGTGTGCCAATTCACGCGTCGTGTAGAGAGGATTCGTGTTCACCACGACCAACCCGGCACGCAGTGCACCGAGGGTCGCGACCGGGTGCTGCAGCAGGTTCGGCATCTGGATCGCGATGCGATCACCAGGCTTCAGGTCAGTATGATGTTGCAACCAGGACGCGAATGCAGCCGACAACCGGTCCAGCGCACGGAAGCTCAACGTGTGGCCAAAGCAACTGAGCGCAGGCCTGTCGGCAAAGCGCGCAACCGCTGCGGCGAACAGGGCATTGACGCTGGCATGTTCGGGGGCGCCCATTGATTGCGGCATGCCTGCGGCGTCTCGCGCCCGCTCGATCAACTCCATCGTCCGCATGCTGCTGTCGCGCCTCCGCTGTAGCGTGCCCACTGCACGCGATGACTGTAGCGAACAAGCTTCCTGACTGGCAATCGACGTGCACACGCAGTGATAATCGCCAATCCAGGATCAGGATCGGAGCCCCCCATGTCGACACTGCAGAATTTCACTTACGAGGAACTGTCGATCGGCCAGCGCGCCACCATGACGCGCACCGTGACGGAACAGGACGTGCTGCTGTTCGCCGCGGTCTCGGGTGACGTGAACCCGGTACATCTCGACGAGGAGTTCGCGGCTGGTACCCAGTTCAAGGGACGGATCGCTCACGGCATGTACACGGGCGGGCTGGTGTCGGCTGCACTGGCGATGGAGCTGCCAGGACCCGGCACCGTCTATATCGGACAGGAGCTGCGTTTCGAACGGCCGGTACGCATCGGCGACACGCTGACCGTGGAGCTCACGGTCGCGGAACTGCTGCCCGAAAGGAAGTTCGTGAAAATCCTCACTGCCGTGCTGAACCAGAGCGGCAAGCCGGTGCTGAGCGGCATGGCGACCGTGATGGCACCCACGCAGAAACTCTGCATTCCACGCCCCCCGATCCCCCGCATCACGGTAACGTAGGCGGACACCGCACCCGTAGGTCGGCATTCATGCCGACAGCACCCGTCAAGTTGAAACCCGACCCACGCCGGCGAACCCCGCACCCGTAGGTCGGCATGCATGCCGACAGCCTCCGTCGGGTTGAAACCCGACCCACACCGGCGAACACCGCACCCGCAGGTCGGCATTCATGCCGACAGCCTCCGTCGGGTTGAAACCCGACCCACGCCGGCGAACACCGCACCCGTAGGTCGGCATGCGTGCCGACAGCACCCGTCGAGTTGAAACCCGACCCACACCGGCGAACACCGCGCCCGTAGGTCGGCATTCATGCCGGCAGCACCCGTCGGGTTGAAACCCGACCCACACCGGCGAACACCGCACCCGTAGGTCGGCATTCATGCCGACGACAGCCTCCGTCGGGTTGAAACCCGACCCACGCCGGCGGGCACCGCACCCGTAGGTCGGCATGCATGCCGACGACAGCCTCCGTCGGGTTGAAACCCGACCCACGCCGGCGGGCACCGCACCCGTAGGTCGGCATTCATGCCGACGACAGCACCCGTCGGGTTGAAACCCGACCCACACCGGCGGGCACCGCACCCGTAGGTCGGCATTCATGCCGACAGCCTCCGTCGGGTTGAAACCCGACCCACGCCGGCGAACACCGCGCCCGTAGGTCGGCATGCGTGCCGACAGCACCGTCGGGTTGAAACCCGACCCACGCCGGCAAACACCGCGCCCGTAGGTCGGCATGCATGTCGACAGCACCCGTCGGGTTGAAACCCGACCCACACCAGCGAACACCGCGCCCGTAGGTCGGCATTCATGCCGACGATAGCCTCCGTCGGGTTGAAACCCGACCCACACCGGCGGACACCGCACCCGTAGGTCGGCATTCATGCCGACGATAGCCTCCCGTCGGGTTGAAACCCGACCCACACCGGCGGACACCGCACCCGTAGGTCGGCATTCATGCCGACAGCACCTGTCGGGTTGAAACCCGACCTACGCCGGCGGGCACCGCACCCGTAGGTCGGCATGCATGCCGACAGCACCCGGCGGGTTGAAACCCGACCCACGCCAGCGAACACCGCACCCGTAGGTCGGCATTCATGCCGACAGCACCCGTCAAGTTGAAACCCGACCCACGCCGGCGGGCACCGCACCCGTAGGTCGGCATGCATGCCGACAGCACCCGTCGGGTTGAAACCCGACCCACACCGGCGGACACCGCACCCGTAGGTCGGCATTCATGTCGACAGCACCCGTCGGGTTGAAACCCGACCCACACCAGCGAACCCCGCGCCGGTAGGTCGGCATTCATGCCGACGATAGCCTCCGTCGGGTTGAAACCCGACCCACACCGGCGGACACCGCACCCGTAGGTCGGCATGCATGCCGACAGCACCCGTCGGGTTGAAACCCGACCCACACCGGCGAACACCGCGCCCGTAGGTCGGCATTCATGCCGACGACAGCACCCGTCGGGTTGAAACCCGAACCACGCCGGCAAACACCGCGCCCGTAGGTCGGCATTCATGCCGACAGCACCCGTCGGGTTGAAACCCGAACCTACGTGCGGAACTGGTCGGGATCGAGGAACTGCAATCGCAGGGTCACGGCACCCGTCTCCGGCTTGTCTACGCCGAGCATCATCACGTTGGTCTGCCCATCGTCACCCAGGATTGCCGGCAGATTGAGCAGCAGCGCACCGGTCTCCTCGCTCGAGTAGATGTTCAGCGGCTCCTTGAAGCGGATGCATTGCGACAGCTTGCCCAGCAGTTGCGCGAGCGCCTTGCGAAATACCGTGAACCCCAGCTTGCCACGGAACTCGCCATGATCGAGTGCGACTCGAAACAGCAGGTCGGAACCGTCCTCGAGACGCGCCTCGGCCAGATCGAGCACCGCGCCACCGTGGATACGTGCAAAGTTGCGCTTCGCCTGCACACGTGACGGTGCGATGAAGCCGGCATGAAGCACGTTGAGCGCCCCGGTGAAAAAGCGCTGGGGTTCCATGCTGACGTTCTGGCTATCGCTCATGACCGGTCTGGCGCCTCCGGGATGGGGTGTTCTGCGGGCGCCTAAGGTAGCCGATCCGCTGCAGTGAGGCTACAGATACGGCGTGAACAGCCAGACCGCCGCATCGCGCAGCCGTTGCAGGGCTCCGCGCCGGCGCCACTCCCGGTATCCATAGACACGCGAACGGCTCAGGGTAGCGGCGAAATGCTCCGCCAGTTGGCGACCAAAGCCATGGTCGTAGATCTCCACCGCCAGTTCGAAATTCAGTCGCAGGCTGCGCGGATCCAGGTTCGAAGAACCGATCTGTGCGTAATAGTCGTCGACCAGCAGCAGTTTCGTGTGCTGGAACGGCCCTTCGAAGAATCGCAGTTGCACCCCGGTCTTCAGCAGCTCGCCCAGCGTGTGTGTCGCCGCCCAGGTCATGAACACGAAGTTGTTGTGCGCCGGCAGCACGATCGTCACATCCACGCCGCGCAAGGCCGCCGTCTGCAGCGCCACGGCCAGTTCACGCGGCGGCAGGAAATACGGCGTCATGATCTTGATGCTCCGGCGCGCCGCGTTGATGGCGCCTACCAGCACCCACAGCAGCTTGTCGATGTCTTCGTTCGGACCATCGACGATCACGCGACACTCGGCTTCCTCCGGCAGTGGTGTCGGCTGCAATGGCGACGTCGTGCGCGGCAGTGGATGGCGCGAACTGAACAGCCAGTCGGCGGCGAACACCTCCTCGATCTGGTGCACCACCGGCCCACGCAGGCGGAAATGCATGTCGGTGACCTGCGCTTCCCGGCCATCCGCCGCCATGTGCTTGCTGCGGATGTTCATGCCTCCGGTGAACGCGAGTTCACCGTCGACGACGAGGATCTTGCGGTGATTGCGCAGGTTCAGCGACAGGTTCGGCGGCAGCAGCCGTGGCTGCAGGAAGCGCGCCACCTGCACCCCGCCGCGGCGCAGTGCCGGCGCCACCAGCGGCATCGTATAGAACTGACCGAAACCATCGAGCAGCACGCGAACATCGACTCCACGTGCACGCGCCGCCGTGAGCGCTGCAACGAACTCCCACCCGACGCCACGCGCCTCGAAGATATAGCTTGCAAGCCACACGTAGTGCTGCGCCTCGCCAATGGCGTGCAACATCGCGGGATACGCGTTTTCGCCACACAGCAGGGCTTCGACACTGTTGCCGGTGAGCAGCTCGTTGCCACTGGCCGCGCGCCCCAGCAGCGCCAGGTTGCGGTATTCGGGTGCGATCAGATGCTCTGCGGCGACGTGCTCCAGGACCAGCGGCTGCGCAGGCTCTTCCTCCTCCGGCAGCGCATGCAGTCGCCGCGCACGGGTGCGGATGCGATTGTTGCCGAACAGCGCGTACACGATTGCACCAAGCACCGGAAAGAACATGCACACCGCAATCCAGACCGCGGCACTGCGTGAGTCGCGCTTGGTGAGCAGTGCATGCGTTGCCGCGCCTACCGAGATCACGAATCCTCCCGCTGCGAATGCGAGCTTGATTGCCAGCTCGAAGTCGATCAGCAACGGATGCATGCAGCTCTCCAGCGGGGCGCGATCGCGGGATCATAGAATATGGTCGAGATGAACTGCCATAATCGCGCCAGTCCAGGCCACATTCACCCTCCAGCCAACCCGCATCCCTGCGAAAAGGACTCTGACCATGTTTGCAACACGCTCGCTCGAAGGCAGGACCGCACTGGTCACGGCTGGTGCAGCAGCCATTTCCATTGCCGCAACGAAGTTGCTGGTGCGCGACGGCGCATCCGTCGTACTGATGGGACGCCGCCAGGAGGCACTCGAAGCAGCGCGCGAGGAAATCCTCGCCGAACACGAAGGCCGCGTGGAGCTGTACCCGGGCGATGCCTGCAAGGAATCCGATGTGATCGCGGCCCTGCGCAAGACGCATGATCTCGGTGACCGGCTGGATATCGTGGTCAGCGCAGTCGGTGGCAGCGGCTTCAAGCCGATCCTGCTGATCGAGGAAGAAGACCTGATCACCGATTACAGACTCAACGTCGTCAGCGCGATCCTGGCAACAAAGCACGCCGTTCGGCTGATGAAGCCGGGCGGCAGCATCGTGTGCATCTCTTCCAACGCCGCAAAGCTGAGCTATGCGTACCTGTCTTCCTACAACACGTCCAAGGCCGGGCTCGAAGGATTCGTGCGCGTTGCCGCCGATGAACTGGGGTCGCGCGGAATCCGCGTCAACGCCGTGCGTCCGGGGATGACCCGCAGCGCCGGTACCAACGGCATGTTCGACATCCCGGCCGTGGTCCAGGGCATCCTCGAGCAGGTGCCGCTCGGCAGACTGGGCGAACCGGAAGACATCGCACCTGCCATCCGCTTCCTGGCAGGGTCCGAATCCGCCTGGATGACCGGACAGAGCTTTGCGGTGGATGGCGGCAACGAACTGCGACGCAATCCGGCGCTCTCGGATATGGTCTCGCAGATATTCGGGCCGGAATTCGTCTGATCCGATCGGACCCGGAGCTGATCCAAGGTGAATGACGAGGCCGGATCGACCGCATCGACCGGACCCGCAGAACCCGACTGGCTGCCCGACGGCACCCCCTGGTCGCGCGAATTCGGCGACGTCTACTACAGCCGTGACGACGGCTGCGCCGAGGCGCGCCACGTGTTTCTCGCGCACAACGCGCTGGAGAGTCGCTGGCGTTCGTTGCCCGACCATGCGGGCAGCGTGTTCGTGATCAACGAGACCGGCTTCGGTACCGGGCTGAATTTCCTGCTCGCCTGGCAGTTGTGGGAGCGCATCGCACCCGCGGCAGCGCGGCTGGTTTTCCGTAGTCTGGATGCGTATCCGCTGTCACGCGAGGCGATCCGCCGCGCAAACGCGCGCTGGCCGGAGCTGGCACGATTCAGCGAAGAACTCGTCACGGCGTGGCCGCCGCTGCTCGAGGGGCTGCACACGCTGGATCTCGCCGGCGGGCGCGTGCGCCTGCAGCTCCATATCGGCGACGTCACACCGGCGCTCGACGACTACGGTGCAAGCCAGCATCCCGAACTGGCGGTACCGGCCGATGCCTGGTTTCTCGATGGCTTTGCACCCGCACGCAATCCAGCGATGTGGACGCCGGCAGTCCTGCGCCGTGTTGCTGCGCTGAGTCGCCCCGGGACCACGCTGGCGACCTTCACCGCAGCCAGTGCCGTGCGTACGGCGCTCACGGCTGCAGGCTTTGCGATCGAACGCGTGAGCGGATTCGGCCGCAAGCGCGAGATGCTCGCGGGGTGCTTCGAAGGCGCCGCGTGCACGCTGCTCGAAGCGCTCGAGGAAACTCCGTGGCAATTGTGCGCAACCCCCGCACCGCGCCCTCGCAAGGCGATCGTGATCGGTTCAGGCATTGCCGGTGCCTGCTGCGCGAACGCGCTGGCGCGCCGTGGCGTGCGGGTGACGGTGATCGAGACTGCCGAGGCGCCACTCGCCAGCGCACCAGCCAGCCCGCAGGGCATCCTGTTCACCCAGTTGCCGGTCAGCGACACGCCGCACGGCGCATTCACGCTGCACAGTTACCTGCATGCCTTGCGTTTCTACGCCGCCCTGTTCGGCGCCGAGGGCAACGAGTACGCACGCTGCGGTCTGCTGCAACTGCGCAGCGACGAGGACAGCGAATTCGTGTCTCTGCGCGAACGCTACGCCGCTCTTCCCGAGCTGGCGCATTTCGTCGACGCCCGCGAAGCCTCTGCGATCGCCGGCATCGTGCTGAAGCAGCAGGCGATCCACCTCCCCGGCAGCGGCTGGCTGGTGCCGCAGGCAGCGCGCGCACGGCTGCTCGACCACCCGCTGATCGAAACACGCTTCGGCTGCCGGGCGATGCACCTCGGCAATGCGCAGGGGCACTGGAGCGTCGCACTCGATCACGGCGAAACGGTCGATGCTCCTGTCGTGATCGTCGCCACCGCAAGCGCAGCCAATGCGCTGCTTGGAGCGAACCCCCTGCCGATCGTGGCGCTGCGTGGCCAGATCACGCTGATCCCGCGTGCGCTGGTCGGTGCCACGCCACGCTGTGTGGTCTGTGCCAGTGGCTACGTGGCACCAGCGCGCGGTGAATGGCTGTGCTGCGGCGCCAGCTATGTGCGCGGTGCGGGCGACTACCAGCCAACCCAGGCAGAAAACGCCGACAACCTCGAACGCGCACACGAGATCCTGGCGCACATCGACCTCGCGAAAATCCCGCAGGAAGCACTGCAGGCGGGTGTCGGGTATCGCAGCAGCACGCCGGACCGACTGCCGATCGCGGGAGCAGTGGCGGATGCGGCGGCGTTCCGTCGCGAGTTCGCCGCACTGCGCCACAACGCACGCCGTCCGATCGACCACACCGGCAGTTATCTGCCGGGTCTGTACGTCAGCACCGGCCATGGCTCGCGCGGACTGACCAGCGCGCCGCTGTGCGCCGATGCGATCAGCGCCTCGATCTGCGGCGAGCCCTCTCCGCTGCCGCAGCGCCTGCAACGCACGATTTCACCAGCACGCTTCCTGATCCGCGACATCATCAAGGGGCGTGGCGCATGAAACGCCCCCTGCTCGCTGCACTAGGTGTCGTCGTGCTTGGCGTCGTGCTGCCGCAAGCCGGCTGCGCACGCCCGACTCCCGAAAGGCTCCTGCCAACCCTGCCGACAAACCCTTATGCCATCGTGAAACGTATGTCCCACGATCGCACGCTGTTCACGCAGGGACTGCTGATCGATCGCGGCAAGCTCATCGAGAGCGGCGGCAATTACGGCGAATCGCGCCTGCTGCTGCGCACGCTCGCGGATCCGCGCCCATTGCGCACGCACAGACTCCCGGTGCGCTGGTTCGCCGAGGGCATCGCCGTGCACGACGGCAAGCTCCATCTGCTGACCTGGCGCGAAGGCGTCATGCAGCGCTTTTCATTGCCGGAACTCGAACCGGAGCAACGCTTCGACTACCGGGGCGAAGGCTGGGGACTCGCCAGCGACGGCACCCACCTGATCCAGAGCGATGGCAGCGCGACGCTGCGCTGGCGCAGCCCCGCCGAGTTCTCCGAGTGGCGCCGCCTGACCGTGCGTGTGGGCAAACAACCGCTGGAACGCCTCAACGAACTCGAGTGGGTGAACGGCTGGCTGCTCGCCAACGTGTGGCTGACCGACAGCGTGGTCGCCATCGATCCGCGCAACGGCTGCGCACGCTGGCGACTCGAACTCGGCGAGCTGCTCGATGCCAGCGAACGCCGCAGCACCGATGTACTGAACGGCATCGCGTGGGACGCAGACACCGGGCTGCTGTGGGTCACCGGCAAGCTGTGGCCGTGGCTGTTCGCGTTGCGTATCGAGCCTCCGCCGCTGCCAACGCAGACCGCACCCGGCGGTTCATGCACATAGGCCCTGCCGCCGGAATGTGATGTCGCGCCTCACTGCGGCGGCATCCGGGCGATACCTGCCGCGACGAGCGTCGAGAGATCCGGCTCGCAGAAGCTCTCCGCGGTGGCATCGAGTTCTGCGACGCTGCGGGGAAAGGCGAACAGACAGCGATCGCTCGACGCGTATCCCATGAGCCGCGCAGTGTTCTTGGCGATCAGCTTGAATACGCGTATGGCCGTACGGTTGGGGTCACGATCCACGCGACCATCCCCGGCGAGCTGCTGCAGCCTCGCCAGCGAAACGATCGAGAGATGAAACGGCGTACCCGCGTCTCCCGCACTGGCGGCAAAGTTGAAACGGGCGGGTTCGAGTCGCATGTCCTCGGAGATCACCACGACGTGCACGGCGTTCCTGTCGCGCTGCCAGTCGATACCGCCGATCAGCGCGCCGAGCAGCGGGTTGGCGTCCATGATGCCGAAGCGTGGTCGAAAGCGTTCCAGGTCCATCCGTACCGGACTCGCCGTGATCGGCGGCGCGAGGTTGCGTTGCAGCAGCGCCACCAGTCGCTCCACGAAACGCTGGTCGCTGATTTCGTCATGGATATGCAGGATCACGGCCGCCGGGCGCAGAATCGGGCCAGGTACGGACTCGGTTGCCAGACTCGTACCGGCAATCGGGAGCAAAAGCAACACGGCGCCCACAAGCCAGCGATACCTGGGTCGCCCCGACTTTTTTTCAATCATAATCCGTGCTCCCCGGCCACCTGCTGGCAACGGTTGCCATATGCACCCCATCTACGCTTTTGATTTCGTACTCGGCCGCACCGAACTCCTGCTGCAGGATCCAGATCCGGCAGCCGATGTACGCTGGGCGGCGGACGAGACTCCGGAAGCCTGCATTTCCCTGGCAAGGCAGGTACACGATATCGCCGATAGATTGATGCAAAGCCTTGCCAATCTGCAACGACGCCCCGTTGACACCGCAGACCTGCCGGCGATGCTCGGCAACGCCCCCGATCCCGAGGCTGCCATCAGACGCCTGCATCGGTTCGTGCAACTGCAGGGCACGTGGGAGTGCGGATGGATCCTGATCGCCGTCTACGACAACCTGGTCGAGGTCGAGCTCGCAGTCGATAGCGAGCAGCCATGCACCGCCGGCCTGGACGAAACCCTGGCGCGGCTGCTGGCTCGACTTGAAGCGGCGACGCAGCTCCACTTCCTCGATCAGGAAGGACACCGGGAGCTCGATCCGGTATCCGCAACCTCGCTGCTGCTGACGCGACATCACAAGGGACTCGAGGCGACCCGACGGGCTGCACGCCGCTCACGATGGCTGCGTATCCTCGGCGTGCCGAGCGCGATCCTGATGACCATCGTACTGGGCTTCTTCGCGTTCCTGGTCGTGCAAGCCGCCATTGAGCACGGCGACCTCGTGCTGCGCACCGACGCCGCCAGTGAGGCGACCTTCGTCACAACCGCTCTGTTACCGCCAGCGCACGCGTATGGCATCCGGGCCGCCTACACCCTGGAGGGGAGAATCCAGGAGACCAGCGAGCACGTCCGTCTTGCGGTGTCACGCGATACGTACATTCGTGCGGCTCCTGGCGCCCGCTACACGGTGTTGCGCACCAGTGACCCGTCAACGCCGCTGATACCCCACGCGACCTACGACCCCACCGAAGCGATCCTGCGCGTCGGCGATCATGGGGTGGCCTGGTTCGCACTCCTCGCTCTGGTTCCCGTCGCGCTGTGGGGCGGGCTCGTCGCGTACCCGTGGTTGCGGGCTCGTGGTGATGCCCGTGAAGAGATGAAGAAGCAGATGTCGAGGAACCTGCTGTCAGCCATCAAACTGATACTGCTGGCAGGGATCGTAGTGTTCATTCGGCTGTTTGTGTGACCGTCCGGAACGATCCGAACGCGTCGGCACCGTCCGTGTCCTCCATATCGGCCATGGAGGCATCGAAGATGGCGTAGCGGTTCTTGCCACCGGACTTGGCCTCGTAAAGTGCGCTGTCGGCACGACGGTACAGCAGGTCAAAGCCTCCTTCCCCGGCCTGCACCACGGCCACACCCACGGACACCTCGAACGGCGCAGCACCGCTTGCTGTCGTCGCACGCACCTCATCCAGCAGGCGGGAGGCGATCCGCTTCGCCGCATCCTGGTCGCAGTCCGGCACGAACAGCAGGAACTCGTCGCCACCCAGGCGCACCGGTACGGCTCCGGCATGCAACGGCATGCGCAATACCTCCGCCAGCCGTGCGATGACGGAGTCGCCTTTGGCGTGCCCATAGGTGTCGTTGATCTGCTTGAAGTGATCGATATCGACCAGCAGCGCAGCATGGAATCTGTCATGCCCGGTCGCACCACCTTCCATGACCGAACGGATGGCCGTATCGGCGCCGCGCCGGTTCAGGAGCCCGCTGAGCGAATCATTCATGGACGATTCGTAATGGCGACGCAATTCCGCTTGCTGCAGGAAGTGATGGCGGGCATAAACCCAGCCCAGCACCAGGGACAGCAGCAGCGCGCCAAAGAGGCTGGCGAGTTCAATGCGCCGGAAGCGCGCCTCTTCGGCAAGGAAATACTCGAGGTCGAAATCCACGCCGACGAAACCCGACACCTGCCCGGTCGAGTCGCGAATCGGTGCGTGGCCGGTCAGGAAATAGCCGTAGTCATCGTGCTGATACTGCGGATTCACATAGGTCAGACCGGCGGCCAGTTCAACCAGCCAGTCGCTCTCGTACTCCTCGCGCAGCTGAAAGGGCTCGAGATAGCGCGACATGCGCAGACCCCGTTCGGCGGCAAGGAGCGGATCCTGGGCCGTATCGAGCACGAAGAACGCCCTGTCATCATGCATGCCCATCGTGTACACGTAGCGGGCTTCCGGCCAGGCGCGATGCAGGCGCAGCAACGGCGCCCTGGCGGCGTCCAGTTCCTCGGCTGTGCCATGGCCTTCGATCAGGTGCCGATGTGCATCGCCATCCACCACCGACGCAGCAACCCGCGCCTCTTCGCCCACGTGGCTGCGCAGCACTTCCAGCCGCGCCTGACGGGACAGCGTCTGTGGAATGAGTACCAGCGCCAGCATCAGCACCGCGATCAATACCGTGCTGCCCAGCAGCACATGGGGCTGGACCCCCCAGCCTCTTTCCTTGTCCTGACGCAAGGAATCAGACTCCGCCGGACGTCGCGGGACGCAGGCGCAGCGGCTTCGAGTCGATCACGGTTCTTGCTTCCTTATGTTCGTTCAGCGTCCTGCGGCGTGCATGGTCTCGCCGATCTCCGGTTCGGACCCGCGCGACCCTGGCGAATAATAGCGTTCTTTCGGCATTTCATCAGGCCGGTGGCGCTCGCGAGCCCGGTGTCACGCAAGGACAACGTGAAAGCCGTCACCAATCGACGGCATTCCTCCTCCCGGCTTCCGCGCGCCCCCCCCCCAATCGAGGCACAGGGAACCGTTGAAGCCGGCAGTCAGCGTGAATCGGGCGAGCGGCATGGCGCCCAGGCGCAGCGAGGATGCAAGCGGCATCGCGCAATCACACACCGAAACTCGCCTTAACACACCTGCCATCCCCGGGCTAGAATCCGCCGCGCGCATCATCCCTCCGGGGTTGAAACGCGACGATCACGATCCATCCCCGCAGCAACTCCGAGCACTTCATGAGCAGTACCCAGACACGCCCTGCCCCAGGCCTTGCACCGGCTACGGCCCACCCTGCCTTCGAATGGGTCCGCAGCGAGCCGATCGCCACACTCGGGGTCGTCGTCGAGGAATACCGCCATCGGACGACCGGTGCGCAGCACTATCACATCGCGAGCGACAACCCGGAAAACGTGTTCCTGGTCGCACTGCGCACGGTGCCGCGGGATTCGACCGGTGTGGCGCATATCCTCGAGCACACCGCACTTTGCGGCAGCGAGAAATACCCCGTGCGCGACCCGTTCTTCATGATGACGCGCCGTTCGCTGAACACCTTCATGAACGCCTTCACCAGCAGCGACTGGACCGCGTATCCGTTCGCGAGCCAGAACCGCAAGGATTTCTTCAACCTGCTCGATGTGTACCTGGATTCGGTGTTCTTCGCCCGTCTCGACCCGTACGACTTCGCGCAGGAAGGCCACCGCCTGGAGTTCGCCACGCCGTCCGATCCGTCGACGCCACTGCAGTTCAAGGGTGTGGTCTTCAATGAAATGAAGGGCGCCATGAGCGCGATCTCGAGCCTGCTGTGGCAAACCCTGACGAAGTACCTGTTCCCCAGCACCACCTACCACTACAACTCCGGTGGTGATCCCGAATACATTCCGGACCTCGGCTACGAGCAGTTGTGCGAGTTCTACCGCACGCATTACCACCCGAGCAACGCCGTCTTCATGAGCTACGGCGACATCGCCGCCGCGGAACTGCAGCAGCGTTTTGAATCGCAGGCGCTCGCGCGTTTCGAGCCGTTGCCTCTCGAGATCGCCGTCGCGGACGAAAAGCGCTACCACGCACCGCTCGGCGTGGAGGAAGCCTATGCGTGGGAAGAGGAAGGTGATGCGGACTGCAAGAGCCATGTGGTACTCGGCTGGCTGCTCGGCAAGTCGACCAGCCTCGAGGATCTGCTGAAGGCACATCTGCTGAACGGCATTCTGCTCGACAACAGTTCCTCGCCATTGCAACTCGCGCTCGAGACCAGCGAACTCGGCAGCGCACCGTCGCCACTGTGCGGACTCGAGGACTCGAACCGCGAGATCGTGTTCAGCTGCGGTCTCGAAGGCTGCGACACCGGCAGTGCAACGGCCGTGGAAGAACTGGTACTGCATACGCTGCAGCACATCGCCGAAAACGGCGTTCCGGTGGAACAGGTTCGAGCCGTACTGCATCAGCTCGAACTGCACCAGCGCGAAATCGGCGGCGACGGTTACCCGTTCGGGCTGCAACTGCTGCTGATGGCGATCAGCGGCGCCGTACACCGCGGCGATCCGGTTGCGGTGCTGAACATCGAGCCGGTGCTGCAGAAGCTGGCCGAGGACATCGAGGATCCCGGATTCGTGAAACGCCTGGTCCGCGAGCTGCTGCTCGACAACCCGCACCGGGTACGCCTCGCGATGCATCCGGACAGCATGCTCGCCGAACGCAGGCGCGTAGCGGAGGAACAGCGTCTGGCAGCGATCCGCACGGCGCTCGACGAAGAGGACTGCGCACGTATCGTCGCAACGGCAGCCACGCTCGTCGAACGGCAGAACAGCAAACCCGACGACTCCTGCCTGCCGCGCGTGACGATTGCCGATGTGCCGCTGGAGGTAGCGGAAATCACTGCGCGCCAACTGCCATCGACGACGCAGCCGCTGACCGCGTACACGCGTGGCACCAACGGCATCGTGTACCAGCAGGTCGTGGTGGACCTGCCGCAACTCGCCCCCGAACTCGAGGAGCTGCTGCCCTACTACGCCAACTTCCTCAGCGAGATCGGCAGCGCCGGTCGTGATTACCTGCAGACGCAGGCGTTGCAGGCCGCGGTGAGTGGCGGCGTGAGCGCCGGCACCACGATCCGCGGTGCGATCGACGACGCGCAGCGCACACGCGGCGTGCTGGTGGTCTCCTCGAAGGCACTGGCGCGCAACGCCTCCTCGATGTTCGCGCTGCTGCACGAGACGCTGCTGGCACCGCGTTTCGACGAACTGCAGCGCCTGCGCGAACTGCTGAGCCAGATGCGTGCGCGGCGTGACCAGTCGATCACTGGCAGCGGCCACAGCCTCGCGATGGCAGCAGCGTCGAGCCGCATGAGCCCGGCCGCGCTGCTGTCGCACAACCTGTCGGGACTGGAGGGCATCCGGCGCACACGTGCACTGGAAAAGGCGCTGCAGTCGGACGAGGAGTTGCAGCAGTTCGCGGCACGGCTGGGGCAATTGCACGAGGCGATCGCAACCGCTCCACGCCAACTGCTGCTGGTCGCCGACCCCGCACACGAGGACGATGCGACGCAGGCACTGGCGGACTGCTGGCGCACCACGCCTGCCGCTGCAATCGGCACCTGCTTCGCTCCGCCTGCCATACGCGAGGGTGCGCACCAGATCTGGCAGACCAGCACGCAGGTGAATTTCTGTGCCAAGGCCTATCCGACGGTGCCGACCTCGCATCCCGACGCGGCAGCGTTGACGGTGCTCGCCGGGTTCCTGCGCAACGGCTTCCTGCATCGCGCGATTCGCGAACAGGGCGGAGCCTACGGCGGTGGCGCCTCGCACGACGCCGGCATCGCCGCGTTCCGCTTCTACTCGTACCGTGATCCGCGCCACGCCGCCACGCTGGCGGACTTCGATGCCGCACTCGACTGGCTGCACGGCACCCGGCACGAATGGCAGCAGGTCGAGGAAGCGATCCTCGGCGTGATTGCCTCGCTCGACAAACCCGGCTCACCAGCCGGTGAGGCGAAGAAGCATTTTCACGAGAACCTGTTCGGGCGCACGCCCGAGCAACGACGCGAATTCCGCGCACGCGTACTCGCGGTCGGCCTCGATGATCTGCTGCGCGTCGCGGCGACCTGGCTCGATCCGACACGTGCCAGTGTCGCCGTGATCACGAACCCGGGCGGGGCAGCGGAGTTGCGCGCACTCGACGCGTTCGCCAATACATCGATGCATGTTCTATGAACGGGCGCGCGTTGCCGGGATTCGCACGGCGCGTTCTACGTCGCTGACATCAATGCCACCAGCGGCGGTGTCGTCGCCAGCTGGAAGGCCAGCGTACAAGCACAGACGCGGCGGCGTTGAGCCATGCCGCGGAAAGTGCCGTTCTCGATCGCCTTCGATCTGCCGTTCGAGGAGGCCATCGAAGCAGCCCGCGCGCGCAAGTCTGTTCTGCCGGATGCGTACTACCACCAGCTGCCCGCCGAGGCGCGCAGGCTTGCCTTCACTGTTTCCGGACTGACTGCGCTCGACCAGGTACAGGGCGTATTGGACCGCATGGGGAAGCACATCGAGGACGGCGGCACTTTCGCCGACTTCAAGCGCTGGGCGGCATCGCAGCCGTGGGAGCTGCCGAAGCATCGGCTCGAGACCATTTTTCGCAATGCCGTGCAAACCGCTTACGGCGCGGGGCACTGGCGGCGCTTCGAGGAGACGAAGGACGATCAGCCGTACCTGATGTATGACGCGGTGAATGATTCCCGCACGCGCCCGGCGCACCGTGCGCTCGATGGCATCATCCGCCCGGTCGATGATCCGTTCTGGCTCACGCACAGCCCGCCGATGGGCCATAACTGCCGCTGCACGCTGATCCAGCTCGATGCCGAGCAGGCCGAGATCCGTTCGCGCAACGGGCGCGGACTGAACCAGCCCGAAACGCCCGAGATGCGCGCCGATGACGACGGGTGGGGCAGAAAGCCGATGCAGTGGGATGAGACGCTGCGAAACATCATCCGTGAACGTCAGTCTGCGTGCCTGCCAGGACCGTTCGGCTTTGGCAGAAAGAAGCGCGATCCACATGCCAATATCGATTGTTCGCCGACCGGTGCAACACTGTTGGGCATGCTCGACGCGCTGCCCGATCAGAACCTGCCCATGCCTCGACCGCAACAAGGAACGTTGCCCTTGCTGCCTGCCGGACAAAGCGATCGGTTCTATCTCGGCGAGTTCATGAAACAGTTTGGCGCAGAGTGGAACGAGAAGGTTTTTTCGAGTGACATTGAGGACGCACCGTTACCGTTCTTGCGACGTGAAATCTCTGCCTCGTTGTTCATGAACCACAACCCCGTGCGGGACGGAGCGAAGTCAAAAGCCAACAAACGAGGACGCGGACCGTATGCGCTGTATTTCGCAGAGACAGTCAAGAATCCAGACGAAATCCGTTTGGTTGCTCACGACGAAGGCCCCGCGCGTTTATATTTTCTCTCGCGCCAAGTGCTGCACGACAAGGTATTGCATGCGATTGCGGTGTTTCGGCAGATGTCGGGAGCGTGGGTTGGTTGGTCGGTATATCAGACCTACGATGCGAAATACTTCAAGTCGAAGCATGAGGGACTGGTGATTTATCGACGACCGCAAATGTGAAAGGCGTGTAGCCGTCCACGCCTCCCCCAGTCGGTTCCTGCTGACGCGTACGCATTTCTGCGCATTCCGGCTGGCTTCGTCGGCCGACTGTTACAGGTTGAGTCTAGCCTCTTGTGCGCAGTCCGATCAACCATGCCACCGCGCGATCTGGTCTTGACGGCGTCGAGGCATAGGCGGGTTTCGTTTATCGGGAATATCCACTCGGAATGTTTCGTATACCGCACGGCGGCTGTGCCGGCACAGTGAAACCCTTCATGCATACGCACGTCCACGAATGCGATTCCATGTGCTCATGGAAACCGCATTCTTCACCTTCACGCCCACCGTCGCTGAACGCGACGAGGCGGGCCTGCCGCGTCGCTTCGAGGGCGTGGCCTACTCGGGCGGCGTGATTCCCGGCTACGGCTGGCACGGTGATGCCGCCATCGACCTCTCGACGATGGAGCTCCCGCAAGGACAGGTCTTCGCCCTGGTCGATCACGATCCGGGCAAGCGTGCCGGAAAGCTCAGTGCGCGTCTCGCGGGAAACCAGGTGCTGGTGTCCGGTGAGTTCTTCACCGCGTCGGATGCCGGCAAGGAAGTCGCCGCGCTGTTTGCCGAGGGCGCGCCGTGGCAGATGTCCGTCGGCATCCAGGGGAAGGTGGAAAACGGCGACCGGCGCAGCATCGAGCTGAACGGGCGCGCTCTTTCCGTCGACACCATTTTCCGCAACGCGAAGCTGCGCGAAGTGTCTTTCGTGCCTGTCGGCGCTGACCCGAATACGTCCGTTGCCGCGTTCGCGCGACGACACACCGATCATCAACCGGAGGAGCCAACCATGGCAGACCTTGATCAACTCAAGGCTCGCATCGCCGAGCTGGAGGCGCAGCTTGGCGCGAAAGACGCCGAGGCAAGCAACACGGCTGCCGAGCTGGCGGCGCTGCGTCAGTTCAAGGCCGATGCTCGCAAGCGCGACATCGAGCGCCTGCAAGACGACCTCGCGCTGGATCTCACCGCAGCGCAGGAAGTGACGCAGACGGGCAACTTCAAGAACGTCACCAGCAGAGCCTCGGGTTGACTCATGGAACCGCAGCGGGCGGCAAGGTGCTCGTCTTCATGCCGAATGTTCAACTGCTGAATCCGTCGACCTGGCAACGGCGATTGCAGTGGGCGGCGATGACCTGGTGCGAGCAGTGGCGATTGCCACCGATCAGACCGAAGACTGGCTCGGCGAGCTGCTGCCCGATGAGTTTCTCCCGCTGGTGACGGCGGTTGTCGAGGTCAACGCGGATTTTTTCGTCCGGCGGGTACTGCCCGCGCTGAACGCGGCGACGGAGACGACGCTGGCGACACTTGGGATGACGCCTTTGCCGAGCTCCTCGCCAACGGCCACGGCTGGCCCGGAGTCCTCGACTACACCATAGCGCAGGTCACGGCGCACCTGGCCGCGATCCGGCGCCGAGAGGCCGAGCGGGCGGCGATCACGCTGCAGGCCACGCGGTTCGCGGTGTGGGGCGAGGCGCAGGACGTAAGCAAGTTCCTTGCCCAGCTGACGGGGTGCGGCGAAGAGTGTGCCGATCCGCTGAGCGATCCGGATGTGCTGGCAGCTCTCGAGGCGTTCGGGGTGGTGGTGGAACCTTCCGATCCGGAGGGTTAGCGCCCGATGTCACCGATAGCCTGCCACAGGCGAATCGGCAGCACGACGAACAACATCAGCAGGAATGCAGGGATGGCGATGCTGTTTACGATCGGAACGAGTGACAGCACGAGCAGGATTCCCATGATGGGAAATTCGATCGGCATGTCGGCATTCTCCTCGGTTCGGAATGGCAGCTAGAGGGTAGCCTATCATGACCAACAACGTCGACATCAAGATCACCGCCAGCGCGGCGCAAGCGCAGTCCGAGATGGCCAGGCTGTCGGGCAGCCTGGAGCGGCTGACGGGGGCATTCAAGCGCCTGGGGCATTACGGGGCGGCAGCGCTTGCCCTGCCAAGTCTTGCGGGGGTCGGGCGGGCCGCTGTGCAGGCAGGGATAGATGTCGTGAGGCTTGCCGACGCCATGACCTTGCTCGATGCGCGAATGACTGCAACAGGGCCAGCACGTGCAAAACGGGCTCAACGTGCGATGACGCTGCGTGTGCCCGCAGGCTCCGGGAACACCCCGCTCAGAACCACCGGTACTGTGACGACAGTTCCCGGCGCTGGCCAGCCCGGTGCTCCGCCACGCGCAGCGGACTGACCAGCAGCATCGACAGCAAGAGGCCCGCACCAAAACCACCGGCGTGGGCCCAGAACGCAACACCGGCCCCGCCGTCGCCGAGCAGCCCGCTCGCGAGCTGGATCAGGAACCAGTAGCCAAGCATAAACACGGCCGGCACCGCGACCGTGGTCACGTAGAAGCCGAGAAAGATCAGCGTGTGCACGTGGGTGCGTGGAAAGAATCGTGCGTAGGCGCCAAGGACTCCACCGATCGCACCCGAGGCGCCGACCATCGGCATCACGCTGCCCGGATCCGAGAAAATCTGCGCAGCAGCTGCAGCGAGACCGGAGAGCAGGTAGAACACGACAAAGCGTACGGTTCCCATCAGGTCCTCGACGTTGTCACCGAACACCCACAGAAACCACATGTTGCCGATGATATGGAGCCAGCCGCCGTGCATGAGCATCGAGCTGAACAGGCTGAACCAGTTGCCGCTGCCGTCGATCACGCACACCAGTCCACGCCCGAGCGCCACCTCGGTGCCGATCGGAGCCGCTCCGAGCAGATCGGCTGGAATCAGCCCATGCATGCACAGCGAGTGTGCCAGTGCCTGTTCGGTGCCAAATCCCTGCACGAACAACCACACCAGCGCGTTCGCCAAGATGATCAGTAGCGTGCCGATCGGCAGGTGCAGCCGGATATTGTCGTCGTAGAGTGGAAACACGCCTCAGTCCAGTGCGCGGCGGATCTGCGAGGCATCGAAACCACGCTGCTGCAACTGGCGCGCGATGCGCTGACGTTCGGCCAGCGTCGCCGGTCGTGCTTCGCCGTGTCGACGACACTTCCACTGCCGCGCCACCTCGACCCACTCGGGAGCCGAGGCGTCGACGCAGGCTGCAGCCAGCTCGCGCTCCACGCCACGTTCGGCGAGTTCATGCAGGATCCGCAGCGGCCCGCGTCCACGCCGGCGCTGCCCGCGCACGAAGGATTCCGCAAAACGCTGATCGCTCTGCAACCCTTCCTCGTGTAGCTGTTGCACGACTGCGTCCACGGGCGCCCCGGACCCAAAGCGGGCCGACAGCCTGACTGCAAGTTCGCGCATCGCATACTCACGGCGCGCGAGCAGATCGAGTGCCGTACGCCGCACGACCAGAGGATCATCGGTGGGCGTCACTGCACGGTGCAGCATCGCCATCGCAGTACTCCTGCCGACAGTCAGACTTCCTCCGGAACCTCGGTCTCCACTTCGACCGCACCACCCGGCAAGGTCAGCGCCTTGGCGCGGATCTCGGCTTCCAGCGAAGCCGCCAGCGTGGAATTCTCTGCAAGGAAACGCGCCGCATTGGCCTTGCCCTGCCCGATGCGCTCTCCCTTGCACGAATACCAGGCGCCTGACTTGTCGATCAATCCGAGCTTCACGCCAAGCTCGATGATCTCGCCCATGCGGTAGATGCCATGGCCGTACAGGATGTCGAACTGCGCCTCGCGAAACGGCGGTGCCACCTTGTTCTTGACGACCTTGACGCGCGTCTCGTTGCCCACGATTTCCTCGCCGTCCTTCACCGAACCGATGCGGCGGATGTCCAGACGCACCGACGAATAGAACTTCAGCGCGTTGCCACCGGTGGTGGTTTCAGGCGAACCGAACATCACGCCGATCTTCATGCGGATCTGGTTGATGAAGATCACCAGCGTGTTCGATCGATTGATATGACCGGTGATCTTGCGCAGCGCCTGGCTCATCAACCGCGCCTGCAGCCCCACGTGTGCGTCGCCCATCTCGCCCTCGATCTCGGCGCGCGGCGTCAGCGCGGCCACCGAGTCGACCACGACCACGTCGACCGCACCGGAACGCACCAGCATGTCGACGACTTCCAGCGCCTGCTCACCGGTGTCCGGCTGCGAGACGATCAGGTCCTCCACCCTGACCCCCAGCTTTTCGGCGTAGGTCGGATCGAGTGCGTGTTCCGCGTCGATGAACGCTGCCGTACCACCGAGCTTCTGGCATTCGGCGACCACCGACAGCGTGAGTGTGGTCTTGCCCGAAGACTCCGGGCCGTAGATCTCGACTACCCTTCCGCGCGGCAGGCCGCCGATGCCAAGTGCAATGTCCAGCCCCAACGATCCGGTGGAGACGGCTGGAATCGACTCCTGGGTCCGGTCGCCCATGCGCATCACGGTGCCCTTGCCGAACTGGCGTTCGATCTGCGCCAGCGCCGCATCCAGTGCCTTCTGCTTGTTCGCGTCCATGGTCGACCCCTCGGGTGTGCTGTGAATGAGAATCTGCGGATGCTGTATATTCAAGCAGAATACTGGATGAATATCCAGCTTCCGGCAACCGCCTGCCGTCGTGCATCCATGCTCGGGCGTCGCGATCGGGTGGCAAGCGCACTATACCCGCGGCGCCAGCACCGCGCACGGGCTCCGGCGTAAGCCGGTTCGCAAGCAGAATGCCGGTAACGGGAGTGTGCGGACAGACCGGTCGCGAACGAATGTTCGGCGCTAAGCCTGCTGCACCGTGGCCCGCTTCGCCATCACGAGCGTGCCGATCCAGACCAGACCGATGAAGTACACGAACCCCAGCGCCAATGTCTTGAAGGTCTCGACATAATCCAGGTGCTCGTGTATCGGAGGGATCGTGCCAACGGTAAGAAACAGCATCGTCGCGAGGTTCACCACCACCGGCAGCCAGCCCATGATCTGGCAGTACACAGTGACGAGGATCAGCAGTCCGAAACAGATCATTCCGTACTTCTCGCCGAACCAGGCGGGGAACAGACTCAACGACCAGGCGAGCGCCAATCCCACCACCGCACCAGCCACACACGCCAGCAGCTTGTCGAATGCGGCGTGCTCCACACCGGTCCAGTACAGCAGGAACAGGAACGCAATCCAGAACTGCTTGACGCCAAGCGCGCTGCCCAATGCGATGAAGCTGCCGATCACGACGATGACGCCGAGCAGGACCAGCAACCCCTTGCCGGGTGTCATCGGTACCGCATTCTGGTTGCTGGAAGCAGGAGTGGTTGCGCCGTGGCTCATGGTGTTTTCCTTATGTCGCTTGTTGATGCGCGGGCAGTATCGCTGTGCCCGGTCAGCCGCGAGCATAACCCGCCCCGTCACGGGGTGGTACCACCCACACCCACCCGCGCCGAAAACGCACCCGACAGCCGCATGATCGAGTCACCGCGTTATAAGTAAAGAACAAACAAATTCTTCGTTTCGAGTGCTTCAGGTTATATGGTGCGCGTCGCAATCCGCTTGATCGAAGCCGATGAGACCTCCCCAGTTCCAGCGCTCCGATCAGCAAGGGGAAAACGTCATGAACATGATTCCGCCACCGCTGCTGGGTGCCACCATCGATGGTACGCAGAGCGAGCTGCTCCGCGCCCTGGCGCGATCGCTGAACGCCGAACAGGCGTTCTGGATCAGTGGCTATTTTGCCGGTATCGCCGAGGCACGCAGCGGTTTCGCTCCACTCGAAGCGTCGGCGACGACCGCTCTCGGCGAACTGGTGACGCACACTGGCGCAGGCGCGTCACCGACGAAAATTGCCATCCTCTACGGCAGCGAAACCGGCAATGCCCGAGCGCTGGCTCATGAAATCGCCGAGCGTGCACGGGCACAGGGCCTCGTGGTTTCGCTCGAAGACCTTGCACGCTACAAGACGCGCGAACTGAAGAACGAGCGGACGCTGGTGTTCGTCACCAGTACCTACGGAGAGGGAGAGCCTCCCGGGCCAGCGGTGCCGTTTTTCGAATTCCTCACCGGCACCAAGGCTCCGAAACTCGAGCAGGCACGCTTTGCGGTGCTGGCCCTGGGTGATTCGACCTACGAGCAATATTGCGAGGCGGGCAAGTTGCTCGATCGGCGTCTGGCCGAACTGGGTGCCGCCCGCATGCACGATCGCGTCGACTGCGATGTGGATTACGAGGTCGACGCGAGGCGCTGGATCGATGCCCTGCTCGACAAGCTGAAGCAGGAAACGTCGCAAACGCAGGTCACGGCTCAGGCTTCAAGCCTGACCTTCGCGGCGTCGGCACCTGCTGTCACGGTACCCGCCTACGGCAAGCACAACCCCTTTGTGGCTCGAATCGGCACCAGCCAGCGGCTCAGTGGTCGCGGCTCGTCGAAGGACACGCACCATCTCGAGATCAGCCTGGAAGGCTCCGGGCTGCGCTACCTACCCGGTGATGCGCTGGGCGTGGCGGCGCAGAACGAGCCGGAACTGGCAGGCGATCTGATCGCTCTCGGTGGCTGGTCGGGCACCGAGACCATCGCCGGACGCAACGGCGCCACCACGCTGCAACAGGCGCTGCAATCGGAATATGAAATCACCGCACTGACGCCGCGCTTCCTGGAAAAATGGGCGCAGTGGTCGGGTGCCACGGAACTGGCACGACTCGAGGGCGAAGAGCGCGCCCGGTTCATGGCGCGGACGCATGTAGTCGACCTGATGCAGTCTCACCCGGTGTCCGGCCTTGCAGCACAGGATTTCGTCCAGGCCCTGCGCGGGCTGCAACCGCGGCTGTACTCCATTGCATCCAGCCTCGAATTCGTTCCCGATGAAGTGCATCTCTGCGTCGCGCCGGTACGCTATCACCTGCACGAGCGCCAACGCCACGGCGTCGCTTCCACCCATCTCGTGGATCGCCTCGCACTCGGTGACAACATCCCCGTCTATGTGCAGCAGAACGAGCACTTCCGTCTGCCTGCCGACACAGCGACGCCCATCGTCATGATCGGTGCCGGCACCGGCGTGGCACCGTATCGCGCCTTCATGCAACAGCGCGAGGCACTCGGCATCACGGCCAGGAGCTGGCTGTTCTTCGGTGAGCGCAATTTCCGTACGGATTTCCTGTACCAGACCGAATGGCAGGCGTGGCTGCGCGATGGTCTACTGACACGCGCCGAGGTGGCGTTCTCGCGCGACCAGCAGCAGAAGCTCTACGTCCAGCATCGTCTGCTGGAACACGGCAAGGAACTCTACCGCTGGATCGCCGAAGGGGCGCATCTCTACGTCTGCGGCGATGCCCAGTCCATGGCCGCGGATGTGCAGGATGCCCTGCTCGCCATACTGGCCGAGCACGGCAGTCTGGACACCGAACTCGCCAAGGAGACGCTGCTGGAAATGCAGACCGCCGGTCGTTACCAGAAAGACGTCTACTGAGGTTCGATGTGAGCAATCCGACTCCCGACGCAAGCGTCGACCGCAGCACGGATCTTTCGCAGCCGCTGCAGAAGCTGAGCGCCGACGAACGCCTGAAGGCCGGCAGCAGGCAGTTGCGCGGAACGATTCTCGACAGCCTTGCAGACGCGCTCACCGGCGCAGTGTCCGACAACGATGCCAAGCTGATGAAGTTTCACGGCATCTACCAGCAGGATGACCGCGATCTGCGCGACGAGCGCCGGCGCCAGAAACTCGAACCCGCGTACCAGTTCATGATCCGCGTCCGTCTGGCCGGCGGCGTGTGCACGCCGGCGCAGTGGCTGCAGCTCTCCGAGCTCGCACTTCGCCACGGCTCGCCTTCGCTGCGCTTGACCACACGCCAGACCTTCCAGTTCCACGGTGTGCTGAAGCGCGACGTGAAGCGCGTGATGCAGGGGCTGCAGGCGGTCCTGCTCGACACCATCGCCGCCTGCGGCGACGACACGCGCGGCATCATGTCCTCGATCAACCCGCATCTCTCCTCATTGCACCGTGAAGTGCTGGAGCTCGCGCGTGCCACATCGGATCACGTGATCCCGCGCATGCGCGCCTACCACGAGATCTGGCTGGACGGCGAGAAATACGCCTCGTCGGAACCGGAAGAACCCGTCTACGGGCAAACCTACCTGCCGCGCAAGTTCAAGTTCGGCTTCGCGATACCACCGTCCAACGATATCGACGTCTACAGCCAGGATGTGGGGTTGATCGCGATCGCCGACGGCGAGCGGCTGCTCGGCTTCAACATCACCGTCGGCGGCGGTCTGGGACGCACCGACCGCGTGCGGGAAACCTATCCGCGCCTGGGGGATCTGCTGGGCTACATCCCGAAGGAGAAGCTGCTGGATTTCGCACACACCATCGTCACGGTCCAGCGCGATTACGGCAATCGGGCCGACCGCGCGCGGGCACGCTTCAAGTACACGGTCGACGACAAGGGGCTACCGTGGCTGCGCTCGGAAATCGAGCAACGGCTGGGGTTTGCACTCGAACCGGCGCGCGAATTCACATTCACCAGCAACGGCGACCATTTCGGCTGGGCACAGGGGTCGGACGGACGCTGGCACCATACGCTGTTCATCGAGAACGGCCGCATCATCGACGCCGAGGCGCTGCAACTGATGACCGGGCTGCGCGAGATCGCTCGTGTGCACCACGGCGAATTCCGCGTCACGCCGAACCAGAATCTGGTGATCGCAAACGTCGCGGAGGCAGACAAGGCGCAGATGGACGCGCTGCTCGAACGTCACGGGCTCGACCACAACAACCGTGCAAGCACGATCCGCCTGAACTCGATGTCGTGCGTCGGTCTGCCGACTTGCGGGCTGTCGATGGCCGAAAGCGAGCGCTATCTGCCGCAGTTCGTCTCGAAGCTGGAGCCGCTGCTCGAACGGCATGGCATTGGCGGGGTGCCGATCACGCTGCGCATGACGGGATGCCCGAACGGCTGTGCGCGACCCTACATTGCCGAAATCGCATTCACCGGTCGCGCGCTCGGGCGCTACAACATGTACCTGGGCGGCGGCCATCACGGCCAGCGGTTGAACCGCCTGTACCGGGAAAACATCAACGAAGCGCAGATCCTCGAAGAACTGGACTCGCTTTTTGCCCATTACGCGCGCGACCGCCACGACGGCGAGCACTTCGGCGATTTCGTGATCCGCGCAGGCCATGTGCGTGCGGTGGCGCACGGGAGCGAGTCGTACGACCCCTGAGCCCCGGCTCGCCACCGTGCGTGCGCGCCTCTGCCCGCGCCCCGTGTCCGGTCCGGCTACTGTCCGAGCTGCTCCTGATAGCCCTTGCGTGCCGCCACATAGAGCTTGAACGGGAAGCCGATCGAAACGCCTTCGAGCGCCGCGAGCAGCATCTCGAGGTGTGCGTCGAAGCCGGCGCAGGCCTTGGCCGGATCCTCTCCTTCCGGAACGCCTACGGTCAGCACCAGCCGGGTGCCTTCCGGCATCGTTTCGAGCTCCCAGCGCAGCGGTCGCGCAGGCTCGTTGCCGCTGCTCCACGAATAGACGAGCAGGCGCGGTGCATCGAGTTCGAGCACCGTGCTGTCGATCGTCGTACCGCTGTCGGCGAAATCGATCCGCACCGCGCCACCGTTGCGCAACTCGATCGAGCCCGGCGCCAGCCACTCGGGCAGCGCAGAGGCATCGGTCAGCTTGCGCCAGACGGTGTTGCGATCATGCCCGATATGGCGCTCGAGCCGGCCTTCGAAACCGCCGTCGACACGGCGGATCCGGCCGAGCCGGATATCCCCTTCTTCCATCATCTTTCCTCCGGCAAATCCCGATATTCAACCTCACCTGCCGCACACCATGGCCGGCGCAGCGAGATCGCAGACACCCGTTTCAGATCAATCGTGAGTAGCGCGCACTGCGCGGACGTCCGATGTACTGATCGAACACCATCGCGATCGCGCGCACGAACACACGCCCCTTCGGCAACACACGCAGGCACTGCGCGTCGACCTCGAGCAGGTCCGCCTCGGCGTACGGTTCGAGGCGCGCGAGTTCATCGGCGAAGCGCGCTTCGAAACGCTCTCCGTAGCGGACTTCGAAAGCGCTGAAGTCGATCGGCATGCTGCACATGATCGCCATGATCACTTCGCGCCGGATCACGTCCTCGCGGCTCAGATCGAAGCCCTTGTCGACCGGAAGCTCGCCCGCCTCGATGCGCTCACCATACGCCTTGATCGAATGGTGATTCTGCACGTAGGCATCACCGATCTTGCCGATCGCCGAGACACCGAAGCCGATCAGATCGCATTCCGCACGGGTCGTATAACCCTGGAAATTGCGATGCAGCCCGTGTTCGAGCCGGGCGCGGTTGAGTTCATCCTCCGGTTTGGCGAAATGATCGAGGCCGATGTAGACATAACCCGCCTCGAGCAGCCGCCGCACCGACATGAAGAAGATCTGCAGTCGCGTCTCCGCCGACGGCAGATCCTCGGCGTGGATCAGCCGCTGGGCCCTGAAACGCTCGGGCAGGTGTGCATAGTTGTAGAGCGCGATGCGGTCGGGAGAGAGTTCGATCAGCCGATCGAGCGTGCGGCTGAAACTGTCCACCGTCTGTTTCGGCAGGCCGTAGATCAGGTCGGTGTTGATCGATCTGAAGCCGTTGTCGCGGCTCGCCTGCAGTGCATTGCGCACCATCTCATACGGCTGGATGCGGTTGACCGCGGCCTGCACCTCGGGATCGAAATCCTGCACCCCGAAACTCGTGCGATTGAAGCCCAGCCCCGCGAGCATCACGAGCGTATCGGAGCTGACGGTACGCGGGTCGATCTCCACGGCGATCTCGGCGTCGGGCGTGAACGCGAAGTGCCGGTGCAACTCGTCCATCAGCGCAGTCAACTCGGCGGCAGCCAGAAAGGTGGGAGTACCACCTCCCAGATGCAGTTGCACCGCCTGTCGGTGCGCACCGAGATGGGGACTCAGCATCTCCATCTCGGCGAACAGCGTCTTCAGGTAAGGCGCTGCGCTGCCGTGATCGCGCGTGATGATCTTGTTGCAGGCGCAGAAGTAGCACAGCGATTCGCAGAACGGCAGATGCACATAAACCGACAGCGGCGCCACCTGCGCCGCCGTGGCCCGTCGCCCGAGATGAGCGAGGTAGGACGATACCGGGTACTGCTCCTCGAAGCGATCTGCCGTCGGATACGAGGTGTAGCGCGGACCGGAACGGTCGAAGCGCCGCACCAGTTCCTCCGACATCTCGAGGTCCGGGAAACGGATAGTCTGCAGGTCGAGCGCAAGACCCTGCGTGGCAATGTTCATGTCGTCACGTCCACAACGGTGCGCACAACCAACTCGAACAGCAGAACCATCTACGCCAGTCCTTCCGCCCGAAGCACCTTCTGCACGCTCGGGCGTGCGGCGACACGCGCCTGGAATGCCTGCAGGTGCGGATAAGGCGCCAAGTCGAAGGCAAGGTGTGCGAACCAGCTCAGCACCACGAACAGGTAGGCATCTGCCGGCGTGAATGCTTCGCCGGTCAGGTAGGGTTTCGATGCCAGCGACTCATTGACGTAGCCCAGCCGCCGCTTGAGCGCTGCATGACTGGATTTGACCACCTCTGGCGACGCGTCCGGCCTGAAAAGAGGGCTGCAGCTCTTGTGTATCTCGGTGCCGATGAAACCGAGCCATTCGTGCACGCGGTAGTTTTCCAGCGTACCCTCGGCAGGCATCAGCCGTCGCTGCGGATCCTGTGCTGCTATCCACGGCAGCAGTGCCGAATTTTCCGTGAGAACATCACCTGAATCGAGCACCAGTGCCGGCACATAACCCTTCGGATTCAGCGCGAGAAAGTCCTCGCCACTCGATGTCTTGTGCGCCGGGTCCCGGATATCGACGCTCACGCACGCATATGTCTTGCCGGTTTCCTCGAGCAGGATATGGGCTGCCATCGAACAGGCGCCTGGAGAATAGAAGAGTTTCATGGACAAACGACCTCCTCGGAAAACGATCGCGTGGATCGGGGTGGAATCACGGCACAGGGCCGCTGCAAACCGGATGCGGGATGGGCATGCTGCACGTTTGTGTGCAGCATTCTACGCATGCCCGGCCAACAGGGCCACACCGGCACCGGACACGCGATCACGCATCCAGAGCAGGGGTATGTGTGATGGCGAATACCGCTTCCGGATCGACCTCATGCAATCAGATCCGCGATACGCGCAACCTGATCGACGTCGTCGCTGGTGGGAATCAGGTGCACCTCGTCGGCACCCAGATCCTCGAGCTGATCCAGCACGCGCTTCAACTGCGCCAGCGTGCCCGCGAATCCCGTCACGGGCAGCATCGCTTCGAGTGCTGCAGGCTCGATCCAGTTGAAATAGTGGCGCAAGTGGCGCTGCACCTGCGCGCGACTCCGATCCCCGATGGCGAACCAGAACGATGTGGTCAGTCGCGGTTCGGGGCGGCCTCTATCGCGCCAGGCTGCCCGCGCCTGGTCGAATGCAGTTGCCACATTCTCCATGTTCAGATCGAAGCTGAAACCCGATATGCCGTCGGCCCATTGGGCAGCGGCGTGAACTGCCCTGGGGCCTTGTGCTCCGGCCAGCAGCTCGGGGCCGCCCTGGTGCCACGGCACCGGACCGATCGGCTGCAGCGTCGACACCACCTTCTCGCCGGCCCACACCCGCTTCATGATCGCAACGCGCGCCGCCAGATCCGCGTGATTGCGCGTCGCAGGGTCTGCGCCAACCGCCACGTAGTCCTCAATCCGGCCACCGATGCCCAGGCCCACCGTGAGCCGACCGCGGCTCAGCATGTCGCCTGTCGCCAGACTCTTCGCCAGCATCACCGGGTCATGGAGCTGGGCAACGATCACCGTCGTCTTCAGCCGCACCCGCTGCGTCCATGCCGCGCAGGCGCCCAGCAAGGTCATGGTTTCCGGATTGTCGAACGCCATGCGCTCGCCGAAACACAGCGAACCGAATGGCCCCTGGTCCACCGCGCACGCCCATTTTTCCAGCGTCGTGCGATCCACATCCGGCTCCATGATCGGCAAGGTCATGCCTATCTGCATCTCGGGCTCCGGCTCCTGTCAGTGCGGTTCATTGTACCGGGCCCGCCCTTCGGCGACAGATGCAGCGAAGCAGTCGCTGTATGACAACGGCACTTGGCAGACGTGTAGACTTCGCGCTCATCATTCGTGTCCCCTCCCATGCTTCGGCTCCCGAGGCGCAGCTCGCTGGTATCAGGGGCGGACATTAGGCACCGGAGCGTGGTGTGACAGCGCATTCAGGAACGACGAAACAGGGGGGCGCAATCTCCGCCTGAGCCTGGTCTTCGAGGACGGGCTGCAGGCCGATGTCGATCTGTCTGCGTGGATTTGCGGATACGCGCGCCCTGAAGAGGCTCTCTAGCGCCAGCATGTTCGCCCAAGCGCGCATCAGCGAGCATGGAACAGCGGTGATCTGGATCGACGACGAACTGGATCTCGGCACCGACAACTTGCACAACCTTGCCGTCGAACAGGCCGGCGGTATCGGGCATGAGCGCGACCTTGTACCGGCCCCTCCCGGACCGGACAATGAGCGCCCCCAGTTTCGTCTGACGAGACGCCATGCGTAAATTGCCGGAAGGTCATCCACTTCCCCAACGGCCGCACTGGAAGCACGGGCGCTACTGGTACGTTTACCGCAACCAATGGGAACCGTTGTCACGCACTCACACCGAAGCGATCAGCGCATGGTCAATCGGGGTAAACCCGCAGGCCGGCATGACAGAGCTCGTTGACAGCGTGCTGATTGCCATCGAGAAAAGGGACAACCTCACCGATGCCGGCATCCGATTCGAGCAGGAAAAGACCGGGGCGCGTGTCCTTGTGGCAATGGCACCCGAACTGCAAGACGTGATTGCAAAAGCACGATCTGTGCGCGGCCTGATGTGGTCACGTCACCTTTTCCATCTTCGAGGCAACCTGCGTTTGTGCCAGACAACGGTCGTCGAAGGGCCGAAAATGCGCAAAACCGTAGACAATTTTTAAAACCTTAGACAGTCAGCCAATGCAACCCATTGATTTAACAACTACAACCCCACACACACCGATGATGCAGCAGTACCTGCGCATCAAGGCGCAGCACCCGAACGAGTTGCTGTTCTACCGCATGGGTGACTTCTACGAACTGTTTCACGACGACGCCAGGCGCGCTGCCGCACTGCTCGATATCACGCTCACCGCGCGCGGCATGTCGGCCGGGCAGCCGATCCCGATGGCTGGCGTGCCGCACCATGCGGTCGAAGGGTATCTGGCGCGACTGGTGCGCGCTGGCGTCTCGGTCGCGATCTGCGAGCAGATCGGCGACCCCGGCACGAGCAAGGGCCCGGTCGAGCGCGAAGTCACGCGCATCGTCACGCCCGGCACGTTGACCGACGAATCACTGCTCGACGCGACACGCGACAACCTGCTGGTCGCGGTGGCAGAAGCGGATACGCGTTTCGGGATCGCAGCGCTGGATCTTGCGAGCGGACGCTTCCACGTCCTCGAAGTCGACGGGGAGGAGGCACTCGGCGGGGAACTGCGCAGACTGCAGCCAGCCGAACTGCTCGCGGCCGAGCACACTGCACGCCGCGCAGCACTCGCGAACCAGGCGGGACTGCGCACACGCGCACCGTGGGAATTCGACGTTCGCAGCGCCACCGAGTTGCTGAATGCACAGTTCGGCACCCGGGATCTCGAGGGCTTCGGCTGCGCGCACCTGAGCGCAGGAATCGGCGCTGCCGGCTGCCTGCTGCGCTACGCACGCGAGACCCAGCGCAGCGAACTGCCGCACGTGCGGGCATTGCTGGCAGACGCACGCGAAGACGCCGTGGTGCTGGATGCAGCATCTCTGCGCAATCTCGAGATCGACAGCAATTTCACCGGCGGCGACGAACACACGCTGGCGTGGGTACTCGACACCACGCAGACCGCGATGGGCGGTCGCTGGCTGCGGCGCTGGCTGCGGCGACCACTGCGCCGGCGTGACGAACTCGAGGCGCGTCAGGCGGCAATTGCAGAGCTGCTCGACGATGCCCGCTACGACGCACCACGCAAGGTGCTGGCGACGATCGGCGACATCGAACGCATCCTCGCACGCGTGGCACTGCGTTCGGCACGCCCGCGTGACCTGAGTCGACTCGGCGCTGCACTGGGGAGCCTGCCTGCGCTGCACGACTGCTGCGCGCGGCTCGAGGCGCCATCGACACGCAGGCTGCTGGATACGATCGGCGAGTTTCCGGCACTCGTTGCCGAACTGGGGCGTGCGATCAGCGAGAACCCGCCGGTAGTGATACGCGATGGAGGCGTGATCGCCGACGGCTACGACGAGGAACTCGACGAACTGCGTTGCCTCGATTCCGGTGCGCACGACTTCCTGCTGGCACTCGAGGCACGCGAACGTGAACGTACCGGACTTGCGAATCTGCACGTAGGCTATAACCGCGTGCACGGCTACTACATCGAACTCGGACGCGCGCAGGCCACGCAGGCCCCGACGGACTACATACGCCGCCAGACGCTGAAGAACGCCGAGCGTTACATCACACCCGAACTGAAGGCCTTCGAGGACAAGGCACTCAGCGCGCGCGCCCGCGCTCTCGCACGCGAAAAATGGCTCTACGAGCGACTGCTCGACCGTCTGCTGGATGATCTGGTGCCACTGCAACGTGCGGCCGCGGCGCTGGCCGAGCTCGACGTGCTCGCCACGCTGGCCGAGCGCGCCGCCACGCTCGATTACTGCCGGCCGCGATTCAGTGAGGGACAGCGTCTGCGCATCAGCGCCGGGCGCCATCCGGTCGTCGAGCGAGTGCTCGATGCCCCGTTCATCCCGAACGACCTCGCACTCGACGAACACACGCGCATGCTGATCATCACCGGACCAAACATGGGCGGCAAGTCCACCTACATGCGCCAGGTGGCGCTGATCACTCTGCTCGCACACATCGGCAGCTTCGTGCCGGCCGGCGAAGCCGAAATCCCGCTGGTCGACCGTATCTTCACCCGCATTGGCTCATCGGACGATCTTGCTGGCGGGCGCTCGACGTTCATGGTGGAAATGACCGAAACCGCGACGATCCTGCACAATGCCACTGCAAGCAGTCTGGTGCTGATGGACGAGATCGGTCGCGGCACCGGCACCTTCGACGGGCTGTCGCTGGCATGGGCAGCGGCAGCGCGGCTTGCGCGGGAGCAGCGTGCATTCACCCTCTTCGCCACGCATTATTTCGAGCTGACCGCCCTGCCGGAAGAGACCGAAGGCGTCGCGAACGTCCACCTCGACGCGACCGAATACGCAGACCGCATCGTATTCCTGCATGCGGTACGCCCAGGCCCGGCAAGCCGCAGCTACGGGCTGCAGGTGGCAGCACTCGCCGGTGTGCCGCAATCGGTGATCGCGGAGGCGCGCCACAAGCTGCGCGAACTGGAAAGCCCGCACGCGACCAACTCTGCGAGCACACCACCGGCGCAGGCACAATTGCCATTTGACGTGGACCCGCGCGGTGAGGCCTTGCTGGCTCGCCTGCGCAACATCGACCCCGACGCACTGACACCGCGCGAAGCGCACGCGCTGCTCTATGAGCTCGGGCTGGAAGCGCGCGATCTATAGATGAATATTTGATGCATCTCTGGCGCGTAGCGCACGACGTGATAAACTGAATCCGCTTTCGACATACCCGCAAACTGCAGCAAGAGGCCCGTGCGACATGACTTTCGTCGTTGGAGACAATTGCATCAATTGTAAGCACACCGACTGCGTTGAAGTGTGCCCGGTGGACTGCTTCTACGAAGGACCGAACTTCCTCGTGATCCACCCCGACGAATGCATCGACTGTGCGCTGTGCGAGCCGGAATGTCCGGTCGATGCGATTTTCTCCGAGGACGAACTGCCCGATGACCAGCAGGCGTACCTTGAAATCAACGCGGAACTCGCTCAGGTGTGGCCGAACATCACGGAAAAGAAGAATGAGATGACCGACGCCGAACAGTGGAATGGCGTCCCGAACAAGCTGCAATACCTGGTGCGCTGAGTCTCGGACTCGAACCTTCTGGCCCGGCGTTCACGAACCAAAGCTGCGGGCGCCTCCCCGGCCCCGCAGATCCGGTCCATGGACATGATCTGTCCAAGGCAACCTCAGCCGAAGACTGCCTCGCCGGTCAACCCCTGTCTCTCGAGGATTTCACGCAAGCGCCGCAACGCCTCCACCTGGATCTGGCGCACCCGCTCGCGCGTCAGACCGATCGCACGCCCCACGTCCTCCAGCGTCGCGCTCTCGTAGCCACCGAGCCCGAAACGCCGTGCGATCACCTCGCGCTGCTTCTCGTTCAGCTCTTCGAGCCATGCTGCAATGCTCTCGCGCATGTCTTCTTCCTGCAGCAGTTCAGCCGGGTCCGATACCTGTTGGTCGGCGATCGTATCCAGCAGCGAACGGTCCGAGTCCGGACCAAGCGGGACGTCGACCGAAGTCACGCGCTCGTTCAGTCCGAGCATGCGCTTGACGTCCTCTACCGGCTTGTCGACCAGTTCGGCAATCTCCTCCGCCGACGGCTCATGATCGAGGCGTTGCGTGAGTTCGCGTGCGGCACGCAGGTAGACATTCAGTTCCTTGACCACGTGAATCGGCAACCGGATCGTACGCGTCTGATTCATGATCGCGCGTTCGATGGTCTGACGGATCCACCAGGTCGCGTAGGTCGAAAAACGGAAGCCACGCTCGGGGTCGAACTTCTCGACTGCGCGGATCAGGCCCAGGTTGCCCTCCTCGATCAGGTCGAGCAGCGACAGGCCGCGATTCAGGTAGCGTCGCGAAATCTTCACGACCAGGCGCAGGTTGCTCTCGATCATGCGCTTGCGCCCTGCCGCGTCTCCACGCAGCGCAAGGCGTGCGTAGTAACGCTCTTCCTCAGCGGTAAGCAGCGGCGAGAAGCCGATCTCGCTCAGATACAACTGGGTGGCATCCAGCGTGCGCTGCGTACCGGCCTCCTCCCGCCGGGCGGCGATGAACTCCTCATCACGATCGTCGGCCTCGACCTGCTCCAAGCCCTCGATGTCGCTTGCGAACTCGGCCTCGAATCCAGTTTCCGCCGCTCCCGGCGCCTCATCCTCGAACCGTACGCCTGCTTCCATTGCCATCGCGTCGCCCCCTTTCTACGAGTTGTATCGCCGTCCAGTCACCGTCCGGGCAGCACTTGCAACGGATCGATCGGATTGCCCTGCCTGCGCACCTCGAAGTGCAGCTTGGGCCGATCCGTTCCGCTGTCTCCCATCTCGGCGATCCGTTGTCCTGCCCGCACCGAATCCCCTTCGGCAACGAGCAGCCTGCTGCTGTGTGCATAGGCACTCAGCCAATGCGCGTCGTGCTTGATGATCAGCAGGTTGCCGTAGCCGCGTATACCGCTGCCCGCATACACCACGGTACCGCTGCGCGCGGCCACAACCGGGTCGCCGGTGTTGCCGCCGATGTCGATCCCCTTGTGCGGCTGCGCTCCGTTCGCAAACCCCTGCAGCACCCTGCCTGCTCCGGGCCAGAGCCAGCTCCCGGGTTTGCCGCTGGCTGCCGGCAGCGGCGCGCTTACCGGTGCCGGCGTCGATTGCGCCTGTGTCGACGGGCCCGATGCTCCCGTCGACGGCTGTACACGAGGTGTCGCCGCAGCGGCAGGCGCCGCCGGACGGTCGGAATCCATACCCAGAGTCAGCGGCTTGCGCGAGGTGCTCAACCGCAGACGCTGTCCCGGATAGATCGTGTACGGCGCGGAAATGCCGTTCAGACGCGCCAGCCTCGACCAGTCGGT
Source organism: Pseudomonadales bacterium (assembly GCA_024234165.1). Classification (NCBI taxonomy): domain Bacteria; kingdom Pseudomonadati; phylum Pseudomonadota; class Gammaproteobacteria; order Pseudomonadales; species Pseudomonadales bacterium. The sequence continues at coordinate 364,606 of JACKOP010000002.1, forward strand.
ACCGGCTGCAAATGCGATCGAATGCAGGGTATCGCCCGACTTCACCGTGTAAACGTTGGTTTGTGGCTGCACCACGGCGGCGCGCGCTCCGGGTTCCGGCACTTCCGGTTCCGGGATATCCGAGTAGTACGGGCGGCTCGCACAACCTACCAGGGCCAACAGTACCCCGGCGACAAGGATGACGATGTATGCGTTCGATCGACTCATTCATTCAGTTGGCTGGTATGTCCCAGGCCGTCCCCGACAGATCTGGCCCTATATTATGCTGTTGCGCGACTTTACTGTGCGTTCTGTTTAACAAAAGTTGTTATCGGTATGATTTTTCAATTGTTTGTTTGACGGCAATTTGCGTGGTTCACGATCACTTGTCAACCATCAAGGGTCGAAAAAACGGTACTTTTCACATCGTGGTGGCAAAACTGGAGCTACTGAACGAAGGGCTACGCCCCCGGAGGGGCAGCGGGATCAACGGCAAACACCACTGAAACCAATTTCAGCGGACCGTTCCGCCAAGCAATGGCACGAAACGCACTGGTTCGATTTCGCGACTCTCGTGCCCATCCTCGGTACGGGTGACCACGGTCAGATGCTGCACGCGCTCGTCACCAATAGGGATCACCATCCGGCCGCCGACCCGCAGTTGCTCGACCAACTGGACGGGAATGGCGCGCGGCGCGGCAGTGGTCAGAATGCCGTCGAACGGTGCGCGCGAAGGCCAGCCAGCAAAGCCATCTCCGTGGCGCAATGCCACGTTGTAGAGCTTCAGCTCACGCAGCCGGATCCGCGCGCGCTCCTGCAGTGCACGGATACGCTCCACCGAACACACGGCATCCACCAACTGCGCGAGTACCACCGTCTGATAACCGGATCCGGTGCCGATTTCGAGCACATTGCCCAGACGCCCGCCCGCAAGCAGCAGTTCGGTCATGCGTGCAACGACATAAGGCTGCGACAAGGTCTGGTTGAAGCCGATCGGCAGTGCGGCGTCCTCGTACGCACGATGCGCCAGCGCCTCGTCGACGAACAGATGGCGTGGCGTGGTACGCAGGACTTCGAGCACCCGGATATCGCTGATCCCCTGCTCGAACAGCCGTTCGATCATCCGCGCGCGCGTGCGCTGCGAGGTCATTCCGATGCCATCGTGCTTCATCCGGCCGCGTCCCTGGCTGCCGTGACCAGCAGCACCACTGCGTGTGCGGCGATGCCTTCGTGCCTCCCGACGAACCCCACGCTCTCGCTCGTGGTCGCCTTCACGTTCACATCGGCGTCGAGTGCATCCAGGTCCGCTGCGACATTGGCTCGCATCGCCACGATGTGCGCAGCCAATCGCGGGCGTTCTGCGATGATCGTGACATCGGCATTGCCGAGCCGATAGCCGGCCGCACTCACCATGGCCATGCAGGCACGCAGCAAACCCCGACTGTCAGCGCCGCGAAAGCGCGGGTCGGAATCGGGGAAGTGTCGACCGATGTCGCCGGCTGCGATCGCACCAAGCAGGGCATCGCACAGCGCGTGCAGCGCGACATCGCCATCCGAGTGGGCAACGAGTCCGTGCGTGTGCGGGATCCGTACACCACAGAGGATCACCGAGTCACCTTCGCCGAAGCGATGCACGTCGTATCCGTGACCGATTCTCATCGCTGCGCCCCGTAACGGTTCAGGTGGAATTCGGCAAGCAACACGTCTTCGGGACACGTGACCTTGATGTTGTCCTCGCTGCCGAGCAGCAACCGCGGACGCAAACCCAGTCGCTCGATCGCCATTGCTTCGTCGGTAGCTTCGACTCCAGCGCCGATTGCCTCGTCAAGCGCGCGCTGGAGCAGGCCGAATCGGAACATCTGGGGTGTCTGCGCACGCCACAATGCCTCGCGGCCCAACGTAGCCGTCACGCGCTGCGCCTCATCGGCACGTTTCAGCGTATCGACCAACGGCACTGCCAGCAGGCCACCCACCGCATCGCAAGCCAGCTCGCGCACCATCGCCACGATTCGCTCCGGGCGCACGCAGGGCCGCGCCATGTCGTGCACCAGGACCCAGTCGTCGGGATCGGGTGTGACCGAGAAGCCACGCAGGGCATTCAGCACCGAAACGGCCCGTGTCGGACCACCGTCGACGACACGCACGCGCAAGCGAATCGGTGCCGGCAGCTTGCTCCAGTGTGAATCAGCGGGTGCAATGGCGACCACTATCTCGCGAATGCCCTTCACCGCGAGCAGCGCCGTGAGCGTGTGCACAGCCAGCGGCTTGCCGGCCAGCGGGAGGTACTGCTTGGGAGTCGCTCCACCCATGCGCGCGCCGCTGCCGGCCGCCGGAACCGCGACCCATACGGAGCCCTGCAAATGCGTGCCCTCGCTCTCGCTGCCCGGCATCGGTACGCTCACGGTTCAAGGCTTGACCAGCAGATAAAAGGTTTCACCTTCGCGCACCATGCCGAGCTCCTCGCGAGCCATCTCCTCGACGCTGTCGAGACCGCTCTTGAATTCCTGCACCTCGACCTCGAGACGCTGGTTACGCTCGCGCAGCGCCGTATTCCCCTGTCGATACGTGTCGATCTGCCGTTGCAGCGCGACCACCTCAGCCACGCTGCCCTGCCCGACCCACAGCGCTGCCTGCAACGCAAGCAGCAGCAACGCGAGCCCGGCACTGACCCACTTCCACCGGATCATGCACGGGCTCCTGTGGAGGCGAGACACATCCGGGATGTCTGCACCGGCTCAGCCGCGCCGAAGCTCGGCTCGACCACGGTACGGCGCACGTGCCCCAAGCTCGGTCTCGATGCGCAACAGCCGGTTGTACTTCGCCACGCGGTCGGAGCGGCACAACGAGCCGGTCTTGATCTGGCCTGCAGCGGTACCGACTGCAAGATCCGCGATCGTCGTGTCCTCGGTCTCTCCGGAGCGGTGCGAGATCACCGCAGTGTAGCCGGCCCGGCGCGCCATTGCGATCGCATCCAGCGTCTCGCTGAGACTGCCGATCTGGTTGAACTTGATCAGGATCGAGTTAGCGATTCCACGCTCGATGCCGGTAGCAAGTATCTTCGTATTGGTCACGAACAGGTCATCGCCGACCAGTTGCAGGCGCTGCCCCGCACGGCGGGTCAATTCGGCCCAGCCGTCCCAATCGCTCTCGTCCATCCCATCCTCGATCGACAGGATCGGGTAACGGCGTGCCAGCTCGTCGAGATACGCTGCAAACCCGGCTGCGTCGAAACTCTTGCCCTCGCCAGCGAGCACATAGCGCCCGTCACGGTAGAACTCGGATGCAGCACAGTCGAGTGCCAGCGTCACGTCCTCGCCGATGCGATAGCCTGCCTTCGCAGTCGCACTGAGGATCGCTTCCAGCGCGGCCTCGTTCGATGGCAGGTTCGGTGCGAAGCCACCCTCGTCGCCGACCGCAGTTCCCAGACCCCGTTCGTGCAGCACCTTTTTCAGCGCATGGAAGATCTCTGCCCCACAACGCAGCGCCTCAGCAAAGCTCGGCGCACCGACCGGCTGGATCATGAACTCCTGAATATCGACGTTGTTGTCCGCATGCTCGCCACCGTTGATGATGTTCATCATCGGCAGTGGCATCGAGTACTGGCCAGCGGTGCCGTTCAGTTCCGCGATATGCGCATAGAGTGGCAGGCCGCGCGCAACGGCCGCCGCCTTGGCCACCGCGAGCGACACTGCGAGGATTGCGTTGGCGCCGAGGTGTGACTTGTTTTCGGTGCCATCGGCCTCGATCATCGCACGGTCGACTCCGCGTTGATCGATGGCGTCGCGCCCGCGCAGCAGCGCGGCAATTTCACCGTTGACCGCTGCCACTGCCTTCAGCACGCCCTTGCCGTTGTAGCGTGCAGCATCTCCGTCGCGCAGTTCCAGCGCTTCGCGCGAACCGGTGGATGCGCCGGAAGGCGCGCAGGCCGCGCCCACTGCCCCGCCGGCGAGCCGCACACTCGCCTCGACGGTCGGATTGCCGCGCGAATCCAGTACTTCGATGGCCTTCACTTCACTGATCGCAGACATCTTGGGATCCATCTCCTGTCATCGATAATTCTTGTCAGCCGCCTGGGCACCCGGTGCTCAGCGGATCTCCAGTGCGGGCATCCGCTTCACGAGTTCGTCGATCGCCTGCATCTGGGCGAGAAAACCGTCAAGGCGATCCAGCGGCAGCGCGCAGGGGCCGTCGCAGAGCGCGCGATCCGGATCGGGATGCGCCTCGAGAAACAGCCCGGCGAGCCCCTGCGACATGCCGGCGCGTGCAAGTTCCACCACCTGCTGGCGGCGGCCGCCGGCTGAATCCGCACGCGCCCCCGGCATCTGCAGCGCATGCGTGACGTCGAAGATCACCGGGCACCCGAAGTGCTTCATGATGCCGAAGCCCAGCATGTCGACCACGAGATTGTTGTAACCGAAGCAGCTTCCGCGCTCGCACAGCATCAACTGTGTGTTGCCTGCCTCTTCGCACTTGCGCACGATGTGTCCCATTTCGTGCGGTGCCAGGAACTGTGCCTTCTTGATGTTGATCGGACGACCGGTGCGCGCCATCGCAACCACGAGATCGGTCTGGCGCGAGAGGAATGCCGGCAACTGGATCACGTCGCAGACCTCGGCAACCGCCGTGGCCTGCCACGGCTCGTGCACATCGGTGATCACCGGTACGCCGAACGTGCGCTTCACGTCCTCGAAGATCCTCAAGCCTTCTTCGAGACCCGGGCCACGAAACGAGGCAATCGACGAGCGATTGGCCTTGTCGTACGAGGCCTTGAAAACATAGGGGATGCCACGGCGCGCACAGAGCCGTACAAACGCGTCAGCGACCTGCAGCGCGAGCTCACGCGATTCGAGCACGTTCATGCCACCGAACAGCACGAATGGCCGGTCATTGGCAACCTCCAGCGCGGCGACGCGCACCGTCCTGGCGACCGTCTCAGACATCGCGGCCATGCTCCGCGGCGTGGCGCACTGCAGCCTCGACGAAACCGCTGAACAGCGGGTGTCCGTCACGTGGCGTGGACGTGAATTCCGGATGGAACTGGCAGGCGACGAACCACGGGTGGTCAGCCAGCTCGATCACCTCGACCAACGTGTGATCCGCCGACCAGCCCGCCACACGCAGACCTGCCGCCTGCAGCCGCGGCAGAAAATTGCCGTTGACTTCGTAGCGGTGGCGATGGCGCTCCTTGACTTCGGCACTGCCGTAGATCTGGCGTACCCGCGACCCGTCCTCGAGGTGACAGCGCTGTGCACCGAGGCGCATGGTGCCACCCAGGTCCGACTCGCGACCACGCCGCTCGGTATTTCCGTCGGCGTTCATCCACTCGGTGATCAGTGCCACTACCGGATGTGCAGTCGGCGCATTGAACTCGGTGCTGTTCGCATCAGACATCCCGGCCACATTGCGCGCGAACTCGATCACGGCCACCTGCAGCCCGAGACAGATCCCCAGATAGGGAATGCGGTTCCGGCGCGCGTAGCCAACGGTCTCGATCTTGCCCTCGATGCCACGCTCGCCGAACCCGCCTGGAACCAGGATCGCATCCACATCCGCGAGCACATCGGTCCCCTCGCGCGTGATCTGTTCGGAATCGATATAGCGCATTTCGATCCGCGTGCCGGTGCGGATGCCTGCATGCGTCAGCGCCTCGTTCAGCGACTTGTACGCATCGAGCAGCTCCATGTACTTGCCGACCATCGCAATCGTTGCGCGTCGGTGCGTGTGCAGCTTGCCGTCGACCACTGCCTGCCACTCATCCAGCTTCGCCGGTGGGCACTCCAGGCCGAGCTTCTCGACCACGATATCGTCCAGACCTTCGCTGTGCAGCAGGATCGGCAGGCGATAGATCATGTCGACGTCGGGCACCGCGATCACCGCACGCTCCTGTACGTCGGTGAACAGCGCGATCTTGCGTCGCGACGACTCGTCGATGGTCACCTCGGAACGGCAGAGCAGGATGTCGGGCTGCAGACCGATGGCGCGCATCTCCTTCACGGAGTGTTGCGTGGGCTTGGTCTTGGTCTCCCCGGCGGACCGGATGTAGGGTACCAGCGTCAGATGGATGAACAACGCACGCCCTGCACCAAGTTCACCGCGCAACTGGCGGCTTGCCTCGAGAAAGGGCTGCGACTCGATATCGCCAACCGTGCCACCGATCTCGACCAGCGCGACGTCGAAGCCTTCGGCACCGGCGAGGATGCGACGCTTGATCTCGTCGGTGATATGCGGAATCACCTGCACCGTCGCACCGAGGTAGTCGCCGCGGCGCTCGCGGCGCAGCACTTCCTCGTACACCTTCCCGGTCGTGAAGTTGTTGCGACACGTCATGCGGGTACGCACGAAGCGTTCGTAGTGGCCGAGATCGAGGTCCGTTTCGGACCCGTCGTCGGTCACGAACACTTCGCCGTGCTGGAACGGGCTCATCGTGCCAGGATCGACGTTGATGTATGGATCGAGCTTCAGCAGGGTCACCCGCAGGCCGCGGGCCTCCAGGATCGCCGCCAGCGACGCCGAAGCCAGCCCCTTGCCCAACGAGGATACGACCCCACCCGTGACGAATATCAAACGCGTCATGCCTGGCCTTGAACGTGTCGAAACTGACTGGTCTGGACGCGGAGCGACGCCCCGCGAGGATGGGAGGCCACCTTATCAGAAAGCCCCCCGCACCTCAACGAAACAGCCCGGTTCGCAGCGAGCGTCGCAAGAGGCTCTCGAGTGGTGACATGGCCTGCGTGTGGCGACATCCCCGCACCGGTGGAACGCCGCAAATGCATCCCTGCAGGCTCGAGTGCCGCATCCCTGCGGCACATGTCCCCCGATACGGGGATGTCACCACACGCCTCGTGATGTCTCGCGACGCCCGCTGCGAACCGGCTATGACCAGGCGCGGAAGCGTTCGACCAGGTCACACACGCGCTGTGAATAGCCCCACTCGTTGTCGTACCAGCTCAGGCACTTCAGGAAACATCCACCACGCACCATCGTGAACGTGGCATCGAAGATCGAGGAATGCGGATTGCCGATCACGTCCGAGGAGACCACCGGCTGCTCGGTGTACTGCAGGATCCCCGCGAGCTGCGCCGATGCGGCTGCCGCGGCCATCGCCCGGTTGACGTCGGCAGCACTGGCCTCGCGTTCGAGCTCGACGAACAGATCGACCACCGAGCCATCCGGGACCGGCACCCGCGAAGCGATCCCGTCGAGCCGCCCCTTCAGCGCCGGCAATACCTTGCCGACCGCACGGGCAGCACCCGTGGTGGTTGGAATGATGTTCTCTGCTGCCGCGCGGCTGCGCCTCCAGTCGGTATGTGGCACGTCAGCCAGACGCTGGTCGTTGGTATATGCATGCACCGTGTTGATCACACCTTCGACGATGCCGAAACGCTCGTGCAACACACGCGCGACCGGAGCCAGGCAGTTGGTGGTGCAACTCGCGTTCGAGACGATGCGATGCCCGGGCTGCAACCCCTCATCGTTGACACCGAGAACGATCGTATAGTCGATGTCGTCCTTCGCCGGCACGGTCAGGATCACGCGCCCGGCACCGGCGTCCAGGTGCTGCTGCAGTTCGGCACGCTTCTTGAATTTGCCAGTCGCCTCGATCACCACATCGACCTCGAGTTCGCGCCATGGCAACGCCGTCGGCTCCCTCTCGCCGAGCATGCGCGTGCGCCCGTTCGCCGTGACCAAGTGACTTTCTTCCAGCGCGAGCGCCCCCCGGAACGGCCCCATCACGGTGTCGTAACGAAGCAGATACAGCAGTGCCGCATCGTCGAAAACGTCGTTGATCGCCACCACCTCGACATCGGGACGACCATTCAGGATGCGGAACACCGACCGTCCGATACGTCCGAATCCGTTGATTGCAACTCTCATCACTGCTTTCTCCTTCAGGCCCGACCCGCGTACGTACGCACCACATCGAGCACTCGGCAAGCATGCCCCAGCGTCTCGTACCAGCCCAGTGCCTTCAGCATGCGCTCGCCCGCGCGCTGGGTGCCGCGGGTGTCGAACAGCAGGGATTGCCTGCAACCTATCACGTCGGATGAAACGATCGGATCCTCCGCGATGCCGACCAGATCCGGGCGCACCGCCGCTGCGGCGCGCAACGCCTCGTTGACCTGTTCGGCGTCGGTGGCTGCGCGCAATACGCAGTTCAGATCGAGCAGCGAACCGTGCTGCACCGGCACGTTCAGCGCGCACCCGGAGAGCCGTCCCGCGAAACGTGGCAGCAACTGCTCGATGCAGGCCGCCGACGCGTTGTAGTTCGGAATGATGTTCTGCGCTGCGGAACGGCTGCGACGCTGGTCACCCTGCGCATAGTCCTGCAATGGCTGGTCACTGGTATACGCGTGGATGCTGGTCATCGCCGCGTACTCGACCCCCACCGCCCGGTCGATCGCATCGAGCAGCAGCGCCAGTGCATTGGTCGTCGGCGAACCCGCCGAGACCACCCGGTCTGCGGTGTCGGCATCCGCATCGTTGATCCCCGGAATCAGCACACGGTCGGGTTGCTCGGCGAGCGTTGCGTAGACGAGTCGCTGCCCGCCTGCAGCGAGTTGCGCCTCGGCGTGTACGCGCCGGCGGTAGCGGCCGGTCGCATCGACCACGCAGTCGACACCGAACGCGTCCCACGGCACGTCGCCCGGTGCCACGAGCTGCAGCATGCGCGTGGAGAACGTCTCACCGTGCAGGTAGTTGCCTTCGCGTCGGCAGCTGAAACCGTCTTCGGCACCGGTTTCGAGCAGGTAATGCAGTACATCCGGCTTGCCGATGTCGGCGACCGCCACGATCTCGAGGTCGCCCGTTGCGGCCGCCAGGCGAAAGATCTGCCGCCCGATCTGTCCCAACCCCATCAGGCCGATGCGGTATCTGCGCGCCGTCTGTGGCATGTCGAATTCTCCGATTCCGGACAAAGGACGACCGCCTGCGGTTGCCCCGCCGACGGTCGCAGCATGTGGGATACGTTGAGGTCAGTCGATCTTGACCTTGCGCCTGTTCGTCTTGGCCACCTTGGGCAGTGTCAGCTCGAGCACGCCGTCGTGGAACGTCGCCTTGGCAACGTCTCCCATGACTTCAGCCGGCAGCGCCAGCGTGCGCTGGAAGCTGCCACTGGTGATCTCGCGACGAAAATAGTCGCCGTGCTCTTCCCCGCTTTCCTTGTGGGTCTCGCCACGGATGGTCACCGTCTGGTCCGTCAGCGAAATCTCCAGATCGTCCTTGGCCATACCCGGAAGCTCTGCACGCACCAGAACCTCATTGTCGCGATCGATGACATCGACCTTCGGCGCGTGGGCCTGGAACGGCCAACCCGTTTGCCCGAGCGCCGGCAGCCCCATCCGTGACATCAGTCCACGCGAGAGCCTGTCGAACAGCACGTCCATTTCCTCGAACGGACTCAAGCCCCGCCCGCCCGGCTTCTCCGACTCGGCCATCGTCTCCGTCGTCTTCGTCACCTTGCTGCCCTTCGCCTTTGCCGCAACCTGCGTGCGAGCCTGTTTCGTTTTGTCACTTGCCATGATGACGATGCTCCTCTGTAGTGATTGAGGGGGTTGGAAACGGCAGCCGCGTGCCAGTTCCTCAGCCGTTCACGTCCACTCCGCAAGACTGCACGACGAAAGCGATCATGGCTGCGGCGATCTGTGTCTCGCTCGCATCGAGCGCGAGTGCGGCGCCGCCATCGGCTGTGCGTACCACCGCACCCCACACACACTGCGTGGCGCCAGGACGATCTTCCGAAGTCCGCAACTCGCACTGCACACGCTGGTGTCGCACCAGTTCGCAGCATTCGGTTTCGATGAACAAGCCGTGACTGCTGGCATCACGTATCCTGCCGGTAGCGATTGGCAGTCCACGCCTGTAGATCAGCGTATCGATCCCGACCGGTACGCGCGCATGGTGACGGTTCTCCATCACTCCCGCTCCGCCATAAAAATCACCGTCATTGTGATCTTGACAGGCTCCGGAATGCAACGCTGCAGATCGGACTCCGGATCAGGTATCGACGGACTTCGCGAGTCGACCGTAAGTGCCGAACAGGGCACGCAGGCGCACTGCGAGTTCGGACGTGAACCGCCCGGGCGCGCATTGCCAGCTCCAGTTGTCGCCGATCGTTCCCGGCCGGTTCATGCGATGGAGCGAATCGAGTGCGAGCAGATCCTGCATCGGCATCACCGCCAGCCGGGCCACCGATGCCAGCGCCGCACGCACCAGCGGCCACGGCATCGCCTCGCACGGCATGCCCAGGTATTCCAGGACACGCGCACGCCGGTCCTCGTCGAGGCTCTGGAACCAGCCGAGCGTGGTGTCGTTGTCGTGCGTCCCCGTATACACCACGTTCGACGTTTCGTGGTTGTGCGACAGATAGGGATTTGCACCATCACCGTCGAATGCGAACTGCAACACCAGCATTCCGGGCAGTGCGAACCGGTGGCGAAGCACCTCGACCTCCGGTGTGATGATGCCGAGATTTTCCGCAACCAGCGTGCCTTCGCCACTGACCTCCAGCAACGCGGCGAGCACCGCTTCGCCAGGGGTGCTCTCCCAGTGACCGACTGCCGCCGATTCGGCGTCGCGCGCAATGTGCCAGCAGGCGTGGAAGCCGCGAAAATGGTCGATCCGCACCAGGTCGCAGCGCCGCCGCTCGGACGCCATGCGGCGCCGCCACCAGCCGTAGCCGTCCGCAGCCATCGCCTCCCACGCGTAGTGCGGATTGCCCCAACGCTGGCCTTGCGCACTGAAATAATCCGGCGGCACCCCGGTGACCGTCAGCGGCAGACCGTTCGCGTCGAGACGGAACAGTTCACGTGCACTCCACACATCGGCACTGTCGTGTGCCACGAAGATCGGCATGTCACCCAGGATTGCGATGCCGTGGCGCGCAGCGTAACCACGCAACTCCCGCCACTGCTCGGCGAATACGTACTGCTCGAAACGCAGTGCGGCCAGGCGCTCGGCGAGCGTGGTGGCAGCGGCAGCAAGCGCATCCGGGTTGCGCTCACGCAACCCGGGCTCCCAGTCGGTCCACACGGTCGAGCGCCGGCTCTCGCGGATCGCGGTGAACAGCACGTAGTCCTGCAGCCAGTCCTGGGCCTCGCACCAACCCGCAAAACGCTCCCGAAGCGCACCATCGTGGCCACACGCCGCCGCGAAGCGATCCGCCGCGAGCCCGAGTGCCCATTGACGCACGCACGCGCGTTCACGTACCTGCGCCAATTCGCTCGCATCGAGCAGATGACGATCCGCCAGCCAGTCGAGACTGATCAGGCGCGGATTGCCTGCATGCACGGAGGTGGCGTTGTACGGTGAGCCGTCCACGTGCGTCGGGCCCAGTGGCAGGACCTGCCAGATGCCGGCGCCTGAAGCTGCAAGGAACTCGATGAACCGGTATGCGTCATGCCCCATGTCACCGCTACCGTACGCCGACGGCAACGACGTGAGATGCAACAACACGCCGGCGGCACGCCGCTCCAGCAACGGCGGACTCACGCCACCCCGTCCTGTGGTCCGGAGCTGCGCATCACGCCGCCGAGGGCCGGATCACCGCTGCCACGCGTGAACACATCCGCGAGGTATGGTGGCGGTTCGGCGCCGAGCAGCCGGTAGAGATTGCCGAGATGCAGGCGAAAAAGCCGTTCGAAGTCACTGACCGACTGTCCCGGGTTGTAATCACCGAACCACCAGAACCAGTCGGATCCTTCACAGACGGCGAGCTGCCGGCTTGCGCGCTCGAGCACATCGGACGCCAGCTCGCCCACTGCCACGGCGTGATCGTAGGCGTGCTTCGCGTCGACCAGCATTTCCCAGCCGCGATTCTTGTCGGGGCTGCCGATCCAGGTCGACAGTGTTCCATACACCCAGCTGCCCGCCTTCAGTCCGGGGAGCCGCGCACGTTCCCTGCAACGTGCACGAAAGCCGCTGAACGTATCGAGGTGCAGGAACTCGTGCCCTGCAAGGCGCCGGTAGAGCGCATCCAGAAAATGGATGCCGTTTTCCGGATAGTGCTCCCAGGCATTCTCGCCATCGAGCACGATCACGATCGCGCAGTCACCCGGACTGGAACAGTGAACCGCGATGTTTTCCAGATGGTGCACCAGGTTTGCCACGGCATCGTCGGCATGCCACCCGGAGTAGGTGAAACCGATCAGATCCGACAGGCCGTCGTCACGAAAGAAACAGTCGACGGGAATTTCACGAACCCGGTAGACATGATGCCGACACGGCCGCGGAGCGCCGTGTTGCGATTCGTCGGCTCCACGACTGTTGAGGAGCACGCTGCCACCGCTTGCCGTCCATTCGAAGCCCTCGCTCGCGATCAACTCCAGCGCGGGTTCGCTCAGGGCTCCTTCGGACGGCCAGCAACCGCGCGGTTCGACCCCGAGATGGTGGCGAAATACGTCGCGCCCGTGCCGCAACTGCCAGCGTGCACGCGCGGCACCGTCCGGATAGCCATCGACGTGCGGTTGTGGCGCATCGGGCTCGGTCTGCTGCCCGGCGCGCAAATCGAGCAGCAACGGCAGGATCGGGTGCGCATAAGGACTCATCGCGAGCTCCACCCGTCCCGATGCAGCCAGCGCCCGGTAGCGCGGCAGCACCGACTCCAGCATCTCGAGAATGATCTGCAGCAACTCGTGCCGATCGTGGATGTCGAAGCCCGAACCCTTGTCCTGCAGGCGCTGTACGCGCGCATCGCTGCGCCTTACGGTCTCCGCGATCCATCCGAGGTGATACCAGACCAGCAGATCGGCAAGGAACTCGCCACTGAGATAGTGCATCGCATCCGGATTCCCGAGCACCCAGTCGGCAATCATGGCGAGACGGTTGAAAGCCGGAAAACGCTCGATGATGCGCTTGCGGTTCGCACGCAGGCACTGCCTGACCAGATGGCAGCGCTGCTGGCTGGCTACCGGCAATGCGGGCTCGGCCAGTGCCGCGAGCAGTGGGTCACGAACCGCCGGGCCGCCGCGCAGGTGTCCGGCGAGTTGCTGCGCATAATCGGCTATCTGTTCCAGCAGCACCGGCGCAAAGTTCACCACCGCGCGCGCCCCGGGCACCTGCTCCAGGTGCGCCGCCATGTCCACGTAGTCCTTGATTGCGTGCAGATAGGTCCACGGAAACTGGTACTGACCGTCGCCCAGGTCTCGGTATTCGGGCTGATGCATGTGCCAACACAGGATCACCGGCATCGGCACGATCTCAGCCACGATGCACTTCCTGTCCGAGCATCTCGGGAGTCACCAGCACGATACCTTTCGGCGACACATGGAAGCGTCGCGCATCTGCCGCCGCATCGAAGCCAATCGTGGTGCCGGACGGAATCCTGCAGCCCCTGTCGATCACGGCACGCCGCACGCGACAGCCCCTGCCGACATCCACTTCGGGAAAGATCACAGAATCCTCGATCGTCGTGTACGAATGCACGTAGACGTTCGAGAACAACAGCGAACGCGTGACCTCCGAACCCGAGACGATGCAGCCGCCGGCCACCATCGAGTCCACCGCCATACCGCGACGCCCTTCGTCGTCGAACACGAACTTTGCGGGCGGCACCTGCTGCTGATAGGTCCAGATCGGCCATTCCTGGTCATAGAGGTTCAGCTCCGGGGTCACACCGACCAGCTCCATGTTCGCCTGCCAGAACGAATCGATCGTCCCGACGTCGCGCCAATAGCCGTACGAGCCGGTGCGCGGATCACGAAACGGATAGGCATACACCGCATATTTGCGAATCGAGGTCGGGATGATGTCGCGCCCGAAATCGTGCGTCGTCTCCGCGCGTGCGGCATCGCGTGCGAGCTCGTCGAACAGCAGCCGCGTGTTGAACACGTAGATCCCCATCGAGGCAAGCGCGCGAGCCGGGTCGTTCGGCATCGGCTGCGGGTGCTCGGGCTTCTCGGTGAACTCGGTGATGCGCCACTCCTCGTCCACGGACATCACGCCGAAGGCGCTGGCGTCCTCGAGCGGCACGTCGATGCACCCCACCGTCACATCGGCGCCGGTCTCGACATGAGCCGCGAGCATGCTGCCGTAGTCCATCTTGTAGACATGGTCACCGGCGAGAATCAGCAGGAACTCGGGGTCGTGCCGGCGAATGATATCGATGTTCTGCAGCACCGCGTTCGCGGTGCCTTCGTACCAGGAAGTCTCGATGCGCTGCTGTGCCGGCAGCAGTTCGACGAACTCGCCGAGCTCGGCGCGCAGGAAACCCCATCCGTGCTGGATGTGCCGGATCAGCGAATGCGCCTTGTACTGGGTCAGCACCCCGATGCGGCGGATTCCGGAATTCACGCAGTTGGAGAGCGGAAAATCGATGATGCGGAACTTGCCGCCGAACGGCACCGCCGGCTTGGCGCGCCAATCGGTAAGCTGCATCAGGCGGGACCCGCGCCCCCCGGCAAGGATGAGGGCCAGCGTATCGCGCGTCAGCCGGCTGACGAAACGCCCGGAACGAGCCGTTTTCATTGCATCACCTCCCTGGTGAGGTCCGGCACATGCACTTCGGGTGCCGGTTTGTAACTGCCACCATAATGCTTTCTAATCATGATGGTAGTTCATCAAAGGTCAACACCGATTCACCCCGTGACGATGCATCGCGACCTTGCCATGGATCACGCCGCCGGAGCCGACGCTTCGCTGCTGGAGCGCGAGGACGTGCAGCGGCTGCTGCAGGCACGCCACCACGACCCCTGCGAGCTGCTCGGGCGCCACGGCGCAACGCTGTGGCTGTGGCGACCGTGGGCGGTTGCACTGTGGGCAGGTGACGATCGCCTGCCGGCCCGGCGTATCGGCAGCAGCGGCCTGTTCCTGCTCGAGGGCACACAGCTCGACTCACTCGCACGGCACCCGCCAATCCATTGGCGTGACGCGGGTGGCGATATGCACTGCGATATCGACCCTTACGGCTTCCAGGCACAGATCGGCGATCTCGACCTGCACCTGTTCGCTGAAGGGCGCCATCGCCACGCCTACCGTGTGCTTGGCGCACACCCGTGCACCGTCGACGGCGTTGTCGGTACACGCTTTGCGACCTGGGCACCGAATGCCGAACGCGTGAGCGTGGTCGGCGACTTCAATCACTGGGACGGTCGTTGTCACCCGCTGCGGGTGCGCGGGGGCAGCGGCGTGTGGGAGCTGTTCATTCCCGGGGTCAGCGCCGGAGCACTCTACAAGTTCGAGCTGCGTGCGCGTGACGACGGTACCCTGCATCTCAAGAGCGATCCGTACGCGTGCCGTTACGAACGCCGCCCCTACACCGCGTCGATCGTCTGCGCGGACAGCACCTACGCATGGGGTGATGCCGAATGGCTGCAGGCTCGTCGCGAGCGGGACTGGCAGCACGCACCGCTCAGCGTCTACGAAGTTCATCTCGGGTCCTGGCAGCGCAGCCCGGACGGCGAATTTCTCGACTACCGTGAACTGGCACACCGGCTGGTCGAACACGTACGCGCACTCGGCTTCACGCACGTGGAACTGCTGCCGGTCACCGAACACCCCCTCGACGGCTCGTGGGGCTATCAGGCAACCGGCTATTTCGCGCCCACCAGCCGCTTCGGCACCCCGGACGACTTCCGCTACTTCGTCGACCACTGCCACCGGCACGGGATCGGTGTACTGCTCGACTGGGTGCCGGCACATTTTCCGCGCGACCTGCACGCCCTGGCGCGCTTCGATGGTTCGTCACTCTACGAGCACGCCGACCCCCGACGTGGTGAGCATCGCGACTGGGGCACCCTGATCTTCAACTTCGGGCGCAACGAGGTGCGCAACTTCCTGCTCGCCAGTGCCAACTGCTGGCTGGAAGAGTTCCACATCGACGGCCTGCGCGTCGACGCCGTCGCCTCGATGCTCTATCTCGACTACTCGCGCCAGCCCGCCGACTGGACACCGAACGAGCACGGAGGACGCGAGAACCTCGATGCCATGCGCTTCCTGCGCGAACTCAACGAAATGACGCACGGCGAGCATCCAGGCACCCTGACCATCGCCGAAGAATCGACTGCGTGGCCGCAGGTGACGCGCCCGGTATGGCTCGGCGGGCTCGGCTTCTCGATGAAGTGGAACATGGGCTGGATGCACGACACGCTGGACTATCTCGCGCACGACCCGGTACACCGTCACTATCACCACCAGGACCTCACGTTCGGGCTGCTGTATGCGTTCAGCGAGAACTTCCTGCTGCCCTTCTCCCACGACGAGGTCGTACACGGCAAGCGCTCGCTGATCGGACGCATGCCGGGCGATGCATGGCAGCAGTTCGCGAACCTGCGCCTGCTGTACGTCTACCAGTACACCTATCCCGGCGCGAAACTGCTGTTCATGGGCAGCGAGTTTGCCCAGCGTGCCGAGTGGAATCACGATCGAGCACTCGACTGGCACCTGTTGGGAGGAGAACACGAGCGTGGCATGGTCACGCTGCTGCAGGACCTGAATCGACTCTACCGTGACCGGCGCTCACTGCACGGGGCGTGTTTCGAGCAGCGCGGGTTCGAGTGGATCGATTGTCACGACGCCACCCAATCGGTGATCAGCTACCTGCGCCGCGACGGCGACGAGTTCTGCATCGTCGTGCTGAATTTCACGCCGGTGCCACGCCACGGCTACCGCATCGGCGTCCCCACCGGCGGGCCTTACCGTGAACTGCTGAACAGCGATTCCCGCTATTACGCCGGCAGCGATCTCGGCAATGCCGACGGACTTGTCGTCGTGAACGAACCGCTGATGGGACGCCCGTGCTCACTCACGCTCACGCTGCCACCGCTGGCGGGCATCGTGCTGGCACCACAACGGAACTGAGACGATGCGCATACTGTTCGTCTCCTCCGAGATCCACCCACTGATGAAGACCGGGGGACTGGCCGACGTCAGCGCCAGCCTGCCACGTGCGCTGCAGTCACTGGGGCACGAAGTCACGCTGCTGATGCCGGCCTACCGCGACGCACTGGCTGCAGCGATTCCGTTCGGCATACGGATGGTGGCAACGCACACGATCGACGGACATCACGTGCGCCTGCTGCAGACTCGCCAACCGCACGCCCGCAACCGGCTCTGGCTGCTCGATTGTCCCGCCCTGTTCGATCGCCCCGGCAACCCGTACCACAGCGCCGATGGCGAGGACTATCCGGACAACGCGGAACGGTTCGCACTGCTGTGTCGCAGCGCGGCACTGCTCGCGCAGGACCGGCTCGGCCTCGGCTGGCAACCCGATGTGGTGCACTGCAACGACTGGCAGACGGCACTGGTACCGCTGCTGCTGCGCTCGGCTCGTCCGCGCCCGGCACTCGTATTCACCATCCACAACCTCGCTTATCAGGGACTGTTTCCTGCAGCCACGCTGCAACGGCTCGGACTTCCCACCCGACATTGGCACCCCGACGGGCTGGAATTCCACGGCCTGCTGAGTTTCATCAAGGCCGGCATCGTGTTCGCGGATCGCGTGAATACGGTCAGCCCGCGCTATGCGCAGGAAATCCTGCAACCGGCGTTCGGGCATGGTCTCGATGGGCTGCTGCGTCATCGCAGTGACGTACTGAGTGGCATCCTGAACGGTATCGACACCCGTGCATGGAACCCGGCGCGCAACCCGGCGCTGGTGAGTCGCTACGGAATCGCGACACTCGCGCGCAAGACCGACAACAAACTGGCCCTGCAGAGGGAGCTTGGCCTGGTTGTGGACGCGGCAACACCGCTGCTGGCATTCATCGGACGTCTGGCAGAACAGAAGGGCATAGACCTGCTGCTCGCCGCATTGCCCGAGCTGCTCGATCATCCGTGCCAGGCGGCGATCCTCGGTAGTGGCGATCCGACCAGCGAACGCGATCTCACTGCGCTGGCCCGCGCGCATCCCGGGCGGGTCGCGTTTCGCGCCGGCTACGACGAAGCGCTGGCGCATCGCATCGAGGCCGGAGCGGACGTATTCCTGATGCCGTCGCGCTTCGAGCCCTGTGGTCTGAACCAGATGTACAGCCTGCGCTACGGCACGGTGCCGGTGGTGCACGCAGTGGGCGGACTCGCCGACACCATCGTCGACGCCACTCCGGGCGCTGTCGCCGATGGCAGCGCAAACGGTTTCTGCTTCGACGCCGACACTCCGGCCGCGCTCGTCACCGCCGCTCGCCGCGCTCTTGCACTGTATGCGCAGCCCCAGGCCTGGCGCCAACTGCAGGCCACCGGCATGCGCAGCGATCTGTCCTGGCAGCGCAGCGCCCGCGCGTACGAACAGCTCTACGCGCAGGCCCTCACCAGCGCAGCAGCCGCCAGCTGAGTTTCCGCTATACTCGGGCTCCCCGTCATGGAGCGCGTTCGAGTCATGCCCGGCAGCCGCTTTTCCCTCGAAGTCCGCCCACGCCTCCCCGCAGGACTGGCACGCCTCGACGAACTCGCCAACAACCTCGTCTACTCATGGGACCGTCGCATACGCGCGCTGTTTGCACGCCTGGACCGCACGCTGTGGAACGCCTGCGGAGCGAATCCACGCGTGTTCCTGCGTCGGGTATCGCAGCAGATCCTCGACGAGGCGGTCGAGGATCGCGGCTACCTCGAGGAATACCGCCGCGTGCTCAGCAGCTACGATGCGTACATGGAGCGCAGGATGCGCTCGGAGTGCGGGCAGTTCCTCGACCCCGACGCCGATCTGGTGGCGTACTTCTGCGCCGAATTCGGCCTGCACGAAAGCTTTCCGATCTACTCGGGTGGTCTCGGCATCCTCGCCGGCGATCACTGCAAGGCTGCCAGCGATCTCGGCATTCCGTTCGTCGGCGTCGGACTGCTGTACCACAACGGCTACTTCACGCAGACCATCGACGGCCACGGCAACCAGATCTCCCAGATCATTCCTTCCGATTTCGACGACCTGCCGATACGCCCGGTGCTGGTCGACGGAGAACGCCTGCGGGTCGATCTCGAATTTCCGGGCCGGCAGGTCGCGGTGCATGTATGGGAAGCGCGTGTGGGGCACATCCGCCTGTTCCTGCTCGATACCGATCTGCCCGAAAACAGCGAGGCAGACCGGCGCATCACCCGCCAGCTCTACGGCGGTGCACGCGAAATGCGCATCGAACAGGAAATCGTGCTCGGCATCGGCGGCACACGCGTGCTGCGCCGCATGGGCATGCATCCGACCGCGTGGCACATCAACGAGGGGCATTCCGCATTTCTGGTCCTCGAGCGCTGTCGCGAATACGTGCAGGAAGGGCTCACGCTGGCCGAGGCGCTCGAGATCGTCGCTGCAGGTACCGTATTCACCACGCACACGCCGGTTCCGGCCGGTCACGACATCTTCGACGCTGGCCTGTTCGAAACCTACTTCAGCCGATTTGCGGACAGCCTGGGCGTCGGCATGCCGGAACTGATGGCCCTCGGCAGTCTGCCGGGGCCGAACGGCAGCTTCAACATGACCACGCTGGCGCTGCAGGGATCGCGCTTCCACAACGGGGTGTCACGCATCCACGGCTGGGTCGCCTCCGTGATGGAGCAGGCCGTCTGGCCGCAGATTCCACCCGAGGAAAACCCGATGACGTACGTCACCAACGGCGTACACGTGCCGACCTTCCTGGCGAACGAATGGTTCAACCTGTTCGAGATGCGCTTCGATGAATGGCACTCCGACCTGCTGAACCCGCAGTACTGGAACCGCATCGACGAGATCCCGGACTACCAGTTCTGGAGCGTGCGCAAGCAGCTCAAGGAATGGTTGCTGCAAGACCTCACCCATCGCGTCAAGCAGCGCTACCAGCGCAACGGCGAGAGCGAAGCGACGATCGCACGCGTCACGCGCCTGATCGCGCGTCCCGAGGCCGACACGCTGGTGATCGGCTTTGCTCGTCGCTTCGCGACCTACAAGCGCGCCACGCTGCTGTTCTCGGACCCCGCGCGCCTCGCGCGCATCCTGAACGACCCCGAACGTCCCACCGTGATCGTCTTCGGCGGCAAGGCGCACCCGAGCGACACTCCGGGGCAGAACCTGATCAAGGTGATCCACGAGTTCGCACATCGCCCGGAATTCCAGGGTCGCATCATCCTGCTCGAAGGCTACGACATCCGCCTCGCGCGCCAGCTGGTCACCGGTGTCGACCTGTGGCTGAACACTCCCGAATACCCGCTGGAGGCCAGCGGCACCTCCGGGCAGAAGGCCGCCATCAACGGCGTGATCAACCTCAGCGTGATGGATGGCTGGTGGGGCGAGGGTTTCAACGGGGAGAACGGCTGGGGTATCGCGCCACGCGACCCGCGGCTCGACCTCGAACAGCGCAACCGTGACGAAGGCAAGGACCTGCTCGACCTGCTCGAGCACGAGGTGCTGCCGCTGTATTTCGCCCGCGACGGCCACGGTTTCTCGCGTGGCTGGGTGAAGGTGGCAAAAGCCTCGATGAAATCGATCATCCCGCGCTTCAACTCGCGGCGCATGGTGATGGACTACATCACGCGCCTGTATTGCCCGGCCCGCGAACAGCATGGCCGGCTGTCAGCGCACCAGGCAGCCGGTGCACGGGAGCTCGCGGCATGGAAGCGGCGCGTGCGTTCGTGCTGGTTCGGTGTACGCGTCAGGCTCGCGGAGAACCCGCCGACGGCAGTGCATCACGACAACACGGTACCGCTGCGCGTGCAAGTCTTCATGAACGGCTTGCAGCCGTCGGATATCGTCGTCGAATGCCTGATCGACCCCTCACCGCAGAGCGCCGAAGCCACTCAGCAGCGCATTCACCTCGAGGCCATTCCCGGTGAGGGAGAAGAGCGCGTCTTCACGGCCGACTTTCATGCGCAGAACGCCGGGCTGCAGGAGATGCGCATACGCGCGTATCCGTACCACCCGCTGCTCAGCCACCGCTTCGAAGTGGGACTGATGGTCTGGGTCTAGTGCCCTGCCTGCAACTGCATCTCGCGATACATCACGATCAGTGCCGCAGTCGAGGAATCCACGCCCTGCACTTCTGCGCCACGCTCGAGCAGCGCCGCGTGGACCGCCTCGCCGAGCCGCTTGCCCAGCTCCACTCCGAACTGATCGAAGGAATTCAACCCCCACAGATAGCCGGCTGCAGCCGTACGGTGCTCATACAGTGCGATCAGCGCGCCCAGCGCGCGCGGCGTCACGCGCTCCAGCACGATCGTGTTGCTCGGCCGGTTCCCGGGCATCACCAGATGCGGAGCCAACCGCACGGCCTCCTGCGACGATACGCCACGCGCGGCGAGTTCGGCGCGTGCCTCCGCAAGCGTGCGTCCCAGCATCAGTGCCTGGCTCTGCGCAATGCAGTTCGCGACCAGGTACGCATGCTGCGCGGTGTTCCGACTGTAACTGCGTAACGGCAGCACGAAGTCCACGGGCACGATATCGGTACCCTGGTGCAGCATCTGGTGAAACGAATGCTGCCCGTTGGTTCCGGCAGCGCCCCAGACCACACCGGCACTTCCCTGTCCCAGCGCCTCCCCGTCGACCGCGACCGACTTGCCATTGCTTTCCATCACGAGCTGCTGCAGGTATTCCGGCAGTCGCGCCAACCCCTGGTCGTACGGGATCACGGCCAGCGAACCGCAACCGAGCATGTTGCGCTGCCAGATATCGAGCAGCGCGAGTACCAGGGGCATGTTTGCGTGCGCCGGCGCTTCGAGGAAATGGGCATCCATCGCGCGCGCACCCTGCAGCAGTTCGTCGAAGGCATCGGCACCAACCGCGATCGCAATCGGCAGTCCGATCGCGGACCACAGCGAGTAACGCCCTCCGACCCAGTCCCACATCGGCAACACGTTGTCCTCGGCGATGCCGAACGCAGTCGCTGCCGCCACATTCGACGACACGGCAAGAAAATGCCTGCCGAAGGCATCACCCGGGCAACCGGCGTCAGCCAGCCAGCGCTGTGCCGCAAGCGCGTTCTGCAGCGTCTCCAGCGTCGAAAACGATTTGGACGCCACGATGAACAGCGTGGTCGCCGGATCGAGCGCTCGCAGCACGCCCTCAAGGTCACACGGGTCGACATTCGATACGAAATGACAGCGCACATCCGTACCACACAGATGTCCGAGTGCGGCAGTCACGAACATCGGTCCGAGGTGCGAACCTCCGATCCCGATATTGACCACGTCGCGCACCACCATGCCGCTCCAGCCCGTCCACTCGCGATCGCGCAGGCGGGTCACGATCGCTGCCATGCGTTCACGCACCGTTCGCACCGCTTGCGCCTCGGGCAGCGTGGTGCCGGCATCGCTGCCACGCAGCGCCGTATGCAGCACCGCGCGACGTTCGGTCATGTTCATCTGCTCGCCGCCGAACTGGCGACGTACGCTGGCGCAAACTCCACGTTCGTCGGCCAGCGCCAGCAGCAGATCCAGCGTGTCCGCATCGACGAGACTCTTCGAGTAGTCGAGCGTCAACCCCGCTGCCTGCAGCCGCATGCGCCCGGTGCGCTGCGGGTCATGCGTGAATGCCTCGCGCAACGAGAATCCGCGCATCTGCTCGCGGCGCCGCAACAGGGCATTCCAGGCAGCCGTGTCTTCGAGTCGGTTCGTCATGTCTGCCCTCCCTCCACCAGCTTGCGTGCGTTCGGATCGCGTGCCCAGAATGCCACATCACGAAGTCACTGTAGCGCACCGTGACATGAGCGAACAGCAGCGCGGGATAACTCTGATCGGCATGCCGGGCTGCGGCAAGAGCACCGTCGGACGCTTGCTCGCGGCAAGGCTGGGGCTGGAATTCGTCGACACCGACAGGGTGATCGAGGCCTGCACCGGACGGCGACTGCAACAGATCATCGACGGCGAGGGTGCGGCAAGCCTGCGCACGATCGAGCAGGATGTGCTCGGGCGGGTCGACGCGCACGCCCGCGTGGTCGCGACTGGCGGCAGCGCGGTATACGCCGATGCCGCGATGCGCCACCTCGCCACGGCAAGCACGATCGTTCACCTGGACGTCGGACTGCCGGAACTCGAGCAGCGGGTGACGGACTGGGCAACGCGCGGACTGGTGCGCACCCCGGGGCAGGACATGGCGGAATTGCTCACGGAGCGCTCGCAGCTATACCGGCGTCATGCCGACATACGAGTCACCTGCGACGGCCTGACCCCGGAGCAGGTGGTCGAGCACGTGATCGCGGCGCTGCTCAGCCACGGTGATAGCGCAGTGGAACGAACGGCAGCTTCGCCACCGTGACCGCTCGCGGACGCTCGCGCACCACGGCAGACAGCGTGGCGCCGGCGACAGCCAGGCGGCTGTCGACGAAACCCATCATCACGGGGCCGCCCACGCTGGGGCCGAAACCGCCGCTGCTGACTTCTCCCACGCAATCTCCGTCCGCGTCGGTCAGCACGGCCCCCTCGCGCACCGGCACGCGCTCGTTTCCGCGCAGACCCACGCGTCGGCGTGCCGTCCCGGCGTGCAACTCCGCGTCGACGCGTTGCGCTCCGGGATAACCCCCGGCGCGCGCACCACCGGCTCGTCGCACGAGCGGAATCGCCCACCCGAGACCGGCCTCGATCACGGTGATCCGCGGCCCGAGTTCGTGTCCATACAGACACAACCCTGCCTCGAGGCGCAACGAGTCACGCGCCCCCAGCCCGGCCGGCGCAACCGTGTCGTGCCCGAGCAGCAGGCGTGCGATGCGCTCGGTGTGCTCTTCCGGCAGCGAGATCTCGAAGCCGTCCTCGCCCGTATAGCCCGAGCGCGTGACGAAGCACGGTGCGCCTTCGATCACGCAGTGCATGCCACTCATGAAAACCAGTTGCGCCAACGCCGGGACCAGCCCGCACAGCACCGTCGCTGCCTGTGGCCCCTGCAGTGCCAGCAATCCCTGCCCGCACAGTTCACGCACTTCCAGCCCGCCGGGCAGGCCTGCACGCAGATACGCAAGATCCGCTTCCTTGCACGCGGCATTCACGACCAGAAACAGGGTTTCGGCGTCCCAGCGCGTGACGATCAGGTCATCCAGCACGCCAGCCTGCTCGTTGGTGAACAACGAATACGACTGCCTCCCGACCGGCAGCCCGAGCAAATCCGCCGGCAGCAGCCGCTCGAGCGCCTCGGCCACGCCGGGTCCTCGCACCAGCACCTGTCCCATATGCGAAACATCGAACAGGCTCGCCGCAGAACGCGTATGCAGATGCTCGCGTACGATGCCTTGCGGGTACTGCACCGGCATTTCGTAGCCGGCGAATGGGACCATGCGCGCACCCAGCGCAAGGTGCAGTGCATGCAGCGGTGTGTGTTTCATCGCGCCTCCGATCGACCGGCCAGGCCTGAGCGGCCTCTGGCATCCGCGTGAATTCTGCTCATTCGGCTGCAAGCCGTAAAGTATGATGCACGCGTGGCGAGCGATTCCGAACGCAAGGCAACGGAAGTACATGACAAGGAAACGAATCATGGCACGAGCGCAGACGACGCGCCCGGTGCGCATGGTGCGGGCGGCAGCGGCGGTATCGATGCGGCTTCGGGTTGCCCTCTATCGCGTCAGCGATGGACGCCTGATGGGCAGGCACCGCCACGGCATTCCGGCATGCCTGGTGACGCTGCGCGACCGCGAGCGCGCAATCCGCCATACCGTCGCACCGATGCACCTCGTTGCCGGACGCAACGTGATCCTGATCGCACCGCATTCCTCATTCGCACCTCGTCTTGCGCCTGCCTGGTGCAGCGATGTGGACACCGATCCACTGGTCGGCGTCAGCATCGCCGGAATCACGCGACGCATGTGCGCGCGCCGCGTCGAAGGTAGCGAGAAGAGGCGGTTGTGGCGCAGTGTGACGTCGGCGTTCCCGGCGCTTGCGCGTCGACACCCGCGCGCGGGCCGTACGATCACCGTGGTCCTGTGTACTCCCGCAGACTGACTGCAGAGACTTTCGCAAAACGCCGCAGAGCGTGCGTCGACGATCAGCGGCTGTTGCGACACGCTCTTCAGGCCGACGGCACCGTCCCGCGTCGCATGTTGTCGACCAGTGGGTTGCCGGCCGACGCCTCCACGTGCGCCCCGGACACCAGCGATCCGCCGTCGATCACGAGATCGATGCCAGTCGCCCACGACGCCAGATCGGATGCGAGGAACAGCGCGGCTCCGACGATATCGACCGGTTGGCCGATCCGCCCCAACGGGATCGAGCGCGCCAGTGCTTCCTCACCGCTTTCCCACAACACCCGTGACATGTGCGTCCTGACCACACCCGGAGACAGCGACAGCACGCGCACCCCGGGAGCGAGTTCGCCGGCAAGCTGGCGCGTAAGCCAGTGCAGCGTTGCCTTGCTGGCCTCGTAGGTACCGATGAAGGGTGCGTGACGATGCACACCGATCGTCGTCACGTTGATGATCACGCCACCGTTCAGACGCATCCAGCGCCGCCACGCCTGCTGGGCGAACAACAGCGGACCCTCCACGTTGACGGCAAAGGTCTTGCGCCACGCCGCGAGTTCCACATCCATCAGTGGCCCGAATGCAGGACTGGTCGCCGCGTTGTTGACCAGGACGTCGAGCCGGCCGAAACGATCCAGCACTGCGTCGACACAGGCTTCGATCCGGGCAGCGTCGCCGACCGAACCGGCGAAGTCCATCGCGATCCCGGCCCGCGGCACCGTGGCACTGATCGCATCGAGTCCGTCACGGGCCGCATCGAGTTCGTTCTGTCTGCGCGCCGTGATGCACACATTGGCACCGTGGCGCAGGTACTCCTTCGCAATCGCCAGGCCGATACCACGCGAGGCCCCGGTGATCAACGCGGTACGTCCATCCAGACGCGGGGAAGATTGCAGCTCGTTCATCGGGTTTCTCCGTCGCCATGCACACGCCACACGCCATACAGTATGCATTGCCATCGGAGACACATGCATCCAGAATCCCGCCCCAACGCACGCAGCACACGGCAAGCCGATGCCATCCCTCCCAACACGCCTGATCGCCGACATCGGCGGTACCCACACGCGGTTCGCACTGGTTCACGCCGATGCGCAACTCGATGCGCAGCGCACCCTCCAGACGCAGGCGTACGCCTCGCTCGGCGAGGCCGCTCGCGCCTATCTGCAGGAAACCGGCGCGCATCCGCAGGAGGCGTGCTTCGCTGTCGCCGGCCCCGTCGACGGCGCCACCATACGGCTGACGAACCACTGCTGGGAGTTCTCGCGGGATTCTCTGGCAGCCGAACTCGGTATCGAGCGCCTGCGCGTGATCAACGACTTCGAGGCGATCGCACTGGCGCTGCCGCGGATCGACCCGTCGGCACTGGTTCGGATCGGTGGCGGGACGGCGTGCAGCGGACGACCACTCGCGCTGCTCGGCCCCGGGACAGGACTCGGCGTTGCACAGTTGATCGTGACGTCCGCTGGCTTCCAGGCCGTGCCGACGGAGGGCGGGCATGCCTCTATCGGTCCTGCGGACGAGACAGAACTCGCGATCATCGGCAGCCTGCTTGGTAGCGGTGAACCCGTAAGCCGCGAAGCCTTGCTGTCAGGACCTGGAATGGAACGTATCCACCGTGCGCTGTGCAAACTGCGCTCGCTTGACGTCGAAGCAATGTCGGCTGCGCAAATCCAGGTGCGTGGCGTCGAGGGCAGCGACCTCGTGTGTCAGGAGGCCCTCGAGCATTTCTGCGCGTTCCTCGGCACTGCCGCAGCCGACCAGGCGCTGTGCAGTGGCGCTCGCGGTGGCGTCTACATCGCCGGCGGCATCGTGCCGCGTTTCACCGGGTTCCTGCAGCGCAGCCGCTTCCGCACCCGCTTCGAGACCAGGGGACCGATGAGCGCATACCTGCGTGCCATCCCGGTTCATGTGATCACACACAGCCAGCCGGGACTGCTGGGTGCAGCCGTTGCCAGCATCGACCCATTCCAGGAGAGCGCACATTGATCGACATCGACATGACCCACAACCCCTTCGTTTCCGAGGACATCACGCCGGCCTACAGCGCCGAATGGGAAGCGCGTCGGCGCGTCGCCGCAGCAATCCGCGAACTCACGGAAACCCTTGTCAGCAGCACGCCGGCGGTCCCTGATCTGCATGCGATCGCTGCGGCACTGGAAAACATCGCCGCAGGATTCGCCGAACAGCCTCGTCTGTACGGACGTCTCGCATTTGCCGTGGAGGGAAGCCACGGACGCATAGGCCAGATCGGCCACGAAACGAACCCGGTCGCCGGCGTCAGCAACCCGCTGGCGGCACCACTGCATACCTGGATCGTCGATGGCGTGGCGCACGGACGTGCGACACTGGGCTGGGCCTACGAAGGGCCGCCAACCAGCGTGCATGGCGGCTTCGTGGCTGCACTGTTCGACCAGTTCATGGGCGAAGCACAGGCCATCGGCGGTCAGCCCGGGATGACCGGCACGCTGGAAATCCGCTATCACCGCCGCACGCCGCTGAACGCCGAATTGCGCCTGCGCGCATGGGTGGAGCGGGTCGAGGGTCGCAAGACGCTGGTGCGCGCCGAGATGCACGCGGATGACGCACTGACCGCGAGTTGCAGCGGCGTGTTCATCCAACCGGCCGGCGGTCTTGCGGAATTCCACAAACAGATGCTCTAGCACGCAGGTGCACACACGCGCTGCGCTGTCCTAGAGAAAATCCGGCCAGCGTGCGATCCAGTCCTCGTCCCAGCGCGGCGTGCGCTTTTCCACCCACGCCGTGGCACCCTCGAGTGCATCCGGCTGACCCATGCTGTGGTGCAGCGCACGTGTCTCCAATGAAATGAACGCATCGCGCGGCATCTCGAGTCCGCGCCACAGCAGTCGCTTGTGCATCGCCATGACCAGTGGCGAACAGTTGCACACCATGTCGGTCGCAATATCCAGTGCCGTCGCCAGCACTGAATCGGCATCCGCAAGATACGCGGCAAGCCCCCAGTCGTGAGCCTGCGCACCGTCGATGCGCACGCCGCGCACCAGCATCTCGAATGCACGCTCCAGGCCGATCAGCCGCGGTAGCACCCATTCGACGCCGAAATCGGCCACGACGCCACGCCGATTCTGCAGCAGACCGTACTTTGCGGTGCGCGCGACGATACGCAGGTCGCACTGCAGCGCGATCCCCAGACCGACGCCGATGGCATGACCGTTACACGCCGCAATCACGGGCTTGCGCATATCCCACGCCTGCATCGACAACGGACACGAACTGAAGTCACCTCCCGCCTCGGCAGCGAACGCATCACCACGCGACAGATCGGCTCCGGCGCAAAATGCGCTGCCTCTACCCGTGATCACCACCACGCGCACTGCGGCATCGGCGTCGCAACGCCGGTACAGTTCGCCAAGTTCTCTCAGCATCGGCCAGCTCACCACATTGAGCTTGTCCGGTCGCGCGAGCGTGATCAGACCCACACCGTCGCGGTTCTCGAATTCGATCTCTGCCATGCCTGCTTCCTGTTGACCCCTGGCGGCCATCTGCGACACGATGATTATAAATAGACGCGCGCTCGCGGAGGCATCAAGCAATGAACCAGCCATCACCCTTTGATCCGCTGACGATCGGTCCACTGCAACTGCGCAACCGTTTCATCAAGTCCGGCGCCAACGAAGCGATGTGTATCGACGGCGCACCGACCCATGCGCTGGTCCAGCATCATCGTGCGCTCGCAGCAGGCGGCGTCGGGATGACGACGGTCGCCTACGTCGCGGTCAGCGAAGAAGGTCGCACGCTGCCAAACCAGATCTGGATGCGCGAGGCAATCCTGCCCGATCTGCGCGTGCTCACGGCGGCAGTACACGCCGAAGGCGCGGCGATCTCGGCGCAGATCACGCACGGTGGTTCCTTCGTGACCGGGATCCGCGTCGGTCATCCAACGATGAGTTCGGTAACCGGATTCAACAAGGCAGGGCTGCTGGCCGGCAACTGGTGGCGGCGCGCCATGCAGGCCAGGGAAATGGACCTGGTGGAGGCGCAGTTCGTGCACACGGCGGAGCTCGCACGCGAGGCCGGATTCGACGCGGTCGAGCTGCACATGGGTCACGGTTATCTGCTCAACCAGTTCATCTCCCCGCTCGACAACCGCCGGCGTGACGAATACGGGGGCAACGCGGAAAACCGCGCTCGCTTCCCGACCCGCGTACTGGCTGCAGTGAAGAAGGCCGTCGGCAAGGATCTCGCGGTGATCGCGAAAATCAACGTGGCCGACGGTGTGCCAGGTGGCGCAACTGCGGACGATGCAGCCGTGACCGCACGCATGCTCGAGAATGCAGGCGCCGATCTGCTCGTTCTTTCCGGCGGTCGCAACGTCGAATCGACGTGGTTCATGTTCGGCAGCCTGGTCGACCAGCAGGAAATCGGCAGGGTACTGCAAGGCCAGTGGCTGTCACGCCTGGCATTGCGCCTCAGTGCACTCATGGCGCCGCGCCACGTCGAGTTTCGCGAGCGCTACCTGCGCGACTACTCGATGCGCGTGCGTGAAGCGGTGCGCATGCCCCTCGCCTATCTTGGCGGCGTCAAGTCGCTCGACAGTGCCGAGGCCGCCCTGGCGGACGGTTTCGACTGCGTCGTGATGGCACGCGCACTGATCCACGACACCGCGCTGGTGAATCGCTTCCGCAGCGGTGAAACCCGCCACTCAGGCTGCACGAGTTGCAACCGCTGCATCGCCTGGATCTATCACCCCGATGGCACACGCTGTGTCGAGAACCCACCGAACGACCCGGTACTGAACCGGATTCGTGCGTCGGCGTCATTGGGCAGCGCGGCGGTGTCGTGAATCGTTGGCCAACCCGGTGACTCAGTCCTCCCATCGAGGATCCGCGGAAAATCGTTTGCAACCAAAGGCAGACGTGGGATAGCGAGATGCTCGAGCTCGACGGAATTCGCGAGTTTGTGATGGCA
Organism: Pseudomonadales bacterium; assembly: GCA_024234165.1. Lineage (NCBI taxonomy): Bacteria > Pseudomonadati > Pseudomonadota > Gammaproteobacteria > Pseudomonadales > Pseudomonadales bacterium. The sequence continues at coordinate 394,350 of JACKOP010000002.1, forward strand.
TCCAGGTATGGCTCCATCACACAGGCTGCGGACAGGCTTGGCCGCTCGAAATCTCACGTCAGCAAGCAAATCAAGGCGTTGGAAAAGCGTCTTGGAGTCCCCTTGTTCAATCGTAACGCTCGCAACCTGCAACTCACCGAGATCGGCGAATCATGCTACCTGCAATGCGCCGCCGCACTGAGCGAACTGGAACACGCGATCGACGCCACCGTTGCAACCAACGAACTTCCCCACGGTCACCTCAAGGTACAGATCGTCGCCGCGATAGGTGAAATCACCTTGGCAGGCATCTTTTCCGAGTTCGCAACCCGCTACCCCGAACTCAGACTGCACCTGAATTTCGAGTCCCAGCCGACCCAGCAGATTTCCGAGAACTACGACCTCCTGATTACTCGCGGCAGTCTCAAGGACTCCTCGTTGATCGCACATACGCTCGGAAAAAGTGACTTCGGACTTTATGCAAGCCCCCCAAGTTCCGCAGTTGGATTTGTAAGCTGTTGATTGTATTGATACGAATGGGGCAAAAATGCCACTACACGGCGTTGTCGGCGACGGGCAGTGGGAGCTTGAGTGCTTCGAACAGTTCGATCTGCTGGGGTTGCAGGCGCCCGATACCTGTGACGGATTTGCCATCGATCTGGATGCGATGTTGCTGGATCTGGCGCAGCAGGGCGAGGGACCTGCGAGGTGAAAGCGGATGTCCCGCCGCCTTGAGCTTTTGCCGCATGATCCGATGAATCACCAGGGCCAGGAAGCAGATCAGCGCATGGGCGCGGATACGCTCGGGCAGGCGGTGATGTACGGGAGCGATTTCGATGTCGCTCTTGAGTACCCGAAAGCCACGTTCGATGTCGGCCAGTGCCTTGTAGCGGGCGATGACCTCATCGGCGGCGAGTGCGGTGTTGGTGACCAGCAGCAGCTTGCCATCGAGGCGCTCGGCGTTGGCCAGCGCGGCCTCGTCGCGGTGGAAACTGAAGCGCTCCGCCGCCAGGTCTGCCTTGAGGATACGGCTGAGCCCTGCTTCGCTGACTGCCTCGCAGAAACGCAGATACGCCCTGCGGTCGGTGGACTTGCGCCCGCGCAGCGGCTGGCCTGCGTCCGCCTCGTCGAGGCGCCTCGCCATGCGCTCGCCTTCGGCCTCGATGGACGCGATCAGGGCGCGGCGCCGGGCGCTTTGCTCCGCCGCGCGACCGGAGTCGTGCGCGACGACCAGGCGCCGCCCCTGCCACGTGGACTCGCCGACACCCGCATCGAGTGGCATGTTGGTCGCCAACTCGCCAAAGTCCGCGTAACGCCGTGCCGGCACGGCGAGAATGTACTCCACCGCCTGGCCAGTCGCGGTACGTAGCGCCTCTACCGCGTCCAGGTTGTCGAGGCTCAGCAGGCCACGATCCGCCACCAGCACCACCCGCTCGATCCGATAGCGCGCAATGGCCTTCTCGATGGCGGGCAGCAACGTGGACACTTCGCCGACATTGCCCGCATGGACTTCATGCGCGATCGGCAGCCCCTCGGCGGTCTGGATCACACCGAGCACGAACTGGCGGGCAATGCCCCCGGTGTCCTTGTTGAGCCCGAAGGCACGCACATCGTCTGCCACCGTGCCGTCCCCCTGGATGCGCACCGTGGTGAGGTCGTAGAACACCACCGACAGCGATTGATCGAGCAGCGGGCGCAGCTGCTCCGCAACGACGGCCTCGACCGCATCGATATGCTCCATCAACGCATCCATCGCCCGCAGCAGCTGGTCGTGCGTGACCGTCTCCGGCGCATCGGGCAGGCTGACCGTCTCCAGCCAGCGCAGGACGCCGAGCTTCGAGGTGGGCTCGCACAGGCGGTTGAAGACCATCGCGCGCACCAGCGCGGGCGCGTCGAACCGGCGACGCGTGGAACGTAGCGCACGACGCAATGCGCGATCCAATCCCAGTTCCTGCCACAGGCCATGCAGGGCAAACAGATCGCCAAAGGCCCTGGCTGTTTCGAAGGCCACCCGAGGCGTGGAGGTGGATCGTCCGAGAGCGCGTTGCAGCCCATCGATCAGCGGATCAAGGTCTTTGGAAGAGAGTTTGTCGAGTCGCCCGAAATTGGCGATGACACGCTGACGTGGCTGGCCTTCCTCGTTGCGGTAGGACTCGACCAGTTGCAGGTAGGCTCGGCCGCCAGATCGTGAGATGCGCGTGAACATGCAACTACGTTATACGTATCGTATCCATTAATCAATGGGTGAAACAAAAACACGTGTGACTACATGATCTCCTGGGAAAATGAGGAAATCCACCCATAACTGATTGACTTGTAGTGCCTGCCACCCTGCCGAAATGGCCGTTTTGCAATCTGAAGTGCTGAAGTTGGGCTGGCTGTGTCGAAGGCCACCCGAGGCGTGGAGGTGAATCGTCCGAGAGCGCGTTGCAGCCCATCGATCAGTGGGTCGAGGTCTTTGGAAGAGAGTTTGTCGAGTCGCCCGAAATTGGCGATGACACGCTGACGTGGCTGGCCTTCCTCGTTGCGGTAGGACTCGACCAGTTGCAGGTAGGCTCGGCCGCCAGATCGTGAGATGCGCGTGAACATGCAACTACGTTATACGTATCGTATCCATTAATCAATGGGTGAAACAAAAACACGTGTGACTACATGATCTCCTGGGAAAATGAGGAGATCCACCCATAACTGATTGATTTGTAGTGCCTGCCACCCTGCCGAAATGGCCGTTTTGCAATCTGAAGTGCTGAAGTTGGGAAGCCCCGAATATTTCGAAAAATTCGGTGTGCCTGCAAGCCCTGATGACCTCATGCGACACCGTTGCCTCATCGATGAATCCGGATACTGGTGGTTTGGTGAAGACACAAAGGCAATCAAAGTAAAGGTAAACGGATACCTCAGTGGAAACCGCGGCTCCCTGCTGTTGCGCTATGCCCTGAAAGGGCTCGGCATAACCCAGCAATCAAACCATCCGATGTGCAATCTGGTCAGACAGAAAAAACTTCTGGCCGTACCCGGAGGCTGGTCGCGCTGGTCCGTGACCTGGTATGCATTGTCTCGCACCCGGACGTCCACCGTGCCGAAGATCCAGGTACTCATAGAATTTCTCAAAGAACGTTTTGCGCAGCCAGACAAAATCAATTCCTTTTGAAAAAAACACGTGGTTCGGATCATGCAACCAGAAGACTGCAACGATCTCCGGTAGACCTGTTATCGGTGCCCTCCATCGACATATATATGCTGGCCGGTGATCCATGCGCCTTGCTCACTGCAGAGAAATGCAATCACATTGGCAATATCGTCCGGTGTTCCCGCACGTCCGAGTGGCACGTGATGGTCGATGACCTTCCTCCACAGAGCACTCTCCCGGATATCATCGTGCCGGCTCGTATCGACGATTCCGGGACAAACGGCGTTCACCCGGATCCGATGAGCCCCCAGCTCGGATGCCATCACTGTCGAAAGTGTATTTACTGCGGTCTTGGACGCAGCATAGACCCCGCTCTGTGCCGACATCAATCGCGCAAGCAGGCTCGAAATATTGACGATGCTCCCGCCGCACTTGCGTTCAATCATGTGTCGAGCAAAGACCTTGGACATGTAAAAGGTCCCGCTCAGATTTGTATTGATCACGCGTTGCCACTCGTCCACCGGCAAGTCCACTATCGACACACGATCATTTCCAAGCGCAGATCCCGCGTTGTTCACGAGTATGTCTATTCCGCCATATTGCCTGACCGAAGCCTGAAGAAGCTCCTCGGCTGCACCCACATCCGACACATCCGAAACAACCGCGAGTGCGCCACTCCCAAGGATACGAATTTCCTCGGCAACCGAATCGATGTCCCGCCACTCCGCATGCTGTTCGTCTGCCGGATACGATTCCCGTGGGCGGCCGGTGCCGGTAACCACAATATTGCAACCCGCTCTCGCGAGCGCCATGGCGATCGTCCGACCAATGCCCCTCATGCGACCTGCACCGGTAACCACGGCAGTCTTGCCTTCCAGGCCGGTCAACGTAATCGGCATAGGTCGTCTCTCCCGTTTCAAGACCGAATCAGATTATCTTGCCTCTGCGCAGCTGCCCGATCCGCTCCCAATCATATCCAAGCAGTTCAGACAGCACCTCTTCCGTGTGCTGTCCCAATTCCGGTGCGGGTGCGCGTACCGCACAGGGTGTTGCCGACAAGCCAACGGGAAATCCCGCCAGATCGGTTGGTCCGTACTGCGGATGATCGAATCGCGTGACGTATTCGTTGGCCTGGATTTGTGGGTCATCCGGCAGATCATCAACCCGATTCACCGGACCGAAAATGAAGCCTGCGTCCGCGGCTTTCAATTGCGAAAGCCATGCTTCTCGCGGACGGGTTGCGAATATCACGTCGAGCGCGGCGACGGCTTCAGTGGCTGGCTTTCCCGGAAGCACTCCCTTCCATTGAGCCTCCAACTCCGGATGCCCCATACTCCGACAAAACTCGCTCCAGTACCGCTCTCCCTGGGCCATGGCCAAAACGATCCAATGCCCATCGAGGCAGCGGTAGTGGTTCCACAGGGGATTTACTGACTCGGCTCGGCGTACACGCGGTGCTGCAGCGCCCAGCATCAGCCGCGCAGAAAGAGCAAGTCCCTGCAAAAGCGCCATCGAACCGAGGATCGAGACATCAACCTTTTGGCCCACACCCAGACGTTCCCGCGCCACCAGAGCTGCCAGTACACCCCAGGCCAGCATCACCCCGCTCATCTGGTCCGCAATCCCGCCAGTGATCCCCTGTGGCGGGTCATCCGGCTCTCCGACTGCGAACATCAACCCTGACCGCGCAAGGCCAATGTAGTCCATCGAAGGCATGGCGGCGTCGACGCCGTTCGGTCCATAACCGGTCGCGTGCGCGTATATGAGACGCGGATTCACCTTGCGCAGCGACTCATAATCCAGGCCCAGCCGCTCGGCAACGCCCACCCGGAAGTTCTGCACAAAGACATCCGAACGACGCACAAGGTCGAATACGATCTCCCGGCCTTCGGGCTTCTTGACGTCCAGGGTGATGCTTTTCTTGTTTCTGTTATTTGCCTCGATATAGAAATTCGGTCGCCCCGCAAGGCTCATGCCGGAAAGCCAACCCAGACCTCGCCCTGGATCGCCGGTCTCACAGGCTTCCAACTTGATCACTTCAGCACCCAGGTCTCCGAGCAACGCTGTCCCCAGTGGACCTTGCTGCCAGATCGTCCAATCCAGAACCCTTACTCCTTCCAAGGCTTGCATCACGATAACCTGCCTTCTGATTCAACCCAAAAAGTAAGTGCCAGTGCCATGCGCGATCTTCGGATCGATGCGCACATGCACAACGGCCGGACGGTCAGCACCCAATGCGCGCATCAAGGCGGGATGAAGATCCGCCGGTTGCATGACATGCTCAACATGTGCGCCGACCATTTCACCCACCTTTTGATAGTCGGCTGGCAACAGACGAGCCACCGGGACAAGTTCATCGCCAAGCATGTGACCACACACGCCTTCATTGTTCGCAACAACGAAGACGACATTGGCTCCGACACGAACCGCGGTTTCCACCTCTGCCAGGGCCGCGCCAAAGGCATAATCACCAAGAATGGCGACAACAGGGACTTCAGGACGCGCGAGCTTCGCTCCGATCGCATAAGGCAATCCGGTCCCGATACAGGCGGTTGTACCACCATTCAATACAGAACGCGCCCCGTAGGCGGGCATGAGCATGCGAACCATCCCCATGATGATTTCCCCATCGGACGTGACTATCGCGTCCCGAGGGAGGAGATCACGCAGCGCACCAACCAGGCGCCAGGGACTGATCGGCGTTGCTTCATTTTTGATCAGGTCTTCCGTTTTCAGCTCGTTTGCCTTGCGCTGCAGCTCCAGCTTTCTCAACCAGCCGTTGCTTCGACACACGAGCGGATGCCCGTCCAGTGCCTGAACAATCGCTTCTGCCGCGGCTGCCGCATCGGCAATGATTCCTATCTCCACATTCGCAGCGCTGTACAGCTCTTCTGCCTCCAGATCGATCTGGACGATACGAGCGTCGCTGCGATAAACCGGCGGACGTCCCATACCGAACATCCAGTTGAAACGCGCCCCGAACATCACGATCAGATCGGCTTCCTTCAAAGCCAACGATCGAGCCGCATTCATGAATTGCGGGTGATCGTCCGGGATTACCCCGCGAGCCATTGGCGAGGAGATATAAGGCACGCCCAATTCTGCAAGGCGCAGAAGCGCTTCACCTGCGTCGGCCCACGCAGCCCCTTTCCCAACGAGGACAACCGGCGAGCTTGCTTCGCGAATGAGCTTCGCAACTTCCTGAATGGTCGCCGCATCGGGATGTGGCTTCGCGATCCTGGGAGACGTGGTCTGCCAGCGAACCCCCTCTTCCGGGCGGGTCGCGGAAACAATCTGCCCTGGGAAATCGAGATACACCGCGCCGGGCCGTCCAACGACCGCCTTTCCGAGCGCCAGATGCACAAGCTCGGGAATTCGCTCAATTGTCGGAACCTGCTGTACCCACTTGCACGCCGGCGCAGCAAAGGCGAGCTGATTCGCCTCCTGAAATCCACCAAGCCCGTACAAACTACTCCCGGTCGATCCTCCCAGCACCACCAATGGCATCGCACTGGCCGTTGCAACATGCATGGGGGTGACGGCATTTGTCATGCCTGGCCCCGACCCAACGACAAGCACACCGGACTTTCGCTGGACGTAGCCCCACGCCATCGCCATGAAGCCCGCCGTGGCCTCATGCCGACAGCTGACCACCCGCAGCCCCTCTTGTCGTGCACCGATCAACAGATCGGTCATCGGCCCGGCGACAATCGCAAATATCGTATCGATGCCTGCCAGACGCAATTGTCGCGCAATTGCCCGCCCTCCACTGACATCCACCATCCCGATTCTCCAGAAATCACGACCGTCGAAGGATATTTGACATCACACGGCGTCCGGTTTCATATCCCTGATCCACCATCGACAGCGAGATTCGTCCCGGTCACAAACCCTGCTGCATCGCTGGCCAGGAACAGCGCCGCACGCGCAATTTCGCATGGCTGTGCGTGACGGGCAAGCGGCGTCATGTCGAGACAAAACTGGTAAGCCGCATCATTTTTTATTGTCCAGTCTCCCATGGCCGTTTCCACGAGGCCGCACGTCAACGTATTTACTCTTACGCCTTTGGCACCCAACTCCTTCGCGAAAACCTCGGTCAACGTATTCAGACCGCTTTTCGAAATGCAATATGCACCAATGAGAGGACTGGTACGGCTCGCACCGGTCGAACTTATGTTCACAATGGACCCCACTCCCCTTGCTGCCATCGCAGCTCCAATACGTTTCGTGAGCAGGAAGGGACCGCGGAGATTCACATCCATGATTTTTTGCCAGAGATCAACCGAAGTATCGGAAAAGGAACCATCAACCACGGGACTGATTGCAGCATTGTTTATCAAAACATCGACATCGAGCGATCGCTTCGCAAGTTCGCGCAGCAATGCCTCCACCTCCTCTGTCTTTCCAACATGTGCGGGTATCGCATCTGCGGATCCGCCTTCCTCTCTGATCGACGCAACGACCTGATCAAGATCTGCGCTGTTGCGCGACGTGACAACCACGTGCGCACCAGCTTGCGCAAACAATTCTGCGATGGCTCGCCCTATGCCTCGCGACCCGCCGGTAATCAAAGCGGTGCGTCCTTCGAGAGAAAATGTGTTCCACCAGTTCATGCCGCCACCTCTTCGCTTGGAAAGAATTTCATTCACGATGCATTCATGAAGCCCCGTTGAAAATCAGGGAGCCCCATGGGATTGCTCAAGCATAATGCAGCCGCGCGAGACGGTAGAAGCCCCACCTGGAAACAGAGAGTTTCCACGCAACACCGCCATGCCTCGACGCCAGCGCAAGAACTGCTGTAGTCTGGACATTCCACCACTTCCGGATTGCCACCCCGTTTCCGGCACGTTACAGCCAGAGAACGCGGCCACCACACACAGACGGAGGAATGCCTGATGAACGTTGCATCAGCAATTGGCCGGATTCTCAAGGCCGAAGGGGTGGAAATGATCTTTGGCTATCCGGATAGCCCGATCATCGACGGTGCTGCCGAATCTGGTATCCGCCCCATCCTCGCACGACAGGAGCGGGTTGCTGTGCATATGGCCGACGCATACACACGAATGTCGTCCGGACAGAAGATAGGAATCGTATTCACGCAGTATGGCCCCGGTATCGAGAATGCCTTTGGCGGCATCGCTCAAGCCTTTGGCGATTCCGTGCCGATTCTGGTGCTGGCCTGTGGCTATGCGCGTCCGGTATGGAACTTCCCGCATCACTTCAATTCGTCGGTGGCTGCCCGGCCGATCACGAAGATGAGCGAACGCATCGAAACAGCGTCAATGGTCAGCGCGGCATTCGAGCGTGCATTCACCCAGGTACGCAACGGACGCAGAGCACCGGTGCTGCTGGAAATACCCATCGACCTCCTGCGCGAGGAGTGGTGTGGCCCCCTGGATTACACGGCGACAAGGGCCTATCGCTGTGGTCCAGATCCCTGCATGGTGGAAGAGGTGGCAGAGCGCCTGCTCAAAGCGCGATGCCCCGTGATCTACGCGGGACAGGGCGTACATTACGCACGGGCATGGAGGGAATTGCGGGAGCTGGCGGAGCTGCTGGGCGCGCCGGTGACCACCAGCATTCAAGGCAAGAGTGCCTTTCCGGAGGATCACCCACTGTCACTGGGCGCCGGCGGATTGCGCTACCCGGATGCCGTCGACCACTTCATCAGGAAATCCGATCTCATCTTCGGCATCGGCTGCAGTTTTTCACCCACGACTTTCGGATTGAATTTTCCGAAGGACAAGACTTTCATTCACGCCACGCTCGATACCCGGCACCTGAATGGCGGCGTGCACGCAGATGCGGCGCTGGTAGGCGATGCACAACTGATTCTTGCCATGCTGAACGAGGCGATTGGCACGCGGGGATCACACCGCAAGAGTGCCGATGTCGCCGCTGAAATCGCTTCCGTGCGCGAGCGTTGGCTGACTCGGTGGATGCCCAAGCTCACGTCAAACGAGAAGCCGATCGATGCATACAGGGTGCTCTGGGAACTCATGCACGCAGTCGACCCGGACAATACGATCGTGACTCATGATGCAGGCAGCGCGAGGGACGAGATGGCCCCGTTCTGGGTCAGCAAGCAACCGCTCAGCTACATCGGTTGGGGAAAGACCACCCAGATGGGCACCGGCCTGGGCTACGCACTGGGAGCGAAGGCGGCACATCCCGAAAAGCTCTGCATCAATTACTGGGGAGATGCCGCAGTCGGCATGACCGGCATGGATTTCGAAACAGCCGTGCGTGCGGGCCTGCCGATCCTGTCCATCGTGAAGAACAACTCACAGATGGCGATCCAGGCACCGATGCAGCGTCTGGCGACATCGAAATACGATGATATTTCACGCGTATCCGGCAACTACGCAGACCTGGCCAAAGCGCTTGGCGGATACGGCGAACGAGTCACCGAACCAGGCGACGTGGCAGCCGCAATCCGACGCGGCATCGAGCAGACGAAAAACGGCGTGCCGGCGCTGCTCGAATTCATTACTCATCCGCGGATCAGTTTCACGATTCCCGGGCGCGCGCTCGAGTTCTGGAACAGCAATCTGCAGGAAATCATGAGTGTGCACTGATGGTCCCTGTCCACTCGGGTCCGCAGCCCTCCAAGGCATACTCATTCACAGCGCGATGCCCCGCAGGGCCTGAATCGTCGATGTTCGCATGTGTTCGATGGGCTGATCGCGGAGGAGAGATCAACGGCCATGCAAAGCGCACCACCCCCGGAGAAGCATGACGGATTTCATTATGGATGGGTGGTTGTTGCCACGGTATTCCTGGCACAGGCACTTGCCGTTGGCACAACGATCTACGGCTTCGGACTACTGGTCAAGCCAATTGCTGCCGACTATCAACTGACACGAGCCGTCGCCAACGGTGGCCTGATGGTGTTGCTTCTCGGCATGGCGATCGTGTCGCCTTTCATTGGATGGATGCTGGATCGACTGCCAGGCAGTCTGCTGGTAGCAAGCGGCGCACTGATTTTCGGATCGGGCTGCCTTGCAATTGCATTTACACATTCACTGTGGCTGATGACTGCCATTACGCTCTTGCCGCTCGCCACCGGGGTGCAGGCACTGGGACCACTGAGCGCCAGTGCCTTGACGGCGCGTTGGTTCGAGCGCAACCGCGGTCGCGCACTCGGCATTGTCTCGGTGTCTTCTTCAGCTGGTGGCCTGCTCGTCCTGCCATTGATGACGTTCTTCGTCGAGCGCCTGGGGTGGCGCAGCGCAGTTGCCGCAATGGGCGGGCTGGTCGTGATTCTGGTGGTACCTCTCGCCTTGCTCCTGATTCGCGAGCCACAGCGGGCACTCCCCGGCCAGAGGAATCCAGACCCTTCGACGTCGAAGGTGTCCCCTGCCCCGCTCTGGAATGCAAGGAAACTGTTGCAGACACGGGATTTCTGGCTACTCGCGATCTGCATTGGCCTGGTTCTCGCGGTAAACCAGGCGCTACTCGCATCTCTCGTGGCCTATGGCACAGACCGGGGTTTCTCGCTTCAGGCAGCGAGCCTTGTGGTGTCGGTAGTTTCCGGTTCGGCCATCATTGGCAAACTCGTCATCGGCGAGCTATCCGACCATGTGGATATGCGTCGGTTGATTGTTGCCGTAATAATGTTGGCCGAAGTTTATCTTGCGTGTCTCGTTTCGAGCCCTGACTATACGGTGCTGTTGACCGTGTCGCTGCTCGCGGGTGCGGCAATCGGCGGCGTGACGCCTTTGTGGGCAGCACTGATCAGCGCACGCTTCGGTCCTGCGTCTGTTGGCACTGTCATGGGATTAATGATTCCCGTGCAGATATCGCTGACGCTGCTGTGTCTTTATTATTCGGGCCACTCATACGATGTGTCTGGAAATTACCGACAGGCGTTTGCGGTCTTCGCTGGTGTCTTGATCATCGCGGGATTGGCAATCCTGCCGGTAAAGGTGCAACGCGAAACTGCCGTGCAATCTGAATGAGTACGATCGAGCCGGATCGGAGTGCCACGCATCAGGGCAGCACGAAATGCACCGGTGCTGCCGGTCCGAGCGGGATTCCCAGAGCGATCCAGACGATCGTGAGCACGACGCCTACGCCGAGCAGCGCAAGCGCGAACGGCAGCATCGTCGCCACCAGGCTGCCCAGTCCGAAATCGGCACGCCAGCGCTGGCAGAAGGTGAGAATCAGCGGAAAGTAGACCATCAGCGGTGTCACGATGTTGGTCGCGCCGTCGCCGACACGATAGGCGGCCGTGGTCGCTTCCGGGCTGATGCCGAGCATCATCATCATCGGCACCAGTACCGGCGCAAGCAGAGCCCATTTCGCCGACGCCGAACCGATGAACAGGTTCACACCGGCGGTGAGCAGCACGATCATCCCGAGCAGCATCGGTGCCGGCAGATCGGACGCACGTATCGCTTCGGCCCCGTGCACCGCGATGATCAACCCGAGGTTCGACCAGGCGAACATCGCGATGAAGTGTGCGGCTGCGAACGCGAGCACGAGGTAATACGCGAGCTCTGCCATCGCCTCCTGCATCATGCGCACGATGTCACGGTGTGAACGCACCGTCCCGGCAACACGCCCATAGGCCCACCCACAGGCAAGGAACAGTACACAGAAACCCGCCACCAGCGAACGGAAGAACGGCGACAGGCGCGCAGGCCCGATGCCGTCACGATCGAGCAGCGGCGTCCCGGGACCAAACAGGAACAACGCCCACAGCAGCACGACCGCAAGCGCCGCGATGCCCGCGTGCAGCAATGCGCGGCGGTGCAACGCATCGATCGGCCCCGCATCGTCTGCGTCGACTGTCTGAACGCCTGCCGCCGGATCACCCAGACGCGGCTCGATCACCCGGTCGGTCACGTACCAGATCACCGGCAGGAACACCACGGTCATGCCGGCGATGAAGTACCAGTTGCCAACGATATTGGCATCCCACGTCGGCACCAATGCTTCCGCAGCAGCCTCGGTGATGCCGAACAGCAGCGCATCGAGCTGCCCCGGCAGCAGATTGGCAGAAAACGCGCCGGATACGCCTGCAAACGCTGCGGCGATGCCGGCGATCGGGTGACGGTTCGCGGCGGCATACAGAATGCCGGCCAGCGGTATCAGGACGACGTAGGCCGCATCCGCCGCCAGGTTGCCCATCATCGCGACCAGCGCGACCATCGGCGTCAGCAGCTTGCGTGGTGCGGCGTGCACCGTGGCCCGCATCGCTGCGGCAAACAGTCCGCTGCGCTCGGCAACGCCTGCGCCAAGCATCACCACCAGCACGTAACCGAGCGGATGGAACGCGGTGAAGGTCTGCGGCATGTCGGCCCAGAGCCGCCGAATATTGTCCGGCGCGAGCAGGCTGCTCGCGGTGATCAGCTGCGGAGCGCCGCTGGCATCGTGTTGTGAAGGGTGCAGCGCGGACAGACCGACCGACGAGGCAACGACACTGACCGCTATCAGCGCGGCGATCAGGTACAGGAAGATGAATACCGGGTCTGGCAGTCGGTTGCCGGTGCGCTCGATCCAGCCAAGCACACCGCCGCTGCGCTCATTGTGATGCTGCGGCATCGTGCGTTCTCCATCCGTGAAACGAAGGCGCGACTGTGGAGAATTCCGCGCGTGCCTGCAAGCTCAGCGGAACACGACGGTGCGCTGGCCGTTCACCAGCACACGATCCTCGAGGTGATAGCGCAACCCGCGTGCAAGCACTGCCTTCTCGATGTCCTTGCCGTAGCGCACCAGGTCTTCGACCGCATCGCTGTGATCGATGCGAATCACGTCCTGTTCGATGATCGGACCCTGATCGAGCTCCTCGGTCACGTAATGGCAGGTGGCACCGATCAGCTTCACGCCGCGCTCATGCGCCTGGTGATACGGCTTCGCACCGACGAAGCTCGGCAGAAAGCTGTGATGGATGTTCACGATGCGCCCGATATGGCGCCGGCACAGCGCTGCCGGCAGGATCTGCATGAAGCGTGCGAGCACCATGGTGTCTGCGTGCGACTCGGCGAACAGTCGCTCGATCTCGGCAAACGCCCGCTCGCGGTTGTCCTGGTTCACCGGTATGTGGTGGAACGGTATGCCATGCCATTCGACCAGTCCACGCCAGGTCTCGTGATTCGAGATCACACACGGGATGTCGATTTCGAGCTCACCGCTCTTCCAGCGCCCGAGCAGGTCGTACAGGCAGTGCTCCTGCTGCGATACCAGGACGACGACGCGCTTCCTGATCGCGCTGTCGCTGATCTGCCAGCTCATTCCGAATTCGCCTGCCAGCGATGCAAAGCGTTCGCGCAACTCCGCCAGATGGAAGGGCAGCGAATCGGCGCGAACCTCGACCCGCATGAAGTAGTTGCCATTCTTCTCGTCGGCGTGCTGGCTGGCTTCCAGGATCCAGCCCTGCTGTTCGGCAAAGAAGCCGGCGACACGCGCGACGATGCCGACGCGATCCGGACAGGACAGTTTGAGTGTGTAGCGACGTTCGCTGTTCATGCCGGATCCGCAACCCCATGGAGCGCGCGAAGTATAGCTGCTCGAGTCGGAGACGACCGACGAAGGTGCTCAACCCGCGCGTTGATGCACCACCACGCCATCGATCAGCGTCGCCCGTACGTGGCGGCTGTCGAGATCGTCGAGCAGTTCCCTCCACGGCAGATCGAGCACGCACAGATCGGCACGATCTCCGACTTCGGGCCACGGCGAACCCGTACCCGGCAAGCGTGGATCACCGCAGAAAAGCTGGACTGCCTGCTGCGGCGCAAGCACTTCGTCCCGCCCCAGGCACCCGCCATCGGCAGTGCAACGCGACACCGCAGCGCGCATGGCCTGCCATGGATCGAGCGAACCATACGGCGCGTCGGTCCCGGCCGCGAACGGCACAGCAGCGGCAAGAAAGGCCGCAGCCCGCCACAACCATGGCCGGTCAGCCGGTTCCACTTCGACGCGATAGCGCTCACCACGCTCGGCGATGAAATGCGGCTGGCCGACCACACGCAAACCCAGTCGCACGATCCAGCCGAGCGCCTCGTCATCGCACACCGCAGCATGTTCGATGCGGTCGCCCGCTCGCACTCCAGCGGTTTCCAGTGCAGCCAGTGCTACCACCAGTTCGGCGCGCGTCACGCAGTGAAACGCGCAGTCACGCCCGAGCGCATGCGCCGCGCGCACACGCGCTACGAGCACATCGAAAGCATCGAATGCCGCTTCGCGCAGATAGATCTTCAACGGCCCGCGTGCGATGTGATCGCCATCAACAGCCATCCCGTCGAGCGCCTCCGAGCCCATCAGCAAGACGCGTTGCGGCAGTTCGCCGTGAAGCTGTGCCGCTGCAAGCAACTCCCATTCGGCCGGACCATTGCGCACGCCGGCATCCGTGACGCCGGCAACACCGTAGCTGGCAAGTCGTTCTCCCAATGCCCGCAGGTCGGGCGGCTGCACGCCGAGACGCCGTCCCAGCCACTCGTCAAGACCGTAGCAACGGCCACTCGGCGTACCGTCTGCCAGCCGCTCGACACCGGCGGGTAATTCGGCATCAGGCTCCATACCCGCCGCCACGAGCGCTGCGCTGTTCAGGATCCACAACATGCCGCTACGGTGCTGGATCCGCAGCGGATGCGCGGGGCACACCCGATCGAGCCAGCGCCGATCGACGCCAGGCGCCACGCTGTCGTGGAATCCGGTGCCACGTATCCAGCCGTCGGCACCGGGACACGCACTGCGCAGCACGCGCGCCAGGGCGTCCTCATCGCGCACCGCGGGCGGCCCGCAGACCAGCGAATCCAGCGCACGCGCACTCCCCAGCAGATGCACGTGGTGATCGTGCAGACCGCGGATCACGACACCGCCACACGCATCGAGCACGGTCTCTCCCGGCCGCTTCACGAGCTGCCGGTCCGATGCGACGATGCGACCGGCGACGATGCGCAGATCGCGAACACGTCCATCCGCCCCGCCGACCGCACGCAACAGCACCGATCCGCTCACACGATCCTTCCGTGCGCGAATTCACGCAGTACGCGTACCGTATCGGCGCCGGGCGCTGCAGCGTGCAGGCTCACCGGTCGCGCCACGGGAGCAGCGACGGGAACACCACCATCGGTGGCGGTACACACCGGCACGTGCAGCGCAGCGCAGTGCGCGGCCACCGCATACAGCGAAACGTCGAACAGGCCCCCGCTGCCGCTGCGCCACCCATGCCACGCGAGCACCGCTGCGTGCAGCCCGGTCAGCGGATCCGCCACCGCATCGGCGCAGAACACCGGCTGTCCATCCCTGCAACGCAGCAGTTCGCTGAATCCTGCCGCAACACCGGCATCGTCACCGTAGGCAATCCAGTCACGTTGCGGCGTGCCACGTCCATGACCGGTGATGGCGATCCACGTCTTGCCGGTGCCCGCTGCAACCAGATCGGCGGCACGGATGCCCATCTGTTCGAGCGCGCGTGGTCGCGCCGACTCGACGACGATATCGGCACTGGCCAGCAGGCTGCGCAGGCTGTTCCGGCCCGCCGGCGTGCGCAGATCAAGCATCACGCTCTCCTTGCCTGCATTCAGCACATCGAAGAACGCCGCCGGACCGAAACGCGCACCGTCGAGGCGCTGCTCGCTCTCGACCTTGACCACACGCGCACCCAGCATGCCGAGCAGGTTCGTACACAGAGGTGCTGCCCACAACGAACCCAGATCGAGCACCATCGGGGCGTGCGGTGCGCCACTGCGCCGACGCAGGCCACGCTCCTCGAGCCGGAACCACGGCTCCACGCGTGACGGCGGCGACACCGACGACGCCGCCGCCAAACCCAGCAACCGCGCCCGTTCGAGCAATGGCGCAAGTTCGCGATCGATCACACAGTCTGCAACCGTGTCCCAGTCGGCGACCGCTGTCTCCAGCCACGCAGGCAGCAGACGCCAATCGTCCTCGCGTGGCAGGTTCAGGGCGATGCAGCCATCGCGCACCCGCAGCAGCCTGCAGGCACCTCCTGCCGAAACAGCACCGTTGCGTTGCAGTCCCATGAGCGCAGCGCGCTCCCCGAGCAGGCGATACGCCGCGAACCAGGGATCAAGCATGCCGTCGGACAAGGAAGCGAGGGTGCGCCATGCACCCTGCGCACACGCTGCCAGTGGCGCTGGCGAGAGGAGCGCCGGGCCATCGCGATACCCGGTGAGCGCCATGGCACCGGAATCGGCCCACAGGACGTCGGCACTGCGAGGATCGGCAGCCCATGGTTCCTGCGCCGACAGGCCAAGCGACACGCGCAATCGTTGCGCGTAATCACTGGCCGTGAATGCAGAAGCGCCAGCCGGAACCATGATCACTGCAAACGCCGCGAGCGAGCACCGGACGGCTCGATCGACAAGAAAAAGGCCGTGTCGGCACGCGGTGCTTGCACCCGGCAGACACGGCCTGCGGCTCGCAACATGCCGGGGTCTCGATGACCCCGTTCATGCCGCCTGGCTATTACAGTGCACCGAACTTGTAGATCACGTCGATACCGTAGGTGCGCGGCTCGCCATACTGGCTCGTCGCGAGCCGACCATGAACCGGTCCGCCGTCGAAGTCGTAACCGCCGATGCGGTATTCCTTGTCGGCCAGGTTGCGTACCCACGCGGCAACCGCAAGACGTCCGTCATTGCAGCAGCCGACCTGCACGTCTTCCCAGGCAAGGCGCAGGTTGAGCAGGCTGTAACCGTCCTGGGCAATATCCTTGTTGGTGCTCAGAACCGGCGTGAACACATGCTTGCTCATGCCCGACCAGTCGAGACGCGCACGCAGGTCGCCATCCGGCAGGAACCGCGGGAAGGTGTAGTTCAGCGACAGGTTGTAGCTGTGCTTCGGCGTGAACTCGAAACCGCGGTCGTTCGATACGTCGACTGCAGGCGAACCCACCGGCAGCCGTGGATCGGGCGACATGAACTTGTCGTATTCAGCGTCGACATAGCCATAACCGGCCGAGATATCGAGCCCGTCGATCACCTTCAGCAGCGTCTCGATCTCGAATCCCTTGATGGTCGCCTCGGCCGCGTTCTGCACCTGGGTGATCCAGTTGCCGTTGTCGATCACGTTGACCTGGGCCTGCATGTCGGTAAGGTTCTGGTAGAACACGGCTGCGTTCAGACGCACCCGGTTGTCCAGCCACATCGACTTGACGCCGATCTCGTAGGCGTCGTTCTGCATGTCGTCGTACGGACCCCATGCCACCAACGAGCCAGAGCGTGCGTTGAAGCCACCACTCTTGAAGCCGCGTGCGAAGCTGGCGTACACCATTACGTCGTCGGTCCACTGGTAGTTCAGTGCAACGCGCGGTGAAGTTCCCTGGTCATTGATCTTGGTCGGGATGTGCGCCGGGTAACCATAGTAGGTCTGGTTGTAACTGTTGAAATAGGTACCCAGCATCGCGGGGAAAGGGGAAGCAAGCGCCGTGACCGTGTGCTGCTGCTCGCGATCCTCATCCGTGTAGCGCAGGCCCAGCGAGAGCGTCAACTGGTCGGTGAAGTGCAGCGACACCTCGCCAAACAGCGCCTTGCTGGTGTTGTCGATCGCGGTGAAGTAGATCTGGTCCATCCCGAACGTGCCGAGAACCTGGTGGTTGCTGTAGTCGCCTTTTTCATTGAAATAAAACAGGCCCGCCACGAAATCCATGTAGCCGTTGAACGCATTCCCCGAGATCTGGAATTCCTGGCTCTTCGACTTCAGCGAGAAATCATCCGGCAGGTTGCTCAGCACGCGCGGGTACCAGGTACCGAAGGCGTTGTTGAGCAGCACGTTTTCCATCTCGCGGTAGCCGGTGATCGACTTCAGCGACAGATCACTGAAGGTGCCAACGTCGCCGAGTTCCCAGTCGATCGTCAGGCCGTGGCCCTTGACGTCGAGATTGCTGATCGATGGCCCCGATACCGAAACGTGACTGGCACGCTTCGGACGTACCTGCTGGGCAAGCGGCGGCACACCCGGGTAAACGGGCGAGTTGGGAAACACATCGGTATTCAGGTACTGCGCGTACCCATAATTCGACACCGACGTGAGCTGCGACACCAGCGCGCGTTCACGCTTTTTCTGCCAGTCGTAGGCGTAGTCGACGGTCACCGTCGCTGCCGGCTGCCAGCGCACCGCCGTGCGCGCGACCAGGTTGTCCTCGTCCCAGATATCCCTGCCGGCATCGTTCTTCACGAAGGGATCATGACGCTTGGACATCAACGCCAGGCTGGCGGACAGGGTGTCGGCCAGCGGACCTTCGATATAGGCCTTGGCATCCTTGCGACCGAAGTTGCCGGCAGTCAGCGACAGTTCGCCGCCAACTTCGTCACCGGGCTTGCGGGTATGCAGTATCACCGCACCACCCACGGTGTTCTTGCCGTACAGGGTGCCCTGCGGACCGCGCAGCACCTCGACCCGCTCGAGCTGCGCAATATCGAACAGCGATCCGACCGCCTTGCCGATATAGACGCCATCGAGATAGATACCGACCATCGGGTCTTCGGTGATCGTGAAGTCGGTACGACACAGACCGCGCATGCACACATCGCTGGCGTCGTTGCCGCCGGTGGTCGGCACGATGATGAGGTTGGTCGTCATCTCGCTGATGTTCGTGATGTTGGTGATTCCCATATCGGTGATATCGGCAGCCGTGTAGGCCGTGATCGATACCGGAACCTCCTGCAGGCTTTCCTCGCGGCGCCGGGCGGTGACGGTCACTTCCTCGATGCCGCCACTGCGTGCTGCCTGCCCCGCCTGTGCCTGCACCTCGGACGTACCGGCTGCCAGCGCAGCCAGACCTGCCGTTGCGATGGCCAGCGCAAGCGCATGGGCACGAAAGCCGATACGCGCGTCGGAGGTACCATTTCGTACTGTAAGCATGTGTTTCCCCTTTGAAATTCGTTCTACGGTGTCGGTGAGCCAGACCCGCATCGCCGTTCAGCACGGCCAACACGTATCCAGCACCGTCTTCCCCACTTCGTTTCCGGCGTGAAGTTTAGTAGCCAACTCTTTGGTTGTTCAAGAAAATGAACGGATCACAATCTTCGAGTTATATCAAATCCGGACAATCCAGCCTGTATCTGGCAATTCCTCACAACCCAGGTGCCGCTGCCGACGCAGGCACGGCCCAGACAGCGCAGACATCAGGAAGGCTTGCGCCGCGCGGCCCGCCGCCGTTCGATGTCGGCGTTGTCGGCAACCAGCCCCGCTGCGATCAGCACATCGATCTCGGCATCCGCGTAGCCGAGTTCGGTCATCAGCTCGCGCGTGTTCTCGCCCAGCATCGGCGGATGCAGGCGTACGCTGCCCGGGGTGCGGTAGAAGCGGATCGGTATGCCGGTGAGCTGCACTTCTCCCAGCGTCGGATGCTGCGTCGAGACGATCATACCGTTGTGCAGGATCTGGGGATCCCGCACCACGTCCTCGACCTCGTTGATCGGTGCGGTCAGCACGTCCGCGGCGACCAGCTTCGGGATCAATTCCTCACGGGTATACGCACTGGTGCGTGCGGCGACCACGCGATCGAGTTCGTCCTGATTCTCCAGTCGCGCCGTGATGTCGTGGAAGCGCGGATCGCTGTCCCAGTCGACCTCGAGCGCACGGCACAGCTTGCCGAAGAACTTCTCGCCCGGTGTCGTGATCACCACGTGGCCACCGTCGCGCGTCGGATAGACCCCCGACGGTGCGAAATAGAGGCTGCGGTTACCGGTGCGCACCGGTGCCTCGCCAGTCGTCAGATAGGCACCGATCGAACTCGCCTGTGCGTGCATCAGCGAGTCGAGCAGGGAAACCTCGACGCGCTGCCCCTCGCCGGTCCTGTCACGCACGCGCAACGCCGCCTGGGCAGCGTTGGCGACGAGCAACGAAGTGATCACATCGACCGCAGGGAACCCCGTCCGCACCGGCTTGCCGTCGGGCTCGCCGTTCAGCGCCAGCACACCGGTATAACCCTGCGCGAGAAAATCGATTCCCGGGCGTCCGGCGTAGGGCCCATCCGGGCCAAACGCGGTGACGCCGACCCAGACGATATCCGGCTTCAGTTCGGCAACCTGTTCGTAGTTCAGTCCGAGCTTGCTCAGCGCCGGTTCACGGATGTTCGTGATCAGCACGTCGACGGTGCGCACCAGGCGCGCGAACACCTCGCGTGCAGCCGGCTGCTGCAAATCGATCACGATGTCGCGCTTGTTCCGGTTCAGGCTCAGATACGGCCCTCGCTCGGTACCACGTTTCGGTCCGAGGTGGCGGCTCTCGTCACCATAGTGCGATTCGAGCCGAACCACGTCGGCACCGAGATCGCCAAGCAGCGTGGCACCGTAGGGACCGGCAAGCATCGTGGAAATATCCAGTACGCGCAGTCCGGCAAGCGGGCCGGAGGCAGTGGTGTCATCGCTCATCGTGGACTCTCCATATAATCTCAGGCATGCAGGCGGTGTAGCGTCTCGCGCACGAAATCGTCGTCGGCGCGCGCTGTCGGCGGCAGGTCGATCAGCACCGTTGCAAAGACACCCTGCGCGCGCTCGCGCAGGCGCTCGGCGAAGTCCTCGTACAGCGCGATCACCGCCCACTGCCCGAGCATCTCGTCGCTGATCAGCGCCGGCATTTCGGCCCACTTGCCGGCGAGCGACAGACGATGCAACTCCATGCCCACATCTTCCCAGCCGTGGAAGGCCAGCACCGCGTGGTACGAACGCGTCGACGCGTAGAACGAGATGTTCTGGCGCAGCGCGTCCATCGACTTGCGCAGTTCCTCCTCGTTGCGCCCGAGCGCGAGGAACGGCGCGCCGATCAGCTCGAAGCTCGCCGGATCGCGGCCGGAGCGCGCTGCCCCCGCAGCGATCGCGGGCAGCAGTACCTCGCGTGTGTAGGCCAGGGTTGCCACCGGATGCAGGCGCAGCCCGTCGCAGATCTCGCCGGCCATGCGCGCCATGTACGGGTTCACGGCCGCGACGTGGATCGGCACGTCGGGATGCTCGATCGGCCCCGGATTGAAGAACGGCGGCAGCATCGTGAAGCGGTAGTGCTCGCCCTCGAAGTACTCCGGTGCCCGCGGGTTCTGGAACGAACGGAACATCGCACGCAGGCAGAGCACGTATTCGCGCATGCGCGGACCCGGCGCCGACGGCCACGGTGTGGCGTAGCGACGTTCGTTGTGGCCCTTGATCTGGGTGCCGATGCCGAGCGCGAAGCGCCCGCCCGAATAGTTCTGCAGATCCCAGGCAAGCTGTGCGGTGATCATCGGACTGCGCGGGAACGAGATCGCGACATTGGTACCGAGGCGCACGCGTGTGGTGTGCTCGGCAGCAAACCCCAACGGCAGGTAGGGATCGTGTCCCGCCTCGGGGGTGGTGATGCCGTCGAAGCCCAGCGCCTCGAGCCGGCTCGCATCGCTTGCGATGCGCGCAATGCCGGTCACCGCCTGACCCTTGCCCGCGTACTGGCCGGTATCCGGCCCCATCATCACCGTTTCGACACGCAGTGCCATCGCGTGATCCTCCGTCATCGCCCCCGGAACTCAGCGGCCCTTGAACTCGGGTTTGCGCTTTTCCATGAATGCTTTCGGCCCTTCGGTGGCGTCGTACGAGCCGAACACGCGCGCGCCGATCGCCTTTTCGAGCACGAAACCCTGCTCGAGACTTGCCTGGCGCACCACGATCTCCTTGGCCGTGCGCACCGCCAGCGGGCTGTTTTCGCAGATCTTCTCGGCAATGCGCAGCGCCTCTTCCATCAGCTTCTCGCGTGGCACCACGCGATTGATCAGCCCGACTTCGCAGGCACGGCGTGCATCGATGTTCTCGCCGGTCAGCAGCAGTTCCATCGCGACTGCCCACGGAATCTGTCGCGGCAGACGCACGTGCGTGCCACCGGTCGGCACCAGTCCGAAGCGCACCTCACCCAGGCCGAAGGTCGCGTGCTCGGCCGCGATGCGGATATCGGTTCCCTGCATGAACTCCATGCCACCAGCGATGCAGAAACCGTTGATCGCCGCAATGATCGGCTTGAACACGTCCGAGAACGGTCGCTTGGTGTGATCCTCGTAGCCGAGCTGCTCGCCCGAGTTCAGCCGCGGGATCGCTTCCGCCAGATCCATGCCGGCGCAGAATGCCTTGTCGCCGGCCCCGGTGAGGATCGCGACCCACAGCTCATCGTCCTGCTGGAAGTCGGCGAAGGCGGCATCCATCGCCGCGAGCATCTCGCCGGTGAATGCGTTCATCGCGCGCGGACGATTCACGGTCATGATCGCGATGCGGCCGCGCTTCTCGTAGTTGAATGTTTCAGGCAAATTCAGCGCCATCGTTGCGATTCTCCTCTGCAACAGATCGTGTCGTTGATCGGAACGTATCAGCCGCGCACGCGGCGAAAACGCGGCAACGTGACCTCCGGGGTCACGTCTTCGAACACCACTTCCACCGGCATGCCGATCGCGAGTTCCTGCGGTGCACAGTCGACCAGCGTCGACAGCAGGCGCACGCCCTCCTCCATCTCGACGACCACCGGCGCGAGTGGCGTGGCTTTCATGAAGGCAGGGTGCAGTGCGCGTTCGACCACGGTCCATGTATACACCGTACCGCGACCACTCGAGCGCCCCCACTCCCAATCCATCGAGTTGCATTCCGGACACATCGAGCGCGGCACGTGACGGAACGAGCCGCAGTCCTTGCAGCGCTGGAAACGCAACTCACGCTGCTTGCACCAGCCGTAGAACTCGCCGCTCAGGCCCTCGAGCCGCGGCAGCGGCTTGTCATAGTAGACAGCTGCAGGTTCGCTCATCGCATACTCTCCTCGAACTCATGCCTAGCGCCGCAGGATCGCGATGCTGCCGTCACCGAAATCACCCCAGCCAGTCACCACACCGATCTCGGCGCCCTCGACCTGACGCTCACCGGCACTGGCACGCAACTGCTTGACCGCTTCGACGATATGTCCGATCCCGAGCGAATGTGCCTCCGACAGCAACCCGCCGTGTGTGTTCACAGGCAACCTGCCGCCGAGTTCGATCGCGCCGTTCTCCACGAAGGGACCACCGTCGCCGCGCTTGCAGAAACCCGCTTCCTCGAGCTGCTGGATCACCTCGAAGGTGAAGCAGTCGTAGATCTGCGCAAAATCGGCGTCGGCCGGGGTGACGCCGGCCATGCGGAACGCTTCCGGTGCGGCAATCGTCAGGCCGGTGCCGTGGAAGTCGCGGCGGTTCGTGATCTCGTCGGCCGGATACGGTTGGCCTGCCGCAGCACCCATGATGTAGACCGGCTGCTGGCCGAGATCGCGCGCACGCTCCGGTGAAGTGACGATCACCGCGGTGCCACCGTCGGTTTCCAGACAGCAGTCGTTGACGCGGTACGGGTCGGCAAGCATGGGCGAGGCCATGTAGTCATCGAGCGTCAGCGGCTTGCCGCACATCACCGCGCCTGGATTGAGCTGTGCGTGGCGGCGCATCGCGACCGCAACCGCACCGAGCTGCTCGTGCCTGGTGCCGTATTCGTGCATGTGACGGCGCGCCATCAGCGCATACCACTGCGGAGGCGCGGTCAGGCCGTGCGGCAGGTAGTAGTCCCAGGCAATCGGACCACCGGGCAGTGAATGCATGTCGGTGGAGACCGTTTCACGGACACGCGCACCCGAATAGCCGTTCCATCCACCCGGAATCAACACGTAGTTGGCCTGTCCGGTTGCGATCGCCATCGCCGCAAGACGCAGCGACGCCACCGGAGTGGCGCCACCCATGTGGATGATCGCCGCGAAGCGCAGGTTCGAGCAGCCGAGGTTCGCCGCCAGCGCCTCGCAGCGACCCACGTTCGGGAACGCCAGGATACCGTCGAGGTCGCGTCCCTTCAGGCCAGCATCCTCGAGCGCGGCGCGCGTGGCAGCCATCTGCAGCGCTTCCTCGCTCATGCCCGATCCCGGCTTGCGGCAATAGCGCGTCTCGCCGATACCGACGATGCAGGCCTTGTCCTTCAGATCCACGTCGATAGCCTCCCGGTGGTCGCCGTCACTTCTTCGGCTGTTGCGCCTCGTAGTCGTCGAGCAGTTGCTGCTGCGCCTCGGCGGCACGCCGGCGGATATCCCAGAACTCCGGCGTACGCTTGGCGAGGAATGCGGCCCCACCCTCCTTGCCCTCGGGCATGTCGAACCAGTCCGGGTACAGCGCCGCCGACGTGACACACTGCTCGCGGTAACCGTCCATCTCCTGGTCGAACGAAGCCTTCAGCACCTCGAGGCAACCGGGGCTGAGCGCGAGCATTTCCTCGCTCCACCGGTCTACTTCCGCCTCGAGCTGATCGAGCGGTACCACCGTGTTCACCAGGCCCATATCGAGCGCTTCCTGCGCCTTGTACTTGCGGCACAGCATCCACATCTCGCGCGCCTTCTTCGCACCGATCACCTTGGTCAGGTACGGTACGAAGAAGCCGTCGGCCGGCGAGGATACCCGCGCGCCCGCCTGTCCGAAGATCGCATTCTCGGCAGCGATCGTGAAGTCACAGCAATACGCCATGTGGTTGTGGCCCGCGATGCAGTAGCCCTGCACCTGCGCGATGATCGGCTTGCGCGACATGCGCATCAGGCGATTGTGCGGATAGCGGTTGTAGAACGCACCGCGCAATCCCCAGCGCTCCCACTGCACATCACCACCTGCGCCGAAATGCTTGCCCTTCGCGGCCACCACGATCACCCCGATCATCGGATCGTGATTGGCGTCGTAGAAGGCGCGGAACATTTCCTCGACGGTCGCCAGCGTCAGTGTGTTCATCTTGTCCGGCTTGTTCAGCGTGATGCGCGCCACGCCACCGCCGAGCTGCTGGTGAAACTTCTTCTCGTAGATGATCTCGACGAAATCGTCGAGTCCCTCGCCACCGGGCGAGGTCCAGTCACTCCACTTCGCTTGTGCCATCTCGCTCATCGTTGCACCACCATTGCATACCGCGTTGTTTTCACCGGCCTCCGCGATCAGGGAATCGCACCAGCCGCCTTGAATGCCTCGATCTCGTCCCACGAGTACTCGAGCAGATCCATCATCAGCAGTTCGGTGTCCTGTCCAAGCTGGGGCCCCAGCGAATCGATCTGCCCCGGCGTCTTCGACAGCGCGACCGGCAACCCGCGGACGTCCACCTCGCGGCGCACTTCCTCGCACCAGGCCTTCATCAGGTAGTCGTTGTCCCACGCCTGCTCGTCGCGGATCACATCGGCGAGCGTATTCACCGGTGCCGCAACCAGCCCGCGCTCTGCGAGCGCCGCCAGCAGTGGCTCGTGATCGAGTGTCGCCGCGAGTGCATCCAGCGCATCGATCAGTGCGACGTTGTTCTGCGCACGCGCCCCGGCGCTGGCGAAGCGTGGATCCTTCGCCAGCCCCGGATCGCCGAACGCCTCGGCAAGCAGGACAAAGCGTGCGTCCTCGTTGCGTTCGCAGACGTAGACCCACTTGCCGCGTGCCGGGTACAGATTCCACAGCGGATTCAACGCTTCGCGACGCGAGTGCTGCAGCGCACGGCCTTCGTTGCCGGCGAGATAGGACTGCAACTGCGGCGCTGCGAGATAGAGCTGTGCACCGTAGAGCGAGGCGTCGATGCACTGACCGTGTCCACTGCGATTGCGCTGATACAGCGCAGTCGCGATCGCGAACGCCGACATGATGCCGCCGTAGGCGTCACCCGATCCCATGCCGAGGTAGATCGGCGGCTCACCCGGTTCGCCCAGGCGCGCCATGATGCCGGTGAGTGCCTGCACGGTCATGTCGAACGAAGGCCGTGACACACCGCCGATACGCCCGTAGCCGGTATTCGTCGCGTACACCAGCCGCGGATTGACCTCGCGCAGCTTCTCCCACGACAAGCCCCAGCCTTCGAGCAGCTCGGGCGACATGTTCGACAGGAACACGTCGCACTTCTCGACCAGCCGGTACATGATCTGCCTGCCTTCGGGTTTGCGCAGGTCGATCACCAGGCCCTTCTTGTTGCGGTTGATGACCAGGAAGTACTGGTTCCAGTCGCCGATCTCGAGCGACTTGATGCTGCGCACGCCGCGCGCCTGATCGCCGCCCTGCGGGCGCTCGACCTTGATCACTTCCGCACCGAAGTCGGCCAGATACTGCGCCGAAACCGGCCCCTGGAACCATACCGTCAGATCGATGACGCGAACGCCTTCCAATGCTCTTGCCACGATGAACCTTCCGTATTGCTCAGGCGATGACACCCTGGGTGCCGAGTTCATGGATCGTCTCTGCCGGATAGTCCAGCAGCTCGCGCAACACCTGTGCCGTATGCTGACCGCGGCACGGTGCCAGGCTGGCCAGGCGCGCAGGGCTCTCGCTCATGTAGATCGGGAAGCCGAGACTCTTCACACGCCCGTGCGTGGGGTGATCGAGCTCGAGGATGTAACGGTTGACGAGCGCCTGCGGGTCATTCGCCGGGTAATCGAAACGCTCGATGATATCGGCCGACAGACCCTTTTCCTCGAACAGCGCACGCCAGTGCCCGGCCGGCTGGCGCGCGAACGCAGCCTCGAGCTCGTGGATCAGCTCAAGACGGTTGAGTTCACAGCGCTTCTCGTGGGTGTCGAAGCGCGGATCGTCGGTGGCGATGCCAACCATCTTCGAAAATTCCGGCCACCAGCGATCCGTATCCGGCATCGTCAGCGTGACCCAGCGCCCGTCGGCACTCGGGTACAGCGAACCGGACATCGGGTTGGAGACATCGAGACGCGAGATCGGGTTCAGCAGTCGGTCGCCCTTGCCGATCGCGAGGAAAGCCTGCAGATCGAGGCTGGCACCGTACATGTTCGCCGCAAACAGCGAGGTATCCACCTGCTGCCCTTCACCGGTGGCCTGGCGGTGTACCAGTGCCGTCATGATCCCGAAGGCAAGCAGCACGGTCGAGTGCATCGCACCGGCACCGGTATAGACCGGCGGTTTCCCGGGCTGCTGCACGATCGGCATCATGCCGGTACGCGCAGCCGCCAACTCGTCGATCGGCGGCAGGTCGCGGTCCTTGCCACGCGGGCCAAAACCGGAAATCCGCGCAACGATGATGTCACCACGTCGCGCCGAAGCGCTGGCGTAGTCGAGACCCACCGCCTCCAGTTCGGCCAACGGCCAGTCGGTCAGGATCACGTCGCAGCACGCAGCAATGTCGTCGAGCACTGCACGACCACGCTCGCCGTGCACGTCGATGCGCACACTCTGCTTGTTGCGGTGAATCAGGTCCGCTTCGTGGTTCCACGCGCCGGCGCACGGTGAATCAGCCGTACCGGGCACCGCGTCCGCCTCACCGAGTGTCTCGAGGCGGATCACACGCGCGCCGAAATCGGCGAGGAACGCCGCCGACATCGACGACGCGAAGTTTCGCGTCAGATCCAGCACCACGATATCGTCCAGCGCACCACTCATCTTCGTCGCCCATCCATCGCGTTCTTTTTCCGATTGCGTATCCTAATGCTGTGACGCCACGCGGACGTTCTGCCAGCGCGTCAATTCCGGCCTGGAAAGTCGCAAATCCGGACACTCCGAATGGTCACGGCTGCACGCCGGAATACCTCGATGCCACGCGCAGCATCATAAACGAGCCTACGGAGAATGTAATGGACGATGCGATCCTCGCCCTGCAAGAGCTGCCGTCACTGCTCGCCGACCCCGAACGTCGCGAACGGTTTTCACCACTGACCGAACAGCCGTTCCTGCTCTTCGATACCACTGCTGGCACACCACCAGCAGACGTTGGCACGCTCGCCGCACTCGGTGAGCTGGCCTGCCCGGTGATCGCGATACGGCCCCCCGGTGCGCCAGCGCACAGCACTGCTGTCGCCGCGCTGGCGGACGTGGTCGTGGAATCGGCGCGCGACGCGCAAACGCTGATCCGCAACATCCGCACGCATCCGCGCGCGGCGATGGTGCTGGTACAGGTGCTGCGCCACACTGCACGCGCGACGATCACGGACGGCCTGCTCGCCGAATCACTGGCCTTCGCCACGCTGCAGGGGGGCGCGGAATACCATGCATTCCTCGCCAGGCGCGGCACCGCTCCCAAGGTCGCGGTGGACGCCGAGCCACCGGTGCTGCTGGCACGCACGGACGGTGTGCTCGAGATCACACTGAACCGCCCCGCCGCACGCAACGCGTTCTCGACCGCGATGCGCGACGGGCTGGTCGCGGCGCTGCATCTGCTGGCCAGCGACCCTACGCTGCACCGTGCGCGCATCCGCGGCGCTGGAGCGTGTTTCTGCAGTGGTGGTGATCTCGAGGAATTCGGGCTCGCGAGCGACCTCCCTGCCGCTCACGCAATCCGCTCGACACGCAACGCAGGCCGGCTGATCGCCGAACTGGCACCGCGTGTCGAATGTCACGTACATCGCGCCTGCATCGGCTCCGGCATCGAGCTGCCCGCCTTTGCCGGACGCATCGTTGCCACGCCGGACACCTTGTTCCAGTTGCCGGAAATCTCGCTGGGTCTGATTCCAGGCGCCGGCGGCACGGTCAGCATCACCCGCCGCGTGGGCCGCCAGCGCACAGCCTGGCTTGCGCTGTCGGCGCGCCGTATCGATGCACCGACTGCACTCGCATGGGGACTGATCGACGCGATCGAGGAGGACTGAACGCCCCTTGCCTCGGTCGTCAGTCCACTGCCCTGGACAGATCTGCCTTCACAATGCGGCGCAGCAGCTTGCCGGTCTCGTTGTACGGCAGCGTCGGCCAGAACTGGATCAGTTGCGGCACCCGCGAGGAGCGCAGGTGCTGCTTGACCCACTCCTGCAGTTCGGCAACGTCGGCCTGGCGCCCCGGCTTCAGCACCACCGCGGCGGCCACACCTTCTCCCCACTGCTCGTCCGGCACACCGACGACCGCTGCGTCGGCGACCGCTGCATGTTCGAGCAGTACGTCCTCGATTTCGCCGGGCGACATGTTTTCACCACCGCGCACGATCACGTCGTCGGCACGGCCTTCGAGAAACAGATAGCCGTCGGCGTCCTTGCTGCCGGCGTCGCGCGTCGGGAACCAGCCGTCCTTGTCGAGTACGCTGCCACGACCGGCGTATTCACCCGAAACCTGCTCGCCACGCACGTAGATCTCGCCGCGCTCTCCGGGCCCGAGCACCTTGCCTTCGTCGGAACGGATCTGGATCTCGACGCCGGGCAGACCACGTCCGACCGACACCAACCGGCGCCGCACGGCCGGATCATCACTGGCAACCGCATCACGGTGATCCTGCGGGCCGAGTACCGCAATCGTCGAACTCGTCTCCGTCAACCCGTACGCGTTCGTGAAGTCGGTGTCGGGAAACAGTGTCATCGCACGTTCGATCACCGACAGCGGCATCTTGCCACCGCCGTAGGAGAGCGCTCGCAGATCCGGCAGCCTGGCCGACTCGGCGCCTTCGAGTGCCTCGACGATACGCGCCAGCATCGTCGGCACCACGAAGGCATTGCTCACGTGATAGCGTCGTGCCTGCTCCAGCCATACCTCAGCCGTGAAGTTCGGCAACTGCACCACGCGCCGGCCCGAGTAGGTCGAACTCAGCACCGAGGCGATTCCCGCCACGTGATACGGCGGCACACACACCAGGATGCCGTCGTCTTCGTCCGCAGAGCAGAACTCCACGGAGCTCAGGATATACGACACCAGATGCTTCTGGCGCAGGATCGCCGCCTTCGGCACGCCCGTGGTGCCGCTCGTGAACAACAGCACACCGACATCCTCGGCGTCCATCGACCATTCAGCCGCGGGCGCACCGTCACCGCGCGCCTCGGCGAGAAACTCGTCACGCGATTTCACGCTCAGCCCTTCGCGTCCTGCGTAGGCGGCAGCGCGCTCGGGACTGGTGACCAGCACGCAGGGCTTCACGCGCTCGAGCAGCGCATCGATCTCGGCTGCCGTCAACCGGTAGTTGATCGGAACGTACGGAATCCCGGCCCACGAACTGGCGTACAGCCCGAGCGGACACGCCAGCGAATTCTCGTCGAGCATCGCGAGGTGCCTGGTCCCGCTGGCTCGCAGTGTCGCCGCGACACGACCCGCAGCATCGAACAGCGACTGATACGTGAACGAGTCGTCTCCATTGACAAAGGCAGTGCGCTCGCCGAAGCCCTGCGCCGCCATCTCAAGCAACATCATCGTATTCATCGCGAATTCACCACTCCCTCAGACGGAATCACGCGCGCCACGCGCAGAACGGATCATCGACCACACCCGATGCGGCGAGGCCGGTGTCTCGCGCATCTGTACCCCGAGTGGCTCCAGCGCATCGTTGATCGCCAGCAGCACGGCTGCAGGGGTCGTATGAATCGCTCCTTCGCCACAACCCTTGGCACCGAGCGGGGTGAACGGCGATGGTGTCTCGAGCGAGGTCTTCTCCGTCATCGGCACCTCGTTGATCGTAGGCACCAGATAATCCATGTAGGTCGACACCAGGGGCTGACCTTCGTCGCTGTAGACGTACTGCTCGAGCAGCGCTGCACCCACACCCTGCGCCACCCCGCCCTGGAGCTGGCCTTCCACGTTCGCCGGATTGAGCCGCACGCCGCAATCATCGGCAATCACGTATTTCAGGATCGCGGTCTTGCCGGTATCCGCATCGACTTCGACCATCACCACGTGGCAGCAATTTGCAGCCGTCAGGTAACTCTTGCAGCGCCCGTTCTCGTCGGGCATGGTGCGCCCCGGCGCCGTCCAGACGCTGGTTGCCGAGGCATTCGGCTCCATGCCCTCGGGCAGCAGGTCACTGCGCGCGAGCATCGCCCCGACCACCTGCGCCAGCGGGATCTGCGCGTGTGGCGTGGCACGCACGCTCGGTACGCCACCCATGTACATGTCGCCGACGGGACGATCGGCTGGCGTCTCGCGTACCCGCAGCATGCCGTCCATCAGTTCGACCTGCTCGTAGGGCACCTGCAACAGCACCGAAGCCGCGCGGCAAAGCTTCTCGGTGATCTTCTGACACGCCCCGAGTATGGCACCCGTGATTGCCACCCCGAGGCGGCTGCCACCCTGCCCGAAATGCGGTGGTGCGTTGTCGGTGTCGGCGTACACCACGCGCACCGCGCTCATCTCGACGCTGAACCAGTCGGCAAGCAACTGGGCCGCCACCGTGTACTGGCCCTGGCCCTGCAGGTTGAAACCCACACGGGCCGTGACCTCGCCGAGCAGGTTGATGCCGATCGACACGCCCTCGGGAACACCCACACCGGGTACGCCGACGGTCGCGTAGGCGTTCCAGTCGAACACGCCCGGCTCGATGGTGCTCACCACGCTGATGCCGACGTAGCGACCCTCGGCCCGTGCGCGCTGCTGCACCGCACGCATTTCGGCGTAACCGGCCAGCGCGAGTGCCTTGTCGAGCGTTTCCTCGTATCTGCCGCTGTCGTACTCGTTACCGCTCGGAATCGTGTACGGGAACTGCTCGGGGCGAATGTAGTTGCGACGGCGGAATTCGGCCGGGTCGACACCCAGCTCGCGCGCCGCCAGATCCATCATCGATTCGAGCACCAGATTGTGCGGGGGCGGGCCGTAGCCGCGATACGGATACGAAGGAGCCCGGTTGCTGCACACCACCTTGAAGTCGTACTCGGCAGCCTCGATGCGATAGCAGCCGGTGAACGCAGCGATCGGTTTGGCGACCGAAATCGTTCCATAACCCTCCGCGCCGGCGCCCTGGTCGTCGAGCAACTGGACGCGCAGCCCGGTCACGATACCGTCGGCGTTCACGGCCAGCCACGCCTCGTAGTAGCGGTCCCACGACTGACCACCACCGGCAAGCAGGTATTCCATGCGGTCTTCGATGTACTTCACCGGCCTGCCGCCAGCCTTGCGCGAGAGCAGAGCGGCGATATCGGTGCCGCGTGGCCCGCCCTTGCCGCCAAAACCACCGCCTTGCGGATGGCTCACGACGTTGATCCGGTTCGCCGGCACGCGCAGCGTGTGCGCACGCCCCAGCCCCATGAAGCTCGGCGTCTGGTACGAACCATGACAGGTCAGGCGGTCGTCGATCAGATCCCACTGACACACGCAGCCGAAGGTTTCGGTCGGGTTGGCACCGACGCGGTTCCAGCGGAATTTCGCGTTGAACACACGATCGGCGCTGGCGAACACGCCTGCAACGTCACCCCAGACGAAATCACGCTCGATGATCACGTTGCTGCCGTTCTCCTCGAACAGCAGCGCCGCTGAAGCGGCAAGTGCCGCGTGCGCATCGGGAACCGACGGCAGCAGCTCGTAGTCGACATCGATCAGCTCGCAGGCATCTTCGGCGATATAGCGACTGC
This sequence comes from Pseudomonadales bacterium, assembly GCA_024234165.1. NCBI lineage: Bacteria > Pseudomonadati > Pseudomonadota > Gammaproteobacteria > Pseudomonadales > Pseudomonadales bacterium. The sequence goes on from JACKOP010000002.1 coordinate 426,652, forward strand.
TCGCCGCAACCGCCGCGACCGGTTCGCCGACGAAACGGGCCTTGTCGACGGCAAGACTGTACGGGCCCCAGCCTTCGGGAGCGGTGCCCATCGGGTTGCACCAGCGCTGCATGTCCTCGCCGGTCAGTACCGCAGCCACACCGGCCAGCGCCTCGGCACGACTGGTATCGATACGCACGATGCGCGCATGCGGATGCGGGCTGCGCAGGATCGCGCAGTGCAGCATGTCGGGAAGCGTGAAATTGTCGATGAACCGCGCGTGTCCGGTGACCAGCGAACGGTCCTCGATGCGCTCGACCTCGCGGCCGATGAAGCGTCGCTTGCTGGTCGGCAGCGCGTCGAATGATGTCGGGATGGCTGTCGTCATGGCGTGTCTCCTGCGAGCCCGGAATCAGCTGCTCTGACCGGCGCGCATCTTCTGCGCCGCGAGATGCACCGACTCCAGGATGCTCTGGTAACCCGTGCAACGGCAGATGTTGCCGCCGATCGCCTCGCGGATCTGCTCATCGCTCGGCTCCGTGGTGGTCTCCAGCAGTTCGACCGTGCTCATCAGGAAGCCCGGCGTGCAGAAGCCGCACTGCAGCCCATGCCTTTCGATGAATGCCTGTTGCACCGGATGCAGGCCGTCAGCCCCGGCAAGACCTTCGACGGTACGCAACTCCGCACCGTCTGCCTGCACCGCGAGCATCAGGCAACTGCGCACCGCCTCACCGTTCCTGATGATCGTGCACGCGCCACAGACCCCGTGTTCGCAGCCGACGTGCGTGCCGGTCAACCCCAGTTCGTGGCGCAGGAAATCGACCAGCGTCATGCGCGGCTCGACTTCCCGTTCGTACTCGCGTCCGTTCACCGTCAGACGAACCCGCTGCCGTTGCGCCATGGTGCGATATCTCCGTTGTGTATTGCCCGCCAATCAGCCGCGTGCGCGTGGCTGTGCCTCTGCAAGCCCGCGTGCCACCACCACCGACACCAGATGGCGGCGGAAGTCCGCCGAAGCGTGTACGTCGGCGATCGGCTCCTCGACCTCGGCAGCTCCGGCCAGCCCGGCCTCGCGATACAGTGCCTCGGTCGGTGCCTGCCCGCGCAGCACCTGCTCTGCCGTCGCGAGGCGCGTCGCCGTCGCGTTGACGCCGAACACGACGACCCGTGAATCCGCGATCCGCCCGCCGGAAAGCGACAGCAGCACCGCCGCGCCGGCCAGTGCAAAATCACCCTTGCGGCGCGAAATCTCGTGGAACGACCAGCCGGTGCCTGCTGCAAGTACCGGCATGCGCACTTCGGTCAGGATCTCGGTCGACGACAGATCGGTGGTCAGGTAAGTCACGAAGAAGTCACGCGCTGCGATCACGCGCTCGCCGTCCGGTCCGACCGCCTTCATCTGCATGTCGAGCGCGATCGCGGCGGCGGGATATTCGGCTGCCGGATCGGCGTTCGCAAAGGACCCACCCACGGTACCCTGGCTGCGGATCGGCAGATGCCCGACGTTCATCGTCGCAGCGTGGAACAGCGGCTGCTGTGCGCGGATCAGCTCCGACTCCTCGGCTGCACGCTTGCTGGTCATCGCTCCGATCGCGATCGTTCCACCCTCGTCACGGATGTAATCCAGTGCGGAGAGCTTGCGCAGGTCGACCAGCACGTCCGGTCGCGCGACGCGCAGGCTCAGCATCGGCATCAGGCTCTGCCCGCCCGCCAGGATCTTGGCTTCGACACCCTCGTCGTCGAACTTTGCAAGCAGCGCAACCGCTTCGGCCAGTGAATCGGGTGCGTAATAATCAAACGGTGCCGGCTTCATCGCGATTACCCACTGATGGCTGTGACGGCGCAACTGAAGCCGGCATTCTAAGTGCATGCCCCTGTCGTCCACCACCTCCCACGCATCAAATCAGGACGATGGAGTCTCATATCCGGACAACCCACCGCAACACGCCGACGCCTGGTTCCCTTTGCCCGGCCCACGCAGTAAATTTCCGCTCCTGAAAAAACCGTCAATCACCCTGTGGGGCAACCGTCATGCGCAATCCCTTGCATACCAAACTCTGTGACCGGCTCGACATCGAATATCCGGTCGTCGCATTCACCCACTGCAAGGACGTCGCCGTCGCAGTGATCAATGCCGGTGGTTTTGCGGTACTCGGCGAAGCGATGCATACGCCGGATCAGATCGCAGCCGACATCAAGTGGATCCGTGACCGCATCGGTGGCAAGCGTTTCGGCATCGATCTGGTGCTGCCGGCTTCGGTGCCCGAGGAAAAGACGCTCGATGAACTCTACGCGATGATTCCGCGCGCACAGCGCGAATACACCGACATGATCATCAAGAAATACGACGTGCCGAAGCCGAAGCAGAAGCTCGAGATCAACGACTGGGGCGGACTCGACCAGTCGCGCGCGCTGAAGCAGCTCGAGGTGCTGTTCGACGAGCGTGTGCCGGTGATCGCCTCGGGCCTTGGCTCACCGGAGTTCATGCTGAAGAAGGCGCATGACATGGGCATCCAGGTGTGGGGACTGGTCGGCAAGCCACGCCAGGCGAAGAAGCAGATTGCTGCAGGTACCGACACGATCATCGCCCAGGGCTACGACGCCGCCGGTCATACCGGCAACATCGGCACGTTTTCGATCGTGCCGCAGGTGGTCGACGTCGCCCGCGCAGCCGGCATCCCGATCCTTGCGGCTGGCGGCGTGACCACCGGTCGTCATCTCGCCGCTGCGCTGGCGCTCGGCGCGGACGGCGTCTGGACCGGTTCGCTGTGGCTGGCGTCGCGCGAATCCGACGTCGCGTTGCCGATGAAGGAAAAGCTGATCGAATCGACCGCGGACGATACCTCGTACTCCGACTGCATCTCGGGCTACACCATGCGCACGATCCGTTGCCCATGGCACGTCGAGTGGGCGCGCGAAGACGCACCGCGTGCGCTGAAGCCGCCGTTGCAGATGTTGCTCTCGAACGAATACATCACGGGCGCCAACGACTACCAGCGCAAGGACCTGATGACCGAGGCTGCCGGCCAGGGCATCGACTACGTGACCGAGATGAAGCCCGCGCGCCAGATCCTCTCCGATATGGTCGAGGAAGCGCTGGACGTGTTCGATCGTTTCTCGAGCGATGACTGATCCGCTGGCAGAAGGCGTCGACTTTCGCGCGGGATTCGATCCCGCGCTGGCTGGTCGGCGCGCCGAATGCGACGGTGGCGCGGCGTTGGCCGGCACGCGTTATGCGGGCCGGCAGTTCTTTGCAGGCACGCTCACCGGCGATTACCGCGACTACGGTGAATTCCCGTGGCGCTGGTATCTGATGAGTTCGCTGACCAAGGCACCACCGGGATACCCGCACGAGGCCGTGTGGTGCGATGCCGGCAGTACCGAGTTCGACGAGGACTGAACCCCGGCCGGAACCCGCTCGAGGCACCGGTCGTCAACCTTTGAACCACGAATCCCGCACTCAGGCGGGAGCGCCGATGAAAGACAGGAGCAGTACATGCGTATCGTCGTCTGCATCAAGGAAGTGCTCGATCCCGCAGCAGTCAACAACTACGTGCTGGCCGGCAACCTGAAGATCGCCGGCGACGGCAAGACGCTGGACGTATCGGCAATCCCGCGCCTGATCAATGCCTACGACGAGCAGGCCATGGAAGCCGCCTTGCGCCTGCGTGACGCCGGCGCCGACTGTCGCATCACCGCAGTTTCGATCGGCCGTGATCTGCACGATCCGCTGAAGCACTGCGCCGCACTCGGCGCCGACGAGATCGTCGCGATCGACGCCGATCCGGCCGCACTCGACCACCACGTGGTGGCCAACGTGCTTGCGGCCTACATCCGCAACAGTGGCGGCGCAGATCTGGTGCTGTGCGGACGCCAGGCATCCGACGATGACCAGGGCGTGGTGGCCGCCCTGCTCGGCGAACAGCTCGGCATGCCGATCGCACCGATCGCGCGTGCCATCGCGTTCGAGAACGGCAGGCTGCGCGTCACGCGCGTGACCCCGGACGGCGACGAGGTCGTCGAAGCCGCGCCACCGGCGGTCGTGACCATCAGCAACGAGCTTGGCGAGCCACGCTTCCCGAGCGCGCGCGACAAGATGGCAGCACGCAAGAAGCAGCCGGAACAGATCGCACTGTCTTCGCTGGGACTGCCTGCAGAAGCGCTGCAGCCGCGCGTGCAGTTGATCAAGCAGTACGTGCCGGAAGTGCAGGGACACTGCGAATTCATCGACGGCACGCCGGCCGAGGTGGCCGCCCGGCTGTTCGAGAAGCTGCGCGCCGACAAGTTGATCTGAGGATTCACGTACCTGCCGCATCGCGCAGGCTGAAGATCTGCTCGCGCAGCCTGTCGCGGGCCGGCGTGCTGCGCAGCGCCGCAAGCTGTTCCTCGGCAAGCCGCAACGTCTGCAGGGCATCGGCATCCCGACCGTTCAGCAGCAGCAAGCGGGCAAACTCCACCTGCCATGCGGGCCCGTGGTGCAATGCGTCACCGAGCTCTTCCCAGCGGGCGAGTGCACCATCCGGCCTGCCACGCCGGCGCTCGATCGTGACCGCAAGCTTCTGCAGCGAGACGACCTCGCCCAGCCGTGCCAGCCCCGCGTCCAGCACGCGCAGTGCCTGCACGGGGTCCTCGTGCTGCACCAGACGCGCTGCGGCGAGATAGTCCCCCGGATTCGGTGCCACAGCGAGGCTGAAATAGGCTTCGTAATCCTGCAGTGCAGCGCCTGTCTGGCCCATTGCGCCGAATGTGCGGGCCCGCTGCAGCAGAGCCATGAAGTCCCGTGGCTCACGCTGCAACCAGCGGTCCAGTGCGAGCCGTGCCTCGTCGAGACGACCGCGGCGCAGCTGCAGCACCCCGAGTTCGAAGTCGATCGCCCCCGGGTCAGCGAGCGTGCGTGCCTGCTCGAGGTCCGTCAGCGCCTCGTCGAACATTCCTTCGTGCGAAAGCAATGCAGCACGGCGGATACGCAGTGCCTGCGAGGCCGGGTTGGTGGCAATGAGCTGATCGAGCACCATCAGGCTCGCGTGCGCTCCGGGGTGTGCGTGCAGTGCGCACGCAACAAGCCACAGGGCCAGCACTGCAATGCACTTGCCGACCCGCAGCATCACACCGCCACTCAACGTTCGATCACGAACCAGTCGAGCACTTCGCCATGCTGGTCGACCAGGCGCGAGGTCAGCTTGTTGCGATCGACGTCGAGGACTACGGCTCCAGTACGTGCGATGCCGTGCGGACGGTAGCCCTGCGGTCCGGTTTCGAAGCGCCGGTGCGCCGGATGTGTCAGCCACTCTTCAGAGGTACACATCAGATGATGGCCAGGTTGGCACGGATTTTCGCGATCGGCCTGTCCGGCATTGCCGGCAACCGTATAGACCACCTTGTCGTCACGGCCACTGCCCGGACTGATCTGTCGATACGCCTCGTCGTTCTGTCCGATCGCCGGCTCCCCGGCCTGGTTCAGCTCCGCGTGTCGTGCGGCGTCAAAGCTCGTCGATTTGCCCTGGTGCCCATGCAGATACCAGGAGCGCTCGTACGAGTGGGCGTGGCCACTGAAAACGACGTCGACACCGTGCGCCTCGAACACCGGACCAAAGGTCTGGCGCATGTCGATTTCGGCCTGTTCCGCGTCCGAGTCGTGGTGCACGCCCTTGGAATACGGCGGGTGATGGAAGATCACGATCGTCCAGTCGCTGTCGTTGGCTTCCAGGTCATTGACCAGCCACTGGCGCATCGCTTCGCGCTGGGCGGGATCGCGATTCGAGAGTTGCGAGTCCAGGCTGACGACATGGATGTTGGCGTGGTCGAACGAATAGTACTGTTCGGTGCCGCTCGGCACCCCGCCGAGTTCGGCGCGCGTCGGCAGGTTGAAGATCGACAGGTACGGCATGCCTCCGGGATCGGGTCCGTCTCCGTCACTGTCGTAGCTGGCAGGATCGGTCGACTCGCTGGTGCCTCCCATCGTTCTGTAGACGGGGCCGGCTGCACATCGAGGCATTGGTGCAAACTGGCATACGTCGACACGTCCCTGCCCCATCTCGTGGTTACCGATCGTCGGCCAGGTCGCGACGCCACGCATGATCTGCGGGTAGATGCCGAAGAACGCCTTTTCCCACTGCTCGTCCGAGCCATCCAGATAGGCGTTGTCTCCAAGCAGCAGCAGCAGGTCGGTGGCCTCCCCTGCACCTTCGCCGGCAATGAAACTGCGAACACCATTGGCAACCGCCATGGCGGTCGTATCCTCGCGTGCGGTGCCACCGTCGAGCTCTGCAGCTGCGGTGCCGGAGTCGCCGAGCAGCAGAATCCGTGTGTTGCCGTCGGCAGGCAGGTCACCGCGCTTCGGTGCCGTACGAAAATGTTGCGTCGCCGGCGCCGTACCGACGTCGCCAAGCGCGTAGTAGTAGACCGTATCGGGCTGCAGGCCACTCAACGCCGCTTCGATATGTCCACCTTCCTCGTGCGCATCCACGCGCACGCCCAGTCGGTCCGGCTGCGTACCGAAGCACACCACGCGGGATTCGCCCCGCCAGCGGACCAGCGCGCCCGAGTCCGACACCTGCTGCAGGAACAGCCGCGATGGCTGCTCCCCCGAACCGGAACCGCTGCAGGCAGCGGCTGCGGCGCCGGTTCCGGCACCCTGTTGCTGCACACAGCCTGCCAGAAGCACGGGCAAAATCACCAGGATCAGACGGCCCCACATACGCTTGTCCCCGCTTCTGTCACCTCAGACGCGACCGGAAGGCAGTCCGGTCACGATTCGGGTTCGACCGGTGCTGCGACAAAGCGGCGCCGCGCAGACCCGATCCGCAGGATCTCTCAGATCCCGCGATACACCGGCTTGCGCTTCTCGAGGAACGCCTGCGTCCCCTCGCGCGCATCGAAAGCCGACGCGACCATCGTGCCGGCAACCGCCTCGTAATCAAGGATGTCCTCGAGCGTGGCGTACTGCGAGCGATGGATCAACCGGCGCGCCATGTCGACCGCAACGCTGGCACGCCTGGCGATGAAACGCGCGTACTCGAACGCCGCCTCGAAAGCCTTGCCTTCAGGCACCAGTTCGTCGAGCAAACCGATCGCCTTGCTTTCCTCGGCATTCAGCACCTTGGCCGTCTCGACCAGCATCAGCGCGTTGGAGAACCCGACCAGCCGCGGCAGGAACCACGACACACCACAGTCGGGAGAGACGCCGATATTGGTGAAGATCGCCGCCATCTTCGTCGTGGTGTCACCGAAACGCCGGTCGCAGGCCATTGCATATCCCAGCCCGGCGCCGACCGCGTGCCCCTGGATTGCCGCGATCACCGGCTTGTCGACCGCGACGAGCTGGCGCACCGCGTCGATGAAGGGACCACCCGGTGTCTTGCGTTGCGAACGCGGCATCGGCCGCGAAGCATCCGAGGTGCCCGGCATCGGACGATCGCTGTCGCCCGAGAGAAAGTCGACGTCACCGCCGGCACAGAACGCCCGACCGTTGCCGTGCAGCACGATCGCACGCACCTCGTCGTTGTCGCGCAGCGAATACAGCAGCGCAGCCAGTTCGGCAGCCAGTTCCCAGCTGATCGCGTTCAGCTTGTGCGGACGGTTCAGTGTGATGATGCCGACGCTGTCCTCGATGCGGAACAGCAACATGTTCTCTTCCTTTGCCATGACTTCTGCTCCGGGATCGATCAACGGAAGTTAGGGATGATGTCGCTGTTGTACCACGACACCCAGTCGAGGCACTGCTCGAACGTGTCCATGCGAGCGGGGTACACCTGCGCAACCGTGGCCCCGGCCTTCTGCAATGCTTCGATTTCGAACAGGATCCTGTCGCGGTTGGTCTCGATGCGCGTTGCGCCGGTCTCGGCGTGCGAATAATCCTCGACCTGGTATTCGGTGGAGGTGATCACGACCTCGAAGCGATCCGCCTTCTCTTCGTAGCCCGGCTGACGACGCAGGAACTCCAGCGACGACGGCAGTTGCTCGGCGGTGATCAGCCACGGGATCCAGCCGTCGCCTACGCGTGCCGCACGCCGCATCGCAACCTCGGTGTTGCCGCCGACGAAGATCGGCACATGCGGTTTGCTCACCGGCTTGGGCTCGAAGGCGATATCGGAGAATTTTGCGTACTTGCCGTCGAAGCGCGGTGAATCGGCAGTCCAGCACTCGATCATCGCGTCGAGGCATTCGTCGGTCATCTTGCCGCGCTCACGGAACGGCACGCCGAGCATCTCGAACTCGCCTTCGAGGTGCCCTGGTGCTGCCCCCAGCGTGAAACGACCACCGCTCAGCCAGTCCAGCGTCGCGATCTGCTTGGCGAGCAGCAGCGGATGACGGTACGGCACCACCAGCACGTAGGTCAGCACCCGGATCCGGCGGGTCGCGCCGGCGAGCACTGCACAGGCGGAGATACCCTCGGGAAAGCGCCGTCCCATGTGTTCTGTCATCTCGTTCGGCATGAACAGATGCTCGGGTATGGTGAGCCACTCCCAGCTCTGCGCATCGGCATGCTGGGCGAACTTCAGGATCTCGGCGCCGCCAGCCTGCGGCTCCCAGGGTGCCATCGACGCGGGGTAGTTCAGCAACCCGGGTATAGCAAGTGCAAACTTCATGGTTTTCCGTTCCTTGTCATCGAGTTATCGGAAAGCGTTACGCTGCGGACGGTGCCAATGATCACGCTGGCATATCAATAGATGATCTTCGCCTCCTGCAATTCACGATAGCGCTGCTCCGAGAGACCGAGAATCTCCAGGAACACGCGGTCGTTGTCGCGTCCGATCATCGGCCCGGTGCGGACATCCGGTTCGCTGCGGCTCATCTTCACGTAAGCGCCGTAGATGGTTTCCGGAAAGCCGAGCGGGTGGATCACTTCGACGAAGGTCTTGCGCGCCCGGTAATGCGGATCGTGCAGCAGATCACCGATGTTCAGCACCGGCGCTGCGGCAACGCCCTGCGACTGCAGCAGCGCTGCAAGCTCGCGGTCATCGTGGTTCACCGTCCAGGTTGCGAGCGCCTCGTGCAGCGCGTCGATGTGCTGCAGCCGGTCGGCCAGGCTCGCAAAGCGTGCACCGTTCGCCCATTCGGGATTGCCCATCGCAGCGCGCAGGGCCTGCCACTCCGCTTCGCTCGGCACGGCAATGCTGATCCAGCGGTCATCACCCGCGCACGGAAACACGCCGTGCGGTGCAGCAAGCCCGAGCGGGTGTTCGTTGCCCTTCGGCCCACCGATACGCCCGTTCATCACGTAATCGATTTGCGCAGGGCCCGTGATATGCATGATCGCCTCCTGCTGCGAGAAGTCGATATGCTGGCCACGCCCGCTGGCGTCGCGATGATGCAGTGCAGTCAGTGCCGCAAACGCCCCGAAGATGCCGACGAAGGGATCGGTGAATGCGTTCTCCACCGGGATGGGGTCACCGCCCTTGTAGCCGACCAGACTGTCCAGACCCGTGGTCGATGCAGCGCTGAGTCCGTAGGTACGCACCGCCCGCAACGGACCGTACAGCCCCGCAGCAGGCATCGAAAGCATCACGATATCCGGCTTGACCTTCTGCAGTTCGACGTAGCCGAGCCCGAGCTGTTCCATCACTCCCGGACCGAAGTTCTCGATCACGATATCCGAGCGTGCAATCAGATCCAGCGCAAGCTGCTTTGCCTCGGGCTGCTTGAGGTTCAGCGACACCGAACCGTTGCCGGCCCAGCTCGCATGGTTGGACAGGCTACGGTTCGGGTCGGGAATCCCTTCTCCGAAAGGCGGCAGTGTACGCATCATGTCGATGCGCGCACGCGACTCGATTTTCAATACGTCGGCACCCAGAAAACCCAGGGTCTGGCCTGCGACCGGACCCGCCCATACCCAGCCGAAATTGACGACGCGTATGCCCTTCAACGGCAATGCATTTGCCATGATTGTCTTGCTCCACACCCAGTCCGGTTGCTTGCCCGACCACGCCTCAGTGGGCGCCACCTTGCTGTTGCTCGAACGCCTCCAGTTCGCGTTCGACCTCATCATCGTGCTGGCCAAGCAGAGGCGCCGGTGCATGCGGGCCGCCAGGCGACGCAGGCAGTTTGAATGGCGCTCCGAGCGTGCGCACGGTACCCAGTACCGGATGATCGACGTCGACGAAGTAGTCACGCGCCTCGAGGTGCGGATGCGCCTGCACTTCTGCCACCGTGAACACGGCTGCCACGGGGGCACCGGCGGCCTGGCACTTCTCCATGATCTCGAGCTTGCCGTGCTGCATCGTCCATTCCTCGATCATGGAATAGAGGAAATCGGCGTTCTGCGCTCGCTGGAACATGTCCTGGAACAGTTCGAGATCGGCCCACTCGGGATTGCCCATCACCTGTCGTATTCCGTTCCACTGTCCCGGCTCGAGCGCCAGCATCCAGACGTGTCCGTCCTTGCACGGCAGTATCGTCGCCGGTGCGCCCAGCGGCATGCCAACACCGGTGCGTTTGTCGAACCTGCCATCCTGCGCATAGAGACCGATGTTCTGCCCCCCGACGAAAGTCGCGGCAATCGCTTCGGCGCTTGAAACATCGAGATGCTGTCCGCCGTGCGTGTGGCGCCGGCCGTAGACGGCAGCGAGTCCCCACGCGGCGGCGGTTACCGCACCGTAATAGTCCGCGGCGAAGGTGCCATGTTCGAGCGGCATCTCGCCGGGCCGGCCGCAGTAACGGCTGCTCGCGCCGGTGAGGTGGTAAGCATTGAGGTCGTAGCCGTTCCAGTTGCTGTAGGGTCCGGTCTGACCGAACGGCGTGATCGATACCACGACCAGGTTCGGATTGACTTCGGCGAGCGTGGCGTAATCGAGGCCCCACTCCTTCATCTGCGCCGGCGTGTTGTTCTCGATCAGCAGATCGGCCCACTTCACCAGGCGCAGGAAACGCGCACGGCCCGCCTCGGTGGTCACGTCGCAGCTGATGCCACGCTTGTTGGTGTTCGTGATGAAGTAAAGGCCGCTCTTTTCCGGGTCAGGTACATCACCCGGAAACGGCCCGGCAGCGCGCGCCGAGTCCCCCCCCGGCGGCTCCACCTTGATCACGTCGGCTCCGTAATCGGCAAACAGCCGCGCGCAGAAAGGCGCCGAAACCAACTGTCCGAAATCGATGACCCGGATCCCGGCCAGCGCCCCTCTGCTCATTCCACGGCTCTCCCCGCTATCGACCAACCGCCACCCCGGGCTGTCCGGCAATCAGACTTCGAACATGTCCTCGATGGTCCTGCCTTCACCATCGAGCACCTCGGCGGCGATCAGGTTCTCGAGGTAGCGCGAATCCCACCAGTTCATCTGCTGCTGCTTGGCGCGACGGAAAAACAACTGGATGTCGTACTCGAGCGTGAAACCGTAGCCGCCATGGATCTGTTCGCACTTCGCGGTGACGTCACGGAACGTGTTGCACGCGAACAGCTTTGCCATTGGCGCCAGACGCGCGATCGAGTAACCCTTGTCCTGCGTCCAGGCCGCCTCGAGTACGAGCACCTTCGCACCCTCGATGACTGCCACCGCGTCGGCCATATAGTGTGCAAGTGACTGGAATGCACCGATCGGCTTGCCGAACTGCTCGCGCCCTTTCGAATACTCGACCGTCATCTCCAGCGCACGATCGGCTCCACCGACAGCAAACGCCGCCAGCAGGATGATGCCTTCGTGCATGCACGCGTTCCATGTCCGCCAGCCGCTCTGTACAGCGCCGATACGGTTCGCCGCCGGAACCTGCACGTTGTCGAAGCTCACCTGGTACTGGGTATCCGAAGCCATCGACTTCTGCTGCAGCAGGCTCACGCCCGGTGCAGCGGTATCGACGAGCAGCAGGTCGATTGCATCCGTCGCATCACCGCTGCGCGCCAGCACCAGCAGCTTCTGCGCCGCCCTGGCATAGAACACGTGCCGCTTCGTGCCATTCAGCACGTAGCCATCGCCCTTCTGCGTTGCGCGTACCTGCACGCCCTGCGGCCCGAAGCCGTTGCCGCGTTCCAGCCACGCCGGCGTAACGATCAGGTCACCGGAACCGATCGCAGGCAACAGCGCCGCCTTCTGTTCTTCGCTGCCACCCTTGAGGATCGCCAGTGCACTCATCACCGAACTGGCGAAGAACGGCCCCGGCGCCAGCGCCCGGCCAAGCTCCTCGAAGATCACCACACGATCGACCGTGTTGAGACCGATACCGCCGTATTCTTCCGGCAGCATCATGCCGAGCAGACCGGTCTCCTTCATTTTTTCCCACAGGCCTGCGGGAATGCCGACCGGGTCATTCTCCGTGTCGCGCACCACACGGGTGGTACTGTGCTCGGCACACACGCCACGCACCATGTCCCGGTAAAGTACCTGCTCCTCGCTGAAGTTCAAATCCATGGCTGCCTGTCCTCGATGATTCGCCTGCTGGTGAGTGTGAATGATGACCGTAGTGTGTCGATGTTCAGGGTTTCCAGCGTTCGTTACGCCGCTCCCACGGATTGTCGGCGGCATCGAGTGGCAACGCCACCCGCGCACGACAGGAAGTCTTGACCTGCCCCTGCACCGACACGGCGAGATCCAGATCGACCCAGCCGCAGCCGGTATCGTCGATGCTGGTGCCTGCCACCCGTCCGCTGAGGACCATGTCGTCGCCGGGGAATACCGAATCGCTCATGCGGAACTTCATCCTTCCGAGGCGGCCCCTGGGCCCAGTCCAGTCGGTGACGAAGCGTTCGAACCACGCAGCGTTGTTCGGTGTATTGATGAAGATGTCGCGCACGCCGTTCCTGTTGATCGCGAAGTCACGGTCGTGATGCATGGGACGCCAGTCGCGGCTCGCCATCGCGCCGAGCACCACGGTGGTTGCCGTCACCGCGTGTCTCAGCTCGGGCAACGCGTCGCCTTCCTTCACCTGATCGTGCGTCAGCAGCCGGTACACGCTCATGATGCGCTCCTCCGGTAGCCGAAACAGTCGTACGAATCACGCCCCACGAACTCGCCGCGTTCGTTGAAGCACTCGAGGTCGATCAGCCAGAAGCGCCCGCGCCCAAGCTTGGTCGTCTTCACCTGGCTGATCGAGCGCACGATCTGGTGTGCCCGCAGCCGGTCACCCGGTCGCACCGGCTCACCGAATGCCGTTTCGTTGCCCGATATGATCGCCTCGGGCAGATCGAGCAGACGCTTGAGATCGAAGTGCGCCTGCAACGCAAGTCGCTCACCGGTTGCACCCGGCGTCCAGTAGTGCGGACGGAACCACACCGACATCATCGTCGGCGGCGTGATCCAGCCATGCGTGACCTCGCGAGCCACGTCTTCTTCCCAGAACAGGGGATTGCCGTTCTGCACCGCGGCGCAGGTGTTGTAGACATAACCCATCTCGATCGCGAACGTCGACTCCTCCGCGTATTGAGGCACGCCGATCAGTGCGTGCACCTCGGGTGGAATCTCCGGAATCACGTGCTCCATCTTCAGATTCTCCGGGACTGCGGTGTACTCACTCGACGACACCGGTGTCGCGCAGACGCGCGATCTCGGCCGTATCGAAACCGGCCGCGGCCAGCACGCCATCGGTATCCGTGGTTCCCGGTGCCGCGACCTGGTGCGTCGGCAGATCGCGTGGATTGCCTGCCAGTATCGGACCGAGCTGGCGGAAGCTCCCGTGTACCGGATGATGCGCCTGCATGAAGGTGTTGCGTGCGGCGAAATGTTCGCTGCGCGTCAGTTCCGGGATATCGAGCACCGGGGTCGCGCAGGTGTTCTCGCCCGCGAGCAGCGCGGTCCATTCATCACGATCGCGGGTCAGGAACACCGCCCGCATCGCTGCCTTGATCTCTTCCTGACGGGACGCATCGTATTGCAGCGGCGCGTACTGCTCGAGTCCGAGCAGCCGGCACAGATTGGCGAAGAAGTGAGTCTCGATCGCACCGACCGCGATCGCCTTGCCGTCACGCGTGGCGTAGATGCCGTAGCAGGCAAACTTGCCCGTCAACAGCGTGGTTTCCGGACCGGTACCGACACCGGTCGCAAGATACTCGTCGATATACAGCGAAGTCAGGTTCAGCACACCGTCCGTGATGGCGACGTCCAGATACGCCCCCTCGTCACGGCGCAAGCGGTTGACCAGCGCAGCCATCACGGCCATCGCTGCCTGCATGCCCCCGCCCGCGCTGTCCGCCACCGTTGCCCCCGGCATCCCCGGACGCCCGTCGGCCATACGGCCGCTGCAATGCAGAAAGCCACCCATCGCAAGGTAGTTGATGTCGTGTCCGGCCCACTGCGACCAGGGACCATCCTGACCGTAGCCGCTGGTCGAGCAGTAGACCAGGCGCGGATTGATCTGGCTGAGCTCCTCGTAGCCTACGCCGATGCGCTTGGCTACGCCGGGGCGGTAGCTTTCGATCAGCACGTCGACGTTCTTCACGAGCCGATGCACTACCGCCTTGCCCTCGGCCGTTGCGAGATCGACCCGGATGCGTCGCGTACCACGTCCCGCGCCATAGGCATGGTAGAGCGGTTCGGTCTGCTTGCCGCCCTTGGCCGATACCGGCGCCAGCTTGATTATCTCCATGCCGTAGTCGGCCAGGATGCGCGAGGCACGTGCCGCCGGGCCCACGCTGGCCAGATCAAGCACCTTGTATCCCTGCAGGAACGACATCGCGCGACTCTCCCGCTCAGAAATTCTTCGGCAGGCCGAGGCCGCGCTTGGAGATGATGTTCTTCTGCACCTCCGAAGAGCCGCCGCCGATGGTGTCGATCACGGTATACGTGTAGCAGCTCTCCGAGCGCCCTCCGAGTGGCGCGTCCGGCGTGCCCAGCGCGAGCTGCGCACCAGGGCCGACGATATCCATCGTCGCGTTGGCGACACGCAACGAGAGTTCGGTCGCGTACAACTTGTAGCAGGACGCCTCCACGGTCGGCGTCTTGTTCGAGTGCATCGCGGTGCAGACGAACTTCACGCCGAGCAGCTTGCCGACTTCACACTCGGTGGCGAGCTGCGCGATGCGCTGACGGATCACCGGGTCATCCTTCAGTGGCTTGCCATCACGCGTAGCGGTCTTCACATGATCGCACAGCAACTCGACACGTCCGCGGATCGGCGCGAACGTGAACAGCGTGAAGCGTTCGATGTCGAGCGCCTCGGCGATGTACTGGAAGCCCTTGTTCAGTTCGCCCACCCGGTATTCGTCGGGAACGTAGACGTCGTCGAAGAACACCCCGTTGGTACGCTCGCCGCCCATCGTCGGCATCGGGTGGATCGTGAGTCCCGGATGATTCATCGGCACCAGGAACAGGGAGATGCCGTGATGTTTCGGCGCATCCGGATCGGTGCGCGCACCGACCCAGTACCAGTCGGCGAAGTGGGCCGAGGTGGTGAAGATCTTCTGGCCGTTCAGCACCCAGCCAGCATCCTTGCGCTCGGCGCGCAGGCGCATCGCCGCAGAATCCGAACCGGCCGACGGCTCCGAGTAACCGACGGCAAACTCGACTTCGGCATCCAGGATCTTCGGCAGGAACTCTTTCTTCAGCTTTTCGGAGCCGACCTTGATCAGCGTCTTGCCGATGATGCCCACACCCTTGCCGATCTGCGGCGCCCCCACCGAGGACAGCAACTCGTTCAGCAGGTATTCGAAGAAGCCCTCACCATCCTGGCCACCGTACTCCTTCGGCCAGGTGAGACCGAGCCAGCCGCGCTCGGCGACCTTCTTCATGAATGCGCGGCGCTCCGGGGTATCGCAGACCTGCGCCATGTTCTCGCGCGTAACGTCCATCACGAGCGGGTCGTGGTTCTCGCGCAGGAATTCCTTGACCTGGCGGATGAAATCGCGTTCTTCAGCGGTAAACTCGAAGTCCATGGTGCTGTCCCCGTCCTGTCTGCGCTTGTGCGGTAAAACTTGGATTGTAACGAGGTGAGCTGCTGCGGGATCAGCGCCGCAGCGCACCTGAACCGGCCAAATAGGTATCCGATACGGACATCGTCAGCTTGACTGCGCCTGTCCGTTCTCCACCTCGATCGCGCCTGCCACGACCGCCGCATCGTACTCTTCTGCAGACAGTCCGAGAAGGTCGCGAAACACGTCCTCGTTATCGTGCCCCCGTGCATGACCGGCGTCGCGCGTGCGCCCCGGCGTGCCGCTCAGTCCGAGTGGAATTCCCGGCGCAAGCACCATTCCCTTGGCATGATGGAAGATGCGCTCGAAATAACCGCGCGCCTCCAGATGCGGATCCCGCTCGAGCTGATCCTCTACATCCTGTACCACCCCGGCAGCAATCCCGGCACGCGCCAACTGGTGCATCACGTCGTAGCGATCGTGCAACTCGGTCCATCCGGATATCAGCGTGTCCAGTTCTGCTGCATTGGCGATTCGCGCCTCCACGTCGGCAAAGCGCGGATCATGACGCCACTGCTGGTTCCCGGTGATGATGCACAAGCGTTCCCAGGCCGCCTGGTCCCTGATCGCGATCACGCACCAGCGATCGTCGCCGAGACAGGGATAGCAGCCCTGGGGAGCATGGGTGCGCGCTGCATTGCCCTGGCGCTCGGGGTCACGGTCTTCGGCGAGCGCCTCGAGCATCAGCGGACCGATCGAGGCAATCGTCGCCTCGAGCTGTGCGAGATCGATTCGCTGTCCCTGTCCGCTCGCGTCGCGGTGACGCAACGCCGCGAGGATCGCCACCAGCCCGTACAGCGCGCTCAACGGGTCCGGGTACGCGAACTGCGTCATCGTGCAGGCGCGGTGCCCAAAACCCGAGGCCGTGCCGATTCCGGACAGGGTCTCGATATTCGGCCCCCAGGTCACGTAGTGCTGGTCAGGACCGCTCTCGCCATAACCGGTGCTGCTGAACAGGACGAGCCCGGGCTTCAGCCGCTCCAGCACGTCGAACCCGAGTCCCAGCTTGGTGAGAACACCGGTGCTGTTGTTGTCGATCACCACGTCGCTGGCTGCAACCAGGCGGCGCGCCAGTTCGGTTCCGCGCGGATTCAGGAGGTCGAGCGAAACGAAACGCTTGCCGCCATTCCAGTCGGTGAACCACGGCGACATCTGCGGCTGGATCCCGCGCTCGGGTTCACGCGGCGGAATGTACAACCGGGTCACGTCGGGAAATGCCTTCGATTCGACCTTGATCACGTCGGCGCCGCACCAGGCGAGAAAACGTCCGATCCACGGACCCGCCATCCCGGCAGTGAACTCGACGACACGCAGCCCCGCCAGCGGTCCGTCAGGCGGGGCACTGTGCGTGCGCGGTATCGGGTGCGGTGCCCTCGCACGCCAGCGCGCGAGGGCGGCGTCACCGGAACCCGGCAGCGGCGAACCGTGCGCGATCCGCGCCGGCGTACGCGAAAATCGGTACGGTGGTCCGGGAAAACGCAGCGTGCTGCCGTCGGCCTGCGGCACATCGACGAAGAAGTCGCGCGCCGCGAGATGCCGGTCATGTGCCACGCCGCGCAGTGAATACAGTGGCGTCATCGCGAGGTGGCGCTCCTGCGCCTCGCGGTAGAGCTGCTCGACCGTGAAGCGCGCGGCGTGTTCACCGATGAAGATGTCGATCAGTTCGCGGTACGGTTGGCGCACCAGCGATGGCCCTTCGAACATCGGATCGAGGATTTCCTCGTTACCGGTCGTCTCATGCACCCAGCGCGCCAGCGTCTTCCAGTGCAACGGGCGGTTGACCATCAGGAAGATCTCGCCATCGGCGCACGCATAGGTACCGGAAGGCACCGAAGAAAACGTGGCCGTACCGAAACGCTTCGGCACCAGGCCGTCGTCGAGCCATTTGCCGATGCCACAGATACTGCTCGCCGCGAGCATCGCTTCCTGCAACGAGATATCGATGTGCTGACCCGCGCCACCGTCGGCCACATGACGCAACGCAACCAGACTGCTTACCGCGGCCAGCGTAGACCCCACCACGAACGACTGCTCACCAGCCAGCACCACCGGGGGGTCGCGCGGGTCACCGGTGACGACCATTGCCCCTCCCATCGCCATCGCAACGATGTCTGCCGCCGGATAGTCGCGGTGCGGACCACTCTGGCCGAACGGGGTGATCGAGGTCAGCACCAGCGCCGGGTTCACCTCGTGCAGACGCTCCCACGAGAGCCCCAGCGCCGCCAGTCTTCCCGGTGGCAGGGTCTCGATCAGCAGATCGGCGCTGCGCACGAGCTCGAGCAGCAACTCACGTCCGGCATGGGTCTCCGGATCGAGCGTCACGCTGGTCTTGCCGGCATTCACATAGCGCTCGATGTAACCATCGGAACACGTACCCGGCGGATACGGGGCGAGCCCACGCACGGCATCGCCACCGCGTGGCTCCAGACGCATCACCTCGGCACCCAGATCAGCCAGCAGGCGGCCGCAATAGGCGCCCTCGGGGCCGCCGAGTTCGAGCACCCGCAAGCCGTTCAGTGCGGAGACGGTGCCCAAGCTCATGACAGCGAGGACCGCCGCTCGCCACGTACACCACCGATCCAGGCCTGCGCCGGTATCTGCCCGACCGCGCTTCCGTTCACCGCGATGCGCGCCGGGGGAAAGTGGAATGAAATGCGGTTTCGTGAGTGAAATTTGCTGGTCGTGGTCATTGTGGTGCTCGCGGCTCTGGTCTGTTCAGCGGGGTGCTCCGCCAACACGGAGGGGCGCTTCTGCAGCGGGCAGTGAAGATAGCCCTCGTCAACCACGTCGATGCACTGCGTGCGTCATCGTCAGCGCACGCAGTGAACCGGAGTCAGTCGGACGATGGAAGCGGCTTGGCCTCTTTCAGAACGAGCGCTTCACCGTTGGCTGCCAGTGAGCCGTCACCGGGCTTCACGCACAGCAATTCGAGATCACCGGCCGTGTTCACGTACCGCTTGCCGAGCAAGGTACCCGCATCGGCACCGGCAGCCGGAGCCCCACCCGCAGGAGGTGTTTCAGCGCTGCCGACCATCGGCGCACCGCCACAGCTCAGTTCTACCTCGCCCGCCGGCGCTGCAATCACCATCACTTCGGCCTTGCACACGGCGCTGCGCATCCGCGTACCCGCCTTCAGAATCGCCATAAACTCACCCTGTCGAAATAATCTGGTGCAGCTCCCCATCGTCCTGCGGGAGCCGCCTGTTTTCGTCTCTGCCACGCGGGAGTGTGGCGCCTCTCCCATTCATGTCATCGCGTGCGTCCGGATGCGCCTGCCGGGCTCGAGAGGCAGTCACAAAGCCCTCCGAGCATCGACATGACTGGCGCGGGACAACATACACCGCAGCCGCTGGACCCTGTATCACCCTGTCCGGATATGAGACGCTCAAGTCCGGATATGATTCGCCGCGAATCGGCCGCCCGCGAATGGCGGCAATTAGACTGTGCCACCGGTAAAAAACGCAAGGAGTCCGGGCCATGAGCGTCGTGCTGTGCAGTTGGGGTGATGCCATCGAGGGTGGCACCGAGGAGACGCTGTCGCTGGCGCGCCGTGTCGCGCAAGCAACCGGCCAGGAACTGGACTGGCTGGTGATCGGCGCGCTTGGCGAAGCCGCAGCAAGCATCGCACCGCAGCATGGCGTGGTGCATCTGGATCGCGTTGCCGAAGCTCCGTCGGGACCAGACGGTCTCGTCGCAGCCATCGCGGCGTACTGTGCCGAGCACAAGCCGCAGACCATTCTGTTCAACCAGACGCTGCCTGCGCGCCTGATCGCACCGCGACTCGCCGCGCGCCTGGGCGTGCCGGTGGTCACGAACGGCTTCGACGTGAGCGTCGCTGACGGTGGCGGACTCGACGTTCGCGCCACGGCCTATGGCGGCGATACCCACGTGGTGTACCGACTCGCCGCACCCGTGAACGTGATCTCTATCGTCAGCACCACCCTGCTCGCCGAGCCTGCCTCTGCACCGACCAGCACGGTCACGCGCTCGATCGCCGCCGGGCCGGCAACGCCCGAGCGATTCGCCGTCGTCTCGGCGCCGAAGGCCACCGGCCCGCGCCTCGAGGATGCCGACATCATCGTCTCGGGCGGACGCGGACTCGGCAGCGCCGCGAACTACGAAATGGTGAAGGAATTCGCCGGGCTGATCGGCGCCATGCACGGCGCCTCGCGTGCAATCGTCGATGACGGCTGGATCGACTCCTCGCGCCAGGTCGGACTGACCGGCAAGATCACTCGCCCCGGCCTCTATATCGCGGTGGGCATCTCCGGGGCCAGCCAGCATATGGCTGGCTGCTCTGCAGCGAAGACCCTCGTCGCGATCAACAAGGACCGCGACGCATCGATCTACAGGTACGCGCGCTACGGCATCGCAGCGGACTGCCTCGAGGTGATGCCGGAACTGATCAAGATCGCCAAGGCCAACAAGAGCTGAAGGAGGTTCAGCATGTCGGAAGAGAAAGTACCCTGTGTACCAGGGCTGTTCAGCGAGGAAGGCGGCGTGGCACGCGTGCACGGCTCGCGTTGCGCCGGTTGCGGCACACCGTATTTCCCGCGCTCGGCCGCGTGCCACAATCCGGATTGCACGGATTCGCGGATGGAGGACTGCAGTTTCGGCGGCGCCGGCAAGCTGTGGAGCTTCTCGGTTGCCGATTTTCCACCGCCCCCACCGCACAAGTACGACAAGCCTTTTGTCCCCTACGCGATCGGCGTGGTCGATCTCGACTGCGGGCTGCGCATGATCGGCCAGATGGTCGACCAACCGGCGAACGTGACGGTCGATGCGCGCGTCGAACTCGTGATCGGCACCCTCTACCACGAGGACGGCAAGGCGTTCACTTCGTGGAAATTCAGGCAGCTCGCAGCAGATGCGGGAAGGAGTAACTGAGATGCAGGAAGTCGCCGTACTGGGAGTCGGTCTCCACCGTTTCGGAAAGACCGGTGACGATATCGTCGGAAACAAGTCCGTAACCGAACTCTGCCGCCACGCAGTCGACCAGGCTCTGGCCGACGCCGGTGTTTCCTGGAAGCAGATCCAGGCCGTATGCGCTGCCAGCTCGCGGTTCTCGGGCGGCAAGGGCTGGGGACTCAACGGCAACGACGTAGTCGAGGACATGGGTTCGACCGGAGTTCCGGTCTACAACATGTCGGCCGGTTGTGCTGCCGGTGGCAACGCGTTCAACGTCGGCTACGCGATGGTCGCCGGCGGCGTCTACGACATGGTGCTGGTCGTCGGTGGCGAGGTGATGCCGAAGGGCATGATCCAGACATCCGGTGTCGAGGAAGTCACCGACCCCGAATTCCTGCGCCAGCGCTGCGTCGGCATGCCTGGTCCATCGTTCTGGGCCACGCTGGCACGCCGGCGCATGCACGAGATGGGCACCACCGAGGAGCAGTTTGCACAGGTCACGGTCAAGGCACGCAAATGTTCGGTGCACAACCCGTATGCACGCTTCCAGAAGGAAGTCAGCCTGCAGGAAGTGCTGGCTTCACCATACGTCAGCAACCCGCTGCGCCTGTTCGAGATCTGTCCGGTGTCGAACGGCGCTGCAGCGGTGGTGATCTGCTCACGGGCGAAGGCAAAGCAGTTCACCAGCAATCCGGTTCTGGTCGCTTCGAGTGCGGTCGCAACGATGACTTTCGACGATGCCCTGCCACGCGGCCTCGCTGGCCCGGCACCGCAAGGTGCGAGTCTGCACACCGAGGCACGCGCCGCCGTGACGCGGGCTTTCGAGCTTGCCGGGATCGGCCCGCGGGACGTAAGCGTCACCGAGCTGCAGGACAACACCTGCTACTACGAACTGGCGTTCCCCGAGGAATGGGGTCTGTGTCAGCCGGGCGAGGCAGAGCGCCTGCTGGTGGCGGGAGAGACCGCACCGACCGGTCGCATGCCGATCAACCCATCGGGAGGCTTCGTCTCCTTCGGTGAGGCAACGACCGCGATGGGTGTGTTCCAGATCGCCGAGTTGACCTGGCAACTGCGTGGCCAGTCGGGCGGAAGGCAAGTGCCGAATGCACGCGTCGGACTGGCGCAGACGCTCGGCCTCGGCGGCAACGCGACCGCCGCCATCCTGAAGAAATGAGGCAACGCAGCGGATATACTTCGGCGCATTAACGAGACGGACCCTCCGCAATGCCCGAAATATCCGCTGTGAACTACCTCCTCCTCACCCTGGTGCTGGCGGGAGCGCTCGCCAGCCTGGGGCGCGGTCTGATTGCACACTGGAAGCGCGTCGAGCACGGCAAGCCCCTTTTCGGGCCACGTGTCGATCGCGCCAGCGTATCCGACAGGATCAACTGGCCCGCCTTCGTGTCGCGGGCGATGTTCACTTCCCGTCTCAAGGATCGGCGCTGGTCCGGTATCGCGCACGGAATGCTGTTTTCCGGCGCCCTGGTGCTGATCTTCGGCCACGCCGTGTACGCACTCAGCTTCCTCGGCGTACCGGTCTATACCGGCTGGTTCGGCTTCCTGGTCATGGAACTGGGGCGCGAGATCGCCGGCATACTGATGTTCCTCGGGGTGCTGTTCTTCCTGGTGCGTCGATTCTTTCCGCCGGAGCGCCTGACGGCACGCGCCACCCGCAAGGGCTTCGAACGCATGGAAGCGCTGATCCTGATCACGGTGATCCTTGGTTTCGTGGCCGAAGGCTTCCGGCTGGCGGTCGAGCCAACCGGAGGCAGCGAATTCGTGGGCAACACGCTCGGTGCCTTCCTGCGCGAGCACTGCGATCCCGATGCACGCCTGTTCGGATTCAAGCTGCTGTGGTGGGTACATAGCCTGTTCGGTTCGGCGTTCCTCGCGCTGATCGCCTGGACCCCGATGTCGCACATGCTGCTCGGCCCGGTGAACTCGGCGCTGGCAAACCGGCGCAACGGTGTGAACCTGCCGGCGATCGATTTCGACGTCGAAGAAGACACCGACGGCAACCCGATACGATTCGGGGCGGCCCGGCTCACCGATCTCACGCAGAAAAACCTGCTCGACGCGTCGGCGTGCCTGTGGTGCGGACGTTGCCACGAAGTCTGTCCTGCCGCGCAGACGGGCAAGGACCTGTCACCGAAGAAGGTGATGACGACCTGTGCCGAGTTCATCGCCGACAACCGTTTTGACGACGACTCGCTGATCGACGTGCTTGGCCGCGAGGCGATGTTCAACTGCACCACCTGTGCCGCCTGCGTGCAGGTCTGTCCGGTCAGCAACAACCCCGCCGAAGTGATCCTGGAATTCCGCCGTCACTTCGTGATGGAACTGTCTTCGATGCCGGACACGATGGCGGCAGCGAACCGCAACATGGAGTCACGCGGGCATCCGTTCGTCGGCACCGGCGCGAACTTTGCCGACTGGCGCAGCGGACTCGATGTGCCGATCTTCGAACCGGGCAAGACCGAATACCTGCTGTGGATCGGTTGCTCGAACGCCTACGAGCCGCGCGGGCAGGAAGTCGCACGTGCGATGGCGCGCATTCTGGATGCGGCAGGCCTGTCGTGGGGAGTTCTGGAGAAGTCCGGATGCACCGGCGACCCCGCCAAGATGATGGGCAACGAGATGCAGTTCGTCGAGATGGCGCAGGAGAACATCGAGCAACTGCACGGACAGCAGGTGCAGAAAGTCATCACGATGTGTGCGCACTGCTTCAACAGCTTCGACCGCTACTACCCGGAACTTGGCGCCAACTGGCAGACGATTCCGCATTCGGTGCTGATCGACCAGTTGATCGAAGACGGGCGCTTGCAGATCGCATCGCGTACTGACGAAAAGATCACCTTCCACGACCCCTGCTACCTTGCGCGCCACAACGGCATCATCGACCAGCCGCGACGCGCGCTCGCAGCCATAGGCGAACTGATCGAGATGCCGCGTGCACGCGAGCAGAGCTTCTGCTGTGGCGCAGGCGGCGGCAACTACTGGGGCGGCCAGGGCGGTACCGCGCGTATCAGCGATGTACGCACCGAAGAAGCCATGCATACCGGTGCCGGCATGATCGCAACCTCGTGCTCCTTCTGTACCCTGATGCTGACCGCCAGCGCGGGCAAGCACAGCGAGGAACGCAAGGTCTTCGACGTCGCTGAGCTGGTCGTCGATCGCATCCGCATCATCGAAGGCTGAACGCCCCCGGCAGCCGCCTGCACGCGGAGGCACGTGCTTGGACGACATCACCGATACCGTCCGCCGTCTCGCCGATCTGGAGGCGATCCGCGATCTGGCACGGCGCTACGCACATCATGTATGGCAACGCCAGCCACTGGAAGCCGTGGCGCTGTTCGCCCGCGATGGTGTCATGGACCTCGGAGCGGACGGGCGTATCGAAGGCATCGAGCGATTGCGCGCGGTATACGGCGAGAAGGTCGCGGGCGACTCGCTGCTGCAGCCCTATGTGCACAACCACGTGATCACGCTCGACGGGGACCGCGCCAACGGAGTCTGCTACCTCGACCTGCGCTGCCGGCGTGACGGCCAGAGCCTGATCGGAGCCGGCTTCTACGAGGATCGCTACGTGCGCGAAGACGGCGTGTGGAAGTTCGCCAGCCGCCGGCTGGAGCTCTGCTACCTGGTGCCTGCCGGCGCGCAATGGCAGCAACCCTGATCCATCCGGCGGAGTCGTAGGCGCCCTTGTCGAGACTATCGCAAAAACCCTTTGCCCCTTGATGACATGACCGGAGCGTGACGACGCCTTCGCATCGGGAGGCGTGTGCCGCAGGGATGCGGCACTCGAACCTGCGGGGATGCATTTACGGCGTCCCACCGGTGCGAAGGCGTTGTCACGCACCTCGCAACGTTTTGCGACATCCTCGGTTGACGAACCAGCCGGATTTCTCGTCTTGCCCCGTTTCAGGAACGCCCGAACAGACGCCGGAAGAAACCACGGATCGCGCCCCAGATCACGTTCCACACGACTTCCAGGACGTTGATCGAATCCTCCTTGACCACCGGTGGCGCTACCGGAGCAGCGGCGCTCGCCGCACCCGCCTCGGTGGCAGCACCTGCAGCGCCGGCAGCAGCAGCCTCTGCGGTCTCCAGCGAAGCTTTCACGTTGGCGACGAACTTCTGGATCACCTGCTTCGAGACGCCTTCGATCATGCCGCGTCCGACCTGGACGATGCGCCCGGTCAGATCCACGTTGGATTCGCAACGCACATCGGTCGAACCGTCCGGCAAGGCTTCCAGATTCGCCGAAATCGTACCCGTCACGGTCCCGCCACCCTTTTCCTTTGCCTCCGCAAGCAGCGTCAACTGATGCGCTGCGTCGTCGAGCGTGGTGAACGTCATCGTGCCATCGTAGCTCGCCGTGATCGCCCCCACCTTCAGCTTCACGGTACCGACGAAGCTCTTGTCGTCGATCATGCGCGCCAACGAAGCACCCGGCATGCAGCCAGCCAGGCTTTCTGGCGTCTTCATGAAGTTCCAGACCTTCTCGACCGGAGCAGCTACGCGAAACGATTCCTTGATCTCGATTGCCATGTTCTCACCTTCATCACTCGAAGAAATGTGACCGCGCTGATGTTCACCAACATCGCACATCAGACCCGGTCAAGCCACCGTCACATCACGAAAGTACGGCTCCACAACGCCCTTGAGCTTGATCGTCATGGCGTTGCCCTTGCGATCCACTGCCTTGCCTGCCGGTACGCGCACCCACCCCTCGCTGACACAGTATTCCTCGATGTTGGTGCGCTCCTTGCCGTTGAAGCGAATGCCTACGCCACGCTCGAGCGCGTTCTTGGAATGAAACGGACTACTCGGGTTCACGCACAGGCGATCGGGTGGCATATCACTCATTGCAGGCGACTCTCCGCAGCATTTCGGTCAGGCTGCGCATTCTCGATACTTCGGCGGCCACGGGCAAGCCGATTCGTCACTGTCCCGCCCTTCCCTGCGGCAAGCGGGCCGAAGTCTGCGCAATCAGCGACACCAGTTCGGACTGGCGATGCAGCCCTGTCTTCCTGAAGATCGAATACAACTGGGTGCGTGCCGTTGCCCGCGTGATCTGCAGATCGGCTGCCGCCTCGTCGATGGTTGCCCCGCTCGCGAGCCTGGCCGCGAGCTGCGCCTCGGCGCGCGTCACACCGAGCAGTTCACGCACCAGCTCCGCCGGTATCGGACTTCCAGGCTCGGGCTGCCCGACATACACCGCGACGACCGGTGCGTGATCGGCACGCAGATCCGCGGGCGATCGCAACAACCGCACCGCGAGTGCCATACCAGGCAACCCCGGACCGCGAGCAATCGTGATCACTTCGGGCAAGCGCTTGCGTCGGTCGAGCTGCGCCTCGCTCGCGTTGCGCGCGTCGTCGAGAATCCGCAGCAGCCGTTGCTGCGCTGCGTCGCTGGCGAGCAGCAGTCGTCCATGGCGCACCGTCAGACCGGCGCCGGAAGAAAGCAGCGCCATGGCACTGCGGTTCGGCTGCTCGATGCGACCGGTCGCATCGAGCAGGAACGTCGCGACACCAAGCCCGTCCAGCGCGTCGTTGAACTCGATTCCCTCCACCTGCAACCGATGCACGTGATCAAATATCTCGACGGCCTGGCGCAGATGAGGCACCAGCGCCTCGACCAGTTCACGTGTCGGACCACCGAAATCACCACCTTCCGGCCCTCGACACAGGCGCAGCCGTGCGCTGTAGCCAGCCTGTGTCTGCACATCGGCTCCAAGCACGAAGCCAATTCCCCAGGTGCGCATGAAGTCGTTGTAGTAGGCATTCTGTTCGATCGCCCGTGCACCGACGAACTCGTGCAGGCTCATGACCTGCCCTTCCGGAAGGTTCAGCATGGGTTCATGCGCGAACAACTGCTCGCGATAGACACTGCTGATCTCGGGCCGGCCACCGACGACGCTGAGCAGGTTCACGGCCGGCGAATTGGGCGGCGCCAGTATGATCAGCGCAACCAGGCTGCCGGTTTCACCACGCACCCTGTCCAGAAAGCGCTCCCACGGCGGCACCTCGATCACCCCCGCGTAGAGCTCTCTGAGCAGTTCGGACTGCGTGGTCAAGGATACGGTCATACAGCAAGTGGATGATGTGGGACCCGGAGTTGCAGTATATGCTTCCGACCATCACAAAAGTCAGTGAGGACACCTCATGAGCCTGCAAGCAGACCAGCGGCGGGAAGCCTACCGACGCATGCTGTCGATCCGGCGTTTCGAGGAAGCGCTGCCGAAACGTATCGCTGCGGGCGAGATTCCGGGGGCCGTGCATTCGAGTGTCGGCCAGGAAGCGACTCTCGTCGGTGCCTGCATGGCTCTGCGTGACGACGACTACATCACCGGCACGCATCGCTCGCACGGACACCCGATCGCCAAGGGTGCCCGGCTTGCGCCACTGATGGCCGAACTGATGGCGCGCGCCACGGGTGTCTGCAAGGGACGCGGCGGCTCGATGCACCTGGCCGACACCAGTGTCGGCATCATCGGCGAATCGGCAATCGTCGGCGGTGGCATTCCGCTCGCCACCGGCGCCGGGCTCAGTGCCTTCGTGCGCGGAACGGATCAGGTGAGCCTGGCCTTCTTCGGCGACGGTGCGGCGAACCAGGGCGTTTTGTACGAATGCCTGAACATGGCAGCGATCTGGAAACTGCCGGTGATCTTCTTCTGCGAGAACAACCTTTACGCGGCCACCACGCCGATGCTCACGACACACGCGCAGCCCGATATCGCCAGGCGCGCCGAGGGTTTTGCCATCCCGGGTGTGATCGTCGACGGGCAGTCGCTCGATGCCGTCTACGCAGCAACGTGCGAAGCGGTTGCACGCGCGCGCCGCGGTGAAGGACCGACCCTGATCGAAGCCAAGACCTATCGTTTCGACGAGCACGCGATCGGCGTCTTCATGCCATCGCACTACCGTGCGGAAGAGGAAGTCGAACGCTACCGCCGCGAGCGCGATCCTCTGATCCTGTACCGCAACAGTCTGCTGCAGGCAGGACACGCGGAGACCGAAATCGGCAACATCGAGACGGCTGTAGAACGCGAGGTCAGCGAGGCAGTGGATTTCGCACGCAAGAGTCCACACCCCGACCCGGCAAGCGTGTACGAGCACCTGTACGCCACCCCCATCGGCCAGCGCGCCTGAGCAGCACGGAAACGCACCCATGGAAACCACCGAACTCACGTATCTCAGCGCGATCCTGGAAGCCGAAAGAGAGGAGATGGAGCGCGACCCCAACGTCATCCTGATCGGCGAGGACATCGCGCTCTACTCCGCCAGCGGCGTGCTCGGCAAGCTCGACGCGAAACGCACATGGAACGCCCCGATCTCCGAGCTCGGCTTCTCGGGCATGGCGATCGGTGCCGCGATCACCGGGTTGCGTCCGATCGTCGACCTGACCATCGCCAGCTTCGTCTACCTCGCCAGCGACCAGATCATCAACCAGGCAGCCAAGCTGCATTACATGACCGGCGGGCAGGTGCGCGTGCCGGTCGTGTTCCGCATGTCGATGTGGCACAACGGGGCGAATGCCGCGCAGCACTCGGATCGCCCGTACCCGATGTTCATGAACGTGCCCGGCCTGAAGATCATCGCGCCGGCGACGCCGAGCGACATGAAAGGCATGCTGAAGAGCGCGATCCGCGACGACGATCCGGTGATCGTGTTCGAGGACAACGACCTCTGGAGCAAGAAAGAACAGGTGCCCACCGATCCGGATTGTCTGGTGCCGCTCGGCAAGGCTGCGGTGAAGCGCGAAGGAAGCGATGTAACCATCGTTTCGGTTGCCGGCTGCCTGCTGCACGCGTTGCCTGCCGCCGATCTGCTCGCCAAACAGGGCATTTCCGCCGAGGTGATCGACGTGCGCAGCCTAGTGCCGCTCGACAAGGAAACCATCCTCGCCTCGGTGAGCAAGACCGGGCGGCTGGTTGTCGTCGATTATGCGAACCGCACGCTGAGCGCTGCTTCCGAGATTGCGGCGATCGTCGCCGAGGAAGCCTTCGACACGCTGAAGGCGCCGATCCAGCGCGTGACCACGCCCGACGTGCACATCCCGTTCAGCCCGAAGATGGAGCGGCCGCTGTATCCGAACAAGGACAGGATCGTCGCGGCGGCAACCAGTACCATCCGCTGATTTCTTTCAGGAGAACACGTCATGGCATGCAAGATCGTACTGCCCAAGTGGGGCATGGGAATCAACGAAGGCACGATCCTGAAGTGGCTGAAGGCCGAAGGCGACATGGTGAGCGAAGGCGAGCCGGTCGTCGAGATCGAAACTGCGAAGGCAGTCGAGGAGTCACCAGCACCCGAAAGCGGTCGCCTGGTGAAGATTCTGGTACCGGTTGGCGAGACGGTGGAGACCTTCACGACGATCGGAATCATCGCCAACGACGGCGAGGATTACAGCGACCTGCTCGATTGAGCCGGCAAGCACGACGACACAGCCAGCGGAGGCAGGATCAATGGGTGAATGGGCAGACAAGGTTTGCGTCATTACCGGCGCGGGCAGCGGCATCGGCGGCGGACTCGCACGCCACGCAGCAGGACTCGGCATGCACGTGATCGGCACCGATGTCGACATGACAGGCCTGGCAGAGCTGGAGCGTGAGCTGCGGGCGCGTGGCCAGTCGATCGAAACCAGACGCCTCGACGTGCGCGACGAGCAGGCGGTCGAGGAACTCGCACGCGAGGTATTTGCACACCACGGAAAGGTGAACCTGCTGTTCAACAACGCAGGCGTACTCGTCGACGGCAAGAGCTGGGAGCGCCCGCTGCGCGACTGGCGCTGGAGTTTCGACGTCAATGTGTTCGGCATCATCCACGGCATCCGCAGCTTCGTGCCACGGATGCTTGCGCAGGGTGCTTCGGGACGCGTGGTCAACACGTCGTCACAGGGCGGTCTGCTCGGTGGCGGCACGTTCATGGGGCCGTATCAGGCGAGCAAGCATGCGGTAGCGGTGCTCACCGAAACGCTCTACGCCGAACTGGAGCTCGAAGCGGCACCGATCACCGCGTCCTGCCTGTGCCCCGGCGAAGTGGCAACGCATATCTGGAGTTCGGATCGCCTGCGACCCGAAGAGGAGCGGCGACAACTCGGCAGCGCAGCCGAACAGCAGTTCCACGACACGGTTGCCGGCGTGGTCGAAAGCGGACTGACCCCGGATCAGTTCGCGGTAGAGGTATTCGCGGCGATCGAAGCCGGCAAGTTCTGGATCGTCCCTTCAGGGGAGTTTTTCAGAAGCACGTTCCAGGCACGCAGCCGCAGCATTCTCGAAGGCTTGCCGCCAGCCACGACGGCAGACGTCGCACAGTGAACCGGGGCTGAGCCAGGCATCTGCCCTCGGGCTGATGGTGCGATCGGGTCGCTGATCGATCCTGATGGTGCCCGGAGCCGGATTCGAACCGGCATGACCTCGCGGCCGGGGGATTTTAAGTCCCCTGCGTCTACCTGTTTCGCCACCCGGGCGGTGGTTGCCAGCAGGATCGTACGGGAAAATGAAGAATTGGAGGCGCGGGTCGGAATCGAACCGGCGTACGCGGAGTTGCAGTCCGCTGCATAACCACTCTGCTACCGCGCCGAACAATCGTCTTGCATGCACCTCCCGCGAGGGAGGTCGTAAAGATTGGAGCGGGAAACCGGTCTCGAACCGGCGACCTCAACCTTGGCAAGGTTGCGCTCTACCAACTGAGCTATTCCCGCGTACTGCGAAGGCCTGCGTATTCTAGTGCGTGAAGAGGCGCTGTCAACCCGATGAATACGCTCAATTCGCAGGTCCTGGCCGGTTTGCTGCAGCACTGAGATCGGCCCACGCCGCACGCAGGTAGACCACTGCCGACCACAGCGTCAACACCGCAGCAGCGCAGAACAGCACAAAGCCGCCCACCAGCCACTGTCCACGGACTCCGGGTTCTGCAGCCACCAGCAGGATGATCGCCACCATCTGCAGGAACGTCTTGAGCTTGCCGAGCCACGACACCGCAACGCTGGTCCTCTTGCCGATTTCAGCCATCCATTCGCGCAGCGCCGAAACGAGAATTTCGCGCCCGACCACAACCAGTGCCGGCACGGTGAACCACGCGCTGTCGAACCGGCTCACCAGCAGCACGATCGCGATCACGACCATCAGCTTGTCGGCAACCGGATCGAGAAACGCTCCGAACAAGGTCGACTGATTCAACCGCCTGGCCAGGTAACCGTCCAGCCAATCGGTGAGCGAAGCCAGGACGAATACCGCCGCAGCCGCCAGATAACTCCACGTGAACGGCAGGTAGAACAGCACCACGAACACCGGGATCAACGCGATGCGAAACAGCGTCAGTGCATTTGGAATATTCATGAGCGCCTCGGCAGAGCACGTGGCGCAATTCTATTGCTTATGGAAGGCTCCATAAACATCCTCGGCGATCCTGCGATCGATGCCGGGGACGCGCATGAGTTCCTCGAGGCTCGCGTTCTCGATACCGCGGATACCCCCGAAATGGCGCAGCAGTTCGCGCCGCCGCTTCGGCCCGACCCCGGGTATCTGCTCCAGCGCTGACGCGGAGCTCTTCTTCGCACGCCGTTTCTGCAGCGCTCCGATCGCAAAGCGGTGCGCCTCGTCACGCACGCGCTGGATCAGATGCAGTGCACTCGAGTCGGGAGCGAGTGCGAGTTCACGCCGTTCGCTGCCGACGATCAACGTTTCCAGCCCCGGCTTGCGCGTACTGCCTTTTGCGACTGCAACGACGGTGAGACCCTGAATCTGCAGATCCTCCAGCACTGCCAACGCCTCGGCAAGCTGTCCCTTGCCGCCGTCGATCAGCAACAGATCCGGCAGCCGCGCTTCGCCTGCCTTGAGTCGCGTATAGCGTCGCGTCAGCGCCTGACGCATCGCCGCGTAGTCATCGCCTGGCGTGACGCCCTCGATGTTGAAGCGACGGTAATCCGATTTCAGCGGACCGCTGCTGTCGAACACCACACACGAGGCAACCGCGAGCTCACCCCCGCTGTGGCTGATGTCGAAGCATTCGATGCGCTCGGGAACGCTCTCGAGCGCCAGCGCTTCCTGCAACTCACCGAGCTGCTCGTGGATGCGCTGGCGATTCGCCAGATAGCCACCGAGATTCTGCTGCGCTGCCTGGATCGCAAGCTTCTGCCACTGGCTGCGTTCGGCCCGGACCCGCGCACTCAACGTAACCTTGTGTCCCGCAGCCTCGGCCAGCGCGGCCTCGAGCAAAGTGGCATCGGGCAGTTCCTCGGCGAGCAGGATCTCGCGTGGAATTTCACGTTCGCCTTGCGCTCCCAGATAGAACTGCGGCACGAACGCTGCAAGCACCTCCGCCCCCGTCTCCTCGAGCCGGCAGCGTGGAAAATAGCTGCGACTGCCAAGAACACGTCCGTCACGCACGAACAGCACATGCACGCAGGCAGCGCCTGGTCCGGCTGCGGCAGCAATCACGTCCACAGTGCCGCCACCGCTCTCGATGAATTGCCTCTCGCGTACCGCCTGCAGTGCACGAATCTGATCGCGCAGCTCTGCCGCACGTTCGAAATCCAGCACTGCGGCAGCCCGCTCCATCGCATCGGCGAGTTCCTGCACGAGCTCACTGCTGCGCCCTTCGAGAAACTGCGCCGTGTGTCGCACGGCCTGGGCGTAATCAGCCTCGCTGATCAAGCCGACACAGGGCGCCGAGCAGCGGCCAATCTGATACTGCAGACACGGTCGTGAGCGATTGCGGAAAAAGCTGTCCTCGCACTGACGTACGCGAAAAACCTTCTGCAGCAATGACAGACTCTCACGTACCGCCGTCGTGCCGGGAAAGGGTCCGTAATAGTGCCCCGCCGCACGTCGTGCGCCACGATGGAACGCGAGACGTGGAAAGGGTTCACCCTCGGACAGGAAGATGTACGGATAGGATTTGTCGTCGCGCAGGAGGATATTGAACGGCGGGTGCTGGCTCTTGATCAGGTTCTGCTCCAGCAGCAACGCCTCCGTTTCGCTGCCGGTCACGGTGACCTGGATCTCGGCGATCCGCGACACCAGCACCGCCGTCTTGCCGCCGACGCCACGGTCGTGAAAGTAACTCGCTACGCGCTTGCGCAGATTGCGCGCCTTGCCAACGTACAACAGCGCACCGGCGGCGTCGTACATCTGGTAGACACCCGGCCGCTCGGTCAGGGTGCGCAGGAAGGTCGTCGCGTCGAATCCGCTCACGGCGGGTGTCCGGACGGGTCGGGATCCCGCACCCCGGATACACCGTACGCAAGTGCCAGTTTCGTCAGCCCGATATCGCTGTCGATACCGAGTTTCTCGAAGATGCGGTAGCGAAAGGAGTGCACGGTCTTCGGTGCGATGAACATCTGCTTTGCAATCCGTGGCGTATGGTACCCGGCCAGCAGCAGTGTACAGACCTGCATCTCGCGCGCCGAGAGCGTATCGAACGGGTTGCACGACGGTTCGTTGATGGCATGGGCCCGATCACCACGTCGATGCGAGACGAGTGCGCGACGAATCGTCGCTCCCAGATCCGCAACGCGCACACTCTTGCCCACGCACGCTGCGATATGACTCTGTTCCAGGCGCTGCCACGGTTCACTGTCCCAGGCGGTGACAGCGATCACGCAAGTCTGTGGATGCGTGATGCCAATCCGCCGTGCAGCTTCGAGCCCACCCATGCCGGGCATGCGCAGATCCATCAGCACCACGTCGGGCAGCTTCTCGCGTACGAGGCGGATGGCCTCCTCGCCACTCGCCGCCTCACCGAGGACGCGCATGTCGGGAAGTTCCGCCAGCGCGCTGGTCACGCCACGGCGCACAAGATCGTGATCGTCCACGACGATCACACCGATATAGCGGCTCTGCAGTTCGTTCGGCATACCAGTTCCCTCCTGCGTCCTTGTCCCGGGGATACGGCTGAATTGTCTGCCGCAAGACTCCTGTCATTGCAGCGTGAACGAGCATATGCGAAGCAGGATGGCGCCGTCGTGATCCATTTGGATCATATTTGGGCAAAATCTACCTCGCCCGATGCACCTTTCAGTAGATTGCCGGTTCGATACGCAACTCGACACCGAAGCGGACGTGAACGGCATCGGCGATGCGCCTCGCCAGCGCCAGCACCTGTGCCGCAGTCGCCCCGCCAGCGTTGACCAGTACCAGCGCCTGGCGCTCGTGTACGCGTGCCGGTCCTTCCCGCAGGTGTTTGCCGCCCGCCTGCTCGACCAACCACGCGGCAGCCAGCTTGACCCGATCGCCGTCCGCCCAGCACACCACGTCCGGATGGTTTGCCCGCAACGACTCGAAACACGCGCGGTCGATCACGGGGTTATGAAAGAAGCTGCCGACGTTGGGCAGCACCTCCGGGTCCGGCAAGCGTGCACGACGGATGGCGAGCACCGCCTGCAGCACCGCAGCCGGAGACGGCGCCATGCCGGGATCGAGCGCCGCACGCAGTGCCGGGTAGTCGGCCTGTACGGCAGCATGGCGCGGCAGCCGCAACGTCACATCGGTGATGACCAGTTGCTCGGCCAGCGCCTCCTTGAAGATGCTGCACCGGTAACCGAAACGACAATCGGAACGCGAGAAGACGCGACGCTCTCCATTCACGCGATCGCTCGCCGTCACCTCCTCGACGAAAGCAGCCAGTTCGACCCCGTAGGCACCGATGTTCTGCACCGGCGCAGCACCGACCGTTCCGGGTATCAGCGCGAGATTCTCCAGGCCATGCCAACCGCGCACATGACACGCAAGCACGAACTCGTGCCACGACGTCCCGGCCGCAACGCGCACCCGTACCGCCTCGGCGCCCTCGTCCAGTACCTGCTCACCGCCCATGCGCATCAGCAACACGCAGCCGGCGATTCGCTCGTGCAACACCACGTTGCTGCCGGCACCGAGTACGCGCACGGGCAAATCGCGCGCGCGAGCGAACGCCAGCGCCTCGGCCAGCTCCTCGTGCGTGGTAACGCTGGC
This sequence comes from Pseudomonadales bacterium, assembly GCA_024234165.1. Classification (NCBI taxonomy): domain Bacteria; kingdom Pseudomonadati; phylum Pseudomonadota; class Gammaproteobacteria; order Pseudomonadales; species Pseudomonadales bacterium. The sequence goes on from JACKOP010000002.1 coordinate 461,328, forward strand.
GCACCATTGTGCACGCGCCGGCAACCGCAGCGTGTTGCAGTGCGCGAGCGATGCATCGGCAATGAACTGCATGCGCTTCAGAGACGTGTGGTACGGATATGCGCGAGCAGCGCGTCGGTCGCCTCCTCGATCAGATCGAGTACCGCCTCGAATTCTCGCTCGTCACCGTGGTAGGGGTCAGGCACATCGAGCAGGCCACTCGAGCCAAAAGGCAGCAGCAACTGGGGTCTCGTCACGCCGGTACCCGGTCTGAGTCGCTCGAGATCGGCAAGATTGCTGCGATCCATCGCGAGCACGAAGTCGAATCGCCGGAAATCCCCGGGAAGCACCTGCCGCGCACGCAGCATCGAGAGATCGTAGCCGCGCTGCGCGGCGTGACGCTGCGAGCGCCGATCCGGCGGCTCACCCAGATGCCAGTCACCAGTGCCCGCCGAGTCGATATGCAGCCGCGAATCCAGCCCCAGCGCACGCGCCTTGTGCGTGAACACGGCGTCCGCCGTCGGCGAGCGGCATATGTTTCCCAGACAGACGAAAAGCACGCCGACCGTCATTGCTCATCCCGCAGCAGGCGCTCGATACGCTGCAGATCCGCTGGCGTGTCGACACCCCCGGGAACCGCAACACGAGCGTATGCCACATGAATCGCCTCGCCATGCTCGAGCGCGCGCAACTGCTCCAGCGACTCGAAGGCCTCGAGCGAACCGGTACGCCAGCCAACGAAACGGTGCAGGAAAGCGGCGCGGTAGGCATAGATACCGATATGACGTCGTGCCGGCAACCCCGCCGGCAGTTCCGCACGTGAACGTGCGAACGCATCGCGAGGCCACGGGATCGGCGCCCGGCTGAAATAGAGTGCCCGCTCGTCGCTGGCGCAGACGACCTTGACCACGTTCGGATCAAGAAATTGTGCGGCGTCGACGAGCGGCTCGCACAGCGTTGCAATCGCACACTGCGGATGCGCCGCCAGGTTGAACGCAACCTGGTCGATCACCTCGGGTGGGATCAGCGGCTCGTCACCCTGCACGTTCACGACGATCTCGTCTGCACCCAGACCGAGCACGGACACCGCCTCCTGCAGACGGTCGGTCCCGGAAGGATGCGTCGCCGACGTCATGCAGACGTCGGCACCGAACGCGAGTGCCGCATCGCGGATACGCACGTCTTCGGTGGCAACCACCACCCGCCGGGCTCCGCTGCGACACGCTCGCTCCCACACATGGCGCAGCATCGGACGCCCCACGATATCGAGCAGCGGCTTGCCGGGCAGGCGAGTGGACGCAAAGCGTGCCGGAATGACGACAGTGAAACTCACGGAATCGGCCTCGGATTGTGGCTGGCGACGTGACGCAGGACCACTTCGGCGAGCGTGCGGGGCAACTGCGCCTCCACACCGAGTGCAAGCCAACCAGGCGCAGCGAAGCTGCGACACTTTACTGCATCCTTTTCGGTCATCACAACGCGCAGCGCATCCCCGAACTGCAGATCCTGCACACGGAAATGATGATGGTCCGGGAACGGGTGCTCGATCGGATCCAGGCCGAGCATCCGCAGTGTCGTGAAGAAACGTTGCGGGTTGCCGATGCCCGCCACCGCATGCACACGTTCCCCGGCTGCAGGCTCTCCCACCGGCGCAGGCGCATCATCGACCACACGTCGCCACGTTGCAGGCTGCAAGCGCAGGTTCGCGTGGACGATCACGCCGGGTGGAGCAGGCGCATCGCCGTTCGCCACCACGCAATCCACCTCCGACAGGCGCTGCGGCGGTTCGCGCAGCGGCCCCAGCGGCAAGCAATGCCCGTTGCCGAACCAGCGTGTCGCATCGAGCACGCAGATCTCCATCGTGCGCGCCAGGCGGTAATGCTGCAGACCATCGTCGGCAAGAATCACGTCCACCGGCGTTGCCGCCAACAGCGCAGTTGCAGCCTGCGCACGGTCACGCCCGACCCACACCGGACCGTCCACGCGCAGCGCCAGCAACAACGCCTCGTCCCCGCAGTACCTCGCCTCACCATGGGCCGTGACGGCGAGCGGCGTGCGCACGCGTCCACCGTGACCACGACTCACGACGCCGACGCGCAAGCCCTGTTCGCTCAACAGGCGTGCAAGTGCGATCACCAGCGGCGTCTTGCCAGTACCTCCGACCGTGATATTGCCGACGACGATCACGGGCACGGGCAATGCCCGTGCAGCGCGAGACTGACACTCGCGGCGTCGACGCGCCAACGCGATGAAAACCCGCTCCAGCGGTCGCAACAGACGAGCGCCCGGCGACGGCACCGTGTGCCACAGCGCCATCAGTCGCGACTCGAGCGCTGCGCGGATGCTCATGCGCCGATGGCGACAGCCTCTCAGCCGCCGCCTTCCTCCGGCAGACGCGTCGTGATGCGCAAACGCGAAAAACCACTGCGTCCGGCGGCGTCCATCGCGCGCACCACGAGCTCGTGTGTCGCACTGGCGTCTGCCGTGATCACCAGCGGTTGCTTCACATCGCCACCACTCGCCTCCGCAAGCGCAGCCATGATGGTTTCGATCCGTGAATTCACCAATGCACGCCCGTTCAGCGCCACCGTTCCCGATGCGGTGACCACCAGCTCGAGCGCCGCATCGTTCAACGCGTCCGGATTCGCCCTGGCCTCAGGCAACGTGAGCTGCAAATGCGCCCTGTTCGTAAAGGTGGTCGAAACCATGAAAAAGATCAGCATCAGGAACACCACATCGACCAGCGAGGTGATGTCGATACCGGACTCGACTCGAGGCCTGCGACGGAACTTCACGCGACGGGCACCCCGCGCACATCGACCTGCCGCCCGCCATGCACCGCATCGACCAGTTTGATCGCCTCCTGCTCCAGACCGACCACGATGGTGTCGACGCGACGCAGAAAGTGGCGATGCATGATCAGCGTGGGAATCGCGACGATCAGACCGGCCGCGGTCGTGATCAGTGCCTTCGAAATGCCACCGGCAAGCAGTTCGGCGTTGCCGGTACCGTGCAGCATCACGTCGGAGAAGACCTGGATCATCCCGAGCACGGTGCCGAGCAATCCGAGCAGCGGTTCGATCGATGCGATCGTACCGAGGGTGTTCAGATAGCGCTCGAGATCGTGGATCACATGACCTGCCGCCTCCTCGATGCTTTCCTTCATCACGTCACGCCCGGCGTGCGCGTTGGCGAGCCCGGCCGCAAGAACGCAGCCAAGCGGCGAGGAATCCTTCAGTGCCCGCAGCCGCTCGGCAGACAATTCGTTGCGACGAATCAGTTGCCAGACTTCAGCCAGCGTGTTCGCCGGCACCACCTTGCGATAGTCGAGCGTCCACCAACGCTCGATGCCGATCGCCAGCGCACCGATCGAACCCAGGATGATCGGCAGCATGACCCAACCGCCGGCGATGATGATCTCGAGCAACTGCCGCACCTCCGTCGATCCGCGCGCGCGAGCATTGTAACGACGTTTGGCGCCCCCGCAATTGCGCGTGGCGATCACCGCCGCCCTCGTCCATAATCCGCCTCCCTCTGGCGAGCCGGCTCCTATCGATGTGGTTCAAGAATCTGCGTATCTACCGCCTGACCGGCGAGCTTCCATGCCCGACGGAGGACCTCGGCGAACGCCTTGCCGACGCCGCCTTCGTACCGTGTACCGGCATGGATACCCGGCGCATCGGCTGGGTATCGCCGATGGGTCCGACTGCCACGCACCTGGTGCACAGCGTCAATGACTTCCATCTCGTGTGTGCGCGCACCCAGCAGAAGCTGCTGCCGGTTGCTGCAATCCGCGAGGTGCTGGATGAAAAAATCCTGGAGATCGAAACTGCCGAAGGTCGCAAGCTGCACAAGCGCGAACGCGCGAACCTCAAGGACGAGACGATCCAGACGCTGTTGCCACGCGCGCTGACACGCTCGCAACTGAGCTTTGCGTTCCTCGCCACAGCACGTGGTCTGCTGCTCATCGACTCGCCGAATGCAGCTCGTGCCGAAGACCTGCTGAACCTGCTGCGTGAAAGCCTCGGCCGTCTGCCGGTGCGCCCGCTGGCCCCGCGGCACAACCCGGTGGAAATCATGACGCGCTGGCTCGGTGGTACGCGCCTGCCCGCCGGTTTCAGCCTCGGTCAGCACTGCGATCTGCGCGATCCGCTGAACGCCGCAAACGTGGTGCGCTGCCGGCAGCAGGACCTCGCCACCCGCGAGGTTCGAGAGCACCTGGACGCCGGCAAGCAGGTTGGCGCACTCGGGCTGAGCTGGAAGGAACGCGTAGCCTTTGTGCTGGCCGAGGATCTGGCCGTAAGGGCCATCAAGTATCCGGAGATCGTGCGCAACGAATCCGGGATCGACCCGGAACTCGACGCAGCAGCGCGTTTCGATGCCGATTTCGCGCTGATGTCACTCGAGCTCGATCAGCTCGCTGCGGAACTGATCGAAATCTTCGGCATTGCCGAAGATTGATGCATCACCATCAGATCACGACGCGGATGAACATGACGAAGGCCATGGCGAACGCCAGTGCCGAAACGCCAAGCAGCAACCATTCGACGCGGTTGAAACGCTCGCTGTGGGAAGTTTCCTGCCATCTGGCAAGGTGATCACGACGACTGCTCATCGATCTCCAGCTCATGCGGACTGCGTGATTTACGCACTCTCGTTGAACTGACTATATCACCGGGATTCCGGTTCGAACGGCAACGGCAGCGTGAATAATTCCAGCGCTCAGTAGCTGCTCGGCAGCTTGCCGTTGATGATGATGTTCTTGCCTTCGAAGCTGATGTAGTCGCCGATCGCGAGATCCTTCAGGATGCGTGCGACCATTTCACGCGAGGCGCCGACGCGATCCGCGATGTCCTGTTGCGTCAGCCGCTCTTCGATGTAGAGCTTGTCCCCGCGCGGTTCGGCAAGTGTCATCAACACTTTCGTCACGCGACCGTAGACGTCCTGCAGCGCCAGGCTCTTCACGTTTTCCGTCAGCTTGCGCACCCGCCGTGTAAGGTTGCGGATCAGCGTCTGCGCGATGTTCGGATGGCGCTCCATGACGGCATGGAATTCGTCCTTGAACATGATCGTGAACGTCGATTTCTCGAGTGTGCGCACGGAAGCAGACCGTCGGTCGTCATCGAGCAGCGCCAGTTCGCCGAAATAGTCTCCCGGCCCCAGCGTGTTCATGATGTATTCCTTGCCGTTCTTGTCGCTGCAATAGACCTTCACGCGACCGCTCTCGATCACGTACAGCGAATCGGCGAAGTCGTTCTCGTTGATCACGACCGTATTGCGCGGGTAGTTGCGGGTCACGCAGGAACCCTCGAGCGCTGCCTGCTCTTCCTCCGACAGACCCGCAAAGATCTCCACCTTCGATAGCATCGACATGCGAGATTGCCCTCCGGCCGCGCGCAGCTCCACAACTCCTCATGAACGCGGGAACTATAGCACATGCCCACGGCACGCCAGCCCACACGCGGCGTGCATCCGACGCCGATCATCCAGGGCTCGCAACCGCGCGATAGCTCCTGAGCGCGTAGACGTCGAAGCGTGTGCTGCGACCTTCGATCGTGAACGAGGGAGGTGGCCCCGGCAATGCCGGTGCACGTCGCGGTCGCTTCACGACGACCCGGTAGCGTGCCAGCGCCAGTGACGCGGCGAGCAATTCAGCCGCATCGGCGTCATCACCGACCAGCGCCTGGAACAGCTGCATCTCCTTGCGCACCGCTGCGCTGCCGTCGCGCTCGGGGAACATCGGGTCGAGCAATACCGCATCCGGTGCCGGCGCACTCCAGCACTGCTGCCGTTCACGCGCATCGCCCTCGAGCAAGTGCAGGCGGTCCACCAGTGTACGTACACGCGGATCCGCACTCGCCGAGGCTCGTGCAAGCGCATCGTCGAGCAGCAACCACACTACCCGGTGGCGCTCGATCATCGTGACCTCGCAGCCGAGTGCGGCAAGTACCGCGCTGTCGCGCCCCCAGCCGGCGGTGGCATCGACTACCTGCAAAGGGCGTCGCTGGCCCACACCGACGGCACGCGCGAGGTCCTCACTGCGGGCGTCAGCACGGCGCAGGCGGTGCAGCAGCGCTGGATCACCGAAATCGACCTGTACCGGCGTCAGGCGCTGCCTGCCTCCCCGCGCCAATGCGAGCCCCGTACTGCCAACCAGCAGCGCCACGCGCTGCTCTGTCACAAGGGTGCGCCAGCACTCGCCGTTCGCCTGCAGGCAGATGCCGCCAAGCTCTTGCGCCAACGCAGCCGCCCGCTCGCCGGAGGCTGTATCGAGCGCCACCACGACTGGCACCGCAGGCCCGCATGCGAGGCTCTCGCTCATGACCATCCTCGTCCCGACCGGGACACGAACACTGCTGCTGTAGTACGCTTGCGACCGCTCATTCCGCAGTTCCGAAGGCCGTTCCGTGACGCTCCAACGCATCGCTCCCCGCCTGGCTGGCATCCTTGTCACGCTGACGGTCACTCTCGCCGGCTGCGTCGGTTACGAGTACAAACTGAACGAGCGCACGATGTTCGAGGGTCCACGCCTGCTCACCGACTACGCGATTGCCGACGAGGCTCTGCGGGAGTGCGTGGCCCAGGCGATCACCGACCAGCGCATCACACACGCCGAAACGCTCGAGGATCTGAACTGCACCCACGCCGGGATCACCAGCCTGGACGGCCTGCAGGCATTCAGCGGCTTGCGCAGGCTCGGGCTCGACGACAATGCGATCACCGATGTCACGCCGCTCGGTGCGCTGCGCGCGCTGGAACTGCTGCAGGTGCGCGGCAATCGGCTGCGCACACTGGATCCGCAACTCTGTCAGGGGGTCGCGAAGAAGATCGCCCTGGAGCGCAACGATGGCCTCGATTGCGCGGCGATCGAACGCCTGCGCGCCTGTAGTGCAACGATCCTCGATCTGCCTGCGCACTGCACGCCCGGTACACCCTGAGAGCAGCTCCTCCCTCGAACTCAGTTGCAGTTCTCGCGCAGAAACTCCTCCTGCTCGCCAAGCATGCGCTCGCGCTCTGCGTCCGAGTAGCGCTGGTAGCTGCCGTCCTCGCGCTCGTAACGCGCGGCCGGACGTGTGCGCAGCCGCTCGATCGCGTCACGGGCATTCGCGCACTGCTCGAGGACCTGCGCGGCCCGCGCACGCTCTGCTTCCGGGTCGTTCCCGGTCGCATCGGCAGCCGCCGTCGGTGCTGCTGCAGCAGGCACATCGGCAGGTTTCGCCGGGGCATCGGCACGCGCCGGCCCGGCATGCAACTGCATCCGCGTCGCGTCATGACCGGGCGGAGGCTGCGCCGAGTAGTGCACCCCACCTTCGGCATCGACCCAGCGATACGCCTCGGCCAGTGCGAGCGGCGCCACGGCGAGCCACGCCGCACCCAAAAGACTCCGCAACGCGAGCGCATTCATCGCAGCGACTCCGGTTCGATCGACCGCTTCATTAAAGACCAAAAACACCATCGTCGCCCGCCCTTCATCCAGTCCCGACAGCAGACCGCGCAGCTGGGCGCAGACCATCAACGCACCACGCTGTGGCGTCCGAGCACCGTGTGCACGGCAGCAGCGAGCGCATCGATGTTTGCATGCGTGATGCCGGCCAGATTGATCCGCGTCGACTCCATCATGTAGACGGCAAAATCCTCGCGCAGCCGTCTGACCTGATCCGGCGCGATACCGAAATACGAGAACATGCCTTTCTGGCGCCGGATGAAGCCGAAGTCGATTCCCGCCGCGTTGCCGGCCAGACGCTCCGCGAGCAGCGCACGCATCGCGTTGATCCGTCCGCGCACCTCGGCAAGCTCCTCCAGCCAGCCGGCACGCAAGCTGGCGTCACCGAGGATATGCGCCACCGCCGCGGCACCGTGCGCCGGGGGCATCGACCAGATCTGACGCGCCGCGGCCATCGCCTGTGTCTGCACCGCATCGGCCTGCCGGGCAGTGGCAGCGAGGAAATACACCGCGCCCACACGCTCGCGGTAAAGCCCGAAATTCTTCGAGCACGAGGTAGCGATCACCGCTTCCGGTACCGCGGCAAGCAGATGCCGCACACCGGCGACATCCTCGTCGACACCGTCAGCGAGCCCCTGGTAGGCGATATCGATGTACGGCGTGAAGCCGTTTTCCAGCACCAGGTCGGTCAGCGCGCGCCACTGCTCGAGCGAGAGATCCGCACCGGTCGGGTTGTGGCAGCAACCGTGCAGCAGCACCACGTCACCGGCCTTCACCTTTGCCAGCCCGGCCATCATCGCGTCGAAATCCACACCGTGCGTACGCGGGTCGTAGTACGGGTACTCGGCCAGCCGCAATCCGCTGCCGCCGATCAGCGGCACATGGTTCGCCCACGTCGGCGTGCTGACCCAGACCGTCGCCTCGGGACGCGCGCGGCGGATCGTCTCGGCGCCGATACGCAGCGCACCGCATCCGCCCGGTGTCTGCAGCCCGCGCACCCGACCTTCGGCGCTCGCACAATCGTCGCTGCCGAGCAACAGCCCGAGCAGGCGTTCGTTGAACTGCGGATCACCGGCAATGCCCAGATAGGTCTTGGTCGTTTCCACTTCCAGCAGATGGCGCTCCGCATCGCTGACCGCACGCATGATCGGTGTGCGTCCGAGTTCGTCCTGGTAGACACCGACACCAAGGTCGATCTTGTGCGGGCGTTCATCGGCACGGTACGCAGCCATCATGCCGAGGATCGGATCGGCCTCGAGGCGTGGCAACTTCTGGAACATGGCGTCTCCGGCAGGCCTGATCGGTTGACAGGCGGCGATTGTGCCGCGCCAGGGTCGCGGCGTCGAGTTCGATCGGTCGCGCGGGTCAGCCCGCACGCAAGCAGGCTTCGCGGATCAGTCCTGGTGCGGATCAGCGTGCATCCACACACGGATCTTCTGTTCGAGCACCCGCAGCGGCAGCGCACCCGTGTTCAACACCTCGGCATGGAACGCGCGCGGATCGAAGCGTGTCCCCAGCACCTGCTCGACCTCGGCACGCAGACCACGGATCGTCAGCGCGCCCACCTTGTACGCCAGCGCCTGTCCGGGAATCGCGATGTAACGCTCGACCTCCGTGCGGGCGCCGGTTTGCGACTGTGCCGAGTGCTCGAGCACGTAGGCAATGGCCTGCTCACGACTCCAGCCCATGGCGTGGAGCCCGGTATCGACCACGAGGCGGATCGCACGCAGCATTTCGTCGTCCAGATTGCCAAAGCGCTGGTATGGGTCCGACAACATCCCGAGCTCCGGTCCCAGCGACTCCGCATACAGCGCCCAGCCTTCGACGAAGGCCGGGTTGCCGCCGAAGCGCATGAACGCCGGCAGTGATCCGTTCTCCTGCGCAAGGCTGATCTGGAAGTGATGCCCCGGGATCGCTTCGTGCAGGAACAGCGTCTCCACTCCCACGCTCGTGCGCGACGGCAGATCGTAGGTGTTCACGAAAAACACGCCGGGGCGTGAGCCATCGGGAGTGCCCGGGCGATAGAAGGCAGCGGCTTCGAACTTCTCCGAATACGCTGGCACGGGACGGATCTCGAACGGCGTGTCCGGCATCAGCGAGAACAGCAGCGGCACACCGGCCTCGACGCGCGCACGAATGGCCGTGTAACCGTCGAGCAGCGCCTCCTTGCTTGCAAACCTGAAGCGCGGATCGTTGCGCACATAATCGAAGAACTCGCGCAGCGTGCCGTCGAAACCGAGCTGCGTGCGAATCGCGTCCATCTCGCGCGTGATGCGCTCGACTTCGCGCAGACCGATGGCGTGGATCTCCTCGGCCGTCATGTCGGTGGTCGTGTAACGTTCGATCAACCCCTGGTACAGCGCCTTCCCGTCCTTCATCGTCAGCAGCCCGGGCGCCCCTTCGCGACACGCGGGCAGGTACTCCTTGCGGATGAACGCCTGCAACTGGCGATACGCGCCAAATACACGCTCCTCGATGGCGTTGCGATACGCTGCGCTCAGACGCTCGCGGTCTGCAGCAGCGAAATCGTCGGGCATGTTCTTCACCGGCTGGAAGAACGGGCTTGCCTCGACGCCACCATCCATCTGCCGTGCGAGCTGCTCGAGCACATTCTCCATCACCAGCTTCGGCTGCGTGTGTCCGCTGGCGATGCCCTGGCGCATGCGGTCGATCGCGTGCTCGAAATAGCGTGCGTAGCCATCGAGTCTCGCGAGTCCGTGGTCGTAGTCGCTGACGGTGTGAAACGGCGCCACCGACCGGCCGGACGAGATCTCCGGGTAGAACACATGAAAGCCGTTGAAATGATCGATGGGCAACTGGGCCTTGATGTCCATCAGACCGCGGTCGAAGAAGTCGAGCAACTGGCGGTTCTGGTAGGCGAACGCATCGTAGGCGATGCGATCCTGCGCCGAGAGCAGCGCGCGATCGATCACATCCAGCCGCTGCATCTGCTCGCGCGCATTCGTTTGCAGCCGCGTGAAATATTCGAGCGTCACGTAGTCACCGAACTCGGCCACGTAGCGCATGTCGCCGCGCAGCATCGCCTCGAGCGGATCCAGCGCAAGCGCAGCCTCGTCGGCATCCGCGAACAGCGCTGCCAACGTATCGGCCTGGTCGCTGCGCGTATCGGCAAGCGCACGCGCGCCCGGCCCCATACCGAGCAACAGCACGATGGCGCACACGATGTGGCCTGTCCGGCAAAGGTTTTTCATCATGACTCCCGGCAAACCAGCCCGCGCTGCAGACGGGCGACGCCAGATGATACTGCAGGCGCAGCGGCACCACGGTGCACGAGCTTGACGCATCACGCGATGCCCGCTTAGGGTCGCACGCGTCCACCAGCGCCCGGAGAGACCCCGCGATGACGAACTCGCTCGATGCCGGAACGTGTGCGTCGATCGCAGCCGAGCTCGGCTTCGAGCTCGACGCTGCCGACGCGGCGCGCTACGCCGCACTCGCCTCGGCGACGCTGCAGAGCATAGGCCTGCTGGAGCTGTTGCCACTCCCCGGTCCATGGCCGGATCCCGAGCGCACGAGCTGGCACCGGCCATCCACAGCGGAGAACCCGCTGGGCGCCTGGCATGTGCGCGGCGAGCTGCGCACCCGCAGCGAGGGAGCGCTTGCGGGCCGCACGGTCGCACTGAAGGACAATGTATTGCTTGCCGGCGCGCCACTCGCCAACGGCAGCACGATCCTCGGCGACTACCGGCCACGCGAGGACGCCACGATCATCACGCGCATGCTCGCTGCGGGAGCGACGATCGTCGGCAAGACCGTCTGCGAGGCCTACTGCTTCTCGGCCGGCAGCCACACCAGCGCAAGCGGCGTGGTACGCAACCCGCATGACCCCGAGCGCAGCGCCGGCGGCAGCTCGACCGGCTGCGCCGTGGTGGTGGCAACCGGCGAAGCCGACATGGCGATCGGCTGCGACCAGGGCGGCTCGATCCGCCTGCCCGCGGCGTTCTGCGGCATCGTCGGCCTCAAGCCAACGTGGGGACTGGTGCCGTACACCGGCATCCTCGGCATGAACTTCACGGTCGACCATGCCGGACCGATGACGCGCAACGTCGCCGACAACGCGCTGCTGCTCGAAATCATCGCCGGCCCGGACGGACAGGACCCCCGCCAGCACGGCGCGCGCGTCGGTGAGTATCGCGCCGCGCTCGGTGAACCGCTCGAGGGCCTGCGCATCGGCCTGCTGAAGGAGGGTTTCGGCACCGCGGGCGCGGATCCGGAAGTCGATGCCTGCGTGCGCGAGGCGGCAGCGCGCCTTGCCGCACTCGGCGCACGTGTCAGCGAGATCTCGGTTCCGGTGCACACGATTGCCGGTGGCGCCACCTTCGCGGCACTGCAGGGAATGATCACCTCGATGTTCCTGCTCGATGGTGCCAGCCTGGAACATCAGATCGGCGTCGACGAGCAGTACGTGGAACGCCAGCACGCCTGGCGCACGCACGCCGGGCTGCTGCCGCCGAATATCCGCCTGCTGCTGATCATCGCCGAGCAGTTGCGCCGCAAGCACGGCTACGGCCTCCTTGCCCGCGCGATGAACCGCATCCCGCTGATCCGCCGTGCCTACGATGAAGCGCTCACCCGGGTCGACCTGTTGCTGCTGCCGACCGCGCCGACCACCGCACCGCGGTTGCCACGCCCCGACGCTGCACTCGAGGAGCTGATCGCCGCCGCGTTCGGGCCAGTCACCAACCTCAGCATGTTCAACCACACGCACCACCCGGCAATGTCGCTACCCTGTGGAACGCGTGCAGGACTGCCGGTCGGGATGCTGCTGGTGGGTCGACACTTCGACGAAGCGACGCTGTACCGCGCGGCATACGCATTCGAACAGAACCGCTGACAATCCGGACCGGACACGACGATGGAGGCGATACGCATGAACCTGGACACCTCGATGGATTTCAGCGGCAGGACCGCCTTCGTCACCGGCGGCGGCAGCGGCATCGGACGCGCGGCAGCCCTGCTGTTCGCACACCACGGCGCACGCGTGGCGGTGGTCGATCTGGATGTCGCGGCCGCAGGGGAAACGCTGCGCCTGATCCGCGCGGTCGGCGGCGAGGCCGAGTTCCTGCGCGCTGACCTGGCGCGGGAAGACGCAGCACGGCAAGCGGTGGAGCACTGCGTCGAGCGCTTCGGCGGGCTCGACTGCGCGTTCAACAACGCCGGCATCTGCCCACCTGCCGGTCCGTTCCACGAACTCGACGGCGCCGAATGGGAGCGTGTGATCGCGGTCGACCTGTCGGCGGTGTTCTACTGCATGAAGCACCAGATCCGCCATATGCTCGGACACGGGGGTGGCACGATCGTGAACACATCCTCGGGCGCCGGTGTCACCCCGGCACCGTTCCTGCCGCACTACACCGCGGCCAAGCACGGCGTGCTCGGGCTGACGCGCGTGGCAGCACGCGAGTACGCCCGCCAGCAGATACGCGTGAACGCGATCTGTCCCGGCGTGACCGACACGCCGATGATGCGCGCGAGCATCGACGCGCGCCCCGATCTCGAACCGGTGCTGCTGTCGACGCTGCCGGCCGGACGCATGGGCAGCTCGGAAGAAATCGCACGCGCAGCGCTGTGGCTGTGCTCGGACGCTGCGTCGTATGTCTCGGGCGTGGCGCTTGCGGTGGACGGCGCCAGCATCTGTCACTGAGCCTCTGCGGCAGAGGCTCAACCCGAGCGGGCTGCCGCGCGTCCGGCTCGCCGGCCGAAGAACGTGGCATCACCGATCGACATGCCGCTCGCGTAGCCCTCGCCACTGCGTGGCAAGCCGGCACTGCTGCGCCCGGCCGCGTAGAGTCCGGGGATCGGCTTGCGGGTCGGCGTCAGCACCTCACCGTCGACCGTGGTATCGAGGCCGCCGAGCGTGAACGACGGATAGAAGACGCCGCTGCCGATCGAGAAATCGAGCAGCGCGAACGGTGGCTGGTCGAGCGGACGCAGGTAGTCACGGCTCTTGTGGAACAGCGGATCCTCGCCGGCGCGCGCGAAGCGGTTGTAGGTCTGCAGCGCCGCGCTCAGCGTTCCCTCAGGGAAACCCGCCTCGCGTTCCAGTTCCTCGAAGCTCTCGGCGACGTGCAGTACGGTGGCCTTGGCATACAGCGGCGGCTCGGTATAGATGCCGCTGTCGACGACCATATAAGCCTTGCGGTTGCTCTGGTTCAGGCAATGATGGCCGCCGCGCGCGTGGTAGCAGTCCTCGTTCACGAAACGCTGCCCCTGCTCGTTCACGAACACGCCCTTGCAGAACTCGCCCGATGGATACCACACCACCGACACGAAACCCTCGTGCATGTTGATCGCGGCACCACCGGCACCCATGCCCATCAGGATGCCGGCACCGGTATCGCCCGGGCTGCCGATCGGGTCGGCGTCCTGCAATCGCGGCGCGTAGCGCGCGATCATGTCGCGGTTCATCACGAAGCCGCCGCAGCACAGCACCACACCACGACGCGCACGCCAGGCACGAATGGCCCCGTCCTGACGGCACAGCGCACCGACGATGCCCCCGTGCTCGCGCACCAGCGTGAGCGCGCGCGTATCCACGTGCACGCGGATCGCACGACGCTCCACCGCCGCGCGCAGGGTGGCCATCAGCGTCGCGCCGCCCTCCTCCCAGTGCGCATGCGGCTTGTGTGCCCGCGGTGCCGGACGCGCCGCGAGCGACTCCCTGTAGCCACGCTCGTTGCCCGACCAGGTCAGCGTCTGGTATTCGGGCGTGTTCGTGTGCTTGCCACCGTAGTATTGATTGTTGAACTGCACGCCCTGCGCCACCAGCCAGTCGAAATGTTCCAGACTGCCGTGCGCATAGAGGTGCGCCTTCTGTGGATCGACGTTCGCGCCAGCCGCCGCCAGCAGGTAGGCCTCCATGTCCTCGGGAGCGTCCTCGAAGCCGCACGCCTTCTGCACCGGGGTGCCACCACCCAGGTAGATCTGCCCGCCCGCCAGCGCGGTGGTGCCGCCGCCGGCACTCGCGAGCTCGAGCAGGCTGACGCACGCGCCGGCAGCCTCGGCCTCGAGCGCCGCACACGCGCCCGCCGCGCCGTAGCCGATCACCAGCACATCGGCATCCTCGAACCACTCCTGCACCGAAGCCGCATCGACCGGCTCGCATGGATCGATCGCGCTCATTGGCCTGCCTTCTGGTAGGTACCGATCAGCTCGGCCTGCGCGATCACGTGCCCGCGCATCGCCGCCTCGAGCTGCTGCTTGTCCGGCTGCTGCAGATCCGGCAGCACCACATCGAGTGCATAGAGCTTGTGGAAATAGCGATGGCGCCCAATCGGTGGGCAGGGGCCGCCGTAGCCGGTGCGCTTCCAGTCGTTGTGACCTTCACGGGTGCCCACGGGAAGCGTGCGTACGGCTTCGGGCAGGCCGGCACTCGCCGGTGGCAGGTTGTAGAGCACCCAGTGCACCCAGGTCATCTTCGGCGCCGCCGGATCCGGCGCGTCGGGGTCGTCCACGATCAGCACCAAGCTGCGGGTGCCTTCCGGCACGCCACTCCATGCCAGCGGTGGCGAGATATCGCTGCCCTCGCAGGTATGGCGCTCCGGTATCGCGCCGCCGTCGCTGAACGCGCTGGATGAAATCTGCATGCTCATGGTGTCCTCCCCGGCCCGGACCGTGCACACCACCAGCGCTGCCAGCAGTGCACCGGTGCGCAGCCAATGCCGATGTTTCATCGTGGTGCACCTCACCGTCTGGCCAGTCGCCGCTTCAGTCCGCATGGGTCGTCAGGATCGCTTCCGGAAACGGGGTCGGCGGAATACCGTGCACCTGACTGCCCGGAGACACAAAGACCTCGAACATGCCGTATCCCGTCTGCCCTGCAAACTCCACGCGCACCAGTTGTTCGTACCACAGCGCCACCTCATCGGCGTAGCGCTGCTCGCCTGGCGCCTGCTCCGACCACCGGTCCGGCGTCGGTCCCAGCACCATGCTGTGCACCGTATGCGCGCTGTAATCGATCACCCTGCCGGCTTCCGTTTCGATCCGGCAGTGGCGCAACCGCGGTCGCTTGACGCCGCTGTCAGCGAAGGTCTCGATGCGCTGGTCGTAGCGCACGATGCGCTCGACGCGTCCGTCGGCATGGGTGATCGCACCGTCCGTATATACCGAACTGCCGTCCTGGTTCTCGAACTTCCAGGTGTTGATCGCGAAATCCTCGAACTGGGCCTCGCACCAGTGGTACATCGGCAACTCGAGCCAGGCGCGTACTCCCCACGAGCGGTTGCGCATGCCAAGCAGGCTGCGGTAACAGGCACCGCCGATGCGGAACTCACCGCTGAACTCGCCACTCTGGTTGTAGTGCTGCTGCTGGATCACCGGTCTGCCGACAGCGTTGAGCCAGAACGGCGGTCTGACCACATTCTGCACGCAGCGTGCAGTGAAACGCAGCTCCGCATGAATGCCGTTGGCCGGATCGTCGATACCGAGCGCCCACACACGCTGCGGTTCGACCACGACGAACTCGATGCCGCCTCCACGCATGCGCAGACGATCGTCGTTGTCGAGCGGGCCATTCCACACGTAGCGGCTGTGCTGCCCCTGGTGGCACGCGAGCATCAGCGCACGTGCATGACCCCGGTTCGGAAAGATTTCGAAGGTGACGAAAGCCACCATCTCCCCGTCGCGATCGTGCATGAAGAAGTACGCACTGTCGTCCCAGTGCGGCTCACGCGAGACCGTCACCGCCAGTGGCTGCTCGGTCTGGTGAATCAGATATTCGTCCATCGCCGTGATCATGGGCGTTTCCTCACGTATCCGTGAAGCTAGCGGCGCGGCGCAGCCAGAGTCTGCTTCACTTCGATCCGGTCGATCTCCCCGGTGAACGCGTTGCTGCCCGGATAGTCGACCACGGTTGCTCCGGTGTCGCGACCGGTATCGAAGGTCTCTCCCAGACCGGCCGTCATGATCGCCGTATGTTCGATGACGCCTTCGGCAACCTGCTTGCCGTCGACGCTGATCGTGAGCGTACCGCCCTCGCCTACCTTGCCGTGCGGGGTGAACGCATAACCCAGCTTCACCCGGCCAGGGGGCAGCGCCGTGTCCGCCGCGACGCGATAGACGTGCCGGGGTTGCTGCGAATACGCGTGCACCACGACCGGCCTGCCGGCCTCGAAGTGGAAGCTCCAGCCGCCGAAGCGGCTGCCGATCGCAGCCAGCACCCCGTCGAGCCCTGCCGCCGGAACGACGACGTCGGCCTCGACCGAGAACGGAAACACGCCAAGCATCGGAGCACGCGACGCCGGGGCGCTGATCCCGCCGCCCCAGTACACATAGCTCGGCCGCGGCACGTCTTCCGGGCGCATGCTGCCGATGGAGCGCGTTCCGCCCTGGGTGTCATCCAGGGGGAACACGTGGTTGCGCTCCGCCTCCGCCTCCCACAGCGCCTTCAGCTCGGCGAGTTTCGCCGGGTTGCTGGCGGCGATGTTGCGCGCCTGCGCATAGTCCCGGTCGAGGTTGTAGAGCTCCCACTGGTAATCGGCGGGCGAAATACCCGAGCTGCCGAGCCCCCACGGCAGGCGTGCCGGCGTCGTGCTCGCCATCCAGCCGTCGTGGTAGATCGCGCGGTTGGCCAGCATCTCGAAATACTGCGTCGTGTGCCGTTCGGGTGCCTTCGCATCGCCGAAGCTGTAGCGGAAGCTGGTGCCATCGATACGCTGCTGCTCGATGCCGTTCACCGTCGCCGGTGGCTCGATGCCGATCACTTCGTACAGGGTGGGAGCAATGTCGATCACGTGCGTGAACTGGCTGCGGATGCCGCCCTTGTCGCCGATCCCGCTGGGCCAGGACACCACGAAGCCATTGCGCGTGCCTCCCAGATGCGAACCGACCTGCTTGGTCCACTGGAACGGCGTATCCATCGCCCAGCCCCAGCCCACCGGGTAAAGCTGGTAGGTGTTCGGGCCTCCCATTTGATCGAGCATCGAAAGCTTGTACTGCAGGTCCTCGGGCACGCGGTTTGCGATACGCCCGAGCTCGTTCATGGTGCCATCGGGTTCGCCCTCCGGACTCGAACCGTTGTCACCTTCGATGAACAGGACCAGCGTGTTTTCACGCACCCCGGTACGGTCGAGCTCATCGAGCAGACGACCGAACTGATGGTCCTGGTAGGCAAGCATCGCCGCGAACACTTCCATCATGCGCGCATAGACCCGGCGTTCGTCGGCACTCAGCGCATCCCAGGCCGGAATCGCCGTGGGCCGCGGAGTAAGCCCCGTATCGCGCGGCACCACACGAAGTTCCTTCTGACGCTTCAGGATGGGGGCACGGATCGCGTCCCAGCCCATGTCGAACTTGCCCCTGAACTTCGCAATCCATTCGGCGGGTACCTGGTGCGGGGAGTGGTTGGTGCCAAGGGCCGCATACATCAGGAACGGCTTGTCGGGAGCAACCGCAATATGGTTGTGCAGCCAGTCGATCGCATCGTCGATCAGGAACTTGTCGAGGGTCGCGTCCTGGCCGATCGTGTCCGGCGTCTCCACGCGCTGGATGCCGCGGAACAGGCGTGGATGCCACTGGTTGGTATCACCGCCGAGGAAACCGTAGAAATATTCGAAACCGAGTCCGGTGGGCCAGTGATCGAATGGACCCGCCGCCGAAAGCTGGCCATTCGGCGTGTTGTGGTGCTTGCCGAACATCGCGGTGTTGTAGCCGTGCTGGCGCAGCACCTCGGCAATCGTCGCCGCCGAGCGCGGAATGTCCCCCGTGTAGCCCGGAAAGCCGCTGCCGGTATCGGTGACGATGCCGCTGCCGACGGCATGGTGGTTGCGGCCGGTGAGCAGCGCGGCACGCGTCGGCGAACACATCGCCGTCGTGTGGAAACGGTTATAGCTGAGACCCTCCCTGGCCAGACGATCCAGGCTCGGGGTGGGAACGGGGCCACCGAAGGTACTGCTGGCGCCAAACCCCGTATCGTCCGTCAGCACGATCAGGATGTTCGGCGCACCGGCAGGCGCCCTTGTGGCAGGAGCAAAGAAGGGTTTCGACGTTGCGAGTGTCTGGCCGGCCACGCCTGCGAACGGTGCGTCGGGGCGTGGCAACTGCGCTGCGCTCTCGGCTGCGATCAGCCCGGCTGGTGCCAGGAGCACGAGCAGCAGGGCTGCAAGCATTTTCCTGTGGATCATGTGGTGTTACCCCCTTGCTTCGGGACGATTCACACGGCGCCCCCGTTGCGGGGATGAGCCGCACTATCCTGCAGCCACGCCGGCTTGGCAAGGCTGGCTGTGGCACAGCTGTCGCAAAAGCCTCTCGTGCATCGACACGACCGGCGCGTGGCCTACTCGTCCACCTCGACCGCCTCGCCGGGCTTCTGGTTCTTGAAGCTCTGGCGCTTCAGCTCGCCGTCGAGCTCGAAGACACCACGGCGCACGACACGGCGCAACACCACATCCACCATGGTCGTCTCGTGGGGACGCAGCAGGAGCTCCAGCCGGTCCACGGCCGCCTTCAGTTGCGCCGGCAGGTGATGCACGAACGGACCCATCACAACCGGCTTGAGCTGCAGCCCGAGGCTGCCGGCGCCGGGCAACGCGGCGCGACGCTCCTTGCCAGCCTCGTCGATCACGGCCGCCGCACCGTGCATGACCGCATGGTTGAAGAACAGGGTCAGCGTGCCGGAGTGACGCCGGTTGCGCTGGCGATCGGCCAGGAAGCCCTGCGGCAGATGGTTGGGGTTGTCGTCGGCGCCGGCGGTCAGTACCAGATCGAACTCCGGCACGCGCTCGCCGGCATCGTCCAGCACGCGCATGATCACCATCGAGTGCGGATCGTGGAAGTAGCCACGCTCCTGCAGGAACAAGCCGCGCTCGCACTCGTAGCGCTCGTCGGCCTGCGTGCGCGCCGTCGTGGCGGCAAATGCCTGTGCCAGCGCCGCATAACTCGCCGCGTCACGCACGCGCAGGCACTGGAGGATGGCGTCCACGGTGACGTGATCCCTGCCGTCGTTCCTGACGCTGCGCAGGATGCCCATGTTCTTGCCCGAATGCGCAAGCCCGGGCAGCAGCCCGAACGGCACGGCAGGGGAGCGCCGGGCCTGCACGCGCAACAGCCTGGACATCGCCTTCGACGAGCGGCCACCACCGCCCGAGGCGGGTCTTTCCTGCACGAGTTTCACGTAGCTCGTGTTGAGGTTGGCGGCAGCGGCACGGACCACACCATCGGAGCCGATCTCGCCGGTATAGGCATTCACGTGATCGTAGAACTTGCGGTCGATGCTCTGGCCGGTGAGCACGAACGGAAACACGCGGTCTTCCCTGCCGATCGCGTCGGCGTAGTCGAACCAGTTCAGGTTCAGCTCCCAGGCCTCCGGGCTGCCGAGTTCCAGCCAGTCCAGCACGGCGGCTCCCGGCTCCACGCCCTCGAACCAGGATTTCAGCCGACCCACCCTTGCCTTGCCGAGCTGCGCCAGCGCCGAACCGAAATTGGCCGGCGCCAGCATGATCAGGTGACTCATCGGACAACTGCCCGAGCGACCCGACTGCACGTAGTAGTGATCCCACCAATGGCGCACCACCGGTCCGCCGGTGGAATGCGTGATCGCAATGAATCGCTGTCCGGCCTCGATCAGCGTGCCGAGCTCACGTCGGATCGCGTCCTCGAAGGCCCGTGCGATATCGGCCACGCGCACTTCGTCGTGAAAGCTGATGTAGCGGCCGAGGTAGAGATGGCGCACGTCGAGCGCGAGCGCCGGATCGCGGGTCGCCTCCGCGACGAGGCGCTCCGGAAGCTCGCCGTAGGTGTCCGTGTGAGTAACGCTCCAGCCATGGACGAACAACACCAGTCTCGACATCGCCATGTTCTCCTTGCTGTCTGATCCGATCATCCGCAGCGGCAGGAACGGGAATCGCGTGACGGACACCACCCTGCCGGAAGGCTACGCGGGCCACGATACGGTTTCAATCGATGTTCTGTGATACCGTTCCGCGACCTCGACCAAGGTCGATGACCGAACGTGACCGGCGTCCCTGTACTCGACCTTCTGTTCCTCTCACTGGCTGCGGTCGCCGCGGGATTCGTCAATGCACTCGCGGGTGGCGGCACGCTGATCGTCTTTCCCGCGCTGATCGCAGCGGGGCTGCCGCCGATCGTCGCGAACGTGAGCAGCACGCTCGCGCTCTCGCCGGGCTACCTGAGCGCAACGCTTGCACAACGACGCGACCTCGAGGGTCAGGGTCGGCGGCTCGCACTGCTGCTGCCGATCGCGACCCTCGGTGGCGCCGGTGGCGCCCAACTCCTGCTGCACGGCAGCGATGCCACCTTCAACACCGTCGTACCCTGGCTGATCCTGCTGTCCTGCGCGCTGATAGGCGTGCAGAACCCGTTGCGGGCGTGGATCACCGGGCGTCGGCATGCCGCAGGCCTCGGTCGCAGCACCTCGATTCCTCTGCTCGTGCTGCCGCTCGCTGCGGGAGCGGTGTACGGCGGGTACTTCGGCGCCGCGTCGAGCGTGGTGCTGCTTGCGGTGCTGGGCCTTTCGCTGGACGACAGCCTCACGCGGCTCAACGCGCTGAAGCAGGCGCTGTCGTTCGTCGTCAGCGTTGCCGCCGCAGGAACCTACGCACTCACGGTACCGCTCGACTGGACCCCGATCGCCGTCATGGCGATCGGGGCTCTGGCTGGAGGCATGCTCGGCGGCAGGCTTGCCGGCCGCGTATCGCCCGCCGTGTTGCGTGTGGTCGTGGTGACGCTCGGCATCGTCATCGCCGTGCTCTACATGTGGCGCTATCGCTGACGCCGGGACCGGCGTTGCGATCGATAGGCGCCGAATCAGGCACCAAGCCGGTGCATCCGCGTGCCGGCCATGCCCCTCTGCGGTGCGCCCGGATGCCGGATCGATCGCTCTGCCGTACGCGCAGAAGGCAGCCTCACCTGCAAAAAGTGTCGCAAAAGCATCTCGCGCATTGACATGACCGACGCGTGGCACGGCGTTTGCTGACCTGCCGGTGACAACGCTCACGATTGTCCGTGAGTTCGAACGGCAGCTTCCCATCCACGCCTTGCCTTGCAGGAGAAAGACATGTCCAGGCAGACGCTCCAACTGATCAATGACCACGACGCCAAATGGGTCGACATACGTTTCACCGACACCCGCGGCAAGGAACAGCACGTGACGTTCCCGGCATCGGCCATCGGCGAGGACACTTTCGAGACCGGTGTGATGTTCGACGGCTCGTCGATTGCCGGATGGAAGGGCATCGAAGCCTCGGACATGATCCTGCTGCCGCAGGATGAGACCTCGTACCTCGATCCGTTCTACGAGAACCCCACCGTCGTCGTGACCTGCAACATCATCGAGCCGACGACGATGCAGACCTACGAGCGCGACCCGCGCTCCATTGCGACCCGCGCCGAAGCCTATCTGCGCTCCTGCGGCATCGCCGACACCTGCTACGTCGGACCGGAGCCGGAGTTCTTCGTTTTCGACGGCGTCAAATGGCGCTCCGAGATGGGTGGTCAATCCTATTCCATCCACTCGGCAGAAGCCGCCTGGGACACCAACAGCGACCAGGCCGGCGAATGGGCCTCGCCGGGTCACGGCGGCCACCGCCCGACGGTCAAGGGCGGTTATTTCCCGGTTCCACCGGTCGACTCGTTGCACGAGATCCGTGCCGAGATGTGCAACACCCTGCAGGCGATCGGACTCGAGGTCGAACTGCATCACCACGAAGTGGCGAATGCCGGCCAGTGCGAGATCGGTGTGAAATTCAACACGCTGACGCGCAAGGCCGACGAAATCCAGCAGCTCAAGTACGTCGTGCACAACGTTGCCGCCGCCTATGGCAAGACGGCGACCTTCATGCCGAAGCCCCTGGTCGGCGACAACGGTTCCGGCATGCACTGCCACTTCTCGCTGTGGAAGGAAGGCAAGAACCTGTTCGCCGGCGACGGCTACGCGGGTCTGTCCGAAACCGCCCTGTACTTCATCGGCGGTATCATCAGGCACGCCAAGGCACTGAATGCGTTCACCAACCCGACCACCAACAGCTACAAGCGACTGGTCCCCGGCTACGAAGCGCCCGTCATGCTCGCGTACTCCTCGCGCAACCGCTCGGCGGCGATCCGCATTCCGTACACCACCAGCCCGAAGGCCCGCCGCATCGAGGCACGCTTCCCGGATCCGGGCGCGAACCCGTACCTCGCGTTCGCCGCGCTGATGATGGCGGGCATCGACGGCATCCAGAACAGGCAGCACCCCGGTGAACCGGCCTCGAAGGATCTGTACCACCTGCCGCCGGAAGAAGCGGTCAATATTCCGACCATCTGCCACTCGCTGGAAATGGCGATCAACGAACTCCGCAAGGATCACGCGTTCCTGACCAGGGGCAACGTATTCACCCCGGAAATGATCGAAGCCTACATCGAGCTCAAGATGAACGACGTGCAGCGCCTGCGCATGACGCCACATCCGGTCGAGTTCGAGATGTACTACAGCTGCTGAGCCGGTGCCGCACGGCATCCACCCGCAAGGCCGCCCTCGCACCGGGGCGGCCTTCGCGTCTTCAGAGCCCGTCGCAAGAGCCCTTCGCGCTGTCATGACCAGCGCGTGAGACAACACCTTCGCACCGGTGGGACGCCGTAAACACATCCCTGCAGGCTCGAGTGCTGCGGCGCACGCGGCGGGAAGTCCCCGCCTGTCATGGCCACACCCACAGGCCCTCGTAGACGCGCGTCGCCGGTCCTTCCATCAGCACCGGAGCGCCCTCGTCACGCCATTCGATCAACAACTCGCCGCCGGGCAGACCCACACGCACCTGCGCATCCAGCAGACCAAGCCGCCGCCCCGCCACCACCGCAGCGCAGGCACCGCTGCCACAGGCAAGGGTTTCTCCGGCACCGCGCTCGAACACCCGCAGCTTCACGCGCTCACGCGACAGCACCTGCACAAAGCCGATATTGGCCCGGAGCGGAAAACGCGGATGTGACTCAAGGCGCGGCCCAAGCGTACCCACGGGCGCCGTATCGATCGCATCGACGAACAGCACGGCATGCGGATTACCCATATTGACGACAGCCAACTCGTGCGGCTCACCGTCCACCTCGACCAGGTGCAGCGCCCGTGGCGCGTCAGCCACGAACGGAATTTCATCCGGCAGGAACTTCGGCACCCCCATGTTCACAACGACACGATCCGCCGGCGTGATGCGCAGTTCGATCACCCCTGCGCTGGTTTTCACCCGGATGAGATCCTTGCGGGTCAGTCCCCGCTGACGCACGAAGCGGGCAAGGCAACGGGCACCGTTGCCGCACTGCCCGGCCTCCGATCCATCGGCATTGAAGATCCGGTAATGGAAATCCGCATCCGGATCACGCGCCCGCTCGACCATCAGCAACTGGTCGAAGCCCACACCGAAATGACGGTCCGCCATCAAGCGGATCTGTGCACTGCTCAGGTGCACTGGCCGCCGCGTCGCATCGATCACCACAAAATCATTGCCGATGCCGTGCATCTTCGTGAATGACAGAGGGCGCGGGTTCATCCGACCCAGGCTCGGGGCGCCAGCGGCAGTGCGCGCTTGTGCGCGCTGCGCTCATAGGCACGCACGATGCGCTCGAAACATGCACCATCGACGGGCAGCCCGTGCAGGAACGCATCGATATCGTCGTAGCTGACACCGTGAGCGGCTTCATCCGGCTTGCCCGGAGCGAGCGCCTCCAGATCGGCCGTCGGTATCTTGTGCACCAGGTGCGGCGGAGCCCCCAGACTGGCCGCGATGGCACGAATCTGGGATTTCACCAGACCATGCAGCGGCGTGATGTCACAGGCGCCATCGCCGAACTTGGTGAAGAACCCCATCACCGCTTCGGCGGCATGATCGGTACCGATGACCAGCCCGTTCGTGGCGTTGGCGATCGCGAACTGGGCCACCATGCGCATGCGCGCCTTGATGTTGCCGAGCACGAAATCACGGCGCTCGTGCGCCAGCGTCTGTACCTGAGCGAGCTGTGCCGCCAGGCCGAGAACAGCCGCTTCGATATCGACACTGCTCTCCTCATCGGCGCGAACGAATGCGAGTGCCGCGCGTGCGTCGTGCTCGTCGTGCTGCTCCGCGCACGGCAAGCGCACGGCGATGAACCGATAGCCGTCGTCACCGGCTTCGGCACGCAGCGCCTCGACCGCAAGCTGGGCCAGCCGTCCCGCCAACAGCGAATCGACGCCGCCGCTGATGCCCAGCACCAGCGTCTTCAATCCGCTGTCGAGAAGCGCTCTCTTGATGAAGGCGATGCGTCGTGCCGTCTCGGCCCGCAACGCCGCTTCGTCGATGAACGCAGGCACCACTCCGAGGGCTGCGGCAATTTCATGCTGGCGAGCGCGCATCCCGCTCGGGTGCATCCGAGCACCCGGATGCCTTGCGCTCTGCCACAGACGCGGGGCGAACTGCAGTGTGCCGAAGTAGTCTTCCACCGTCTCCGCCCGCCGGATCAGCTCGACCTCACCGTCCTGGCGCAACAGCAGCTCCTGTGGACGCAGCTTGCCGTTGTAGTTGAAGCCCATGGCGATGCCGTGCGCACCGGTATCGTGGATGAGCAACAGATCGCCGTCGGCAACCGGGGGCAGCGGGCGCTGGATCGCGAACTTGTCGTTGTTCTCGCACAGCGAACCGACGACGTCGACCGGCTGGTCGTTCACCGTCGGCGCCTTGCCCAGCACATCGATATGGTGATACGCACCGTACATGCCCGGTCGCATCAGCGAAGACATGCAGGCATCGACTCCGATGAAGGTGCGGTAGGTATCCTTGCGGTTGATCACCCGCGTGACCAGCACACCATGCGGGCCGGTGATGTAGCGCCCGCTCTCCATGTACAGACGTGGCACATAGCCGATGCGCCGGCCGAAATCCTGCAGCAAGGCGCTGGATTCCGCCCCCAGTGCCGCCAGATCGAACGGAACATCGTCTGGCCGGTAGGGAATGCCGAGCCCGCCTCCCATGTTGATGAACTCGAAGCGGATTGCCAGCTCGGCGCCCGCCCACTCGATGATCTCGAGCAGCATCCTGACCGTCTGCACCATGTAGGCGTGGTTGCGCTCGTTCGAGGCCAGCATGGTGTGCAGACCGAAGCGCCGTGCGCCACGCGCCATCGCCGCGCGCAGGGCATCGAGAATCTGGTGGTGCGCAACGCCGTACTTGGCCTCGACCGGGTTGCCGATGATGCTGTTGCCGCTGCGCGAGGGGCCGGGGTTGTAGCGAAAGCACACCAGCTCCGGCATGTCCGGCACCTTGTCGACCAGGCTGATGTCATCGAGGTTGAGGATGCAGCCGCCGTCGGCGGCGGCTGCGTCGAACTCCGCACGCGAGGTGTCGTTGGACGTGAACATGATGTCCTCGCCGCTGGCACCGGCACGGCGTGCCAGCAGCAGTTCGGCGATGGAGCTGCAGTCGAAGCCGAAGCCCATCTCGTGCATGATGGCGAGGATCCGCGGATTGGGCAGCGCCTTCACCGCAAAATACTCGCGGAATCCCGCCGTACCGGCAAAGGCCGCCTGCAACTGTCTCCCGGTCTCACGGATGCCCGATTCGTCGTAGACATGGAAAGGCGTGCCAAAGAATCCGGCGATTTCCGGCAATGCCGGGAACAGTCGCTGCTGGAACGCGGCGGACATGGGCATGGTTCAGTAGCCTTGCAGGAGGGAGTCGGTCATTGCAGCGCCGTGCGGATACGTTGCATGGCCTTGCAGACGTTCTCGTGACTGTTGAACGCGCTGATGCGCACATGCCGCTGACCGCAGCGGCCGAAGCCTGCACCGGGGGTGCAGACGACACCGGCACGCTGCAACAGCAAATCGAAGAATTCCCACGCGTCGCATCCGGCATCCACCCAGATGTAAGGGGAATTGTCGCCGCCGGCGCAACGAAAACCCATGGTGCCGAAGGCATCACGGATGTAGGCGGCATTTTCCATGTAATGGTCGATCAGCGCCCGTACCTGATGCTTGCCCTCGGGACTGTAGACGGCTTCGGCTGCACGCTGCACCGGATAGGAAACGCCGTTGAAACGGGTGGTGTGACGGCGGTTCCACAGCGCGTGCACGCGCACCGCCTCCGCCGTCGCCGTGTACGCGATACAGTCCTTCGGCACCACCGTGTACGCGCAGCGCACCCCGGTGAAACCCGCCGTCTTCGAGAAACTGCGGAACTCGATCGCCACTTCCCGCGCCCCCTCGATCTCGTAAATCGAGTGCGGCAGGCTCTCGTCGCGGATGAATGCCTCGTAAGCGGCGTCGAACAGGATCAGCGCCCTGTGCCTGTGCGCATAGGCCACCCAGTCCTGCAACCGTTCGCGGCTGACCGTGGCCCCGGTCGGGTTGTTGGGAAAACACAGGTAGATCAGGTCCACGTCCTGCGCAGGCAGATCAGGCACGTAGCCGTTGGCAGCATTGCAGTCCAGATAGACCAGGCCCTGATAGCGCTCGTCCACGCAGGCGCCGGTTCGGCCGGCCATCACATTCGTATCCACGTAGACCGGATAGACCGGGTCAGGGATCGCGACCCGCACGTCTGTCGCGAAGATTTCCTGGATGTTGCCGGTATCGCATTTCGCACCGTCACTGACGAAGATCTCGTCGGCCGAGACGTCGGCACCGCGCGCCCGGAAATCGTGCTCGGCGATGGCCTTGCGCAGGAAATCGTAACCCTGCTCCGGGCCGTAGCCACGAAACGTCTGCTCCGATGCCAGCTCATCCACTGCCTTGTGCAGGGCGCCGATGCAGGCGGGCGGCAGCGCACGCGTGACATCACCGATACCCAGACGGATGATCTCGCGATCCGGGTTCCGTGCCTGGAACTCCTGCACCCGTCTGCCGATATCGGAAAACAGATACGCGGATTGCAGCTTCAGATAATCGGGGTTGATCCTGATCATGGTTTACGTCCGGATTGCCGCGTTCTCATCGTGGCAGAACCGTGCTGCCCATCAGGTATTCATCTACCGCGCGCGCCGCCTGGCGGCCCTCCCGAATGGCCCATACCACCAGCGACTGCCCGCGTCGCATATCGCCGGCCGCGAAAACGCCCTTCACGCCGGTTGCGTAGCCGCCCTGCAGATCGGTCGTTGCACGGGCATTGCCGCGCGCATCGCGTTCCACACCGAAGCCCGCCAGCACGCTGTCCACCGGGCCCACGAATCCCATCGCCAGCAGCACCAGATCGGCCTTCCAGAACCGCTCCGTACCCTCGATCTCGATGAAACGCCCGTCGCGCATGTCCACCTGCACCGTCTTCAGGCCGGTCAGCTTGCCGTCCTCGCCGACGAACTCCTTGGTCGCGATGGAAAACTCGCGTTCGCAGCCTTCGTCGTGACTCGACGAGGTACGCAGCTTGTACGGCCAGTACGGCCACGTGAGCGGCTTGTTCTCCTGCGCCGGCGGGAGCGGCATCAGTTCGAACTGCACCACGCTTGCCGCGCGATGGCGGTTCGAGGTGCCCACGCAGTCGGAGCCGGTGTCGCCGCCTCCGATCACGATCACGTGCTTGCCGTCGGCGCGGATCTGCTCCGGCATCTTCACGCCGGCATTGACGCGGTTCTGCTGCGGCAGAAACTCCATCGCGAAATGCACGCCGGCCAGTTCGCGCCCTGGCAGCGGCAGGTCGCGCGACTGCTCGGCACCACCGGCAAGCAGTACGGCATCGAAGTCTGCCAGCAGTTGCGCAGGTTCGATCGTGGCAACGGCCCAGTCCGTCACCTTGCTGGCGGCGGGCAGCTCACCCACGCGCGTGTTGGTACGTATCGTCACGCCTTCGGCCAGCAGCTGCTCCACGCGACGATCGAGGTGCGACTTGTCGAGCTTGAAATCGGGAATGCCGAAGCGCAGCAGGCCGCCCACCTTGTCGTTCTTCTCGAACAACGTCACGTCATGGCCTGCGCGTGCCAGTTGCTGGGCAGCCGCCATGCCGGCGGGCCCGGAACCGACGATCGCAACCCGCTTGCCGGTCTTCACTGCGGCTGGCTGTGCCACCACCCAGCCTTCCTCGAAACCGCGCTCGATGATGGCGCGTTCGATCGACTTGATGCCCACCGGTTCGCTGTCGATGTTCAGCGTGCACCCCGCCTCGCACGGTGCCGGACAGATGCGCCCGGTGACCTCCGGAAAGTTGTTGGTCGACAGCAGCACCGCGAGTGCGTTCTTCCAGTCATCGCGGTACACCAGATCGTTGAAGTCCGGAATGATGTTGTTGACCGGACACGCATTGCTGCAGAACGGTATGCCGCAGTCCATGCAGCGCGCACCCTGCTGGCGGGCCTGCCCGGGTTCGAGCGTATGCACGAATTCCTTGAAGTTGCCGAGCCGTGCCTCGACGCTGTCGTAGCACTCGTCGATGCGCTGGAACTCCAGAAAGCCGGTGATTTTTCCCATGCTGCAGACTCCCGCGCTGCGGATCAGGCTCGCGCCCTGGTAGTGGTGTCGCCCGCATTGCCACTGCTGTCGGACCCGAGCAGCGCGCGACGGTATTCGTGAGGAAACACCTTGATGAATTTCGTCCGTTCCACCGACCAGTGATCGAGGATCGCACGGGCCCGCATGGATCCCGTCCAGCGGTGATGGTCTTCCAGCAGTCGCACGAGCAGGACCTCGTCGGCCTCGCCGGTGTGCCGTGCAATGCCGGCGATCTGCTGCGCCTGCGGCGTCAGCAGCGGATCGAGTGCGACCTGGGCCGTGTTGCAGCGGCGGGCAAAGTCGCCATCCTCGTCATACACGAAGGCAACCCCGCCCGACATGCCGGCGGCGAAGTTGCGACCGGTACGCCCAAGCACCACTACCGTGCCGCCGGTCATGTATTCGCAGCCGTGATCCCCGGTACCCTCCACCACCGCCGTTGCACCCGAGAGGCGCACGCCGAAGCGTTCACCCGCGACGCCACGGAAAAATGCCTCGCCCGCAGTGGCTCCGTACAGCACGGTATTGCCAACGATGATGTTCCGTACGGCATCGCCACGGAATTCATCGTGCGGGCGCACGACGATCCTGCCGCCGGAAAGGCCCTTGCCCGTGTAATCGTTGGCCTCGCCGACCAGACAGAACGTGATGCCTCGCGCCAGGAAGGCGCCGAAACTCTGCCCGCCCGCACCCTCGAACCGGATCCGGATGCTGTCATCCGGCAGCCCGTCCGGATGCAGCCGGATCAGTTCACCCGAGAGCATCGCGCCCACCGTGCGGTTGACGTTGCGTACCCGCTCGATGAAGCGCACCCTCTCGCCGCCGTGCAGGGCAGCGCGTGCCTGCGAGATCAGGCGCACATCGAGCGCCTTGTCCAGACCATGATCCTGCGTCTCCACATGCAGGCGCGGCACCTCGGCCGGCACCGGCGAGCGGGCGAAGATCCGACTGAAATCGAGCCCTTTCGCCTTCCAGTGCTCGATACCCTGGCGGGTGTCGAGCAGGTCGGCACGACCGATCAGATCGTCGAAGCGGCAGATGCCGAGTTGCGCCATGATGCGGCGCGCCTCCTCGGCCACGAAAAAGAAGAAGTTCACCACGTGCTCCGGCTTGCCGGAAAACCTGCTGCGCAGTACCGGGTCCTGCGTGGCGACACCGACCGGACAGGTGTTCAGATGACACTTGCGCATCATGATGCAGCCCGACACCACCAGCGGCGCCGTGGCAAAGCCGAACTCGTCGGCACCGAGAAGCGCAGCGATCACCACGTCGCGACCGGTCTTCATCTGCCCATCGGCCTGCACCCGTACCCGCCCGCGCAAACGATTGAGCACCAGTGTCTGCTGCGTTTCGGCAAGACCCAGCTCCCACGGTGTACCGGCGTGCTGGATCGAGGACCACGGCGAGGCGCCCGTACCGCCGTCGTGGCCGGCAATGACGATATGGTCGGCCTTGGCCTTGGCCACACCGGCTGCGACCGTACCCACGCCGACTTCCGACACGAGCTTCACCGACACGTCGGCACGAGGATTGACGTTCTTCAGATCATGGATCAGTTGCGCCAGATCCTCGATCGAGTAGATGTCGTGGTGCGGTGGTGGCGAGATCAACCCGACGCCCGGCACCGAATGACGCAGCCTGCCGATGTATTCCGACACCTTCTCACCGGGCAGCTGGCCACCTTCACCGGGCTTGGCGCCCTGCGCCATCTTGATCTGGATCTGATCGGCCGACATCAGGTAGCCGGTGGTGACGCCGAAGCGTCCCGACGCCACCTGCTTGATCCTCGAGCGCAGGCTGTCACCTTCGGCGAGGGTGTAATCCACCTCGACCACGTCACCGATCACGTCACGCAGCTTCGTGCCGTCGCGAATCGCCTCACCGCGCAGCTCGGCGCGATAGCGGGCCGGATCCTCGCCGCCTTCACCGGTGTTGCTCTTGCCACCGATGCGGTTCATGGCTATCGCCAGATTCGTGTGTGCTTCGGTCGAGATCGAACCGAGCGACATGGCGCCGGTGGCGAAGCGCTTGACGATTTCCGCCGCCGGTTCCACGTCTTCCAGCGGAATCGAGCGTGCAGGGTCGATACGCAGCTCGAACAGGCCGCGCAGCGTCATGTGGCGCCTGGACTGGTCGTTGATGATCTGCGCGTATTCCTCGAAGGTCTCGTAGCGGTTGCTGCGCGTGCCGTGCTGCAATTTGGCGATGGCGTCGGGCGTCCACATATGCTCCTCGCCACGGCTGCGCCACGCGTACTCTCCGCCGGCATCCAGCATGTTCGCCAGCACCGGGTCGTTGCCGAAGGCCTGGTGGTGACTGCGCAGCGCTTCCTCGGCGACTTCGAAGATGCCGATGCCGCCCACCCGGCTGGGTGTGCCGTTGAAATAGGCTTCGACCAGCGACTGGCTGAGGCCGATGGCCTCGAAGATCTGCGCACCGCAATACGACATGTAGGTGCTGATGCCCATTTTCGACATGATCTTCGACAGACCCTTGCCGATCGCCTTGGTGAAGTTGGCAAGCGCCTTCTCGGGGGCGAGACCCAGCCTTGGCGCGAGATCGCTCAGGGTCTCCATGGCAAGCCACGGATGCACGGCCTCGGCACCGTAGCCCGCGAGCACGGCAAAGTGGTGCACTTCACGCGCGGTAGCCGTTTCCACCACCAGACCCGCGGCTGTACGCAGACCGATCCTCACCAGATGGTGGTGGATGGCCGCGAGTGCGAGCAGCGCAGGGATGGCGACATGGTCGCGATCCATGTGCCGGTCGGTCAGGATCAGGATGTTGCAGCCGGCACGGATGGTCTCCTCCGCCTCGGAGCGCAGGTACGCGATGCGTGCCTCCACGCCTTCCTTGCCCCAACTGGCCGGATAGCTGATGTCGATCTCGCAGGAGCGGAACTTGCCGCCGGTGTGCTTCTCGATGCTGCGCAGCCTGGCCATGTCGGCAAAATCCAGCACCGGTTGCGTCACTTCCAGGCGCATCGGCGGATTCACCGCATTGATGTCGAGCAGGTTGGGTCGCGGCCCGATGAACGACACCAGCGACATCACCACCGCTTCACGGATCGGGTCGATGGGCGGATTGGTCACCTGGGCGAACAGTTGCCGGAAATAGCTGTAGAGCGGCTTGCTGCGTGCCGAGAGCACCGCGAGCGGGGCGTCGTTGCCCATCGAACCAATGCCTTCCTCGCCACCGGTCGCCATCGGCGTCAGCAGCAGCGCAACGTCCTCCCGCGTGTAGCCGAAGGCCTGCTGACGATCCAGCAGCGATTCACGGAACAGCATGGGCTCGGCTCGGGCGTCGATGCTGTCCAGCCGGATGCGCACATTCTCGATCCACTGGCGGTAGGGCTTGGCGGAAGCGAGCAGGTTCTTCAGCTCCTCGTCCTCGATGATGCGTCCCTGCTCGAAGTCGATGAAAAACATCCTGCCCGGCTGCAGGCGCCACTTGCGCACGATGCGGCCTTCCGGAATCGGCAACACACCCGCTTCCGAGGCAAGCACCACCAGGTCGTCGTCGGTGACGACGAAGCGCGCCGGGCGCAGTCCGTTGCGATCCAGCGTGGCGCCGATCTGGCGGCCATCGGTGAACACCATCGCCGCCGGACCATCCCACGGCTCCAGCATCGAGGCGTGGAATTCGTAGAACGCACGCCGACGCTCGTCCATCAGTGCGTGCTGCTCCCAGGCTTCGGGAATCATCATCATCATGGCGTGAGCCAGCGGGTAGCCGGCCATGACCAGCAGCTCCAGCGTGTTGTCGAAGGTCGCCGTATCCGACTGGCCCTCCATCGTGATCGGATAGAGTTTCTTCAGATCGGCACCCAGCACCGGCGAGTTCATCACGCCTTCGCGAGCACGCATCCAGTTGAAATTGCCCTTGAGCGTATTGATCTCGCCGTTGTGCGCCACCATCCGGAACGGATGCGCCAGAGGCCACGACGGGAATGTGTTGGTCGAAAAACGCTGGTGCACCAGGGCCAGCGCCGATACCAGCCGCTCATCCTGCAGATCGAGGTAATACTTCCCCACCTGGTCGGCCAGCAGCAGGCCCTTGTAGACGACCGTACGGCAGGACATGCTCGGCACGTAGTATTCGAAGCCGTGGGTCAGGTCGAGACTGGTGATCTTGGCCGACGCCGTCTTGCGAATCACGTAGAGCTTGCGCTCCAGCGCATCGGGCACGAGGATGTCGGCGCCGCGCCCGATGAACACCTGGCGGATCACCGGTTCGAGGGCGCGTACGGCGGGTGACATCGGCATGCCGTGGTCGACCGGCACGTCGCGCCAGCCGAGCAGCACCTGCCCTTCCGTGCGGATCGCGCGCTCCAGTTCGTGCACGCAGGCCTGGCGCGAAGCCGCCTCCTTGGGCAGGAAGACCATGCCGACACCGTACTCGCCGGGGGGTGGCAGCGTGACGCCCTGGCGCGCCATTTCGGCACGGTAGAACTCGTCCGGAATCTGGATCAACAGGCCCGCCCCGTCGCCCATCAGGGGATCGGCGCCGACCGCTCCACGGTGGTCGATGTTCTCCAGGATCCTGAGGCCCTGGATCACGATGCCGTGCGATTTGACTCCCTTGATATGGGCGACGAAGCCCACGCCGCACGCGTCGTGCTCGGCATCGGCGTACAAGCCCGCGTCGCGGGCCGTGCGGATTTCCTCGGGAGTGGCCATCGCGGCTGTCTGCCGGGAAAGCCGGGCTTGCGACACGAGCTGGGTCATGCTGACGCTCCACATCGATGCACACGGGATGGACTGCTTCGCGGGCCTCGCCCCGGAGTACGACACGTCCTTGCTTGCCACTTTAGCAGCAATGTTCAGCAGCAATGTTCGTGCCAAATGGTCGATGTGCGATTCAAGGGGCTTTGTGGCAGGCGAGGCGCGCCGGCGCACGACGCGTGCACCCAAAGCGTGCATTCATGCCCCATTGCTGGGCAGCGTCGGGATCGGTGACCGGCGCCTTCAGTCTTCGTCCCCATCGCCATCGCCATCGCTGGCCACGTGGCGATCCATGCCGAGCTCCTTGATCTTGCGCGTCAAGGTATTGCGACCCCAGCCCAGCAATTCTGCGGCGTCCCGGCGCCGCCCTGCCGTGTGGCGCAGCGCCACGTCGAGCATGACGCGCTCGAACGCGGGCAGGGCTCGCTCGAGCAAGCCACGCTCCCCCTGTTCCAGTGCCTGACCGACCCAGCGGGCCAGGGCGACCTCCCAATCGGCAACGCCTTCGGCACCCAGCTTCGGGACCAGCAGTTCCCGCGGCAGATCGCTCACCTGCACCTCGCGACTGGGCGCCATCACCGTGAGCCAACGACAGACGTTCTCCAGTTCCCGCACGTTGCCCGGCCAATCGAGCTGGCCGATGTACTGTTCGGTTTCCGGCAGCAGCACCCGTGGTTCGACGTTCAGCTCACGAGCAGTCCTCTGCAGGAACAAGACCGCGAGTTGCGGGATGTCCTCGCGCCGCTCGCTCAGCTTCGGCAGGTGGATGCGAATCACGTTGAGGCGGTGGAACAGATCCTCACGAAAGCGACCCTGACGCACCAGACTCTCCAGGTTCTGGTGCGTGGCGGCAATGATGCGCACATCGACCTGCACCACCGAATGACCACCCACCCGATAGAAGCTGCCATCGGCCAGCACCCGCAGCAACCGGGTCTGGGCTTCCAGCGGCATGTCGCCGATCTCGTCCAGAAACAACGTGCCCCCGCCGGCCTGCTCGAAGCGCCCGGGGCGCTGCACGGTTGCACCCGTGAATGCACCTTTTTCGTGCCCGAACAACTCGGATTCGATCAGGTCGGGTGGGATGGCTGCCATGTTCAACGCGATGAAAGGTTGCTGGGCGCGTGGACTGTGCCGGTGCAATGCCCTCGCTACCAGCTCCTTTCCGGTACCTGACTCGCCATGGATCAGCACCGTGATGTGTGACTGGGACAGACGCCCGATGGCACGGAACACGTCCTGCATCGCGGGCGCCTTGCCGATGATCCCGGTCTCCTGAAATGCGGCCGGAGCCGGCGGTGTGGCAGAGCCCTGGTGCGCCTGGGCCAGTGCACGGCGAACCAGCGTCAGCGCATCATCGAGGTCGAACGGCTTCGGCAGATACTCGAAGGCGCCTCCCTCGTAGGATTTCACCGCACTGTCGAGGTCGGAGTGCGCGGTCATGATGATCACCGGCACCTGCGGGCAAACCTGCCGGATGTGCGCCAGCAACTCGAGCCCGCTCACACCCTGCATGCGGATGTCGCTGAGAATCACCTGCGGTTGCTGCTCGGCAAGCCTGCGCAGCGCCGCATCACCGCTGCCGAAGGTCGCAACCTCGAGGTCCGCCTGCGAGAGCGCCTTTTCGAGCACCCAGCGCATCGACTTGTCGTCATCGATGACCCAGACCTGATCACGAGGGGGCATGCACGAAAACTCCTTCGGTTGCACCGGGGACCGGCTCAAAGGGAATCAGGATCCTGAACACGGTATGGCCTGGCGCGCTGTCGCATTCGATCAGGCCGCCGTGCTGCTGCATGATCGATTGTGCAATCGGCAGGCCAAGACCGGTGCCCCGCGATCGCCCGGTGACCATCGGGTAGAACAGCGTCTTGCGCAAGCTCTCGCTGATGCCGGGACCGTTGTCCTCTACCTCGATCAGGCATACCAGGCGGTGCCTGTAGCCTCCGATCGTGAACTGACGCAGCACCCGTGTACGCATCACGATGCGCGGTCTGTGCAGAACAGGGGATTCGCGCACGGCCGGATTTTCCAGCAACGACTGGGCGGCGTTGCGCAGCACATTGAGCATCACCTGTATCAACTGATCCATGTCGGCCCACAACTCGGGCAGGCTGGGGTCGTAGTCCCGTTGCACTGACAGCGCATCACCGGTCTCCGCCTGCACGACGACACGCACGCGTTCGAGCACCTGATGGATGTTGATCCATCTGCAATCGGGCGGTTTGCGCGGACCGAGCATGCGATCGACCAGATTGCGCAGACGATCGGCCTCGCTGACGATGATCCCGGTGTATTCGCGCAGTTCCGGGTCGTCGAGCGCCCGTGCCAGCAGTTGCGCTGCCCCACGAATACCGCCCAGCGGATTCTTGATCTCGTGCGCCATGCCGCGCACCAGCGCATGGGTCGCCTGGTTGGCAGCCAGCAGACTGTCCTCCCGGCTGATGCGCAGCAGGCGATCCAGTGGCTGCAGCTCCATCAGAAGCTGCCGCGGGCGGCCATCGACATCGCCCATCGGCGTGACCGTATAGTCCACCAGGGCAGCCTGGCTGCTGCCGGGAACACGCAGTCGCGCCTCACGCCGGGTATGCGGGCGCTGCTCCTGCAGGGCATTGCGCAAATCCTCGATGCTCCAGCCGGCATCGTCGAAAAACCGGGCGAGCGACTGTCCGAGCAGATGCGAGACGCTGGTAGCGAGCAACTGCTCGGTGGCCGGGTTGGCGTAGCGTACGCACAACTGCTCGTCCAGCAGCACGACTGCCGTGGAAAGATTGTCCAGCAGGCGGCTGCCGGACTCGTCGATTCCTTGAACACCCGGCTGCGAGTCTCCCCTGCTCACGATCGGCCACCTCCCGGCAGGTGCATCACATCAACTTGCTGCGCCGACGGCTGACTACCTGCGCGGGCGGCGCGAAGGTATCGCTGCGCGATGTGTTCCAGAACGCACGGAACACGGCGTGTTCGGAAACCCGCGCTTGCAGCAGGTCACCCGGCTGCAGGTAACGGTAGAGCGCTCCCAGCGACTGTACCTTGCGCGTCGATACGCGCCGCAGGATATGCTCCGGTCCGAGTTCGTCCGGATGGTTCAGGCCCGCGGCGCTCAGCAGATCCCGCAACGCCTCCATGGTATTGCGGTGGAACGCGTATACACGCGTCGACTTGTCGGGAACGTCCAGATGTTTCCAGCGCTGCGGATCCTGCGTTGCGATTCCCGTCGGGCAGCGGTTGGTGTGGCAGCTCAGCGCCTGGATGCACCCCAGTGCAAACATGAAGGCGCGCCCGGCGTTGCACCAGTCGGCCCCTAGCGCGAGCGTTCGCGCGATGTCGAACGCGCAACTGACCTTGCCGGCTGCACCAATACGGATGCGATCGCGCAAGTCCAGGCCGACCAGCGTGTTGTGCACCAGCATCAGGCCTTCTCGCATCGGCAGTCCGACGTGGTTGATGAACTCCGCCGGCGCGGCACCGGTGCCTCCTTCGGCCCCGTCGACCACGATGAAATCAGGCAGGATGCCGCTCTCGTGCATCGCCCGTGCGATGCCGAACCATTCCCACGGATGGCCGATCGCGAGCTTGAAGCCGGTGGGCTTGCCTCCCGACAGTTCGCGCAGCCGCGCCACGAACGCGAGCAGCTCGAGCGGTGTGGAGAACGCCGTATGGCGTGCCGGTGATACGCAGTCCTCTCCCATCGGCACTCCGCGCGTGGTTGCGATCTCCGCACTCAGCTTCGCTGCCGGCAATACCCCACCCTGGCCGGGCTTGGCGCCCTGCGACAGCTTCAGCTCGATCATCCTGACCTGCGCATCGCGCGCCTGCGCCACGAAACGCTCCTCGCTGAAGCTGCCGTCCTCGTTGCGGCAACCGAAATAGCCGGAACCGATCTCCCACACCAGATCACCACCGTGCTCGCGGTGATACGGAGAAATCGAACCTTCGCCTGTATCGTGATAGAAGCCTCCACGTTTCGCGCCGGCGTTGAGCGCGCGGATTGCCGCTGCCGACAGCGCACCGAAGCTCATCGCGGAGATATTGAACACGCTGGCCGAATACGGCTGCGCACCACCGGCGCCGATGGTGATGCGGAAATCGGCCGACTCGATCCGGGTGGGCGCCAGCGAATGGCTGATCCACTCGTAGTCCTCGGCGTAGACATCGCGCAGCGTGCCGAACGGACGCACGTCGTTGGTGTGCTTGGCACGCTGGTAGATCAGCGCGCGCTGCTCGCGTGAAAAGGGCGCCTGCTCGGTATCGGCCTGGATGAAGTACTGGCGGATCTCGGGTCCGATGGTCTCCAGCCCGTAGCGGAAGTGTGCAAGGATCGGGTAATTGCGCCGCAGCGTGCTCTTGCGCTGCAGCACATCGAGCGTACCGAGCAACATGAACGCGACCGGCAGGATCACGCTCCACCACCATTGCGGATCGCGCATGGTGAGCACCAGCGCAGCGAGCGTGAGCACGATGCTGGTGAAATAGGCAAGATGACGGGACATGGACGCTACCGCTTGCATGGCTGGAGTTGGCCACCAAAGCATAAACGATCCACCGTCCGCCCCCGTCGCATGCGGCGTGACAAAGCGGATTGCAGCCGCCGCCCGCTCCCGCTACCTTGCATGCTCGCGTCGAATCAAACCGAGGTGCCTGACGTGGACTCCATTCTCGAACTACTTCGCAAATCCCCGTTCGGGCCGCTGGCGCGGCATACCGAGCAGGTCCACGACGCCGTGACCCTGATCCGGCCGCTGGTCGAGGCGTTCACAGCCGGGGATTGGGACAGGACCGCAGAAGTCAGCGAACGGATCGGCGAACTCGAACACCAGGCCGATCTGATCAAGAACGACATCCGGGACAACCTGCCCAAATCCGTGTTCCTGCCGGTTGATCGCAGCGACGTCCTGCGTTTCCTGCGCATCCAGGACCGCATCGCGGATTCGGCCGAGGATGTGGGTGTGCTCCTCACGATGCGCCATACGCCGACCCCGCAAGGCATGCAGCAGGGCGTGCTCACGCTCGTCGGCAGCGTGATCGATACCGGCGACGCCTGGTTCAACGCGGCGCAGGAGCTGTTTTCACTGCAGCAGGCGTCCTTCACCGGCTCGAAGGTCGAAAAGGTGATACTGCTGATCAACGAGGTCCGCGAACGCGAACGTGAAGCCGATCGCCACCAGGCCGCCGTAACCCAACAACTGTTCGGCCACGAACCGGAAATCGGTCCACTTTCCATCATGCTGTGGATGAACATCTTCCGCGCGCTCGGCATGATCGCGAACTACGCGGAAAGCACGGCGGACCAGTTGCGCCTGATGCTTGCGAGGCAATGACGAGCGCCGCAGCCCGCGGGTACAGAGCACTCCGCACCCTTCTTCTCCGGAACCGGTCCGCAACCGGCAGCACCAGCGCGCAGCCAGACCCAACCATGAAACCAGTCGCCATCTTCCGTCATTTTCACAGCGAAGGCCCAGGCTATCTGGCCACGTTCCTGGACCGCCACTCGATTCGCTGGCGACTCGTTCGCATCGATGAAGGCGAAGCCGTGCCGGCATCGATCGACGCCTTTTCCGGACTGGTTTTCATGGGTGGACCGATGAGCGTGAACGATCCGCTACCCTGGATCGAACCGTCGTGTGCCTTGATCCGCACGGCCGTCACCGCCGATCTACCGGTGCTCGGCCACTGTCTCGGCGGCCAGCTCATCGCCCGGGCGCTCGGCGCTACCGTTGCGAGATGCCCGGTCAAGGAAATCGGCTGGGGCATGGTGCGCGTGCTGGACAACGCCGAATCGCAACGCTGGTTCGGCGACCTGGACTGCTTCGAGACCTTCCACTGGCACGGCGAGACCTTCAGCATCCCGCCTGGAGCCACACGCCTGCTGGAGAGCGAACACTGCGCCAACCAGGCCTATGCGCTGGGCAACGTCTTCGGCATGCAGTGCCACGTCGAGATGACGGAGGCAATGATCCGCCAGTGGTGCCAGGATGGTGCTGGCGAAATCGCCGCCGCGAACAGTCTGGCCGTGCAATCGCCCACGCGAATGCAGGCCGGCATGACAGCCAAGGTCGCAGCCCTGAATGCGGTGGCCGACCGTCTCTACACCTGCTGGGCCGAAGCACTGACGCGCGACTGAGCAGCCCCCGGAAGTCGTCGAACCGCAGTGCCCCCGTCGGCGATCGACTGCGCGCCGCGAACAGCCCCGCTGCCGGCATCGGGGATCGCGCGGCGCAGGCCCGCACCCCCCACGCCTGACGCGAGTGCGCCCGGCGCCTGGCAATGCATCAGGCCAGCAACTGCTGCAGCACGTAGGGCAGGATGCCGCCGGCACGGAAGTAGTCGACCTCGATCGGCGTATCGATGCGCAGCGTCAGCTTCAGCGACTGTCTGCTGCCGTCGGCACGCGTGATCGTCAGCTCCGCATCGCCCTGCGGCGTCAGATCCTGCGCCAGCGCGATGTCGATCAGCTCGTTGCCCTCGAGGCCGAGGCCTTCCCACGAGTCTCCGGACTTGAACTGCAGCGGCAGCACACCCATGCCGACCAGGTTGGAGCGGTGGATGCGCTCGAAGCTCTTCGCCACCACGGCCTTGATTCCCAGCAGTTGCGTGCCCTTGGCTGCCCAGTCGCGGCTGGAACCGGTGCCGTATTCCTCGCCGGCGAAGACCACGGTCGGCACGCCGGCGTTCGTGTAGTGCATCGCGGCATCGAAGATGTCCTTCTTCTCGCCCGAGGGTTGCACCTGCGTGAAGCCACCCTCCTCCCGGCTGGCGTCGGCCTTCGGCG
The DNA here is from genome assembly GCA_024234165.1 of Pseudomonadales bacterium. Lineage (NCBI taxonomy): Bacteria > Pseudomonadati > Pseudomonadota > Gammaproteobacteria > Pseudomonadales > Pseudomonadales bacterium. The sequence continues at coordinate 501,635 of JACKOP010000002.1, forward strand.
GGATCATCAGGTTCTTGATGCGCACGTTGGCAAAGGTGCCGCGCATCATCACCTCGTGATTGCCGCGCCGCGAGCCGTAGCTGTTGAAGTCGGGCTTGCCCACCCCGTGGCCGATCAGCCAGCGTCCGGCCGGCGACTTCTCCTTGATGCTGCCAGCCGGTGAAATGTGGTCGGTGGTCACCGAATCGCCGAACAGCGCCATGATGCGCGCGCCGTGCACCGAATAGCGCTCGCCCGCATGACCGCCTGCCGCCTGCATGCTGAAGTGTTCGAAGAACGGCGGCTCGGCGATGTAGGTGCTGGTCGGCCAGTCGTAGACCTGCCCGCTGACGCCATGGATCGCTTCCCACAACGCGCCCGGCTCGCTGGCGATCCGCGCGTAGTTGGCACGGAAATGTTCACCGTTGCGCGCGTACTTCAGCAAGGCATCCACCTCGTGGCTGTTCGGCCAGATGTCGCGCAGGAACACCGCGTTGCCGCTCGCATCCGTGCCGAGTGGCTGCGTCATCAGATCGACCATGACATTGCCGGCAATCGCGTACGCAACGACCAGCGGCGGGCTCATCAGGAAGTTGGCCTTGACGTTGGGATGGATGCGCGCCTCGAAGTTGCGGTTGCCCGAGAGCACGGCGGCACACACGAGGTCGTTGTCGCTGATCGCCGCGTTGATCTCCGGTGCCAGATCGCCCGAGTTGCCGATGCAGGTGGTGCAGCCGTACCCCACCAGATCGAAACCCAGTTTCGCCAGGTACGGCAGCAGACCGGTCTCTGCGAGATAGTCGCTGACGATGCGCGAACCCGGCGCGAGCGAGGTCTTCACGTGCGGCGCCACCGTCAGACCCGCCTCGACCGCCTTTTTGGCCAACAGGCCCGCAGCCAGCATCACGCTGGGATTGCTGGTGTTGGTGCAACTCGTGATCGCGGCAATCAGCACATCGCCGTTTCCGAGTTCATAGCTGAGCGGCACATGGTGCGGGTGATCGGCAGCCTCCGAGTGCGTGGTGGGCAGCAGCGGCTTGTTCGCAACCATCTCGGACACCGACCGCGGCGCACCGTCGGGCGTGGGGCCCGCCTCGTCCGCACTCGGGCCTCCATCTGGTACCACCGTGACGCGCCGCTCGAGCGTATCGGCCGGACGTGAAAAACCGCTCTGCTCCATCGGCATCGAATAAAGGCGCCGGAACTGCGCCGCAGCGTGATCGAGATCGATGCGGTCCTGCGGGCGGCGTGGGCCCGCGAGGCTGGGTGTGACCGTCGCCAAGTCGAGCGTGATCACCTGCGAGTAGTCGAGCTCACCGGCTGCGGGCACGCCGAACAGGCCCTGTGCACGGAAATATGCCTCGACGGCCTCCACCTCCTCGGGCGTGCGGCCGGTGTCGCGCAGATATTCGAGCGTGCGTTCATCGACCGGGAACAGGCCCATGGTCGCACCGTACTCGGGCGACATGTTGCCGATGGTTGCACGGTCCGGCACGCTCAGCGAGCGCGTGCCTTCGCCGAAATACTCGACGAACTTGCCGACCACCTTGTGCCTGCGCAGCAGTTCGGTGACGGTGAGCACCAGGTCCGTGGCCGTGCAGCCTTCGCGCAGCCTGCCCTTCATTTCGAAGCCGACCACGTCCGGCGTCAGCAGATACATCGGCTGGCCGAGCATCGCCGCCTCGGCCTCGATACCGCCCACGCCCCAGCCCGCCACACCCACCCCGTTGATCATCGTGGTGTGGCTGTCGGTGCCTACCAGCGTGTCCGGGTAATACAGGCCGTCTGCCGTCCTGTGGATGCCCTTGGTCAGGTACTCGAGGTTGACCTGGTGACAGATGCCAAAGCCCGGTGGCACCACCCGGAAGGTGTCGAAGGCCTGCATGCCCCACTTCATGAATTCGTAACGTTCGCGGTTGCGCTGGAACTCGAGCTCCATGTTCTTCGCCAGCGCACTCGCGTTGCCGTAGTAGTCGACGGTGATCGAGTGATCGACGACCAGGTCGACCGGCACCAGCGGCTCCACTCGCTTCGGATCCTTGCCGAGGCGCTGCGCCGCCGAGCGCATCGCTGCCAGATCGGCCAGCAGCGGCACGCCGGTGAAGTCCTGCAGCAGCACGCGCGCAACCGTGAACGGAATCTCTTCGGTGCGCACGGCATTGGGCTGCCAGCGCGCGAGCTGCTCGACGTGCTCGCGCGTGATCTTCCTGCCATCGCAGTGCCTCAGCACCGATTCGAGCACGATGCGGATCGAGACCGGCAGCCGCGCGACACCCGGGAACTCCTCGGCCAGCGCCGGCAGCGAAAAAAGCCGACCCGTCCTGCCTGCAGTCGAGAAGTTCCGGATCTTCGAAGCAAAGGGATGTGAAGTCGCCATGGTGTACCTCCTGCTAGTGCCGCCAATACCCGAGTCGATGCCGTCCGGATTGTCGCAGTGACGGCACCAGTTTGCCACGCCTCGCACGGCCTTACATGTCGACCAAGCGCATTGAGCGAAAGAATCAAAGCGCTAACATGCTAGCAACCGTGAACGACATCGCGAGGCAAGCGGACATGAACGCATTGATCTTCACGCTGGAACACCTGGCCAGCCCGATTGGTCCGATGCTGCTGGTGACCGACGACCAGCATCACCTGCGTGCTCTGGAATGGCTCGACCACGAATCACGCATGCAGGCCTTGCTGCAGCGCCATTACAGGCATGAGGTGGAGTTGCGCGAGCCCACCGGACGATCAGCGCCACTGCTTGCCGTGCAGGCCTATTTCGACGGCGACATCACGGCCATCGACGCCTTGGCGGTAGCCATGGGAGGCACCGAGTTCCAGCGCAAGGTCTGGACGGCGCTGCGCGACATACCAGCGGGGCAAACGTGGAGCTATCGCGAACTTGCCGCGCGTATCGGCCAACCGAAGGCCGTTCGCGCCGTGGGCATGGCCAACGGTGCGAACCTCATCGGCATCGTGGTGCCCTGTCACCGCGTCATCGGCAGCGATGGTTCGCTCACGGGCTACGGTGGCGGACTGCAGCGCAAGCAATGGCTGCTCGACCACGAGCGTCAGGCCTTGCGCGGTGGGTTGCAAGGGCAAACCCACACGTAGGTCGGCATTCATGCCGATTGATATTCGTGGGTCGGCATTCATGCCGACTGGGGATTCGCATCGGCACCTGTCGGGTTGAAACCCGACCTACGACGATTCGTAGGTCGGCATTCATGCCGACAGGAGATTTGCGTCGGCACCTGTCGGGTTGAAACCCGACCTACAACGATTCGTGGGTCGGCATTCATGCCGACAGGAGATTTGCATCGACACCAGTCGGGCTGAAGCCCGACCTACAACGATTCGTAGGTCGGCATTCATGCCGACAGGAGGTTTGCATCGGCACCAGTCGGGCTGAAGCCCGACCTACAACGATTCGTGGGTCGGCATTCATGCCGACTGGGGATTCGCATCGGCACCTGTCGGGTTGAAACCCGACCTACGACTGCAATGATCACGGTGCGGCTCGGTCATCAAGACGCAGTGCCTCGGCTTCGGCTGCACAGTCACGCGTGACTGGCTGCGGCTGACCGCGCAATTCGCCCACCTCGGCCTTTGCAGCCTGCAGTTGCGCCAGAAAAGTCGGATCGGCCTGCAGTCGGGCGTAGGTCGCACTGCCCACCAGCATTCCCTGCACGGTATCACTCGCCCAGTGGGCACCACAGATCACCCGGCTGCGCGCAAACGCAAAACCGCGCTCCTGGATCGCGGTGGTTCGATCCGGCACCAGCTCGCTCAGGATCAGCGCCCAGACCCAGCCAATGGCGGAATGACCCGATGGGTACGAGCCGTCCTTTTTCAGCATCGCCTCGTCCTGGGGGAAGCAGGTGTGCGCGTCGTGAGCGACAAAAGGGCGCGTCCGCTGGTAGTGATTCTTGGCCCTGGAAGTAGCCACTGCCGCGTCACTGAAGCTGCGCCGCAACAGCGTGGCCAACTGTGGCGAACGATTCGGATCGACCTCGAAGCCTGTCGCGCACGCGAATGCATTCAATGACCTCGGAAACCTCAGATCGGCGTCGCGGGTTGCCACCCCCCCGCGCGGCCCGTCCGCAAGCGCTCGCGTGGCAATGTACGCCGCTTCGTCAGCCTTCCCGGCTGCACTGTCCGTGGCGGGTGGTGGTGGGAGTATTGCCAGGCTGTCCGGCAACGCGTCGTGCGCCAGATAGCCCTTCGGAAAACCAGGAAACAGCTCGCCGATTTTTGCCATATCCGTCAAAGGCACCGGTTCGGACCGCTGGTGCACGCAACCCTGCAGCGCGACGCACACGATGCCCAAGGTGCAAATGATCGAAACAAGTTTCTTGTTAGCCATCTTCATCGTATCCCTCACCTCTTTCGAGCCATCGGAGCGTAGGTCGGCATTCATGCCGACGGATGTTCGTGGGTCGGCATTCATGCCGACTGGGGAATTCGCATCGACATCTGTCGAGTTGAAACCCGATCCACATCGTTGAAACCCGACCTGCGTCACCTCGGGTTGCGAAGCGTTTGCTTTGCACCATTCACAATCACTTCAGCCGGTTTCCACGCCAGGCGGCGATCAACGGCACACGCATTTCTGCCTCGCTGGGCCCGCCGTGCATGCCAACGAAGTGCATCGATGTACCGTCACCGACGACTTCGACAAGGGTAACGGGTTTCCGCGGCACAAGAATATGGGTACCCAGCCTGCCGCTCAGCGCATCACCCCTCCCGAACCAGCCCGCCTCGAGCAATCCCCGCGCTGTATGCACGGTAAAGGTATCACCCAGCTCGGCGGCAACCGTCCCGGCAAAGCCCTCTCTCGCCGCTTCACGTACGTGGCAGAACGGAACGCGCGGTTCACCGCTCAACGGGCGCTCCAGGCATGCTGCCAGTGCCGGATGGTCATTGAGTCGCAGTTGATCTGCTGCTGCGATGTCGATGAATCCATGATCTGCCGTCGCAAACACCAGTACATCGCGCTGACGTACCCGCTCGACGAGCTGCCCGAACCAGGCATCGAGCCGATGCACCATCGCACGAGCCTTCTCGCTCGCACAACCGGCCAGGTGGCTCACGGTATCGAAATGCGGCAGATAGACGAAGACGCTGGCCGGACCGTTCGCCTCGTCCAGCAGCGCTTCGACCTGGTCGCAGACTTCGTCGAGACTGTGGTAACCGATGATGGTCGAGCCAGCGTATGCATGTCGTGAAAAAACGGTATCGGCTATCTGGATCGGCAGCACGGAAAATGCCGGCGCTGCGGATCGAACCATCCAGGGCACCCATTCCCAGACATCCTGTGCCTCCACGCTACGCGTCGGATCGCCGGGAACATCCATGGGCAGGGTCTGGATGATCTCACCCAATCGCTCGGCCCACATCAGCCAGGCTGGATTGCCGTGCATTGCCGGTGGCGCCGCAGCCGACAGGCTCGACAGGGCTGGCGCCGTACTCGACGGAAACACCGAATCGAGGGAACGCCACCTGAAATGCGACAGAACACCGCCCGGTGCGTGCATGGCAAGCAGCTGCTCGCCCAGGCCATCCATGAGTACGAATACGGCCTGCTGCGCAGATTCCAGCGCAACGGCAAAAGTCTCGTCGGCCAGGAGCGGAAAATCAGCCGCAACGCCGGATGGCGTCTGTGGCCGGCCGGTACCCGACGCTGGCGCAGCAAAACGCGCTGCCAACGAAGCCGCCAGTGACGCAATGCTCGTACCGCGTGTGAAATCCGTGGGCGCCGAGCGCATCAACGATGAAGAAGATTGCTTCAACAGCATGCCCCTACCCCGCCTGTATAGCCTGATCGCACGGCGACGATTGGTTGTGAGCAGCTATGGTATCAGCGCTGCGCCGGCGGCTGCGTCGCGTCATCGAGCGCTAACGTACGATCCTCGGCATCGTGCTGCGCGAGGTGCAGCGCAAGCTCGCTTCGGCCACGGCCGCATCACTGCTGAGCCTGCATCGACTGCAGGTCGTGATGGCGCGGGACGAACGTATCCGCACCCAACAGACGAAGGACAAGAACAAGCTCTACGCGCTGCATGCGTCAGAGGTCGAGTGCATCTCGAAGGGGAATGTACGCACCCGTACAAATTCGGCGTGAAGGCCAGTCTTGCAGTGACGCATCAGCGCGGGTTGATCGTCGACCTGGGATACCGCGAAAACAGTGAAATGGCGGAGAGGGTGGGATTCGAACCCACGGTAGGGTTGCCCCTACTCTTGATTTCGAGTCAAGCCGATTCAACCGCTCTCGCACCTCTCCGGATAGGCGTCCGCGTTGAAGCGGCGCGTAGTGTAGCAGCAGAGAACTTTCGGGCAAGTGCTATTTTCCCGGCCTGTTTCCCCACCCTGAGGTCCGCCGTCAGCCCATGCACTACCCGCGCCGCGTTCACGCAATCCGCAACCACTCGCAACCGGATTCCTGGTCGGCGAGGTGCAGTTGCGCTGCGCTGCCGTTCAGCACGCCTTCGAGCGCTGAACGCGCAAGCGCCGGTGCGTTGTTCTGCTCGCTCAGGTGGGCAGCTACCACGTGCTGCAATGCGCTGCGTTCCACGCTTGCGAGCAGTACGGCAGCCTGCGAGTTGCTGAGGTGACCGTAAGCGCCGCCGACACGCTGCTTCAGCGGCCACGGGTACGGGCCGTTTGCAAGCATGTCGGGATCGTGGTTCGCCTCGAGCACCAGCGCGTCGCAGCATGCATAGCTGGCACGCACCGATGGGGTGACCGTACCCAGATCGGTGAGCACGCCGAGCCGGCGGGAACGGTGACTCAGCACGAACTGGCAGGGTTCGCGCGCATCGTGCGGCACGGTAACCGGCAACACGTCGATATCGCCCACGCGCACCTCGCGCTCGGCGAGCAGCACTTCCACCCGCAGTCCGTCAAAGCGGGCCGCCTTCGCGGTGCCCACCGTCGCGAACACCGGGATGCCGTGGCGGCGCGCCACCGCCGCCACACCGCCCACGTGATCGCTGTGCTCGTGCGTGACGAGGATGCCGTCGATGTCGCGCGGGTGCATGCTTCGCTGGGCCAGGCGGCGGTCGAGTTCGCGCGGTCCGAACCCGCAGTCGATCAGAACGCAACTGGTGTGGCTGCGCGCGAGCAGCGCGTTGCTGCGGCTGCCGCTGCCGAGCGAGCAGAACTCGATCACCTGGCTGCGTGCCTGCCGCTATCTCAGGACAGGTGCGCCTTGATCAGCCCGAGCACGAACTCGGCCTCGCCTTCCTCGAACGCGCTGCCATCGTCGCGCCGCACACCGATCAGCACGCCCTTGTCGGCCGTGCGCATCTCGACGCGGTAGTGTCGGCCGACGAGCGGATTCGCCTCGTCGTCGCTGCCCCATGGCCAGAGACGCGAGAAGAACCCCTTCTTCGGCTTCGGCGTTTCCTCAGCACCCGGACCCGTCGTCGACTTCTCGTCCTGCTTGTGGCCGGGTTCATACACCACGTAATACAGGCCGGCGCTGCGATCGAGATCCTTCACGACCAGCTCGGCGTGCTCGAGCGAACGGCCGAGCGATGCCCACGCACGGTCGAAACCGAGCCGCAAATCGATGACCGGCTGGCCGCTCGCATCACGCACGAGGTAGACCTTGTTCACCGTGCTGATGCCCTGTGCGAGCAGGCTCACCGTGGACTCGTCACCGGTGCTGGCGAGGTAGTTCGCGAGCTCCTTCAGCATCCACGTTTCGCGCTCGGGGTCGGCAGATGCGGCCGGCCACTCGGCGGGCGGCGCATCCTGTGCCTTGTCCTGTCGGTAGCCCGTCTGCAACACGTAGATTTCGCTGCTGGCGCGCTGCACGCCCTGTTCGACGCGGAACCGGTATTTCTCGCGCCGATCGCTGTCGCTGCGAAACGAGAGCCACGACGTTTCCATCTGGCCCTTCGATGCGTCTTCGTGTTCGATGCCGATCTGGTTCGAAACCAGGAAGGAGCGGATCTTCGGCCACGCCTCGGCGGGCGTCTCGTCGAGCAGAATCCACTGCTCGTTGCCGAGCTTCTGGATACGTACGACCTTCTCGCCGGCGTCGCCCCTGAGCGGCTGCGGGCGCGGCACCTCGAAATCCTGGTCGAGCAGCGCGTCGGCGCTCTCGGTCGGTATCGCGTACAGCGGCGACACTGCGTCCGTCCGCGTGCCTTCGGGCGCCTTCATCGGCGGAATCGAACGCGCCTTGCGGTAATCGTTGGCGCGGTCACGAAAATAACCCTCCTCACCGCCCACGCCCAGCCAGCCGCAACCGGCCAGCACGACGGTAAGCAACGACAGCAGCAGCCCGGTCAACGGTCGCATCGACTCTCTCCAGTCAGCCTTGATCCGGGCCAAGCAGCCCGAGATCCGTCAGCGCCTTGCGCACGCGCTGGTGGTAAATTTCTGATAACGGCGTCAGCGGCAGCCGGATGCCGGAACCGATCAACCCCATCTGCTGCAACGCCCACTTCACCGGTATCGGATTCGCTTCGAGGAACAGCACCCGGTTCAGTTCGGCCAGATCTGCATCGAGCGCACGCGCACTCGCGGTGTCGCCTTGCAGCGCCGCACGACATAGCGCAGCCATCCGTTGCGGATCCACGTTGGCGGTAACCGATATATTGCCGCGTGCGCCCAGCAGCATCAGTTCAGCCGCGGTCGCGTCGTCGCCCGAATACACCGCGAACCCCTGCGGACAGCCTGCTATGAGCTCGCGGCCACGCTCGAGGTTGCCGGTCGCGTCCTTGATGCCGACGATACCCGGCACTGCGGCAAGCCGCAGCACCGTGTCGTTCGTCATATCGCACGCGGTACGCCCGGGTACGTTGTAGAGGATCTGCGGAATATCGACTGCCTCGGCGACCGTCCGGAAATGGCGGTACAGGCCTTCCTGGGTCGGCTTGTTGTAGTACGGAGTGACCAGCAGGCAGGCGGCAACACCAAGCCCGCTCGCCATCTGCGTCAGTTCCATTGCTTCGCGCGTCGAATTGGCGCCGGTACCTGCAATCACCGCGATGCGCCCGGCCGCCATGGCCATCGTGCGCCGGATGACTTCGAGGTGCTCGTCGACGTCGAGCGTCGCGCTTTCGCCGGTGGTGCCCACCGCCGCGATCGCCGCGGTGCCGGCGCTTACCTGCAACTCGACCAACCGCTCGAGCGCAGCCCAATCGATGGCACCCGATGCGTCCATCGGTGTCACGAGGGCGACGATGCTGCCCGAAATCATGCGCTCACCCTGGCGTGCGAAAGCGTGCAAGGATACGTGCGCCTCCGGGCAAGCTCAAGCAAGGATGCAGCGCCCCGGGAATACGACACCCCGCCCGTGCTCAGAACTGATCCGGACGGAACGAAGCGTCGTGACCACCGTCGATGAAGAGCATCGCACCACAGATGAAACCCGCCTCGGGCCCGAGCAGGAACAGCACCGGCCCCGCGATGTCATCCGGCTGGCCAACACGGCCGATCGGTATCGTCTTCTCGAAATTCTGCATCGCTTCGGCAAAGCGCGGGTCGTTGGTCGCGCTGTCCGACAACGGCGTCCTGATCAGACCAGGAGCCACTGCATTCACGCGCACGCCGGCAGCGGCCCATGCCGGTGCATTCCGGCGCACCCAGCGCGCCACCGCTGCCTTCGAACCCGAATAGGCAACCTGGCCGTTCTGGGCTGCGACCCGCTCGCAGGCGCCAGCCTCGTCACCGGCAAGCAGCAGGTCGACATACTCCGCGTCCGGACTCATCGGCGCCGAATTCGAGGAAATCACCACGACGCTGCCGCCGCGGCGCTCCAGCGCCGGACGCACGCCTTCGGTGACCTCGACTGCTCCGAAATAGTTGAGGCGCACGATCAGCGCCGGATTCACATAAGGACCTACTCCAGCGCAGGCCACGAAACCGTCGAGGCCTTCCGGGGCGCGGGCGAGGACTTCCGCAACGGCGGCCTGGCGCCCTTCATGCGTCGAAAGATCCGCGATCACGTCGGCGTCCTTGACGTCGACGACGATCACCGTGTCACCGCGCTCCCGCAACTGGTTCTTGATTGCCGCGCCGATTCCGGTGGCGCCGCCAGTCATTGCGTAGATACCCATGCACTCCTCCGCTGCTGCTCGTTGTTTGTGATCAGGCCGGCGTGCGCGCTTGCGCAACCCAGTTGTATTCGCTGGTCGGCACCACGTCGATACGGTTCATGTCGATGAAGCGCGCACAACTGTCCATCATCGCCTGCAGGTTTGCGCGAAGCTTCTGCTCGTCACCCACCGCAGCGTAGAACGCCTGCGGCGAGGTCATCGCCTCCGCAGGGAAGTTCTCTTCGATGATCGCGGTGTATGGCGGCGCGGCGTAGGTGAGCGGCCGGAAGATGACGTTCTGCCGGTAGCCGAAGGTCGACTGGGTATCGATCGCGATCTGCGTGTGGCTGCCCTGCCACACTGCGAGCCACTGTTCGTAGGCAATCCAGTCGGGTCGGGTCAGGATGCAGATCTGGGACCAGCCCTCGGCGCGCCGGCCATCGGCGGGCATCTGCGCGTGGTGCGCGATCGGCTCCGACTCGCACACCAGGTAGCCATGGCAACGCGCCACCTGGTCGCGGAAAAGAGCCTCGTAGCGGGCACGCCAGACCGCCGTGTCCAGCCACAACGATAGCATCGCGTCGAAGGGCTGCCCGCTGCACGACTGCTTCAGCGGCGCCGCCGGCGCCACGTCGTCGTCGGCCACATTGACCCGTACGTGCCTTGCACCGGCTTCCAGCAGTGCCGGTGCGATCCGATCCAGCCATCGCTTGCGAAACCCCTCCGGTGTGTCTCCGGGTTGCTTCCACACCAGGTACAGGATCTTTTCCATCACGGGCCTCCATCGTCAGCGATACGTGGACCGTATGATCGCACTGGTTCCGTCGGCTGCAAAGCCGCCATTCATCCCGTTCTCCATACCCGTGCAATAACCTTGGCCAGCGTCGACGGTCGCGGCTTCATGTGACAAATAATCCACTCGCACTAATGACTTAGCCGTCTATACTGATGCGACACTTCAACTGGGCGAACCTGGTCGGATGCCTGTCGTTGCAGCACAACACAATAAAAGGAGGGCTCGGTGAGCGCTCGTATCCATCCGTTGCATCCCGCTGGCGCACTGCGATCCAACAATGAACCCGAAGTCTTCGAGGCTGGCGACCTGATTCTGCGTCATCTCGAACAGCTCGGCGTCGAATACGTGTTCGGCATTCCCGGTGGCGCGATCGAGCCGCTGTACAACGCACTCGCGCGCAGCGAACGCCGCGGCGGCATCAAGGCCGTCATCGCGCGCCACGAGGCTGGAGCGGCGTTCATGGCCGAAGGCTACGCGCGCAACACCGGCAAGCTGGGCGTGTGCTGCTCGACCACCGGGCCAGGCGCCACGAACCTGATCACCGGCGTGGCGTCCGCCTACGAGAACCAGATCCCGTTGCTGGTGATCACGCCACAGACCGCGCTCAGTCACTTCGGTCGCAAGGCCCTGCAGGAATCCAGCGATACCGCCGTGAACACGGTCGGCATGTTCCAGCACTGCACGCACTACAACACGCTGGTCAGCCATGTCGACCAGATCGAGCACAAGCTGGCGTCGGCGATCATGACCGCCTTCAACTCGCACGGCCCGGCCCACATCAGCGTCCCGCTCGACATCATGCGCACCACGCTCGAGCGCAGCTCGCCGGGATTCAACCTGTCCTCCCTGCTCGCGCGCCCGGCGTGGAAGGACGAAAGCGCAATCGACACCCTGGTCGACCTGCTGCTCGATGCACGCAAGCCGGTGTTCGTGCTCGGCAACGGCTGTCAGGAGACCGCCGGACTGATCCTGCGCACTGCGATGATCCTCGATGCACAGGTCGTGACCACCCCCGACGGCAAGGGACTGATCAGCCCGTTCCACCCGAACTACCGCGGTGTGTTCTCGTTTGCCGGTCACCAGAGCGCCGAGCACGTACTGCACGACCCGGCCGTCGACCTGGTCGTCACGGTCGGCAATATGCTCAGCGAGTGGAGCAGCAACAACTGGGATCGCGAAACGCTGCTTACGGGGCAACTCGTGCATATCGATACCAACGAGAACAACCTGACCCGCTCGCCGATGGCGCGCCTGCACGTGCGTGGCAACATCGATACCGTGTTCGAGACGCTGATCGTCGAGCTGGCCCGCCATGGTCGCCAGCTGATCGCCGCCGACACGCCACGCACCGATGGCGCCAGCGCGGTGCTGTCGTTCGAGGTCGACGACCTCCCGAAGTGTCTCGACGCCTCGTGCCCGATCAAGCCGCAATGGCTGATGACCAAACTGACCCAGTTGTTCCCCCCGAGCACGCGCTACCTCGCGGACGCCGGCAACAGTTTCGCGTGGTGCACCCACTACCTGCATCCCTTCGACCGCCGTGTGCTCGACCGTCGCAGCGTAGGGCGTGGTGACCGTGGACGCCGCACCACACGCGGCGGCCTGTTCCAGGCCGGCTTCGAGTTCGCGCCGATGGGCTGGGCGATCGGCAATGCGGTCGGCGCCGCACTGGCACGCCCGGGCGATCCGGTCGTCTGCATCACCGGCGACGGCAGCATGCTGATGAGTGGCCAGGAAATCACCGTCGCCCAGCAACTGGGCCTGCCAGTGGTCTACATTGTGTTGAACGACGCACGACTCGGAATGGTTGCGCACGGTCAGCAGCTCGGCGGCGGAGAGCAGATCGGCAGCGAACTGCCACAGGTGGACTTCCGGCGCATGGCCGAAGCCATGGGTATCCGGGCCTATCTGATCCAGACGCCGCAGGATCTGATGAACCTGAACATTCCGGGCATCTGCCAGCAACACAGTCCCACGTTGCTGGATGTACGGATCGACCGGCGTGAAATCCCGCCGATCGGTCGCCGCATCCAGATTTTGCGTGAAATGTGAAGCAGCGCACGATTCCGCCGGTCACGGCATGGCGCGCGCGCAGGCAGGGGCAATCATTGTACGTGCGTACCGACCACATCGCTGCGAGGACAGCCGTGCCATGAAAAACCGCTCTCTGTTGGCGTTGTCACTGGCCATGGCGCTGATGCGGGTCGCTCCCGGTGCATCCGCAGCCGGCGAGGAAGATCTGCTGCTGTCCTTCGGGGAGGAGGAATTCCTCAGCATCGCGACCGGGCAGAAGCAGCTCGTCGCGAAGGCACCGGCAGTGGCCTCGGTGATCACCGCCGACGATATCCGGGATCTGGGCGCGAACACGCTCGAAGAAGTGCTGGCCACGGTTCCCGGTATGCACGTCTCGCTGTCGTCGACGTATTTCTCGCCGATCTATTCGGTCCGCGGCGTATACACCGACAAGAACCCGCAGGTGCTGATGCTGGTGAACGGGGTACCGATCACGCAGACACACATGGGCAATCGCGGCGGCCGAATGAATTTCCCGGTACGCGACATCGCGCGCATCGAGGTGATCCGCGGCCCCGGATCGGCCGTCTACGGCGCCGACGCCCTCGCCGGCGTGATCAACGTGATCACGAAAACCGCCACGCAGATCAACGGCACCGAGGTCGGCGCAAGGGTTGCCTCCTTCGATACCACCGAGGGCTGGCTGCTGCACGGCACGCGCTGGGGCGAGGTCGACGTCGCATTCTCGTTGCAGGGAACGAAGACCGACGGTGACGATTCGCGTCGCGTCAACGCCGACGCACAGAGCGCGTTCGATTTCGTACTTGCCTATTTCGGGGTTGCGCCGGTGTCCAGGGCACCCGGTCCGTTCGCGACACGGGCCGAAGGCTACGACGCACGCATCGACCTGCAGTACGACAAGCTGCAGTTCCGTCTGTGGAACTGGCGGCAGATCGACTCGGGCGTAGGACCCGGACTCGCACTGGCACTTGACCCTGAGGGCAGCGGCGAGATCGACAACTACCTGTTCGACGCCCACTACAGCGACGCGAACCTGTTTGCCGACAGCGTCGTCGAGCTCAATATGTCGTATATGGACATCAACGCACGCACCAGGCAAACCCTGTTCCCGGCGGGCGCCGTGCTGCCGATCGGCGACGATGGCAACATCGACGTATGGCACTTCACCCCGATGCAGTTCACCGACGGCTACCGCGGCAATCCGGAGTTCTTCGAGAAGCACCTGCGCGCCGAGGCAATCTTCAGCTACGACGGATTTGCCGGGCACAAGCTGCGCTTCGCCGCAGGCGCGTCGCGCCAGGAGGAAACCGGCAAGGAACGCAAGAACTTCGGGCCTGGGGTGCTCGATCTGGCGCACCGCAACTGCGACCCGCTCAACTGCATCATCGACGGCACGCTGACCGACGTCAGCAATACCCCGTACGTATTCTTCAGGAAAGAGGACCGCGACATCGTCTACGCCTCGCTGCAGGACCAATGGCAGGTCGCAAACGACTGGAACCTCACTGTCGGACTGCGCTACGACGATTATTCGGATTTCGGCTCCACCGTGAACCCGCGCGCTGCGCTGGTCTGGGACGCCAGCACCGACATGACCGCCAAACTGCTCTACGGCCGCGCGTTTCGCGCACCGTCCTTTACGGAACTGTTCGTGCGCAACAACCCGGTCGCCCTTGGCAATCCGGATCTGGATCCTGAAGTCTCGAACACATGGGAACTCGCGTTCGACTACCGTGCCAGCTTCGATCTGCGGCTGGGTCTCAACGTGTTCATGTACGACATCGAGGACCTGATCGAATTCGTTCCAACCGGTCCCGGAACCCAGGTCGCACGCAACATCGGCGAGCAGAAAGGACACGGTTTCGAGGTCGAGGCCGAATGGAAGCCCGTACAGACGCTGCGCCTGGTCGCCAATTACTCCTTTCAGGACTCCGAGGACGAGGAACTCCGCAAGCAAGCCTCGCGCTCGCCCGAGCAACAGGCGTACCTGCGCGCGAGCTGGCTGCCGGCGGGAGACTGGGCACTTACCGGAGAACTGAAGTGGGTTGCCGATCGCAACCGCGAACCAATGGACCCGCGCGCGTCGATCGACGACTACACGATCACCAACCTGAACATCGAGCGCCGCAACCTGTTCGGGCGCCTCGATATCGGCTTGCGGATCAGGAATCTGTTCGACGACGATGCGCGCGAGCCATCCCCCTTCGCCGCAGTACCCGACGGCCGCGGGTCGCTGATGCCCGATGACTTCCCGCTGGAGAAGCGCAGCACACATCTGACGGCGCGACTGCGCTTCTGAGCCGACAGCAGAAACAGAGACCGTGGAAGAAAGCCGTAACACCCGATTTGCCAGCCGTCTGCGAACCCGCATCTGGGAGGAAGTCGCGGATCCGCACAACCCGTGGGTCGCGACTTCCGCACGCTGTCACGGCTACGCGCACGAGGCGATGATCGAACAGCTCGATTACCCGCAGACGATCTACCTGCTGCTGCGCGGCGAACTGCCTGACACCCGTCAGCGAGCGTTGCTGCAACGCTTCCTGGTCGCATTCTGCAACCCGGGACCACGCCATGGCGCCACGCGCGCGACGATGAGCGCCGCTGCCTCGGGTACCCGTACGCGTCATCTTGCCGCGATCGGCATGGGGCTTCTGGGCGGTGAGCATCTCGGCAGCGCGGAGGTCGAGAACGCGGCCGCCTTCATTGCGCGCCAGCACGACGCCGACCCCGACACCCTCGCCGGTGAACTGCTGGCACGCGTCGACCGAAACCCGGACGCCGGGGACCTGCGCATTGCACCGGGTTTCGGTACCCTGTACGGCGTGGCGGATCCGCGTGCCGCAGGGATCGCACGCCTGCTTGCAGACACGCCGGGTGAATGGGCCGCACTTGCGTGGGGACACCGTTTTGCCGCCTGCCTGGCCAGAGGTGGCTGCGGCTGGCTGGAACCGGGCGTTGCCGCTGCAGCATGCCTGGATCTGGGATTCGCACCGCGCAGCGCGGGCGTGCTGTACCAGATTGCCAGTCTGCCGGGGTTGCTGGCGCACGGTCTCGAGGCCGGACGCCAGGGCCTGCAGGCGTTTCCATTCATCGGCGACGAGAACTACGAATTCGTGGACCCGCGCCCCGGCGCAAACGCAGAAGGAACTGCCTCTTGAACGCATCGCACTTCTGGGAAGCCCGACACGGGCGCATCGTCACGCACAAGGGCGGCTGGCGCGTGGGCCACGGGATACGCGTCGGCGCGTATTCACTGCTCGACGATCTGCTGGGCCAGCACGGGTTCTTTGAACTGTTGATCCTCGAGGTGACCGGCCGCATGCCGAAGCCCGGCATGGCGCGCTGGCTGGAAGCCTGCTTCATGTGCATGTCGTTTCCGGACCCGCGCATCTGGTGCAACCAGATCGGAGCGCTCGGTGGTTCGATGCGCTGCACCCCGGGGGCCGCGGTGAATGCGGGTACCCTGGCGAGCGACTCGACGCTCTACGGGCCCGGACAATCGCACTATGCATGCCAGTTCATCGCCGAGGCGCGGCACGAAGCACGGGCAGGGGCGACGCCCGCCGGGATCCTCGCGCGCCGCACCACACGCCGCGGCCGCCTGCGGGCACCGGGCTACTCGCGCCCGATCGCCAGCGGCGACGATCGCGTCGAGGCGATGTTGCAGCTCGGCACGGAGCTGGGATTGCCCGAAGGCGAGCACATGCAGCTGGCGCGCCAGCTCGATGCGTACCTGCGCGCTCGCGGCGGCGACGCGCTGAACATGCTCGGCTATATCGCGGCGTTCGTACTCGACAGCGACATCAGCGTGGAAGAAGGCTACCGCCTGTTCACGTTGAGCGTGAACGCCGGTGTGCATGCCTGCTACAGCGAGGCAGCCGACGCGCCTGCGGGAGCCTTCCTGCCGTGGCGCACGGACGACGTCGAGTACGTCGGGTGCCCGCCGCGCGCACTCCCTGCGGGAGACGCGTGATGTACCGGCTGCATCTGCACAGGCGTCTTCTGCTGCTGTGGGCCGCCTTGCTGGCGGCTGCTGCGATCGCGTCGCCTTCGCTGGCAAACGAGGCACCGTTACCGCACGTGGCGGTGATCTACCCGCAGGTACGTGAACCCTACCGTGCCGTATTCCGTTCGATTTCCGAGGGCATCGCGGCGGCATCGGCACGCAGCGCGGTCCATGAACTCGCCCCCGGAGAAGATCTGCCGGCCGTCGAGCGCAAACTCGCCGCCCAACCACTCGATGCGGTGATCCTGCTCGGCAAGCGTGGCCTCGACCTCAGCGCGCAACTCGGGAGCAGCACCCGCCGTATCGTCGGCGCCGTCTTCGCGCAGCCGGACGAGATTGCACCAGGCGTTTCCGTCATATCGCTGGCACCGGCACCGCGCATGCTGTTTGCAAGGCTGCGCGAACTGGCTCCTGCCGTCCGGCGCATCCACGTCATCCACGGCGTCGACGCGAACGACTGGCTGATCGAACGCGCGAAGCAGGATGCCGCTGCGGCAGGCTACGAACTGGTCTCCCAACGCATGGACAGCATTCGCGACGGCGCAAACGCGTATCGCGAGCTCCTGCCCATGATGCGTTCTCCGCAGGATGCGCTGTGGTTGCTGCAGGCTTCGCCGTTCCTCGACGAGGCCTCGGTGCTGCAGATGGTGTTGCGCGCCGCCTGGGATCGCAATCTCGTGATCTTTTCGAGCAACCCGTCGCATGTGCCCAAGGGAGCGTTGTTCGCACTGTTCCCGAACGACAATGAACTCGGCCGGCGCCTGGCCCGCGAGGCGGCAACGGCACCGACGCCCGATGCACGGCTGCAACCACTGGAGCAACTGCATACGGCAATCAACATCCGCACCGCAGACCATCTGGGCCTGGGACTCGATGCGCGTGATCCACGTTTCAACATGGTCTTCCCGAGTCGTCTCTAGGTTCCGGAGGAGCAATTCCCGATGCCACGCAACCCGATACGCAACATGAGCCTGCGGCAACTCATTGCGATCAGCTTCACGGGTTGCGTTCTGTTGCTCGCCTTCGCATCGAGCATGCTGATCTCGCGGCAATCGGGCGACACCGTACAGCGACGTGTTCACGACGAAGGCATGCGTCTGGTCGAATCGCTGTCGCGCCAGAGCACGCTGGCATTGCTGTACGGCGACACCGGCAGCGCCACCGAGCTGGTCAGCAGCTTCCTGAATTTCCCCGACGTCCAGGGGGTCGAGATCGTCTACGCGGACGGCCGTCGGCTGTACGCCAGCGACTCCGTCGCCGCGGTGCCTGCGCAGCAGATCGGCATACCGAAGGCACCGCAACTGGTGCAGGAAAGTACACACGAGTGGGTCTTCTCTGCACCGGTCTTCTCCGGACAGGAGCAGGTGGATTCTCCGTTTGCCGATACGCGCGGCAGCCACCGCGAGATGATCGGTGCGGTAAGACTGATCATGTCGCGACAGACGCTGGCAAACATGCGATCCGAGATCGTGCGTTCCGGTCTGATGGTCGCAGCGGTGCTTGCGGCGCTGTCGCTGCTGGTGCTTTTCGGCATCACGCAGCGCCTTACCGGGCCGATGCGCAACCTGTCGGCCGTGATGCGACGAGCGCAGGCAGGCGAACAGGATGCACGCGCGGTGCTCGAGGGCACGCGCGAGGTTCTCGACATGCAGCGTGCCTTCAACACGATGATGGAAGTGCTGCGCAATCGCGAACAGACGATCGCGCTGGCACGTGACCAGGCACTGGAGCAGGAGCGCGTCGCGCAGACAGCGCGCGACCAGGCGATCGAACAGGAACGCGTCGCCCAGGACGCGCGCGATCGCGCGATCGAGCAGGGCAAGGCACTCAAGATCGCCCGCGACCAGGCCCTCGATTCGGCCCGTGCCAAGGGCGAGTTCGCCGCGACCGTCAGCCACGAACTGCGCACACCGCTGAATGGCGTGATCGGCATGCTGGATCTGATCGTCGAGATGGATCTGACCGGCCGCCAGCTCGACTACGTGCGCACTGCACGCAACTCCGCCGACATGCTGCTCGCCCTGATCAACGACATCCTCGCCTTCTCGAAGATCGACGCTGGCAAGACCACGCTGGAAGTGGTCGAGTTCGAGTTGCGCGACCGGATCGAAGAGATTCTGGCGCTGGTGACGCCGCAGGTGCAGAGCAAGGGTGTCGAGCTCGCCTACGTGGTGGACTCCGAGATTCCGGCGAGCCTGCTTGGCGACACGCATCATCTGGGGCAGGTGCTGCTGAACCTGCTCGGCAACGCCGTCAAGTTCACCGAGACCGGTACCATCGGAATACGGGTCACGCTGCGCGAAGACGACGACGTCCACCTGCGGCTGTGCTTCGAGGTCAGCGATACCGGAATCGGTATCGCACCCGAAGCACAGAAGCGGATCTTCGATGCCTTCTCCCAGGAAGACAGCTCCACGACCAGGCGCTTCGGTGGCACTGGGCTCGGACTGGCGATCTGCCGCGAACTCGTTCACCTGATGGGCGGCGAGATCGACGTGCGCAGCACACCGGGGCAAGGCAGTTGCTTTTACTTCATGCTGCCGTTCATCCGTCCGCGCGAGCCCATGCAGTCACGTCCGCTGCTGCCGCTGGCACGCCCCGCCAGTATCCTGCTCTGTGACGACAACCCGCTGGTGCGCGAGTCGCTGCAGACGATGCTCGTCGGCGAACGCGTGCAACTGCAGCTCTGCGCCGACGCGACGCAAGCGATCGCCGCACTGCGTGCAGCCCGCACGGACGGGCACTTCGACGTCGCGATCGTCGACGAAGACCTGATCGGTCCCGATGCAGCGGAGTTCATCGACGCACTCGTGCACGGAGCACGCCAGTTCGTGCGCCTCGGCGTGCGCCCGCGGGCCGATGGTCACTGGCTGCCGCGATTGCCGATCGCGCACGCTCTCGGCAAACCGGTACGCCGCAACGCGCTGGCCGACTGCCTGCGTGCGTTGCTGGCGTCCCAGCTTCCCGCGCCGCGCCAGACGACGCAGCGCGATCCGGGTCGCGAACGCGACAGCTTCCGTGGCGTGCGCGTGCTGGTGGTCGAGGACAATCGCGCCAACCAGGAGGTCGCGAGCGGCATGCTCGAGCGCCTCGGCTGCGAGGCCGTGATCGCAGCCGACGGTCTCGAAGCGCTCGAGGCAGTCGCACGCTCGCGCTTCGATCTGGTGCTGATGGACTGCCACATGCCACGCATGGATGGCTTCGAGGCGACCCGGCAGATTCGCGCTGCCAACGCACCGTACAGCGGCGTGACGATCGTCGCGATGACCGCGAACGTGCAGAAGAGCGCGATGGAACAATGCCATGCCGTCGGCATGAATGATTACCTGTCGAAGCCGGTCAAGCTCGCAGTGCTTCGCGACATGCTGAACCGCTGGATCGAACCGGAAGAAGGTGCTGCGCAACAGACTCACCCCGTCGCGTCACGACCAGGGCCCGGGAACTTCGTGATCGACAAGGATTATCTGGCCGAGCTGTACGAGCAGATCGGAAACGCAGCCGAGCGCATGATCGCGGCCTTCCTGGAGGATCTGCCCGGCCATCTGGAACAGCTACAGCAGGCGCTGCAGACGCAGGATATGGCCGAACTCGCCCGCCTCGCGCACACGATCAAGGGTGCCGCCGCAAATTCGGGTGCCGGGCGGCTCGCGCAGAAGGCACAGCAGCTCGAGCGCGAAGCCCGGGCGGGCACTGGCAGCGCATGCGACGATCTGGTCTCGGGACTCGCGTACGAATCGAACCTGGTGCGCCACGTCCTGGGCGCCAGCGATGCGCGCGACGCCGCCGGTGCATCACGAGCCGTCGAACGCCGTCTGCAGGCTGACCGCCAGTATCGCATCCTGGTCGTCGATGACGATCGCGGAGCGCGTTTCGCGTTGCGTGAGACCCTGGTCGGTGAAGGCTACGAGGTGCTGGAAGCGACCAACGGGCAGCAGGCGGTGCAGCTCTGCCGCCAGAGTCTGCCCGACCTGGTGATTCTCGACGCCGTGATGCCGGTAATGGACGGCTTCCAGGCCTGCGAAGTGATCCGCTCGCTGCCGGAATGCGCCACCATCCCGATCCTGGTCGTCACCGGTCTGCACGACGAGGCGTCGGTGGACAAGGCGTTCATCGCGGGCGCCACCGACTACATCAGCAAGCCGATCAACTACGCGGTGCTGCGCCGGCGCATCGATCACATGCTGCAGGTATACAGTGCAGAGAAGCGCGTGCACCAGCTCGCGTACGTCGATTCGCTCACCGGAAGGCCGAACCGCACCCGCTTCAACGAACACATGGAATCGTTGTTGGCCGACACCGCACGCAGCGACAAGCAGTTCGCGTTGCTGTTCCTGGACCTGGACAACTTCAAGCTGGTCAACGACACGCTGGGCCATGAGGCAGGCGATCTGCTGCTGAAGTATGTTGCCGAACGCCTGAGCGGTTGCGTGCGCAAGGGCGACCTCGTCGCCCGTTTTGGCGGCGACGAGTTCTGCATCGTGCTCGACGGGGTGCGCAGCTACGAAATGGTGCGCAATATCGCCGAGAAGCTGCTCGAGCACCTCAAGCGCCCGTTCGTGTTCCTCGGGCGCGAGATGCTCCTCAGCGTCAGCATCGGCATCGCCGTGTATCCGGAGCACGGACGTGATGCAGTGACACTGCTGAAGGCGGCGGACATGGCGATGTACGACGCGAAGAAGGCGCGCCGTGGCTATGGCTTCTACGAAGCGCACCTCGAGTCCGACAACCTCGACCGGCTCGAGCTGGAAAACGACCTGCGCAACGCGATTGCGCGCGACGAACTGCTGCTGTACTACCAGCCGCAGGAGGACCTGGCGACCGGGCGCATCACCGGACTCGAGGCGCTGATCCGCTGGCAGCATCCGAAGCGCGGCCTGGTCAGCCCGGCCGGGTTCATCCACCTTGCCGAGGAGACCGGAATCATCGAGGACATCGGCCACTGGGTACTGTGCACGATCTGCGCACAGATCAACGACTGGATCGAACGCGGATTCGAGGCGCCACGCATCGCCGTCAACCTGTCGGCGCGCCAGCTCGCCAACCCGTCGATGGTCGATACCTTCTCGGAAATCATTGCCGACTCCCGCGTGCCGCGCGACTGTATCGAGTTCGAGATCACCGAGAGCACGATCATGGAGCGTCCCGACGAGATGATCGGGATGCTCGGCAGGCTGAAAGGGCTTGGCACACGCCTGGCGATCGACGACTTCGGAACCGGCTACTCGTCACTCGGCTACCTGAAACGATTCCCGCTCGATTACATCAAGATCGACCGTGCGTTCGTATCGGACGTGACCGAGAACCGCATCGACGCCGACATCGTGCGTACGATCCTCGCACTGGCCCAGGCACTCGAGGTCAGGGTGATCGCCGAGGGTGTCGAAACACCGCAACAGCGACAGTTCCTGAAGGATCACAACTGCCATTACGCACAGGGATTCCTGCTCAGCAAGCCGATTCCCGCACCCGAGATCGAACACCGGTTCCTGCGCCGCGTGGAGACCGCAAACCTGCTGCCTTTTCCGAAGACGCCCTGATTCGCCAGGCCCGGCGATCCGACCGGAAGATGCAAGCAGCGTGCGACGATGCCTTTGCACCGGTGGGACGCCGTAAATGCATCCCTGCAGGCTCGAGCGCCGCATCTCCTGCGGCACACGCCCCCGATGCAAAGGCATCGCCACACGCGTCGCGGCGTTTTGCGACAGCCTCGGAAGCCTGACCTACTCGATGATCTTCAGCCACTCGCCCGGCTGCGGCTCACCGCGCGGATACGCACCGTTCAGCAGGCGCAACTGTTCTTCCGCGTACGCTCGCAGCGGGCTTTGCGCCGCCAGTTGCGCAAAGCCGGCGCCGGGCTCTGCGCGCACATACCGCATCTGCATCGCCAGCACTGCGTCGCGGTCTGCGGGACGCAACGGCCGGAAACTGCCGATCGTCGACACGAACAGCGCATCGTGCAGTGACGCAAGTGCCGCATTCGCCGACCGCCCCTCGAAAACGTAGGCGTATGGACCGTAGTACAACACCGCCACGCGTCGTGAAGGCCCGCCCCCGGCACCCGGGTAACGGGCGGTGAACCCCTTCACCCCTCCATCCCCGATTTCACGCCCATCGCTGCCATCGCGCAGTTCGAGCATCGTCGCGGCAAATTCGGCCGGGCTCAGCTCCGCCAGGGCACGTCGCACCGACATCTGCAGACGAGCTTCGCCATTCGCCGCGTCGGCAACCACGGTCGTCGCACGGTTGACGACGCGCCATCCGGTCGGGAAGGCAACCGTGAAACCCATCTTGCCGTTGAAATAGCGACCATCCACGACCGCTGCGCTGCCACGTCGCTCGGCGAACTTCATGCCATCGGTGACCCGGCGGAACTCGTCGGGATCGACTTGCAGTGCTGCGCCGGAGCTGAGTGCCCCCGCGGCGGCGACGACTTCCTGCAAGCGCTGGTCGTTGCGCGGATGGGTCGAGAACACGCCGTGATATACCGCTGCTTCGTGTCCATCGGCGCGGGCACGCACACGCGCAAAGCTCTCCTGTTCCTTCAGCGCGCCGAGCACTTCGACCATCGCCATCGGGTCATAACCGCTGCGGTGCATGAACCTGGCGCCTTCGCGATCGGCTTCGAGCTCCATCTCACGCCCGTAACCGCGCACCATCGCGGTTCCTGCGGTCGCTGCCGCGTCCTGCGCCAGACTGCCCACCGTACCGCTGCCGGTGCCAATCGCCGCCAGCACGCCGAGCGCCAGCGAAGCCACCGAACTCGTCTTCGACATCACGTCCTGGCGCGAGGCATGCCGTTCGGTGATATGCGCAATCTCGTGGGCAAGCACTGCCGCGAGCTCGGCCTCCGACTGCAGATACAGGATCAATCCACGATTGATGTAGACGAAACCGCCGGGCGTCGCGAACGCGTTGATGTCGGGACTGTCGAGCACCGTGAACGTGTATTCGAGCCCGGGACGATCGCTGGCACGCGCGAGCCGGTTGCCGACCCGTGCGACGTAAGCGGCAAGCGCAGGGTTCGCGTAGACCGGAATCTTCGCGAGGATCTCGCGATGCATCTCGCGCCCGATCGTGATCTCCTTCTGCTCCGACATCGACCAGGCGCTGAGCGGCGCCAGCCCCAGCAGGGTGATCAGCAGCAGCATGCGCATCTTCATGGCGCCGTGAACAACTGTCGCAACTGCGCGCTGATGCCCTCGCAGGCCGAAGCACGCACGCGCGCGATCAGCGGCACCGGAACGATCAGTGCCGGCATGTAGGAAGTTCCCTCCGCTTCGGCACTGATCGTCGCGATCGCCTGCGTCTGCTTCAGGTCCCAGACGCTCGCTTCGTATTTCGACTGATCGTCCCAGGTACCGAAGCCGATACAACCCCCGCCACCCGGCCCGATCGCGCACGAGACCGACCCCGCCTTGTCGACGGTTTCGGTATGGCCGTCGACCCAGACGATGTAGCGCAAGCCGGTCTCGTTCATCCGCGCCGCGAATGCCGGCATCTGCATCAACGCCTCGAAGCGCTTCAGGCTCATCGGGGCCGTGCGCGGCTCGAACCACGGATAGAAGCGGTTCATGAACTCGAGCTCGGGCAGCACCGTTGCGCCGCTGCCCGCGATGCCGCGCCCCACGCAGCGCACGAACGCGGGTTCGGTCTCGTAGTCGCTGCTGTGACGGCGGCCCAGCACGACCACGCGTTCGCCATCCCCGAGCGCAACCGGTGCCACCCGACTCTCGTCGATCGTCGTCGTCGTGCACCCTGCCACCGCCAGCCACATCGGCAGCGACACGCATCGCAACAGCGCCGTAACAGCTCTCATCGGAGACACCCTCCTGCGCGCACCATGATAGAGCCGTGCCGCGACGGCTGGCCAGCAGTGCGGCCCGGCCGGCTCAGGGTGGTGCCTGCGACCAGTCGACCAGGGCGAAGCGCCAGGTCACGAGGACCAGCAGACCGAACGCGATGCGGTACCACGCGAATACGGCGTAGGAATGTCCGGCCACGAAGCGCAGCAGCGCCCGCACCGCGATCATTGCGCACACGAAGGACGTGACGAACCCGACGGTGAATACCGGCAGGTCGGAGGCGAGGAACTGATCGCGGTAACGATAAGCCGAGTAGACCGCGGCACCGACCATCGTCGGCATGGCCAGGAAGAACGAGAATTCCGTTGCCGCGCGCCGCGACAGGCCGAACAGCAGACCACCGATGATCGTGGCACCGGAACGCGAGGTCCCGGGTATCAGCGCCAGACACTGGGCGCAGCCGATCTTCAGCGCATGCCTCCAGTCCATCAGATCGACCGCATCGATCCCGCTGCGGTGTTCGCGCCGTTCGACCCAGAGGATCACCAGACCGCCGACGACCAGTGCCATCGCCACCGACGGCGGGTTGAACAGGCGCTGCGTGATCAGATCGGAGAACAGCACACCGAGCACCGCCGCCGGAATGAAGGCGAGCAGCAGATTCACCGTGAAACGCTGTGCCTGCGCAGAGCGCGGCAGATCGCGCACCACGCCGACGATACGCGCCCGGTACTCCCACATCACGGCAAGGATCGCGCCAAGCTGGATGATGATGTTGAACGCGGCAGCACGCTCACCCGTGAAGCCGATCAGGTCGGCAACGATGATCTGGTGTCCGGTACTGGATACCGGAATGAACTCGGTAAGGCCTTCGACCACACCGAGCAACAGCGCCTGCAGCAGCGACCACGAATCCATGGCGTGGGCGTTCAGCGCAAAAAGGCTTCACCACCGTCGAGCGGCAGCGTATGGCCCGTGATATAGCGCGCGTCGGGCCCGCACAGGAACGCGACCGCCCGGCCGATATCGACCTCGCAGTCACCGACACGCCCCAGCGGCACCAGGCGCAGCAGCGCAGCCGCCTCCTGCGGATAAGCCGCAGTCCACGCGTCCATCGCCGGCGACATCGCCAGCGGCAGGATGCAGTTGACACGGATACCGTCCGGACCCCATTCGACCGCCGCCGCCCTCGTCAGTGCCCGGATCGCTTCCTTGGCTGCGGTATACGCGCCAAGACCTGCGGCACCCGGGCGCATGGCCGCCGACGAACCGAGATTCACCACACAGCCTCCATCACGCAGGTAGCGATGGCAGGCACGCATGAAGCGCAGCGTCGCCAGCGGACCCGAATCCATTCCGGCCTGGTAATGCTCTTCGGAAAACTCGAGGATCCTCCCGAGCGCGACCACCTGGGCGTTGTTGACCAGGATGTCGACCGTGCCGAACGCGTCCACCGTGGACTGCACGCAGCGTTCGATGTCCGCGGCGATCATCACGTCACAGACGACCGGCAAGGCACTGCCGCCCCGCTGCGTGATCTCGGCACAGGTCTCGAGCAGCTTGCCCTCGGTGCGTCCGGCCGCGACCACCCGCGCGCCTTCCGCGGCGAGCGCGAGTGCAATACCGCGTCCCACCCCCTGCCCCGCCCCCGTGACCAGCGCGACCTTGCCTGCCAGAGTCCCCATGATCCGTCTCCCGTCCGCCACGTGCCCGCACCGTCACCGCACCCCGAAGCGTCCGCGCTACGCGCCGAGTTCGTCGATCTGCCGGTTGAGTGTCCAGTAATCGTAAAGAACCCCGAGCATGAACAGCCCGCCGGTGAACAGGTACAGCAGCCCGCTCAGCCACTTGCCCATGTAGAAGCGGTGCACGCCGAAGACGCCGAGAAAGGTCAGCAGCAGCCAGCTCACGTTATAGCCGACCGGACCCGTGCGATAGCGACGCTCCGCATCCCTGTCCATGCCGGGGATCAGGAACAGGTCGATGATCCAGCCGATACCGAGCAACCCCAGGGTGCAGAACCAGATGGTGCCACTGACCGGCTTTCCATAATAGAACCGGTGCGCTCCCATGAAACCGAAGATCCACAGCAGGTAGCCCATCGGTACCGAATGCGTCTGCCCGCCTGCGCTCATCGTCCCCACCCCCTTGCAACGACGCCGTAGTGTAGCCAATCCAGGTCCAGATGCACCTTCTGCGACACGAATTCGCTACACTCCGTCGCATGACGATACGCAACCTCGACAAACTCCTGGCGCCCTCCTCGGTGGCGGTGATCGGCGCCAGCGAACGTGCCGGCAGCATCGGCAACGTACTGACACGCAACCTGCTGGCCGGAGGCTTCGCGGGTCCGATCTGGGCGGTGAACCCGCGCCACGGTGGCGCCAGCGTGCTCGGCGTCCCGTGTTTTGCGTCCGTGGCCGAACTGCCGGCAGCGCCGGATCTGGCCGTGATCGTGACGCCGGCCGCGAGTGCGCCCGGACTCGTCGCCGCGCTCGGCGCACGCGGCACCCGAGCCGTGATCGTGATCAGCGCAACCCCCGAGGGAGCGCAAGGCAAGGCGATCAAGACGGCGATCCTCGAAGCGGCACGCCCGTACACACTGCGCGTCGTCGGGCCGAACTGTCTCGGCATGATGGTGCCGGGGATCGGCCTCGACGCGAGCTTCTCGCATCTGGCTCCACTGGCGGGACGACTGGCGTTCGTGACCCAGTCGGGCGCGATCGTGACCTCGATGATCGACTGGGCGCACGCACGTGGCATCGGTTTCTCGCAGGTGCTGTCGCTCGGCGACATGAGCGACGTCGACATCGGCGACATGCTCGATTACCTCGCCAACGACGCCGCAAGCGACGCGGTGCTGCTCTATGTCGAGTCCGTGAGCAGCGCGCGCAAGTTCGTCTCCGCGGCACGTGCGGCTGCACGCACCAAGCCGGTGATCGTCGTCAAGGGCGGACGCTTCGCGGCCGGTGCACGCGCGGCGGCAACGCACACCGGTGCGATGATGGGCCGCGATGAAGTGTACGAGGCGGTGTTCCGCCGCACCGGCATCGTTCGCGTCTACACGCTGACCGAACTGTTCAACGCCGCAGAAACCTTGAGCCGCATGCGCAAGCTGCGTGGCGAGCGGCTCGCGATCCTGACCAACGGGGGCGGACTGGGGGTACTTGCAGCCGATGCGCTCGGGGCACTCGACGGCACCCTGGCCACCCTCGACGAGCAGACCGTTGCCGCACTCGATGCGATTCTGCCGCAGAACTGGTCACGCGCGAACCCGATCGACGTGATCGGCGATGCGCCCCCGGAACGCCTCGCACATGCCGCCGACATCATCGCAGCCGATCGCGGCGTGGACGCCGTACTGGTGGTGCACTGCCCCACCGCAGTCTGTCCCGGCGTCGAGGCTGCACGCGCGATTGCCGAAGTCTTTGCGCCACGGCGCACGACGCAACTGCTGACGAGCTGGGTCGGCGGCGCAACCGCGCTGGCTGCACGTGAGGCATTCAGTGCAGCCGGCATCCCGACCTACCCGACGCCCGAACAGGCGGTCCGCGGCTTCATGCACGCGGTCGCCCACGCACGCGGCCAACGCATCCTGATGGAAACGCCGGAGCTCGCACCGCTGACGCGCACACCCGAAATCCGTGTGGTCGCCGAACTGCTCGCACAGGCACGCCGTGAAGGACGCGAGTGGCTGGACAGCAGCGCCACGCGGCGTGTGCTGCAGGCCTATGGTTTTCCGGTAGTCGAAGCGTTCCATGTCGAATCACCTGCGGAGGCCGCTGCAGCGGCTGCACGCATCGCGGCTCCCGTGGCGCTGAAGATCCGTTCGCCGGACATACCGCACAAGACCGACTTCGGCGGCGTGGTGCTCGACCTGGCCGACCCCGAGGCAACCCGTGCCGCTGCCGAGGCGATGCGCACGAGCATCACGGCACGATTGCCGGGCGCACGCATCGAGGGTTTCAGCGTCGAGCGCATGGTGCATCGTCGCGGCGCCTACGAGCTCATCATCGGCATGAGTTCGGACCCGCAGTTCGGCCCGGTGCTGGTGTTCGGCCACGGCGGTACGGCAACCGAGACGATCGCCGATACCGCACTCGCCTTGCCGCCGCTGAACATGCACCTCGCGCGCACGCTGATCACCCGCACACGCATCGCACGACTGCTCGGCGGAGCGCGCGGCATGCCGGCGGCAAACCTCGATGCGATCGCGCTCGCGCTGGTAAGGCTGTCGCAGCTCGTGTGCGACTTCGGCGAAATCGCCGAAATGGAGATCAACCCGCTGCTCGCGGACGTGCACGACGTAGTGGCCATAGACGCGCGCATCCGCCTCGGCGAGGCCACCGACGCGGGAACCGCTCGCCTGGCGATCAAGCCCTATCCGCGTGAACTCGAGGAAGACGTGCCACTTGCCGACGGGCGGGTGCTGTGGCTGCGCCCGGTGCTGCCGGAAGACGAGCCGTCACTGCGCCGGGCCTTCGAGAGCCTGAACGCGGACGAGATCTACCTGCGCTTCTTCGCTCCGATCAAGGCGATGTCGCACGCGATGGCCGCACGCTTCACGCAGATCGACTACGACCGCCAGATGGTGCTGATCCTGACCGATCATGGCGCGCCGGGAACGACCGAATTCTACGGATCGGTCAATATCGTCTGCGACCCTGACCTGCAACGCGCGGAGTATGCGATCCTGGTGCGCCACGACATGACCGGAATGGGTCTTGGTACGCTCCTGATGCGCCGCATCATCGCCTACGCACGCGGGCGCGGCATCGCTGAAATCTTCGGCGATGTGCTGGTGCAGAACCACAGCATGCTGAATCTCTGCACGCAACTCGGTTTCCGCATCGAGGCTTCCAGCGGAGACCCCGGCGTGGTCACGGTGCGCCTGGATCTGGGCAGCGCACGCACCGACTGATCCGACTCGCACTCAGTGTCGATGCCAGGCTGCGGCAAACTTGCGGATCAGCCCGGTGTCGTATTTCGCGTCGGCGATCAGCACATCGGCATCGACCGATGCGAGTACGTGTCCGTCGGTCTCGACCACGAAGAAGTGGGGAAACAGCTCGAACTCGGGGAATGCGGCGAGGAAGGCCTCGTTGGTGTTGTCATCGCCGTAGTACACCCGCAGCAGCTCGAACTCGCCGTACAGCGTGCGCGCCGCTTCGGCGTCGGAACGCAGATGGCGATCGAGCAGGAAGCACCACACGCACCAGTCTCCACCGACCATGACCAGCACGCGCTTGTCGCTGGCCGCAGCCGCCGCAAGCGCGCGCCGCAGGTCACCTGCCGGATCACGGGCGGCATCGAAGCGCAGCGAGTAGTCGGCGGGCCCCTGATCCGCCCCGGTGCGTGTTGCGCTCGGCGCAGCCGCAGTGCCCTGCGCGTGCGACGGCAGCGCCTGCGCCAGCATCAGCAGCAGTGCCAGGACCGGGAACGACCACAGAAAAACACGCCACGGCGGCACACGCGCGGCCCGGTTCGCGACAATTGCCTTACAATCTCTCGACCGATACATCATCCAACCATCCTGCGGAGGCTACCCATGGCACTGAACCTCGAAGACTGTCATGCAATCGAGCAACTCCTGCATCGCTATTGCCACAACGCTGACTACAGCCTGCCCGAAGCGATGCGCGCAATCTTCACCGAAGATGCGGTATTCGAGCTCGGGGCGATGAACGTGCGCT
This sequence comes from Pseudomonadales bacterium, assembly GCA_024234165.1. Classification (NCBI taxonomy): domain Bacteria; kingdom Pseudomonadati; phylum Pseudomonadota; class Gammaproteobacteria; order Pseudomonadales; species Pseudomonadales bacterium. Next base: position 531,982 of record JACKOP010000002.1, read on the forward strand.
GCGAAGGCTTCGAAGCGATCCTCGCCTTCTTCCAGAATGCGCGCGGCTCGATACCGCCGGCGCAGCATGTTATCAACAACCTCGTCCTCGAGGGAGACGGTGATTCGGCGCAATCCTCCTGCTACATACAGGTGATCACCACCGTCGATGGCGAGCCACGGATCATGATGACCGGACGCTACATCGACACCCTGCAGCGCACGGCGGACGGCTGGCGACTCGCACGGCGCATCGTCAGCAACTGAGCACGCGCTGCCAGTCGCCCCGTGCACGGTTCCGTCGGCATGCCGGATTTCAACCGGCGCCGGCGGCGTCGTGGCATACCAGCACCTCGGCGAGCAATGTAGTGGCATAGCAGCCGGGAGGCAGGCCGAACGACAGCACGACGCCCGTCTCCCCGATCCATTCCCAGGCGAGATCGCGCGGCAACACGCGCAATGCGCGCCGCTCCTGGCGCAGCCCGGCATCGGCCAGGCCCTGTGCCAAGTCGGGAAGACGGCCCGCTGCTGCCCGCTCGAGCTCGGCAATCGCGCCGCCAGCCGGACTGTCGCCCGCACCCCACAAGGGACCCGTCGGATGCAGTTCACCGGCACGAACCCGTGCCGCGAGCGTGGCGTCGATCTCCGGCGCCGGGAAGTAGCTGCCGCGCCCATCGGGCATCAGCGCATCCCCGGCACACGCCGTGCACCAGGAGCCGTCGCCGACGCGCTCCGCCAGCACCGCATTGAAGATCGCTGCGCGAGCGGTCGACAACAGCAGACCGCGCAGCTTGCGGTCCGCGACCCGCCGGGTGCCGGCGAACCAGTCGTGCGCCAGCGCCAGGTTGTTGCCGCCACGACCGAAACGCTGCACCCCGAAATGGTTCGGCGCACCGTGCACGGCCAGTTCCGCCAGCCGCCGATCCAGCAGGGAACGCTCACCCGTGAAATCCCGCACCGCGATGCGGAACCGGTTCGCGCGCAGACCGCCGATCGCGAGCTTGCGACGACGCCGGCGCGTCTCGAGCACCTCTACCGACGGCGGCAGCCCGTCGAAGCACGGGTCTGCACGTCCCGGCAGATGCAGGCTGAACCATTGCGTGGTGAGCGCATGGCGATCCTTGCGCCCCGCATAACCGACGTCACGCACGCGGATTCCCGCTGCACGTGCAAGCAGTGAAGCGACGTGATCGGTGTTCTCGCCGGCCTTGCGCACCCGCAGCCAGAGGTGCTCTCCGCCGCTGTCGTCGTCCATCTCGATATGCTCGTCGACCACGAAATCGGCAACGGCAGCACGGATCGTGCCGCTGCCGGCCAGCGGTCCGGCCCGCGGCTGCGCGCGCTCTTCCAGCATCGAACTCATTGTCCGCGGATCCTGCAGGCGCAAGCATTCATCGACACGTTTTCCAGCCTCCGTGACACGCGCCAGACACCACGTACACACATCGCATCAGCGACTCGTCCGGATACTCAACGACGAGTCGATCGCCCCAAGGAAGGCATTCTCGGCGCGCAGATCCTCTTCGAGCAGCGGATGCCTGCGCAACCAGGTCGCGGGCAGCTCGATCTCCCAGCCGTTTCGCACCGGGACCAGGCGCAGCGCCGGCAGGCGTTGATCGACGCGCATGCGGTTGAACAGGCACGCCAGTCGCAACACCAGCACCAGCGTCCAGTCAGCCTCGAAGCCGTAGCTGTGCACCTCGGGTGTACGCAGCTTGCGGCGGTGGTTCAGCACCAGGAAGCTCAGCATCTTCTGCTCACTGCGCGAGAATCCCGGCATGTCGGCGTGTTCGAGCAGGTAGGCACCGTGCCGGTGGTAGCCGTTGTGCGAGATCGTGAGCCCCAGTTCGTGCAACTGGGCCGCAGCGACCAGCACCTGCTGCGCGAAGTTGCGCTCGGTACGCAGCCACGACAGCACCTGTGGCAACAGCACCTTCGCAAGCCGCTCGACGCGCATCGCCTGGCGGCGATCGATGTTGAACTGCCGCCCCAGGTAGTCGATCGTCTGCCGTCGCGTGTCCTCATGCTCGCCCTGGTCCGCCAGTTCGTAGAGCACACCCTCCTTCAGCGCATAATCCGACACGTGCATGCGCTCGATGTCCAGTTCGATGAACGCAGCATGCAGTATCGCCAGTCCGCCGGGAAACACCGGCGCCCGTTCGCTGCTGACCCCCAGCGCCTCCAGCGCAGCAATCCGGCGCTTGCGCAACAACCGCTCGACCAGCGCCTCGAGCGCGTCGCGCGTGATCATGTGTTCACCCGGATTGAAGCGTTCGATCAGGCTTGCCACATGGCGGATCGTACCGGAAGTGCCGACTGCTTCGTCCCAGCGCGCTGCACCGTGGCCGCCCGCAAGATGCTGGATCTCCGCACGCGCCAGCGTCAGCGCACGCTCGTAGCGTGAGCGCGTGATGCGTCCGTCGGCGAAGAATTTCTCGCTCATCGAGACACAGCCGATGAACAGGCTCTCGATGCGCTTCGCCTTGCGCCGCCCGACGATGAACTCCGTGGAGCCACCGCCGATGTCGATCACGAGTCGGCGCAGCGCATTGCTGGCATGCCCCTTGACGACGCCGAGAAAGATCAGTCGCCCTTCTTCCTGGCCGCTGATCACGTCGATCGGGACACCGATGATCTTCTCGACCCGCTCGAGAAATGCATCGGCGTTGGTGGCGGTACGCAGCGTATTGGTGGCGACCACGCGCAGGTTCGTGCGCGGAACATTGCGCAACTGCTGCGCAAACGTGGTCAGACTGTCGAGCGCACGCTGCATGGCCTTCTCGTCCAGCCTGCTGTCCTCACCGAGGCCCTGCGCCAGGCGCACCATGTCCTTGCGCCGGTCGAGCATGACGATGCGACCCGCCTCGAGCCGCCCCACCAGCAGGTGAAAGCTGTTCGATCCGAGGTCCAGCACGGCACAGACGGGACCGGTCGTCTCGTTCATGTGAGGTATTTCCGTGGTATTGCACTGAAGGCTGTAATAAAACTGCCAACGAGAGCGGTCCGACGGGCGATCGCCGACGCGCGGCGGCCCAGTTTAATCGCTGACGGTGCATTTTCAATTGTTGCCATCGAACGGCGGATTTCCGATGCCATCGAAACGCAAGACCCTTCCGCTCCATCCGAAGGAGCTCAGCTGGCTCTCGTTCAATGCACGCGTGCTGCAGGAAGCCGAGGATCCCGAAGTGCCGCTGATCGAGCGCGTGCGCTTCATGGGCATCTTTTCCAACAACCTCGACGAGTTCTACCGGGTCCGCTATGCCGATGTGCGGCGCCTCGCAGCGTTCGCCAAGGGACGCGAGAAGGCGCGCTGGGAGCAACTGCTCGACGACATCCGTGATGCAGTCGGCGACCTGCAGATGCGTTTCGATCACGTGTACCGGACCTGCCTCGCGGAGCTGCGTGCAAACAGCATCTATCTGATCGACGAGCGCCAGATCGACGAGCCGCAACGCGAATTCGTGCGCCGCTATTTCTTCGGTCGCGTGATGCCGGCGCTGTCGCCGATCATCCTCAGCGACAACTCGCCGATTCCACAGCTCGAGGACGGCTCGATCTACCTTGCGGTACGACTGCAGCTCGCGAACCAGAACAGCCGTTACGCGATCGTGAACATCCCGTCCGACCGCCTGCCACGCTTCGTCGTGCTGCCCGCACCGACCGCGCAGACCGGGCGCCAGGTGCTCATGGTACTGGACAACATCATCCGCGCCTGCCTGCCCGAGGTATTCGAAGGCGTATTCCCGATCACGCAGGCCGATGCATTCACGTTCAAGCTCACGCGCGACGCCGAACTGGAACTCGGCGAAGGCATCACGCAGAGCCTCGTCGATGCACTCGCAAGCAGCCTGAAGAAGCGCAAGCTCGGTGACCCGGTACGGCTGATCTACGACCGGCGCATGCCGACCGACATGCTCGACACGCTGGTGCGTCGCCTGCGTCTCGGCAGCTACGACAACGTGCTGCCCGGCGCACGCTACCACAACTCGAAGGATTTCATGGACTTTCCGAATCTCGGCGCGCGCTCGCTCGAGAACCGTCCGCTGCACCCGCTGAAGTCCCCGCTGATCGAGGCACAGCGCAACGTCTTTGCCGCGATCGCCGAAGGCGACATCCTGCTGAACTACCCGTACCACTCGTTCCGCTACACCGAGCAGTTGCTGAGCTCTGCGGCCATCGATCCAGGCGTGCGTTCGATCCAGGTCACGCTGTATCGCATCGCGCGCGAATCGAACATCGCGAACTCGCTGATCTGCGCCGCGCTCAACGGCAAGGACGTGCTGGCGATCGTCGAGCTGCGCGCACGCTTCGACGAGGCGGCGAACATCGACTGGGCCAAACGCCTCACCGAAGCCGGCGTGCACGTCATCTTCGGTGTCCCGGGACTCAAGGTACACGCAAAGCTGATGCTGATCGGACGCCAGGAAGGCAGCCAGTTGCGCCGCTACGCACACGTCTGCACCGGCAATTTCAACGAGAAGACTGCACGCATCTACACCGACCTCGCGCTGTTCACGGCGAATCCCGGGATCTGCGAAGACGTTCACAATGTCTTCGATTTCATCCGCCACACCTGGCAGCGCCACAAGTTCCACCACCTTGCGGTCTCACCGCTCAGCAACCGCTCTGCGCTGCTGCGACTGATCCACGCCGAGGTGCTGAGCGCGCGTGCCGGTCGCGCCGCACGGATCTTCATCAAGTGCAACAACCTGGTCGACGAGGGAATCATCGAACGGCTCTACGATGCCTCGCAGGCCGGCGTGATGATCCGCGTGATCGTGCGCGGCATGTGCGCGCTGGTGGCCGGCGTGAAAGGCATCAGCGAAAACATCGAGACGATCAGCATCGTCGACCGCTTTCTCGAGCACAGCCGCGTCTACGTATTCCACAACGACGGCGAACCGCGCTACTTCATCTCGTCAGCCGATCTGATGACGCGCAATCTGGATCATCGCGTCGAGGTCACGGTACCGATCTACGCCGCCCATGCACAGCGCCTGCTGCAGCGGCTGCTCGACACCCAGTGGGCGGACAACGTGAAGGTACGCCTGCTCGCAGCCGCGCAGGACAACGACTACCGCGAACGCGGCAACCGGCGGCGCATGCGTTCGCAGGAAGCGCTGCACCGCTTGTATCTCGAAGACCAGCAGCGTGAATTCACCGCGCTGGAAGCCCGCGGCGAGCAAGCCTAGTCGCGGCGCTTGCCGCCGCCCATGCAGTCGGGAGAATCCGGAGCACCGTCCTGTGCTCGCCACTCCTCGGGCGTATACGCGTGCACCGACAGCGCGTGTACACCGCCGGCGAGTTCGCTGGCGAGTGCGGCATGCACGCGCCGGTGTCGCTGCACGCTGCGTTCGCCGGCGAACACCGTGCTCACGACCACCACACGGAAGTGCGTCTCCGAACCAGGTGGCACGCTGTGGCGGCTGCTCTCGTTGAGCACCTCGAGGTGTTGCGGCACAAGCGCCTGCTCGAGGTGGCGCTGGATCGACTGCTGGATGCGCATCGGACGGACTTCTCCTCGCGGAACGGCCTTATTCACTGGCCCATGCAGGGCGAGGACCGGATAATAATCGTGTTCACCCCGCATACGAAACTGCAGACCTCCCATGCGCAGACCCGAGCTCCTGTCCCCTGCCGGCACGTTCAAGGCGATGCAATACGCGTTTGCCTACGGGGCCGACGCGGTCTATGCGGGTCAGCCGCGCTACAGCCTGCGCGTGCGCAACAACGACTTCAACCGCATCGAACGCCTTGCCGAGGGGATAGCCCACGCGCACGCACTCGGCAAGCAGTTCTTCGTCGCGAGCAATGTTTCCCCGCACAACGACAAGCTGCGCAGCTACCTCGCCGACATGGAACCGGTCATCGCGATGCGCCCGGACGCGCTGATCATGGCCGACCCCGGCCTGATCATGCTGGTGCGCGAACGCTGGCCGGACATGCCGGTGCATCTCTCGGTGCAGGCCAACGCGATCAACTGGGCGAGCGTGAAGTTCTGGCAGCGCATGGGCCTGACGCGCGTGATCCTCTCGCGTGAACTCGCACTCGATGAAGTCGCCGAGATCCGCCAGCACTGCCCAGACATCGAACTGGAAGTCTTCGTTCACGGCGCATTGTGCATGGCGTACTCGGGCCGTTGCCTGCTCTCGGGCTACATGACGCACCGCGACCCGAACCAGGGCGCCTGCACCAACAGTTGCCGCTGGAAATACCAGGCACACGAAGCCGTCGAGACGAGCACCGGCGACGTGGTTGCCGTGCAGGAGCCGGTGCGAAGCGATATGGGCGAGCGCATCTTCCTGTTGCAGGAGGAAGGACGGCCCGGTGAGTACATGCCTGCCTTCGAGGACGAACACGGCACCTACATCATGAATTCGCGCGATCTGCGTGCAATCCAGCACGTGCAGCGGTTGATCGAGATCGGTGTCGACTGCCTGAAGATCGAGGGACGCACCAAGTCACACTACTACGTGGCACGCACGGCACAGGCGTATCGGCGCGCGATCGACGACGCACTCGCCGGTCGCGGATTCGACATGGGACTGATGGACGAACTCGAAAAGCTTGCGAGCCGCGGCTACACGGAGGGTTTCTACCGCCGCCATCCACCGGGCGAGTACCAGAATTACGAACAGGGCGTTTCGCGCAGCGACTACCAGCAGTTCGTCGGCGAGGTACTCGGAATCGAGGCTGCTTCGGGCCGGATCACCGTTTCGGTCAACAACCGCTTCGAGGTCGGTGACCGCATGGAACTGATGTCGCCACAAGGCAACTGCGACTTCGTCCTCGGCGAACTGTGGAGCGAGGGCGGCGAAAGCCGCGAAGTGGCACCCGGTTCAGGCCATGTGGTACGCCTGCCGTTGCCGGAAGCGGCGCGATCACTGCGTGATCCGGAGTTTGCCGTCCTCGCTCGCTATCTCTGAGGCAACGAGGAGCAGCGCCGCAAGGTGCAGCGCCGCTGCACCCTGCGATTCTCCCGGGGAGTGCAGCGTCAATACATCAGCGCGAACAGCTTGCGCTGATACTCGGCTGCAAGCGGGTCGCCCTTGCCGAGCGAACGGATGATGTCGAGCAGGGTCTTGCGCGCCTCGCCGTCACGGAACTCGCGCGCGCGGCGCACGATCTCGATCAGGATCTCGAGTGCCTCGCGGGTACGGCCCGACTGGCTGAACTGCACCGCGAGCTGATAGCCGATATCCATGTCGTCCGGCTCGCGCTGATGCGCCTCGAGCAGTGCCTGCATCTCGGGAGTCTCGGCAGCCTGGCGCTTCAACTGGAGCTCGGAAAGCAGCCGTTCATAATCCGAATCGTGCTCCACCATCGGGATCGCATCGATCACGGATTGCGCGTCATCCAGCCGGTTCAGCTCGATCAGCACATCGGCATAGACCTTCGCGATATCCGCGCGCTGGCCGGAGTCCTCGTACGCGGAACGAGCCAGTGGCAACGCCGCCGCGGCCTCACCTGTCGCCAGCAGTTCCTGCGCCTGCGCGATCGTGTTGTCCCAGGGCTTCGGCAAATGCCGCTCGAGCATCGCGCGCACCGCCGATTCGGGCTGTGCACCGACGAAACCGTCGACCGGCTGGCCATCCTTCATCAGGATCACGGTCGGCAGACTGCGCACGCCGAACTGCTCCGCGATCGGCTGCAGCCGATCGCAGTCGACCTTTGCCAGCATCACCTGCCCGTCGTACTCGCGCACCAGCCTGTCGAGGATCGGCATCAGCATCTTGCACGGACTGCACCAGTCGGCCCAGAAATCGATCAGTACGGCGCGATGCCGCGACTCCTCGATCAGCATCTGCTGTGCGTTCTCACGCGTGATCTCGACCACCAGTTCGGTCATCACAGACTCCAGGAAACCATCAGTTGATCGGACCGCCGCCTCGTTCACGGCTTCACACCGGACCTGGCCTCATGGCCCGGAAAAGACGGCTGCGAGATGCGCTCGGTGCGTGACGCAGCGGCAGGAATCCGCTGCCGTACGCTCATTCGCGCGAGGATTCGTCGTCCGGCGGCTGGTTGCGCGTGCCGGTCGACTTTTGAACGAAATGATGACTCTCGACATAACTGCGCTCGAGCCACCAGGACGCCTGGGTTCCGGTACGTGGCTTGCGGCGATCCCCCGCCTTGCGCCGATTTTCGGCAATCGGTTCACTGTCTGCGCGACGATCCTGCCCGCTGCGCTTGTCTCCGAACATCGACTCACCTTCGATGCCCGGTCTGCGGCCAGTCCCCGACATCCTGTCGTCGGCGTTCTTTCTTGCCATAACCGCCATCAAGATGCTGCTACCCGAGCATTATAAACAGCAGCCGCCCCATCCTGCCAAGCAAGCTGCGCTCCCCCGCGCTGACATTCGACCAGACCCGGAGGATGCGTTACCACCTGCCACAGGACACCTGCCTGGTCGATCACTCCACGACCGCCCTGGCGTCTCAGCGGAACGTCTCTCCCTTGTCGGCCTTTTCGAGCAGCAGCCGGGGCGGCTCGAAATCCGCGCCGTAGGCGCTGGCGAGTTCGCGTGCACGCGCGACGAAACGCGGCAGCCCCCAGGCATTGATGCACTGGAACACACCACCGGTCTGCGGCGGAAAACCGATACCCATGATCGATCCGATATTGCCTTCGGCAGCGCTGGTGATCACGCCTTCCTGCATCGCACGCACCGCGTCGATGCACTGCGCAAAGATCAGCCGGTCCTTGATATCCTCGAATGGCACCTCGCGAAAACCGTTCGGCGCGAAGTGCTGCCTCATGCCCGGCCAGATTCGCTTCTTGCCGCCTTGCGGGTAATCGTAGTAGCCGGCGCCGTGGCGCTTGCCCTTGCGCCCGAAGTCTTCGACCATGCGCCGTATCAACTCCCCGGCAGGCTGCTCCTGCCAGGTCTCGCCGCGCGCCTCGACGTCGGCTTTCATCTGCAGGCCATTGCGGTAGGCGGTTTCCTGGCTGACCTCGTCGATCGCGGCCAGCGGTCCCACCGGCGATCCGTTGGCGCGCGCTGCCGCCTCGATCAGTACCGGATCGATCCCTTCGAGCACCATCGCGGCTCCCTGCGCAACGGTCTTGCCGATCACACGGGTAGTGAAGAAACCGGGGGCGTCGTTGACCACGATCGGTGTCTTGCCGAGTTGTTGCGCCAGATCGAAGGCCGCTGCGAGCGCGGCGTCACCGGTCTGTTCGCCGCAGATGATCTCGACCAGCGGCATCTTGTCCGCTGGCGAAAAGAAATGCATGCCGATGAAATTTGCCGGGCGCACCGAGACCTCGGCGAGTTCGGTGATCGGCAGGGCCGAGGTGTTGGTGGCAACCAGGGCGTCGTGGGCAAGTACCGCCTCGGCTTCGCGGGTCACACCGGCCTTGACGTCACGCAGTTCGAATACGGCCTCGATCACTGCTTCGCACGCTGCGAGATCATCGTACCTGTCCGTGGTGCGGATCAGCCCCAACAGCGCTTCCCGCTCGGTCTCGGACATGCGCTTGTTCTTCGCACAGGCCTGGCGCGCATAATCCTTGCCGCGTTCCGCCGCCGCCAGATCGACGTCCTTGAGGATCGCGACGATACCCTTGCGCGCGGCAGCGTAGGCGATGCCGGCGCCCATCTGGCCGGCGCCGAGGATGCCGAGCGTCCTGACCTTGCGTCGTGCGATTCCCGCCGGACGGCTCGCACCCTTGGCGATCGCATTCATCTGCACGAAGAAGGCCGTCATCATGTTGCGCGCCGTCTGGTCCAGCAACAGGCTCAGGAAGTAGCGCGCCTCGATCTTCTGCGCAGTATCGAAATCGACGCGCGCACAATCGACCACGGCGGCAAAGATGGCCTTCTGCGCCGGCATCACACCCTTGGTCTGGTTCATCACGTTGACCGGCCCGAGCATCACCAGGCCCTGGTTCGCCTTGCTCTCGGGTCCGCCACCCGGGATCCGGTAGCCTTCGCTGTCCCACGGCTGCCTGGCGCCCGGGTTGGCGAGCAACCAGGCGTGCGCTCGCTCGCGCATCGCGTCTTCGTCGGCTGCGATCTCGTGGATCAGCCCTTTCTCCAACGCCTTTTCGCTCTTCAGCCGCGCGCCCTGGCTGATCAGCGCGATCGCCTCCTGCATGCCCACGAGGCGCGTCGTGCGCACCACCCCGCCGGCGCCCGGCATCAGCCCGATCTGCGCTTCCGGCAGACCGACATCGACGCCCGGCAGCGCGAGACGGTAATGGCTGGCAAGCGCGATTTCAAAGCCGCCACCGAGCGCCGCGCCGTTGATCCCTACCGCAACCGGCACGCCCAGCGTCTCCAGCACGCGCAGCGGCGCCTTGGTCGCGAGAATGCCTTCGAACAGTTCCTGCTTGCGCTCGGGCGGCGGGTTCAGATCCGACTCGAGCATCTCCTTGATGTCGCCGCCGGCGAAGAACTGACCCCGCTTGCCCGAACGCAGGTAGACGCCGGCCACGCCCCCGGCGGCGACCATGCGCTGCAGTTCGGCGACCGCCGCCTTCATCGCGGCGTCGTACTCCATTCCCATCGTGTTGACGCTGGACCCCGGCTGATCGAACACCAGTTCGACGATTCCGTTGCCGACGCTGTTCAGAGTGATGTATCCCATTCCCGCTGTACTCCGCTGTGAATCGCTGCCGATGCCTGCGGCAATCAGACGCGTTCGATGATCGTTGCGATGCCGATGCCACCACCGGCGCAAAGGGTGCAGAGGCCACGGCGCAGCCCGCGCCGCTCGAGCTCGTCGAGCAAGGTGCCGAGGATCATTGCGCCGGTGGCGCCGATCGGATGCCCCATTGCAATCGCCCCGCCATTGACGTTGATGCGATCGTCGGGAATGCCGAGCAGGGCCTGGTAGCGCAGAACCACGGCGGCAAAGGCTTCGTTCAATTCGAACAGATCGATGTCATCGAGCTTCAACCCCGCCTTGGCAAGCGCCTTGCGCGTGGCCGGTGCCGGGCCTTCGAGCATGATCGTCGACTCGGTTCCCACCAGTGCCGTGGCGACGATGCGCGCGCGCGGCGTGAGCCCGAGTTCACGCCCGATGCGCTCGTTGCCGATCAGCAGCAGTCCGGCCCCGTCGACGATCCCGGAGGAGTTGCCCGGCGTGTGCACGTGTTCCACCACCTCGACCTGCGGGTAGCGGAACTTCAGCAGCTCGTCATGACCCCATTCGCCGAACTGCGCGAACGAAGGCTTCAGCCGCGCCAGATCCTCGAGGGTGGTGGCGGGGCGAATCAACTCATCGTGGTCGAGGATGGTGACTCCGTTCATGTCACGCACTGGCACCAGCGAGCGAAAACGTCCCGCGGCGCGTGCCGCCGACGCGCGCTGTTGCGACATCAGCGCGTAACGGTCGACGTCCTCGCGGCTGAAGCCGTTCAGCGTCGCGACCAGGTCGGCGCCCACGCCCTGCGAGACGAACAGGTTGCGCATCGCCACCCAGGGGTCGCCCTGCGCACCGCCACTGGCACCGATGCCGAGACGCGACATCGATTCGACGCCACCCGCGGCAACCAGATCCTCGACGCCGGCCATCACCTTGGCTGCCGCCAGGTTGACCGCATCGAGTCCGCCGGCACAGTAACGGTGGATCTGTACCCCGGCAGTCGCCTCACCCCAGCTCGAATAGGTCACCGCGGTACGCGCGATGTCCTGTCCCTGCTCACCGACGGGCTCACCGCAGGCGATGATCAGATCCTCGACGCGCGAGGTGTCGAGCGCGTTGCGCTGCTTGATCGCCTCCATGAGGTTGAGCAGCAGGTCGATCGGTTTGACCTCGTAGAGACCACCACCCGCCTTGCCCCTGCCGCGAGGGGTACGGATAGCGTCGAAAATCAGTGCGTCGTGCGCCATGTCGAACTCCGCCGATGAATGCTGGTGCGCCCGGATTCACCGGCAATTCACCGGCAGCACGGACGTACATGTTACGGATCGCAGAGAATACCGGAGACCTGCGGGGCCTCAATGGCATATCGATTCAAAGTGGGCTAACAGTTGCAATCACCGGCACGCGTTCAACGATGCGCTGGCCCGATATTCGCCGGGAGTCATTCCGGTCCACTTCTTGAACGAGCGGTAGAACGCACTCGGGTCGGTGAATCCCATCAGGATCGCCACGTCGTTGATCGACAGTTCGGATCGATTGAGGTAGTCGATCGATGCCTCGCGCCGGCAGTCGTCCTTGAGCTGCTGGAATGTGGTTCCTTCACGCTTCAGGCGCCGGCGCAATGTGGGTGCCGACATGTGCAGCAAATCGGTGATGCGGTCGAAGCTCGGAAAGCCACGGCTGAAATCGTGTCCGATCAGCGCGCGCACCTGGTCGACCAGACTCTGGTGGCCGGGGTCGGCCGGCATGATCAGCAACTGGTACGGCGCGGTACGCAGGAAGTCATGCAACGAGTCCTCGTTGTGTACCAGCGGGTAGGCCAGATAACCGGCAGGAAAATCGAACGATGGCGTCGCAGCGCCGAAACCGGGTTCGCAACCGAACAGTTGCATATAACGATCCAGGCGGGCCGGCACCTCGCCGCTCAGCGCCACACGCTCCAGCGGCAGCGGATGACCGATCAACCAGCCACAGAAACGGTGCCACATCGACAACGCACAGGCAGCTGCCGCAGCCGGCATCGGTGCCGCCGGATCGGGACCGATGCGTGCTTCCGGCGCCACGATCACCGCGAGACGCGCCGACTCGCCCGCCACCGTCAGCTGCAGTGCCAGCCGGCCGTCGTAGAAGACCTCGTGGAACTCGCTCATGCGACGGATCGCCCGCCCCAGATCCGCACATCCGAGCAGCGTGTAGCACATCATGCGGAACGCGCCGGGCTTCATTCCCATGCCACGGTGCAGACCGAAGCTCTCGTCCTGCAGCGCGGTCATCACGTAACGATACAGCCGGCTGTAGGCAAGCGCCGGAATCTCGCTGCGGTAGCCGGTAGCCGTGATATCGGCCACGTCGAAATCGAGTCCGGCAGCCTGCATCGAGCGCGCCGGATCGATCCCACGCTCGCTCAGCATGCGAGCCAGCGAGGCCGCAAACTGGGTCGGAATGACTTCGACAGCGGGTTCCTGCGGATTCATCGGTACGTCGGCAGCCAGCCGGTGGGCGTCGTGAACGGGTCCTCATTATGCCAAAGCGACTGCCACACCGACCACGCATGCCGTTGCGGTGACATATACTTCACGGCAACCCACGGCCACGACGACCTTCAGCAGCGAATCCTGCCAGCCATGCCAGAACAGTGCTTCGACATCGTGTTCCACGGTGAAACGGCGCCCGGAATCCCGCGCGAGGTCGTCGCCGGCAATCTGGCGCAACTGTTCAGGACCACGCCGGATACCGTGGCGCGCCTGCTCGACGGGAGCACCCACACGCTCAAGCGTGGACTGGACGCTGCAGCCGCCGAGCGGTATCGCTCCGCACTCGAGCGCGCCGGCGCCGTGGTGACCCTGCAACCCGCCCCGGCCGTCCCCGCAACGGCGCCGGCGCCCGCCTCTCCCGAACTGGGTCTCGCACCGGTCGGAAGCGATGTGCTGGCACCCCATGAGCGTCGCCAGATCACGGCGACGGCACCGGACACCTCGCACATCGGCCTCAACGCAGCGGGCACACGGCTTTCACCACCGGGCCCGGTGCCCCCCGAGCCACCGGATACCTCGCACCTCACGCTGGCTCCAGCGGGCAGCGTGCTCGCCGAGCCGCGCGCGGTAGCCGCTGGCGTGCAGCCGGACATCAGCGCGCTGGAGTTGCTGCCGCCGGCGTGAATTCGCCACGCAAGGGCTGGCGCGGCAGCCGCACCGTGACGCACAAGCCGGGAGCATTGTCGCCCAGTTCGACGGCCCCGCCGTGCAGATTGCCGACCGCGCGCACCAGACTCAGCCCGAGTCCGTTACCCGGATAGCCGCTGCGGCTCGCCTCGACACGGTAGAAACGCTCGAACACCCGGGTCCGCTCCGACTCCGCGATGCCCGGCCCGTCGTCGCGGAATTCGATCTCGACGGTCTCCGGCGCACAACGCATCACCACCGCCACGTGGCCGTCGACCGGCGCGTACTTGATCGCGTTGTCCAGCAGGTTCGCAAAGGCCTGGAACAGCAGATCCCGATCGAACACGCCGGGGCACGTCGGCGGCAGGTCGAGCTGCACCGCCTGGCGCTTCTCGGCAGCCAGCGGCTCGTAGAACTCGCACACGTCATGCACGATCAACGCAACGTCGGTCGGCGCAAAGCCCGAGCGCGCACTGCCGGCCTCGATCTGCGCGATGCGCAGCAACGCGTTGAATGTCGCCAGCAGATCGTCCGACTCCTGCAGCATCCCCGCCACTGCCTCGTCGCGAGCCTCATCCGCTCCGGATCCCAGGCTTGCGATGCGGTTGCGCAGGCGCGTGAGCGGTGTGCGCAAATCGTGCGCGATGTTGTCCGACAACTGCTGCAGGTTGGCCATCAGTTGCGCGATGCGGTCGAGCATGTGATTGAGGTTGACGATCAGGCGGCGGAAATCGTCGTCGCGATTGTCGTCGAGCACCGGGATCCGCTGGCTGAGATCACCCGCCAGGATCGTTGCGATGCTGTCGTTGACCTCGCCGATCAGGCGCTGCAGACGCATCGCCAGCAACGCTGCACCGATCGCCCCGACCACGATCGTCGCCAGCATCGCCTGCAGCAGCACGGTGAGCGTCAACCGCAGGAACTCGCTGATGTCCTTGTAGTGCCTCACGACCAGCAGGCGTGAACCGTCTGCCAGAAAGGTGCTGGAGCCGATGAAATCGAGCGGTGCCTGCGCTCCCGAAACCTCTTCCAGCACGTGCTCGAGCCCGACCCATTCCTTGCCTTCGCCGACCCGCTCCGGCCAGCGCGAGAGGTTGCCGGCAATCCTTTCCCCGCCGGCGTCGACCAATAAATAGAAGAGTCGCGGGAAACTTGCCGCCTGCACGCGCTCGCCGATCGCGGCGGCCGTTGCCTCCACGCCACCACCGGCATGGATGCGTCCCAAGGTCTGCTGCTCGGAGCCGATCAGCTCATTCAGTCCACGAAAATAGCCGACCGTGACCCATGCATAACCGATCGCCAGCACGACGAATACCGCCAGGCTGACCCCGGTGAGGTACAGCACCGCATAGCGGAATGTTTCAGTGTGCAGGATCCGGCTCGGGTTCATCGAGCATGTACCCCGCGCCGCGCACGGTCTTCAGCAGCGGGCGGTCGAAATCCTTGTCCAGCTTCTGTCGCAGCCGGCTGATATGCACGTCGATCACGTTGGTCTGCGGATCGAAGTGATAATCCCAGACGTTCTCGAGCAGCATCGTGCGCGTGACGACCTGCCCCGCATGCTTCATCAGGTACTCGAGAAGGCGAAACTCACGCGGCTGCAGGTTGAGCGAGCGGCCTGCGCGCACCACCTTGTGCGACAGCAGATCCATCTCGAGATCGGCGACGCGCAGGCGCGTGACGGCCGACGATGCGTCCTTGCGCCGCAACAGCACCTCGATGCGCGCCAGCAGTTCGGCAAACGCAAACGGCTTCACGAGGTAGTCATCGCCGCCCGCCTTCAGCCCCTTCACGCGGTCGTCCACTTCGCCGAGCGCGCTGAGGATCAGCGCCGGTGTGTTGTTGTCGGCTCCACGCAGGGTGCGGATGATCGACAGCCCGTCCATGCCGGGCAGCATGCGGTCGACGACGAGCGCGTCGTAATTCTCGGTGCTTGCACGCAACAGGCCGTCCTTGCCATCGCCGGTCTGGTCCACCGTGAAGCCGCTCTCGCGCAGGCCGCGCGCGATGTACTCCTGCACGCTCACGTCGTCCTCGATCACCAGAATCCGCATCGTGTCGCCCTCCCGGGCACGCCGTAGCGCCACCAGCCTGTCCATCCGCTCGCCCCTGCACGCAACCATCCTGCAGGAAATTGTGCCGGGGCAGGACTGAACGGCGTTTTGCGCCGCACTTACCTTTTGGTAACGTGCGCCGGATCCGACCCGCCGGCCACGGCTGCGGGCAATACTCGACGCCGGCGCGATACTAGCATGAGCAGCACTCCATCCGACCCGCCCGAGACGAGCACGCCGGGGCTTGCACGGCGCCTCGCAGCGATGCTCTACGACAGCTTCCTGCTGTTTGCCGTCACGTGGTGCGCCACTGCGCTGGCCGTCTTCGTACGTGTCGCACTGATCGGTACCGATGCGGTCCAGACCAGCGGCACGGCGGCCGCCTCCGGTCCGTTGCTGCAACTCGTGCTCACGCTGGCAACCGTGCTGTTCTTCGGCTGGTGCTGGACGCGGTCGGGCCAGACACTCGGCATGCAGACCTGGCGGCTACGCGTACAGCAACCCTCGGGGGCCGCCATCACGTGGCGCCAGGCGTTGCTGCGCCTGGGATGTGCCACGCTGTCGCTGCTGGCTTTCGGCGCCGGCTACTGGTGGGCGCTGATCGATCGCGATGGCTGCACCTGGCACGACCGCTGCTCGGGAACCCGCGTGGTGCTGCTGCCAAAGCGGCGCTGAAGCGACACTGTCGCAAAGGTCCCCGATCGTCGATACAGGCAGCGCGCATACAGGCAGAGCGCGGCGATGCCTTCACACCGGTGGGACGCCGTAAATGCATCCCTGCAGGCTCGAGCGCCGCATCCCTGCGCCACACGCCCTGCAAGCTTTTGCGACACCCCCTATAATCCGCCGCCAACACAAATGCCCGCGCAATCAGGCAGGAGTTCCGATGGAAATCACGACCCGACACGTCAAGGATGCCGCTGCCGAGCGCTGCGGCTGCCTGGTACTGCCGGTAGCCGATGGCGGCAAACCCTGTGGCACCACGGCCGGCGTCGACGATGCCGCGGGGGGAGCGCTGAAGCGGCTGATTCGCAACGAGCATTTCAGCGGTGCCGCCGGCAAGAGCCTGCTGCTGCACGAGGTGCCTGGAATCGCAGCCCCGCGCGTGCTGCTGCTCGGCTGCGGCGACCCGCACCAGCCCGATACGACGGCCTTGCGCAAGATGCTCCAGCATGCGCTGTCGGTGCTGCAGGCAAGTGGCACCAGCGACGCCACCTTCGTGCTGGACGATCTTGCGTCAACGGAGCGCGAACGCAACACACAGGCCCTGCAACTCGCGCTGCTCGCCGGCGCCAGCGCGTACCGCTACACCCACACCCTGTCGAAGCCCGACCCTGCGCCACGCCTGCACAAGATCGTCTTCGCAAGCACCACCAGACCCGCTGCCAGCACCGTGCGCGCACTCGCCGAGGGCCATGCGATCGCGACCGGTACCAGCCTGGCCCGCGAACTCGGCAACCTGCCGCCGAACATCTGCACGCCAGGCCACCTCGCAGACCGGGCACGCGCACTCGCAGAGGGGCACCGGAAGCTCACCTGCCGGGTACTCGACGAAAAGAAGATGGCCTCACTCGGCATGGGTGCCTTGCTGTCCGTGACTGCGGGGACCCGCGAACCGGCCAGGCTGATCGTGCTCGAGTACCGTGGTGCGGCGCGCGACGAACGGCCCCACGTACTGGTCGGCAAGGGGATCACCTTCGACTCCGGCGGCATCAGCCTGAAGCCGGGAGCCGGGATGGACGAGATGAAGTTCGACATGTGCGGCGCGGCAAGCGTGCTCGGCACGCTCGAGGCGATCGCGACGCTGCAGCCACGGCTCAACGTCGTCGGCATCGTCGCTGCGGCCGAAAACCTGCCGAGCGGCAGCGCGACACGCCCGGGTGATGTCGTGAAAAGCATGGCAGGCACCACGATCGAGGTCCTGAACACCGACGCCGAAGGCCGCCTGATCCTCTGCGATGCGCTGACCTACGCACGGCGCTTCAAGCCGCGCTCGCTGGTCGATATCGCCACGCTGACCGGAGCCTGCGTGGTTGCCCTTGGCAAGCACGCCAGCGGACTGTTCAGCAACGACGAAGAACTGGCAGCACAACTGCTCGCCGCGGGCGAAGCCACGCACGACCGTGCCTGGCGAATGCCGCTGTGGGAAGACTACCAGGAGCAGTTGAAGAGCAACTTCGCCGATGTGGCGAACGTGGGCGGACCGGGTGCCGGCAGCGTCACGGCCGCGTGCTTCCTCGCCCGCTTCACGCGCGAGCAATGCTGGGCGCACCTCGATATCGCGGGAACTGCATGGGAACAGGGCGCCAGCAAGGGGGCCACCGGTCGCCCGGTGGCGCTGCTCACGCGCTATCTGCTCGACCGTGCGGGTTCGCCGGGAAAATCCCGCAAGAGTGCCGGCGAGTGACCCGGATCGACTTCTATCTGCTGCCGGTCGCCGAACCGCACGGCAAGCTGAGCTTCGCCTGCCGGCTCGCGGAGAAGGCGTTCCGCGAGGGCTGCCAGGTACACGTGCACGCCAGCGACGCCGACGAGGCTGCAGCGATCGATGCGCTGCTGTGGTCGTTTCGCGACACCAGCTTCGTCCCCCACCGGCGCATCGACGTGGCCGCCCGCGAACCGGCGCCGGTGCTGATCGGCTGGGGCGAGGAACGCTCCGACCACCATGACGTACTGATCAACCTGACGCAGAGCGTGCCGCCGCTGTTCGGGCGCTTCGAACGTGTCGCCGAGATCGTGCTCGACGACCCGGCGCTGCGCGCCGCCAGTCGCGAACGCTGGCGTTTCTACAAGGAACGCGGCTATCCGCTCGCCCACCACGACCTCCAGCATCTGCACGGGGGAGACGCCCGTGAACCCTGAGCAGGAGAACACGCGCCGCGAGCTGCTCGACGAGCTGGACTCGCTGAGCGCCGCGCTGGAGAGTGCATGGCAGGAGATCGCACCGGGCGAGGATCCGCGCATCCCGGTACTGAGCGACGTCGTCGAAGTCAGCGCGGCGGCGCAAGCGGACGGACCCTCCGTCGCGGCGGACAAGGTCGCGCCGATTTCCGACGACGCCGTGGCCTGTCTCGTCGACGAGCTGCTTGCCCAATGGCTGCCCGTGATCGAAGCCGAACTGCGCACACGCCTGCAGGAGCACGCCAGGGCCCGTTTGGCGCCTGAAGACGGGGCCACCTAGAATCGCCGCTTCATCCACATCGCGGGTCCGAGCGAGCACCGCGAGCCAAGAACCGGAACCATGGACAAGACCTACAGCCCGGAGCAGATCGAGAACCGCTGGTACGAACAGTGGGAAAGCCACGGCTATTTCCGCCCGGGCGGAAGCGGGACGCCGTACTGCATCGTGATTCCACCACCGAACGTGACCGGCAGCCTGCACATGGGGCATGCATTCCAGCAGACGATCATGGACGCGCTGATCCGCCATCAGCGCATGCGTGGCTGCAACACGCTGTGGCAGGGTGGCACCGACCATGCCGGCATCGCGACCCAGATGGTCGTCGAGCGTCTGCTCGCTGCCGAAGGCACGGATCGCCTCACGCTCGGCCGTGAGGCGTTCACGCGCCGGGTGTGGGAGTGGAAGGAACACTCCGGCGGCACGATCACGCGCCAGCAGCGCCGCCTCGGCAACTCGGTCGACTGGTCACGCGAACGCTTCACGATGGATCCGGATCTCTCCGCAGCCGTGCGCGAGGTGTTCGTGCGGCTGTACGAGGAAGGACTGATCTACCGCGGCAAGCGCCTCGTGAACTGGGATCCGAAACTGCACACCGCGATCTCCGACCTCGAGGTCGTGCAGGAAGAGGAAGACGGCCATCTGTGGCATCTGCGCTACCCGCTGGCCGACGGCAGCGACGCGCTGGTGGTCGCGACCACCCGCCCCGAGACGATGCTCGGCGACGTCGCGGTCGCGGTGCATCCTGACGACGAACGCTACCGTCACCTGGTCGGGCGCAGCGTGCGGCTGCCGCTCGCCGAACGCATGATCCCGGTGATCGCCGACACGTACGTGGACCCCGCGTTCGGCACCGGTTGCCTGAAGATCACGCCGGCACACGACTTCAACGACTACGAGGTCGGCACGCGCCACAACCTCGAGGCGATCAATCTGTTCACGATCGACGCGGCGCTGAACGACAACGCACCGCCTGCGTATCGCGGCATGGATCGCTTCGCGGCCCGCGAGCGCATCGTGGCGGATCTCGACGCCCTCGGGCTGCTGGCGAAGACCGAGAAGCACCGCCTCAAGGTGCCGCGCGGCGACCGCACCGGCGTGGTGATCGAGCCCTATCTGACCGACCAGTGGTTCGTCGCGACCCGGGCGCTTGCCGAACCCGCAGTACGCGCCGTAGAGGACGGGCGCATCGAGTTCGTGCCCAGGCAGTGGGAGAACACCTACTTCGCGTGGATGCGCGAGATCCAGGACTGGTGCATTTCACGCCAGCTCTGGTGGGGCCACCAGATCCCGGCCTGGTACGACGACGCCGGCAACGTCTACGTCGGACGCAGCGAGGCCGAGGTTCGCACCGTGCACGGGCTGGGCGAACTGGCGCTGCGCCAGGACGCCGACGTGCTCGACACCTGGTTTTCCTCTGCGCTGTGGACCTTCTCCACGCTCGGCTGGCCACGGGACACCGCGGAGCTGCGCAGCTTCCACCCCACCGATGTGCTGGTCACCGGTTTCGACATCATCTTCTTCTGGGTCGCACGCATGGTGATGATGACCCTGAAGTTCATCGGCGACGTGCCGTTTCGCAAGGTCTACGTGACCGGGCTGATCCGCGACGAGCACGGCCAGAAAATGTCGAAGTCCAAAGGCAACGTGATCGATCCGCTCGACCTGATCGACGGCATCGATGTGGAGGCGCTGGTCGCCAAGCGCACCGCCGGCATGATGCAGCCGCAGCTCGCGCAGACGATCGCCACCGCGACTCGGCGGGAATACCCGCAAGGCATCCGCGCGCACGGTACCGATGCGCTGCGCTTCACGCTGTGTGCGCTTGCCTCCACCGGCCGCGACATCAAGTTCGACATGGGGCGGCTCGAAGGCTACCGCAACTTCTGCAACAAGCTGTGGAACGCGGCACGCTTCGTATTGATGCACACCGAAGGCAAGGACTGCGCACAACCGGGCGAGAGCGCCATCGCGCTGTCGCTGCCCGACCGCTGGATCGTCTCGCGGCTGCAGCAGACGATCAGCGAGGTGGAGCGCGCGCTGGCAGGATTTCGCTTCGACCTGGCTACCCAGGCGCTGTACGAGTTCACCTGGAACGACTACTGCGACTGGTACCTCGAACTGGTCAAGCCGGTGCTGGGCACCGCGGGTGACGCCGGGCAGGCGCGCATCGCGCGGCGCACGCTGCTCTCGGTGCTGGAAACCTTGCTGCGCCTCGCACACCCGTTCATTCCGTTCATCACCGAAGAGATCTGGCAGCGTGTCGCTCCACTCGCGGGTCGCCCCGGCCCCACCGTGATGCTGGCACCGTACCCGGTAGCCGATCCGCAGCAGATCGACGCGGTGGCCGCCGCCGACATCGGCTGGCTGCAGCAGGTCATCGTCGCGGTGCGCAACATCCGTGGCGAGCTCGGCATCGCACCGGGGAAGGCACTGCAGCTGCTGGTGCGTAACGGCACGGCGGACGATCACCGCCGCCTCGGCGAGCATCGCGTGCTGCTGCACGCGCTGGCACGACTCGCCGGCAGCGCGTGGATCGATGGCGCCGAGGCGCCGCCGGCCGCCACCCAGGTGGTCGGGCAGCTCGAACTGCTGGTGCCGCTGGCAGGTCTGATCGACGTCGCGGCCGAACGCGAACGACTCACGCGCGAGGCCGGCAAGCTCGAACAGGAAATCGAACGCCTCGACGCACGCCTCGCCAACACGGGTTTCACCGCGAAGGCACCGCCCGCGGTGGTCGAGCGCGAGCGCGCACGGCTGGCCGAACTCGGCGCGACGCGCGACACGCTGCTGGCACAGCTGGGTGCGCTGAGCCAGCCGTGAATCCGGGCGATCGGCATGCACAATGCCCCGACGAATCTTGCTAGAATCGCGTCGGCAGGGGGAGTCCA
This sequence comes from Pseudomonadales bacterium, assembly GCA_024234165.1. Classification (NCBI taxonomy): domain Bacteria; kingdom Pseudomonadati; phylum Pseudomonadota; class Gammaproteobacteria; order Pseudomonadales; species Pseudomonadales bacterium. The sequence goes on from JACKOP010000002.1 coordinate 553,837, forward strand.
CAAGACAGCAACCGACACGCCACGATCGTGGCGGGGGTTGGTGCGGGCGACTCCCGCACCTTCAGTCATATACGGAAAACGCAATGACGCATTCAACAGCAGTCGAACATCCGGTCTACAACTACAAGGTCGTCCGGCAATTCACGATCATGACCGTGGTCTGGGGCCTGGTCGGGATGCTGGTCGGCGTGGTGATCGCTGCCCAGCTGGCGTTCCCGCAACTCAACTTCGACTCCCAGTGGTTCCACTTCGGGCGTCTGCGCCCGCTGCATACGAACGCGGTGATCTTCGCGTTCGGTGGCTCGGCCCTGTTCGCGACCTCGTTCTACGTGGTGCAGCGCACCTGCCAGGCGCGGCTGATTTCGGATGGCCTGGCGAGCTTCGTGTTCTGGGGCTGGCAACTGGTGATCGTACTGGCGGCGATCACGCTGCCGCTCGGGTATACCTCTTCCAAGGAATACGCCGAGCTCGAGTGGCCGATCGACGTCCTGATCACGCTGGTGTGGGTCGCCTACGCGATCGTGTATTTCGGCACGATCGCGCGCCGCAAGACCTCGCACATCTACGTGGCGAACTGGTTCTTCGGCGCCTACATCATCACGATCGCCGTGCTGCACGTGGTCAACAGCCTCGCGATTCCGGTCAGCCTGACCAAGTCCTATTCGATCTACCCGGGTACCATCGACGCGATGGTGCAGTGGTGGTACGGACACAACGCGGTCGGCTTCTTCCTGACTGCCGGTTTCCTCGGCATCATGTACTACTTCGTGCCCAAGCAGGCCGAGCGTCCGGTGTACTCGTACCGACTCTCGATCGTGCACTTCTGGGCGCTGATCGCGATCTACATGTGGGCCGGACCGCACCACCTGCACTACACCGCGCTGCCCGACTGGGCGCAGAGCCTCGGCATGGTGATGTCGCTGATCCTGCTCGCGCCGAGCTGGGGCGGCATGATCAACGGCGTGATGACGCTTTCCGGCGCGTGGCACAAGCTGCGCACCGACCCGACGCTGCGCTTTCTGATCGTCTCGCTGTCGTTCTACGCCATGTCGACGTTCGAAGGTCCGATGATGTCGATCAAGACCGTGAACTCGCTGTCGCACTACACCGACTGGACGATCGGACACGTGCATTCCGGTGCGCTCGGCTGGGTCGCGATGGTCACGATCGGTGCGATCTACCACCTGATCCCGCCACTGTGGGGACGCAAGCAGATGTACAGCGTCGGCGCGATCAACCTGCATTTCTGGCTGGCGACGATCGGCACCGTGCTCTACATCGCCGCGCTGTGGGTGAACGGCATCATGCAGGGGCTGATGTGGCGTGCGTACAACGCCGACGGCACGCTCACCTACAGCTTCGCCGAATCGGTTGCTGCCAGCTACCCGGGATATTACGTACGCCTGATCGGCGGCAGCATGTTCCTGCTCGGCATGGTCGTGATGGCATGGAACACCTGGAAGACGGTCGCACCGGGTGGTGCCGCGATCGCCGAACCCAGTGTCCAGCCCGCCTGAGGAGAACGTGTGATGCAGCACGAGAAAATCGAGAAAAACATCGGCCTGATGATCGTGTTGATCATCGTGGCGATCAGTTTCGGCGGCCTGGTCGAAATCGTTCCGCTGTTCTTCCAGAAACAGACCACGGAGCCGGTCGCCGGGTTGAAACCACTCAGCGCACTGCAGCTCGAGGGACGTGATATCTACATCCGCGAAGGCTGCAATGTCTGCCATTCGCAGATGATCCGCCCGCTGCGTGCCGAGACCGAGCGCTACGGTCACTACTCGGTGGCCGGCGAGTTCGTCTACGACCACCCGTTCCTGTGGGGATCGAAGCGTACCGGCCCGGATCTGGCGCGCGTCGGCGAGCGCTACAGCGACGACTGGCACCGTGCCCACCTGTTCAATCCACGCGACGTGGTACCCGAATCGAACATGCCCGGATTCCCGTGGCTGTTCGACAACGACGTCGACAACCGCCATATCGCCGGCAAGATGCGGGCGCTGCGCATCCTCGGTGTTCCGTACACCGACGAGGACATTGCGGGCGCCGAGGCCGCGGTCGCCGGAAAGAAGGAAATCGACGCGGTACTGGCGTACCTGCAACAGTTGGGCACGCTGATCAAGAGCACTCGCTGAGGCGACAGCATGGACAGAGGCACTCTGCTCGGGCTCGGCACGGTACTCGCGATGATCGCATTCATCGGCGTATGCATCTGGGCGTGGAGCGACAAGCGCAAACAGCGATTCGAGGAGGCGGCACAACTGCCGTTCGCCGACGAACCGCAAGCAAGCAGCAAAGGTGGAAACGATGACTAGTTTCTGGAGTGGCTACATCATCGTCCTGACGGTGATCACGATCATCGCGACGGCGCTGCTGCTGTTCGGCAACCGCACGCGGCCGGCCGACTCGCAGGCCAAGACCGGGCACGTCTACGACGGCATCGAGGAATACGACAACCCGTTGCCGGCATGGTGGCTGTACCTGTTCGTGGCGACGATCGTGTTCGCGATCGGCTATCTGGTCGCGTTCCCCGGCCTCGGCAATTTCCCCGGCCTGCTCGGCTGGTCCGGCGTGGGTCAGTGGGAGGGCGAGGTCGCGGAGGCCGAGCAGAAGTACGAGCCGATCTTCGCCGCGTATCGCGACAAGGCGATCGCCGATATCGCAGCCGATCCACAGGCGGTACGCATGGGGCAGCGCATCTTCGCGACCGAGTGCGCCCAGTGCCACGGCGCCGATGCACGTGGTGCACAAGGTTTTCCGAACCTGACCGACAAGGACTGGATCTGGGGCGGTGATGCGGACACGATCCACACCACGATCGTGAACGGCCGCGTGGCAGCGATGCCGGCATGGGGTGCGGCGCTTGGCGAGGAGGGTGTACGCAATGTGGCGCGCTACGTGCTGAGCCTTTCCGATCCGCAGGCTGCAGGTGCCGAGGCGCAGGCCGGTGCACAGCAGTTCGCGACGTTCTGCAGCGCCTGCCACGGCCCCGAGGGCAAAGGCAATCCGATGCTCGGCGCACCGAACCTCGGCGACACGACCTGGCTCTACGGTGGCGATCAGGCGACGATCGAGCGCACGCTCCGTGACGGTCGCAACGGCCGGATGCCGGCGTTCGGCCAGACCCTGAATGCCGACAAGGTCCGTCTGGTCGCTGCCTACGTGTACAGCCTGTCGCAATGAGCGGCGAGCGGATCCCGGTCACCGATCTCGCACCGGCGGAGGTCGGCGAACTCGACCTCTACGAGAAGCGCGAACGCATCTACACACGCAAGGTCGAGGGCTTCTTCCAGCGCCTGCGCCTGTACACGGGCTGGCCACTGCTGATCATGTACTTCGGTGGCCCGTGGCTGCAGTGGGACGGCCGCCAGGCGATCTGGTTCGACCTGCCGACGCGCAAGTTCCATATCCTCGCGATCACGTTCTGGCCGCAGGATGCACCGCTGCTCGCGTGGCTGCTGGTGATCGGGGCGTTCGCGCTGTTCACGGTCACGGTGTTCGCCGGCCGCGTATGGTGCGGCTACACCTGCCCGCAGACGGTCTGGACCAGCATCTTCATGTGGGCCGAGCAGTTCAGCGAGGGCACACGCAACCAGCGCATCCGCCTCGACCAGGCGCCGTGGAGCCTCGACAAGCTGCGACGCAAGCTGCAGAAGCACGCGCTGTGGTTCGGCGTCTCGCTGTTCACCGGCATCACCTTCGTCGGCTACTTCACCCCGATACGCGATCTCGTGATCGAGCTGCCGCTGGCGCAGGCGCACATGTGGGCGTACCTGTGGGTGATGTTCTTCACGCTCGCGACCTACATCAACGCCGGCTGGCTGCGCGAGCAGGTGTGCATGCACATGTGCCCCTACGCGCGCTTCCAGGCCGTCATGTTCGACCCCGACACGCTGATCGTGTCCTACGATGCGGCACGCGGCGAGCCACGCGGCTCGCGCCGGCGCAACAGCGACCCACGCGCGGCCGGGCTCGGTGACTGCATCGACTGCGAACTCTGCGTGCAGGTCTGCCCGACCGGGATCGACATCCGCAACGGTCTGCAGTACGAGTGCATCACCTGTGCGCTGTGCATCGACGCCTGCGACTCGGTGATGGACCGCATGAACTATCCGCGCGGCCTGATCCGCTACACGACCGAAAACGCGCTCGAAGGCCGTCCTGCCCGGATACTGCGACCACGCCTGCTCGGCTACTCGACGGCGCTGCTGGCAATGACCGGGGTGTTCCTGACCATGCTGCTGACGCGAGTGCCGGTCGGTGTCGACGTGATCCGCGAACGCGGCCAACTGTTCCGTGAAGTCGGCAGTGGCATGATCGAGAACGTCTATACGCTGAAGATCCGCAACATGAGCGAAGCGACTCAGAGCTACCGGGTCGGTGTCGAAGGGCTTGCGGACGCCGCGATCGAGGGTCGCACCGAGGTATCGCTGGCATCCGGCGAAGTGTTTGCGCTGCCGGTCGCGGTGCGGGCGCCACGCGAACGCCTCGGTGGCAGCCGTTCGGTACCGATCGTGTTCACGGTCAACGCCAGCAGCGATGCGCCGGCAGGCGCAAGCGCCGACAGCCGCTTCCTCGGTCCGGGTCCGGTGCGATGACGACCCCGCTCCCCTGGTATCGCCAGGGCTGGCCCTGGCTGCTGATCCTGCTGCCCGCCTCCACCGTGATCGCCTCGATGGCCACGGTATGGCTGGCGTTCACGAACGACGATGCGCTGGTACGCGACGACTACTACCGCGAGGGGCTGGCGATCAACCGTCGTCTCGACGACGGAGCACGCGCGCGCGCCGCCGGACTTGCTGCCGAACTGCGCTACGAGCGAGCAACGCGGGCAGTGGAGCTGCGGCTGCAGGGTGCGGACGATGATCTGCAGCGAGTCGTGCTCACGATCGAACACCCGACCGACGCCACACGCGACGAAACGCTGACCCTGCTCGCCGCCGGCAACGGTGTGTTCCGCGCCCGGGCAAGCACACCACTGGAAGGCAAGCGCTACCTGCTGCTCGAACATGCAGCAGCCGACGGCAGGAGCTGGCAATTGCGCGGCACCCTGCAACCCGCCACCGCAGCCGTCAGGGTCACGCACCTGGACACCGACTGACGGCATGCACACGGCGTGTTTCCACTGTGGACTGCCGGTACCGCCGGGAAGCGACTTCCACGTCGAGATCGACGGTGCGCGTCAACCGATGTGCTGCGCAGGCTGCGCTGCAGTCGCGAGCCTGATCACCGGCAGCGGCCTGGCAGGTTACTACCGCCACCGTGACGCCACCGCGCCCGGTCCTGCGGATACCGGCGCAGGAGCACGCGAGTACGCGGTATTCGACGACCCCGCTGCCCAGTCCGGCTTCGTGATCGACGAAGCCTCGGGAGTGCAACGGGTCGAACTCGCCGTTGGTGGTGTGAGCTGTGCTGCCTGCACCTGGCTGATCGAGCATCATCTGCAGCGCCAGCCCGGCGTACTCGGCGTGAACGTCAACCTGGCCGAACAACGCGCGAGTGTGCGGCTGCACCCCGATGAGCTGGCGCTCAGCGAGCTGATGGGTCATATCCGCGAACTCGGCTACAACCCCCACCCTTTTCTCGGCTCGGCACGCCAGCAGAACACGCAGACCGAACAACGTGCTGCACTGCGGCGCATGGGGCTCGCCGGCATCGTGCAGATGCAGATCGGCATGTTCGCGATCGCCCTCTATGCGGGTGATTTCAGCGGTATGGAAGTCGTCTATCGCGACTACCTGCGCTGGATCAGCCTGGTGCTCTGCATCCCGGTGGTCGCCTATTCGGCACAGCCGTTCTTCAAGGGTGCGCTGCGCGGTTTGCGCCACTTCGCGCCTGGCATGGACCTGCCGATCGCACTCGCGATCGGTCTCGCCTTTGTCGCGAGCGTCTGGGTCACCGTCACCGGTGGTGACGCCGTGTACTACGACTCGGTCGCGATGTTCACCTTCTTCGTGCTGCTCGGGCGCTACCTCGAGATGCGCGCACGCCACCGGGCCGGTCTTGCCGGTGGCAACGTGCTGTCGCTGGTTCCGGCTGCGGCCACGCGTGTCGGTGCCGACGGCAGTCACGAACTGATACCGGTCGGGCGCCTCGCACGTGACGACCTGGTGCTGGTACGCCCGGGGGAGGCGATTCCTGCCGACGGCACGATCGTCAGCGGTGAGTCCAGCGTGGACGAGTCGAGTCTCAGCGGGGAAGCACTGCCCGTTGCCAGGCGGCCCGGCGATCGGGTCAGCGCCGGCACCCTGAACACCGACGGCGCGCTGACGCTGCGCGTCGAGGCCACCGGACTCGGTTCACGCATCGGCACGGTGCTCGCACTGGTCGATCGTGCGCAGCGTGAAAAGCCGCGCAGCGTACAACTCGCCGATCGTTCCGCCCGCTGGTTCGTGCTCGGCGTGATCGTGCTGGCAGCGCTCGCCGGCTGGTGGTGGCTGCAGCACGACGGCGCGCGTGCGCTCGCGATCGTGCTGTCGGTGCTGGTGGTGAGCTGCCCGTGCGCGCTGTCGCTCGCCACACCGGCGGCAGTCACCACCGCCGTCGCCGCGTTGCGCACGCGCGGATTCCTGGTCACGCGCGGACACGCGCTCGGCGCTCTGGCAGCGGCCGATACGATCGTGTTCGACAAGACCGGCACGCTGACCACCGGCAAGGTGCGACTCGAACAGGTGCGCATCGAAGCCGGAGCCGACCGTGACGAATGCCTGCGCGTCGCAGCCGGACTCGAGGCGCTGTCTGCGCATCCGATCGCCGGCGCCTTCGCGGCGCTGCCGCGCGCACCCGTCGAGGCGTTTCGCGCCTGGCCCGGCGGCGGCCTGGAAGGCCGGGTCGCAGGCAGGCACTACCGCATCGGGCACGCGGCGTTCGCGCTCGGCGAACAGCACGCGGAGCAGGATGCAGAGCACTGGATCGTGCTCGCCAGCGCGGGGCACGCACTGGCCCGGTTCCGGCTCGCCGACACCTTGCGCCCGGAAGCACACGCGGTGATCGGGTGCCTGCAGCGCGGGGGCATCCACTGCCTGCTGCTGAGCGGCGACTCGGCACCGGAAGTCGCGCGCGTCGCCGCACGGCTCGGCGTCGAAGGCTGGCACGCACGCCAGTCGCCGGAGCAGAAACTGGAACGCGTGCGCGCGCTGGAGGCATCGGGGCGGCGCGTCGTGATGGTCGGTGATGGTGTCAACGATGTGGCGGTACTGGCCGGCGCCGGGGTCTCGATCGCGCTGGCCAACGCAGCCGATATCGCCCGTGCGAACGCCGACTGCATGCTGCTTGCCGGCGATCTGTGGCGCATACCGCAAGCGCTGGCGAAGGCACGCCAGTCTGGCACGGTGATCCGCCAGAACGTCGTGTGGGCGATCGGCTACAACGCTGCCGCGATTCCGTTCGCGGCGGCCGGACTGGTACCCCCGTGGCTGGCCGCGATCGGCATGACCGCGAGTTCGCTGGTGGTGATTGCCAACGCGCTGCGACTGCGCAACGATGCCTCCCCCACCGCCGCAGCAGAGTGCGCCGAGGCCGATGGATAGCATCTACATCCTGATCCCGGTAACCGTAGTGCTGCTCGCCATCGCAGTCGCGGCCTACCTGTGGTCGGTCAACAACGGGCAGTTCGACGATCTCGACAAGGCAGCGCACAGCATCCTGTTCGAGGACGAGGAGCCGGGCGAGCCGCGTACCACACCACAGCGTACCGATTCGCCCCGCAACGGCGATTGAGCACGTGCAGCACTCACCCGAGATCGCCACTGCCTTCGTGCTCGGACTGCTCGGCAGCACGCATTGCATTGGCATGTGCGGCGGCATCAGCGCTGCACTCGCGTTCGCGCTCGGGCCGGGCACCTCCAGCGCCCGCCGCTACCTGCTGCTCGGCGGCTACAACGCCGGGCGCATCTTCGGCTACGCGCTGCTCGGTGCCGTGTTCGCCGGTGTCGCCGGGGGAATCGCCGGCAGCGGCGGGATGCGCGCGCTGCGGATCGTGGCCGGTCTGCTGCTGGTACTGATGGGTTGCTCGCTCGCTGGCTGGTTCAATGCACTCGCGCTGCTGGAGCGCGCAGGCTACGGCGTATGGGCGCGCCTGCAGCGCTTCGCCGCACGATTGCTGCCGGTGGATCGCCTGGACAAGGCGCTGCTCGCGGGGCTGTTCTGGGGCTGGCTCCCCTGCGGCCTCGTCTACAGCACGCTGGCCTGGGCGAGCGCCTCCGGCAGCGCCGCACGTGGCGCCGTGCTGATGCTGGCTTTCGGGGCCGGAACCCTGCCGGCCGTGCTCGCGAGCGGGGTCTTCGGCGATGCGTTGCGACGCATGCTGCAGCGACGCGGGCTGCGACGCCTGGCCGGAATCACGGTCATCGCGTTTGGCGTATGGACCCTCGCCGCAGTGCTGCTGCCGACGTACGGTGTCCACGCCCACCATCAGGGCTGATTCCAGCAGCAATCACTGCATGCCGATACCCGCCCCCGAGCGGTTGACGTGCATCAAACGCACCCGCGCCCCGAGTGCGTACACTGCACGCATTCGGGAACAGACGTACCGCCCCGGCAGTGACCATCGCCATGCAGACCATCCCGCACGAAATCGACGCACGTATCCGCTGGGATCCGGCGCTGATCCGCAAGTACGACGTCGCCGGCCCGCGCTACACCTCGTACCCTGCCGCGGTGCAGTTCAGCGAGGGCTTCGGCTCGGGCGACTACGAACGCTACCTGCACGAGCGCCCGCCGGTGATCGGGCCGCTGTCGCTCTATGTGCACATCCCCTACTGTCGCAACATCTGTCATTACTGCGCCTGCAACAAGGTCGTCACGCCTGATCCGGACGTTGCCGAACGCTACATCGGCGCCGTGGAGCAGGAAATCGAGCTGCTCGCACCCCACTTCGACCGGCGCCGGCGCGTCACCCAGCTCCACTGGGGCGGTGGCACACCGACCTACCTCAGTCCTGCCGAACTCACGCAACTGATGCACGTGCTGGCCAAGCACTTCCTGCTGATCGACTCGCCGGAGCGCGACTACTCGATCGAGCTCGATCCACGCTCCGTGGACGGCAGCACACTCGCCCTGCTGAAAGGGTTGGGCTTCAACCGCCTCAGCATGGGCATCCAGGACTTCAATCCCGCCGTGCAGCGCGCCGTCAACCGCATCCAGCCCTTCGAGATGGTCGAGCGACTGGTCGCATCGGTGCGCGAGCACCGTTTCAAGTCGCTCAGCTTCGACCTGATCTACGGCCTGCCGCTGCAGAGCCAGGCATCGATGGAGCAGACGCTCGCCGGGGTGCTCGCGCTCTCGCCCGACCGCATCTCGTGCTACAGCTACGCGCATCTGCCCGAGGTTTTCAGCAACCAGCGCAGCATCGACCGCATGCAGTTGCCGAGCGCCGACGACAAGCTCGAAGTGCTGCACACGATCACCGACACCCTCACCGACGCCGGCTATATCTACGTCGGGATGGATCATTTCGTCAGGCCGGACGACGAGCTTGCACGGGCGCTGCACGACGGCACGCTGCAGCGCAACTTCCAGGGCTATTCGACCCGGCTCGCACCGGAACTGCTCGGCATCGGGGTGTCTGCGATCAGCAGCACCAACGACCTCTACTGCCAGAACGTGACGGACGTCGACGCATACCACGCCCTGCTGCAGCAAGGCAGGCTGCCGGTGCGCCGCGGCTTGCGGCTCAGCGCCGAGGACATCCTGCGCCGCGACGTGATCATGCAACTGATCTGCCGCATGAACATCGACATCGAAGAGACCGGTGCCCGCCACGGTGTGGATTTCCGGCGCCACTTCGCACGCGAAATGCGGATCATCGCTGGAATGGAGCGCGAGGGCCTGGTCGCTGGCGAAGGCAACCGCATTGGCGTGACAGCCGCCGGCCGGCCGCTGGTACGCAACATCTGCATGGTCTTCGACGCCTACCTGGACCCATCCCGGCAGCGCTTCTCGCGCACGATCTGAGCATCCCTTCGCCTCGCCCGCCCGCCGTCCTCCGCACGCCAGCAGCGACAACCTCTCGCCGTGGTTGCCCACGGACACCGGGTCTGCCTTATACTCGCCAACGAGGCAGCGGCAGTGCCGGTGGCGGCGGGGTACGCAGTGAGTGAAGTGTTGAACACACGAAGCCCGGACGGTGCGGACACGCGCTGCCCCCACGACCGTCAGATCAGCTGTACCAATTGCCGCCTGAACGGAATCTGCCTGCCGCTCGCCCTGGATCTGCACGAGGTCGAGCAACTCGACGAGATCATCCACCGCAATCGTCCCCTGCAGAAGGGTGAACACCTCTACCGTCAGGACCAGCCGTTCACCTCGGTGTTCGCCGTGCGCTCCGGCAGCGTCAAGGCCTACGCGATCACCGACAGCGGGCAGGAGCAGGTCACCGGTTTCTATTTTCCCGGCGAAGTCGTCGGCATGGACGGGATCGCGAAGAACAAGTACGCAAGCTCCGCGCGAGCGCTGGAGACCGCTGCGGTCTGCGAGATCCCGTTCGACAAGCTCGGCGAACTCAGCCAGCGACTGCCCAGCCTGCAGCGGCACTTCTTCCAGCTCATGAGCCAGGAGATCGCCGAAGACCAGTTGCTGCTCATGCTGCTCAGCAAGAACACTGCCGACCAGCGGATCGCCACACTGGTGCTGAGCATCTCTGCACGCAACAAGCGTCGCAAGCTCTCGGCTGCCAATTTCCGCCTGCCGATGTCACGCACCGATATCGGCAACTACCTGGGGCTCACCGTCGAGACGGTAAGCCGGGTGTTGAGCCGCTTCCAGAAGATGGGCGTACTGGCCGTGGACAACAAGGAAATCACCATCACCGACGTCGAGACGCTGCGCTCGATCGCCGACGGCACGCACGCCGAGGCCGGTTGAGACCGACCGCTCACCTGGCCTCGGCCAGAGGCCGCGAGCCGCGCACCGCGGCGTCCACATCGAAACCGCTTTCACGCAGGCGCGCCAGCTTGTAGCGCAGCGTACGCGCGCTGATTCCGAGCCGTTCGGCTGCGCCGCTGCGACTGCCTCGCGTATCGCGCAGCATGTCGACGATGAGCTGGAATTCACGCGCCCGCAGATCATCGCTCAGCGCGGCATGATCGGCGGGTGCACTGCAGGCAGCCGTTGTCGCGCCGGGTTCGACCCTGGCCTCGCGGCCTGCGGCCGGCGTACGCAGGACGCTGCCCGCCAGAGGCTCCAGACGCAGGTGCTGCGCGGATATCAGGACACCCTCCTGCAGGATCAGGGCACGCTGCATCGCGTTGTCGAGCTCGCGCACGTTTCCCGGCCACGGGTGTGCGAGCAACGCCCGCCTCGCATCGGTCGCAAACTCGACCGGTACGTGGCGCATCTTCGCCGTGTGCGTGCGCACCAGCCGCTCGGCCAGCGGCAGGATGTCCTCGACGCGTTCGCGCAGCGCCGGACATTGCAGTGGAAACACGCCAAGGCGGAAATAGAGATCCTCGCGAAAGCGCCCGGCGGCAATTTCCGCGTGCAGCTCGCGATTGGTGGTGGCGATCACCCGCACATCGACCGCCTGCGGGCAACGCGCGCCCAGCCGCTCGACCTCGCGCTCCTGCAGTACGCGCAGCAGCTTCGCCTGCAGCGCCGCATCCATTTCGGAAATCTCGTCGAGCAGCAGCGTTCCGCCGTCGGCCTGTTCGAACTTGCCCGGCATCGCCGCGTGCGCTCCGGTGAAAGCCCCCTTCTCGTACCCGAACAGCATTGCCTCGAGCATGTTGTCCGGGATAGCCGCGCAGTTCACGGCGACGAACGGTTTCCCGGCACGCGTCGACTGGCGATGGATGTAGCGCGCCAGCACTTCCTTGCCGGTACCGCTCTCGCCGCACAGCAGCACGGTCGAGTCGGTTGCCGCAACCCGGCGCGCCAGCGCCAGCAATTCCTGCGAGACCGGAGCCACCGCGACCGGATCCTCGCCACGGGCCGCAGCCGCGGGCCCCAGACGTGCGACCACCTCGATCAGTTGTCCCGGCTGGAACGGCTTCACGAGGTAATCCGATGCACCATCGCGCATCGCCTGCACCGAACGCTCGATGCTGCCGAACGCGGTGATCAGCACCACCGGCACGTGCGGATACGCACTGCGCACACGGCGCAGCAGTTCGTGCCCGTCCATGCCGGGCATGTTCACGTCGGAAAGCATCACATCGGGCACACAGCGTTGCAGCAATGCCAACGCCTCGTCGCCAGCCGCTGCCGCCTCGACGCGGCAACCGGCGACTTCGAGTGTATCGACCAGCGCCTCGCGCAAGGCATGATCGTCCTCGACGATCAGCACCCGCATGCCCAGTACCGCACGGTCAGCCATGCAGGATCTCCCGCGTTGCGTCGCGTGCAGGCGCCACCTGCAGCGGCAACAGCACGCATGCACTGGTACCGGCACCTGGAGCCGAGACGATGCGCAGCTCACCACCGTGTGCGCGTGCAACCGCTCGCACCACGGCCAGCCCGAGTCCGGTGCCCTGCGCCTTGGTGGTGAAAAAGTCTTCCCCCGCAAGCGCGGCCATCTCCGCACTCATGCCGGGTCCGTCGTCTCGCACCGTGATGCACAACCGGGATTCCTCGAGCGCGGCCGCCGCGTCGATCCGGCCTGCGCTGCCGGTCGCCTCGAGCGCGTTGCTGACCAGGTTCATCAGCGCACCGCCCAGCACCTCGCGATTGCAGAGCACGCGCAGCCCGGGATCGCAGGCAAGGCGCAGCGTGAAGCGGGCGCGCGACGCAGCCACGGCAGTTTCCATTGCCGCAGAGAGATCGTCGACGATCTCCTGCACGCAGCAGACGTCGGTCAGCGCGAGGTCGCCCCGCACGTAGATCAGCATGTCGCGCACCTGGTGCTCCAGGTGCGCCAGGCGCGAGAGCACCTTGGCCGAAAAGCGCCGCGTCTGTTCCGGACTCAGCTCGGCATCGCGCAGATTCGATGCGTACAACATCGCGGCGGCGAGCGGGGTGCGCAACTGGTGCGCGAGCGCCGCCATCATGCGTCCCATGGCAGTCAGGCGACGGTGACGGCTCAACCGATCCTGCAGTTCACGCGTCTCGGTGAGGTCGGTGAGCAGCACCAGTTGCCCCATGCCGCGCTCGAGCGAACGCGTGGCGACGCTTACCCGCAGGCCGCTGCGCAGCGAAATCTCGTGGCCGTCGTCGCTGCGCGGAGCGAAGCAGCGCCGGATCACCTCGATCCAGCGTTCGCCGCACAACGCGCCACCCAGCATCTCGCGCGCGGCCGGATTGCAGTCGCAGACCACCCCGGCAGGATCGAGCACGACCACGCCGCCGGGCAGCAGGTCGAGCAGGCTCTGCAGCCGCTCCGACACCCGTTCCTTCTCTTCGAGCTCGCGCAGCCGCGCACGATCCACCTGCTCGAGTTCCGACGACAGTTGTTCCACACGCCGCTCGAGCAGCCGGTACGAGTCGCTGAGTTCCGACGAAACCTGGCTGAACAGCGCGAACGCCGCCTGGATATCGGCACTGCCTCGCAGTTCACCGGGCGACGCGAGTGTGCGCGCCTGCGCGCTGGCGGCGCTCATCGTCTGCTACCGACAGCAGTCCGGGCCACGCACACGCAGCAATGAAATCCGGGCATCGCCTCACTCCGCGGAAACTTGACGCTCCCGGGGGCCTAGCAATTCACGTGCCGGATCGGATTTGCGCGTTGATTCTCTCTGCGCGTGACGAGGCCTTTCGCAGCCGTGGGACGCCGTGAATGCATCCCTGCAGGCTCGAGTGCCGCATCCCTGCGGCACACGCCCACGGATGCAAAAGACCTCGGCACGCACCTCACCGTATCTTGCGAAATTCACCACACGGAAGCGCACTAGGTGTCGGAATCGGCACGCGCCAGCAGATCGTACTTGCGCATCTTCTCGACCAGCGTGGTACGACGCAGGCGCAGGCGCTCCGCCGCCCGCGCGACCACCCCGCCACAGTCATCCAGCGCCTGCACGATGAGCCCCTTCTCAAGATCCTGGATGAACTCCTTGAGGTCCAGGCCGTTGATCGGCAGCAAACCCAGCGTATCGCCACGTACAACCGGCACTGGCGAGGGCGACACCAGGGCGGCTGCCAGTTCGGCCTGCTGCTCGAGAAACTGTTCTTCCTGTTCATCGAGATGACGGAACTTCGCCGGCAGGTCACGCACACCGATCACCGCCCCCGGATGCATGATCGCCATACGCTCGACCAGGTTGGCCAGCTCACGCACATTCCCGGCCCAGGCATGACGCTCCAGCGACGCCAGCGCCGACGGGCTGAACCGCACGCCTTCCCGCTGCTCGCGCTCCAGACGACGGTTGATCTCGGCGATCAGCAACGGCAAATCGTCCGTGCGCTCGCGCAGCGGCGGCATTTCGATCGGGAACACATGGATACGGTAATAGAGATCCTCACGGAACGTGCCGTCCGCGATCATGCCATCGAGGTTCTTGTGCGTCGCGCAGACGATACGCACATCGGCGTCGATCGACTGCGAGCCGCCGACACGCTCGAAGCTGCGTTCCTGCAGCACGCGCAACAGCTTCACCTGCATCGCGAGCGGCATATCGCCGATCTCGTCGAGGAACAGCGTACCGCCGCGCGCCAGCTCGAAACGCCCGGCGCGGCCCGTGATCGCACCGGTAAAGGCCCCTTTTTCGTGGCCGAACAGTTCGCTCTCCAGCAGATCGGCCGGAATCGATCCGCAGTTGACTGGAACGAAGGGACCCGAACGGCGATGGCTGCCCGCGTGCAGGCTGCGCGCGACCACTTCCTTGCCGGTACCGGACTCACCGAGCACGAGCACCGTCGCATCGGTGGCTGCCACCCGGCCCATCATGTGCCGTACCGCACGCAGACCGTCGCTCAGTCCGACCAGCTCACGAAACAGTTGTGCGCCGGCAGCTTTGCCCGTTTCCCCGGCCTCGTACTGCACACGGGCGTGGTGCACGGCCTCGAGGTATTCGCCGTGCGTGAATGGCCAGCCGAGCGTCCCGCATACCGGGGTTCGCAGCAGATTCCCGGATGGCACGACTCCGCCCGCAGCGATCAGCAACACCGCCGGGCGCGGCCGCAGCGCAGCCAGCGCGTCGAGCGCGGCGTCGGCGCCAGCGCCCGGCCCATCGGCGGCCAGCAACACCACCTCGGGCAAGAGCTGGAACTGTGCCGGCAGCGTCGCCGAGGCACACTGATGTTCACCGAGGAAATCGAGGATCGCGGCGGTTGCGGCCCGCCGTTGCTCGTCGTGATCGAGGATCAGGATCCGGACTGGTTTCGACATCATCCACTGATTGCACTGCAGGCACCGGGCGGTGCCACCCGCAGGCAATTATAGATGCAGCAACCGGAACCGCGACGGAATTCCGCGCTGTGAACTGCGGCTTTCTGTCAAGAAGATGGCGATTCGACCGGAAGTTGGGAACGAATTCCCTCCCAACCGCTGCGAATCGTCGTCAGCAGGCCGCTCACCTCGTCGAGCGGCGCTGCTCCCTCGCCGCGATGCACATCCAGCAGGCGGCGGGTCATGTAGTCATAGAGCCGATCCAGATTCGCGGCGACTTCACCGCCCTTGTCACGGTCCAGGCAACCCTGCAGACCGCCGATGATCCCCAGCGCCTTGCCCAGTGCCTCTCCGACCGCCGCCTTGTCGCCACTCGCCACGGCGCCCCGCGCCTGCGCAATACGATCGATCGCGCCGTCGAGCAACAACTGGATCAGGCGGTGCGGGTCGGCATCGACCACGCCGGTCTGGGCGTTGATCTGGCGATACTGTGCCAGTGCACTGCGATTGTAGACATCCTGCTGGCTCATCGAACTGCACTCCCTGAACGGTTGGCACGGCGCGCGCAACGGAGCGCGAGCCTGCGTGGCCGGCACTTTAACGCTCTTCTGTGCGCCCCGTCCTGTTCCGGGGGCAGACTGCGGCCGGAAATTTTTCTAAAGTTCCGGC
The DNA here is from genome assembly GCA_024234165.1 of Pseudomonadales bacterium. Taxonomy (NCBI): domain Bacteria; kingdom Pseudomonadati; phylum Pseudomonadota; class Gammaproteobacteria; order Pseudomonadales; species Pseudomonadales bacterium. Next base: position 569,765 of record JACKOP010000002.1, read on the forward strand.
AACATACGCCGATAGCGGAATCGGGCGCCGCAGATGCGGCAACCAAAGGAACCGGACACTCAAACCATGTTCGCCCCCGCAACACAGCAACGGGGGCAACCAGAGGAACCGCACAATGCCGCAGATCATCAACACTAACACCTCGTCTCTGAACGTACAGCGCAATCTGGACGTCAGCGGCAAGTCACTTTCGACCTCGCTGGCGCGCCTGTCGTCGGGACTTCGCATCAACAGCGCCAAGGACGACGCTGCCGGGCTGGCGATCGGCAACCGTTTCACGGCGCAGATCCGCGGCCTCAACCAGGCGGTACGCAACGCCAACGACGGGATTTCGCTGTCGCAGACGGCCGAAGGCGCGCTGCAGGAATCGGGCGAACTGCTGCAGCGCATCCGTGAACTGGCGGTGCAGTCGGCCAACGGCAGCCAGTCGGGCACTGAGCGCGCAGCACTGCAGGCCGAGGTCTCGCAACTGCAGCAGGAAATCAACCGCATCGCGGAAACCACCACCTTCGGCGGGCGCAAGCTGCTCGACGGCAGCTTCGGCACCGAAAACTTCCAGGTAGGCGCAAACGCCAACGAGACGATCGGGATCAGCCTGTCGAACGCCCGCGCGACCAACGTCGGGGCGCACGCCGTCGATGCCAACGGCACCCTGGACGCCGCAGTCGCTGCCGGAGCAACCGCACCGGCCAACACCGTCGCGAGCCAGACGCTGACCCTGTCGGGCAGCCTCGGCAGCAAGATAGCGACGATCGCCGGCGGAGCAACGGGCGACTCGATCACGACCAGCGTGAATTCCCTGTCGGCCAACACCGGCATCAGCGTGACCGCACGCACCACGGCCACGATGTCGGCTTTCACCGCGGGCACCGCGACGTTCACGATCGGCACGCGCTCGGGTGACACCACGTCGGGCACCGATTACACAGCCAATATCAGCGTACAGATCGCCGACGCCTCGAACCTGAAGGACGTTGCCGACGCGATCAACGCCTCGTCGGCAGCCACCGGGGTACGCGCGACCTCCAACGGCTCGAGCATTGCGCTGGTGAACGAGGAAGGTCGCAATATCTTCATCCAGGATTACACCAACTCGAACGCAACGAAGACCGTGAACCTGACGGGTGCCTCCGGTTCTGCCGTAACCCTGACGGGTGGCACAGCCACCGACTCGAGCACGGTGGGTGCAACGCTGAAATTCGACAGCCACAAGGCCTTCGCGGTGACTGCCAGCGTGGGCACCGGCATTTTCAATGCGACCACCGGGTTCTCGAGCTCGCTCAGCAGCGTCGCCAGCATCGATATCGGTAGCCAGCAGGGCGCGCAGGATGCGCTTGCCGTCGCCGATGCCGCGCTGCGGTTCATCGACGCCGAGCGTGGCCAGCTCGGCGCAATCCAGAACCGGTTGATAGGCACGATCTCGAACCTCTCGAACGTGGTCGAGAACGTGACTGCAGCACGCAGCCGGATCATGGACGCAGACTTCGCGGCCGAAACCGCGAACATGACGCGTGCCTCGATCCTGCAGCAAGCCGGCATCTCGGTACTGGCACAGGCGAACTCGCTGCCACAGCAGACGCTGGCACTGCTGCAGTAAAATGAAACGGTTGCCTGCAGGGTGGCGCTTGCACCACCCTGCAGGCAACCGACCGACACCTGACAACCAGGGAGAACCGCACGGATGGACCCCGTACGTTTCACCAGCGGACCACGACAGCCGTCGCCGGGCACATCGCCGGCTGCGGCTACTCGCCGCGATCACCCTGCCGGCATGGCACCCATGGTGCCGGATACCACAGCCGCCGATGCCACTCGGACGAAGACCGTCGCCGCCGCGCAGCACGACGCGGTCTCCGCAAACAGTGCAACACAGCCCACCGCGCCCGAGCTGCGTGAATTGCTGGAACGGACCGGAGACCACATCGATCCGGCACGCCGTTCGCTGTCGTTCGAGATCCGCGAGGAACTCGGGCGAGCAGTCGTCTCGGTCTACGACGCCGACACCGAAGAGCTCGTGCGCCGGATTCCGGCGGACGAGATGATCCGCGTCGCCAGCGTGATGCGTGAAATCGCCGAGCAGGGCGAGCAGCGCGCTGCTGCCGGCCTGTTGCTGAACGAACAGGCCTGAAGTGTAATGCCGCTCTTGGCAGGCTGGCGCACGCGCAGCCGATAGCGAAACACGGGAGAAGCTGCGGGAATGGCTAGCATCGGATCGCTGGGAGCCGGTTCAGGACTCGAACTGGAATCACTGGTACAGAAACTGATCAGTGCCGAGGGCACTCCGCGCATCAACACGCTCGCGCGCCGCGAAGCCACGATCCAGGCGAACATTTCCGCTTTCGGTTCGCTGAAGAGCGCACTCGACCAGTTTCGCACTGGAGTACGCGGGCTCACCGAAGCGCAAGCGCTGCAGCAGCGCACGGTCAACACTGCCAACAGCAGCTATTTCAGCGCCAGTGCCACCGCCAGCGCCGCGCCAGGCGCCCATTCGATCCAGGTGCTGGGCACGGCACGTGCGCACCGGCTGGTCAGCGCCGCAGATTTCGCCGACGCCAACGCCACCGTCGGCGAGGGCAAGCTGACGATCGCGCTCGGCGCGAACACCTTCGACGTCACGACCACTGCCAGCACCACGCTCGCCGAACTGAAGACGCTGATCAACGAGAAGGCCGGCGACTCCGGCGTCAGCGCAACACTGATGGTGGTCGCAAACGACCCGCTCGACCCTTCCGCGGGCACTGTCACGCGCCTGGTGCTGTCGTCCGCAAAGACCGGCAGCGCCAACACCATCGCGGCCACGGTCGCGGATACGGACGGCGACCATACCGACGACCAGGGCCTGTCGCGTTTCTACTTTTCCTCGGCCGACCCGACAAACAGCCAGATGAACCAGCAGCAGGCGGCGGCGGACGCGCGCATCGTCGTGAACGGATTCACGGCGCACAGCGCCGACAATACGTTCAAGGATGTACTGGAAGGCGTCACCATCACTGCATTGAAGGATCCTGCCGACCCGCTCGCCCCTGCGGTGGAAACGCTCACGGTCACCATGGATCGCGCCAGCGTGGCTGCACGCATCAAGTCCTTCGTGAATAGCTACAACGAGGTGGTCAAGACGATCCGCAACGTTTCGTCCTACGACAGCGCCACCAGAAAGGCCGGCGCATTGAACGGTGACGCGACGGTACGGGGGATCGGCTCGCAACTGCGATCGATCCTCGGCACACAGTCCGGAAATGCGGACGGTATCAATTCGCTGGCCCGGCTCGGCATCACCACCCAGCGTGACGGTACGCTGGCAGTGGACACGGCAAAACTCGATGCGGCACTCGCGGCCAGCCCGACCGAAGTCGATCAGTTGTTTGGCGGCACGGACGGAATTGCCACCCGGCTTGGCCAGGCCCTCGATGGTTACCTGGATCGCCAGGGAATGCTGGCAAGCCGCACGCAGGGATTCGATCGCCAGTTGGCGCAGATCGGTACCGAACGGCAGAACCTGAACGTACGCCTCGAAAAGATCGAAGCCCAGTACCGCAGCCGCTTCGCAGCGCTCGACACGCTGGTCGGTCAACTGCAAAGCACCGGCTCCTATCTGGACACCCAGCTTGCCAACACATCCAGCATCATCAGTGGCAAACGCAGATGAACCTCATACTGATCAAGCCTGAAACCGTAGCCACCGTACGCACCGGCTTGCCGCTGGCACTGCAGACGACGTGGGCACATATCGATACCTTGCACGAGCGCATCCGCAACGCACTCGCCGAGGACGATTTCAGCACGCTGGGCGAACTGGCAAGCGAACACAAGCAACGTGTCATCGAGCTGGCCGAAGCGCTCGATGCAAGCCATGCCGATGCGCAATCACAGGTGGTGGTCTTGCGGCAGTTGCGCACTCGCAACGACGAACTGCAGCAACTGGCCGAGCGCAGCCTGGCTGCGGCAATGCACGCGTCTTCACACGCACGCCAGCGTCACGCCAGCATCAACGCCTACCAGTCGCAACAGCAACGACCCTGAGCCGGCGCAATCGAGCGCCCTCAGCGCAGGAAGGAAAACAGCGACAGACCCGCGATCTTCGCCAGACTCTGCTGCGCCGCCTGCAGCACCAGCGTCTGGAAGGCCAGCCGGCTTGCAGCCTCCCCCAGATCCAGATCGACCAGGTCCGATGCCAGTTCGTCGTTGGCCAGGTCCATGCCCTGCTGTTCGCTGCGTGCCGTGTCGAGTCGTGCCAGCCGGGTGCCGGCGGCTGTCCGCCCGCCATCGAGCGATTGCAATGCGAGGTCCAGATCACCGAGCGCGGTGGCAATGACACGCTCACGCTCGATTGCGCCCTGCTGGGTATCGGGTGTGGCTCCCAGTCCCTGTGCAAGCCGCTGTACCGTCAACGCGATCGGCTGCGCATGGTCCGCCTCGAGAGTGAATCCGTCACCGGGTTGCGGGTTGCCGCTGATCGTGACTTCGACACCGGCAACCGTGATCGTCAGCTCGTTCCCGAGCGTGAACCCCGTCGGTGCAACCAGTGGGGTAAGGGCTCCGCTTACGCGATCCACGCTGCTCACCGCGTAGGTTCCCGGCGGATTCGGGAACGATACGACGATATCGTCCGGGTGCACGCCGGCGTACGCTGCCGGGTCGACGATATGCCCCACCGAAACCGTCGCACTGCCGCCGTTGTCCGCACCCGCGCGCGCCACGAACGTGGGAGCTGCCGTCGGTACGTCGACAAACAGTTTGCGTCCGGAATCGCGTGACTGCACGGTGATTCCGGCGCCGATATCGATATGGCGCGCCAGTTCGTCACCTTGGTATTCGATCTGTCCCGACGCCGACGCCACGAACGGCACCTGATCGGCCGCACCGCCTGCAAACAGGTAATCGCCGCTCGCCGTACGCGTATTGAACAGCGCCCGCAACTGCTCGCCGGCGCCATTCAGCGCCGTCACGATGGCCGCACGCTCGCTCACGCTCAGCGTGGCGTTGCCGGCCTGCATCGCCAGATCCTTGACCTCCAGCAGCACGTTTCCAACCGACTCCAGCACGGAATCCTGCTGGCGCAAGTCGCCCTCGGCGAGGTCGGCGTTGCGCTGGTACTGCGCGCTCCTTGCCTTGTCCTGGCGGATCGCGAGTGCGATGGCGGCAGCGGCCGGGTCGTCTGCTGGTGACAGGAGGCGCTTTCCGGCAGCAATCTGCTCCTGGGTACGCGCAATTTCGGTCTGTGCGCGCCCCATATGACGGGCACCGGTGTCGAATATCTGAGCGGTCGAGATGCGCATGTATGGCCTCCGTTCAGCGGACTGCAGCGAACAGCGCGTCCATCACCTGGCGCGCCACCGCAATCACCTGGGCGGAGGCATTGTAGGCCTGCTCGAAACGGATCAGGTTGGCCGCTTCCTCGTCCAGGTTGACCCCCGAGAGTTGTTCGCGACGCGTGCGCGTCTGCTCCAGCACCGCAAGGCTCGATTCGCTGTCGATACGCGCCGCACGGGTGGTGCTCCCTACGCCGGATACCAGCAGATTGTAGGCCTGCTGATAACTCATGCGCGCCCCGCCGACCGTAGCCGCCGATTGCAGCGACGACATCAGCATCGCGTTGCGGTTGTCCGCCGTCGCGCCACTGTTGTAGTCGATGCGAAAACTGTCTCCGGCCGCAGGACTACCGCTGAGCGTCAACTGGAAACCGAAATAGTCCGGATCCGAGGGATCGGCAGAGAACACGGTGTTGCTCGCACCCGGTGTATACGGCAGTCCGCCCACGAGTACCGCAGCGGTATTCGCATCGAGGATGTCGTAGCTCGTGGCGCTCGTGAAACGCAGCTGCAGCGGTGGCGACAGGGTGCCCGGAGTCGCGAACGCCGCTGTCGATGTATCGAAAGTACGCAGCTCCCCCGCCACCCCGCTGCCGCTGTTGCCGGTGGCACTGCTGGCACGCGCTGCGCCTGCCAGCGCCAGACCTTCGGGTCGGGTCATGACGGTGGCGATCGACTGCGCACCACGACGCGTGGGCTGGATCAGGAAGCTGTCGCCAGCGACGAAGTGGCCCGGGGGTGACTCGCTCAGGTTCAGATCGAGCGTGAAACCATCGACACTCGTCAGCGTGTCGTCGAGACTCGCACCGCTCGCGACGAGAGTTTGATCCTGCAGGCGCAGCAGGCGCCAGGCGCCACCCGTATCGATCTCCAGCCGGTAGTCGCTGGTCGTCAGTTGCGCCGGATCCGTGATGAAGACCCGCACTCCGCCGGTCGATGCAGGATCATTGTCGGCCGCAGGCCGCGCCCGCAACGCCGCCGCCAGGCGTTCGTTCGGATCGCTGAACAGCGCACCGCCAAGCTTGCCGTCGAGATCGACACCGAGCGCATTCTGTGCGTTCACGCCGGTGCCGAGCGCAAGTGCGATTCGCCCCAGCGAGTTGAACGCGGGATCGAGCATCTGGTCGCGAAACGCGAACAGACCACCGAGTTCACCCCCGCTCGTCGAACCACCGACCGCCATGGTGCTGCCGCCTGACTGCAGCCCCAGTCGCAGTCGCGAGGGATCCATGGAATCGGGAACCGCGACTGCAGTGCTGGATGTCGCTCCGACCACCAGCGACTGCCCCTTGCCGAGGAACACATTCAGCGAACTGCCGTCGGCGACGGTCTGCACATCGACGAGTTCGGCAAGCTGCAGCACCAGCCGGTCACGCTGGTCGAGCAGATCGTTCGGCTGCTGGCCCGTCTCGCCGCGATTGCCCACGCGCATGCCGATCTCGACGTTCAGGCGTGCCACCCCTGCTGCCAGTGAACTGATCTGCGATGCAATCGCGTCCACCCGTGTGTTCAGCGAGGAATCGATCCGGGCCAGGCGTGCATACTGAGCGTTGAAACGCTGCACCAGCGCACCGGCATGGTCGAGCACGAGACTGCGCAGTGCGCTCGACTGCGGGTTGCTGGCCGCGTCATCGAGTGCAGAGAAGAAATCGTCGATGCGATCCGACACCCCGACCGAGGCATCGGCAAACAGCGAATCGAGCTGTTCGCTGTAGGAATTGAAGACCTGTGCACGCCGGGAAACCGACGTATCGCCGCGCAACTGGCCGATCACGAACTGGTCCGCCAGCCGCGACACCGTCTCGATATCGACTCCGTTGCCGAACACCAGTCCGCTCAGCTCACGTCCCGGCAGCGTCGCAAACTCGGCACGCTGGCGGCTGAAACCGTCGACACCTGCGTTGGCGATGTTGTGTCCGGTGGTGTTCAGCGCACCCTGGTAGGCGAGCAGCCCGGAACTCGCAATGCGCAGCAGATCCGTCATGCCTCAGTGCGCCTCCGCGATCGCGTCGTCACCCAACAGATCCAGTACCTTGCGCGCGTAGTCGGGATCGGTGGCATAGCCGGCCTGCACGAGCGAGCGCATGAAGCGTGCGGGATCGTCGGCATTGGCCAGCGCAGCGGCATAACGCGGCTGCGAGCGCAACAGGCCCACATAATCCGCAAAGCTCTCCGCCAGCGTGGGGTAGGCGCGGAAACGCGCACGCTGCGGTTGCGGCAGGCCCTGCACGAATTCGAGCGTGGTCACACCCACCGACGGACCCTGCCAGTAACTGCCTGCCTTGATGTTGAACAGGTTGTTGCTGCTGCGCCCGGTGTGATCGGCAAGGATCGACTGCCCCCAGCCGGTTTCCAGCGCCGACTGCGCGATCAGCACACGATGATCCACGCCGAGCGCCTGCGCCGCACGGCGAGCCTCCGGCAGCAGGGCGCGCACGAAGCTCTCCTTGCCGGCAAACAGGCCTTCCGCCACGCGTGCCCGCACCCGGCGCGCGATCGGCTCCAGCACGCGCAGCGCATTGCCGACCATCACCGGCAACGTCGGCGTGCGCACCGGCGACGCAGCCTTGTCGATACGCCGGGCCTGCAACCACGCTTCGTCAGACGACGGCGGCAACCCCGGTGCCGGTGCCGGTGTGCCGTACTGACGCTGCAACTGCCGCGCCAGCAGATCCGCAAGGCCGATTCCCCGGCCCTGCGTCAGCGACACCGACAACTGGCGATCCAGCAGTTCCTGGCGGAACTGCATTTCGTTGCTGTGCATCGGGTTGTCTGCAGCCAGAACCTCGTTGGCAGCGCGCATTCCCTGCAGCATCTGCGAGATGAAAAAGGACTCGAACTGGCGTGCTGCCGCCTGGAACCCGGCCGCACGATCGCTGCGCCCGAGCGTGCCGATCGCCTGCAGACCACCAAGATCGGTCCATGCGCCAGGCGCTGCCATCGCTGCACTCATCGAAGGTGTGCTCCTGCGCCGCTACCGGTTCAGATCACGATCAGCTCGGCACGCAACGCGCCGGCCTGTTTCAGTGCCTCCAGTATAGCCATCAGGTCACCGGGTGCGGCACCCACGCGATTCACTGCGGCGACGAGTTCATCGATCGTGGTGACCGCTCCGAGCTTCCACATCGGCTTGCCCTCCTGCTTCACCTCGAGCGTGGACTGCGGCACCACCACCGTTTCGCCACGCCCTCCGAAGGCTCCGGGCTGGCTCACTACCGGGCGCTCCGATACCACCACCGTCATGCTGCCATGCGTGATCGCCACCGGTTCCACCGTCACGTGATTGCCGACGACGATCGTTCCGGTACGCGAATTGATCACCACCCGCGCCGGCGCCTCGCCGGGATCGACCTCGAGATTCTCCAGCATCGATGCGAAGGAGACCCGCTGCGCGGAATCCTGCGGCGAACGCACCTGCACCGACGCCGCATCGACGGCGCTGGCGACCTGCGGCCCGAGCATCTGGTTGATACGCTCCGCGACTCGCCGCGCCGTCGTGAAGTCGGGCCGGATCAGGTTGAACACCAGATCACCGCCCTGCGTGAACGAGGTCTCGACCGCACGCTCGATGGATGCACCACCGGCAATGCGGCCCACGTTCAGCACATTGACCGAGATCCGCGAGCCGTCACGTCCCTCGGCCCCGAAGCCGCCGACGACCAGATCGCCTTGCGCGAGCGCGTAGATCTGCCCGTCGATGCCCTTCAGCGGCGTCAGCAGCAGGGTGCCACCGCGCAAACTCTTCGCGTTCGCCAGCGAGGACACCGTGATATCGATCGTCTGACCCGGCTTGGCAAACGGTGGCAGTTCGGCGTGCACGGCGACCGCGGCGACGTTCTTCAACTGCAACCGCACGCCTTCGGGCAGCGCGATGCCGAACTGACGCAGCATGCTGGTGAACGACTGCGAGGTGAACGGCGCCTGCGTGGTCTGGTCACCGGTGCCGTCCAGACCGACCACGAGGCCGTAACCGATCAGGTGGTTGCTGCGTACACCGTCGAGCTTCGCAATGTCCTTGATGCGCTCTGCATGCGCCGGCGCCGCCATGAGCAGCAGCGTCAGCAGTGCACAGGATCCGCTCAACGATCTGAGCCACGCGCTCACTGTCTGATTCATAGCGGGAACCATCCACTGTTGAAGAAGCGTGTCAGCCAGCCCATGCGATTCGATGCCGCGAGTTCGCCGGTGCCGCTGTAGCCGATGCGCGCATCGGCAAGGCGCGTCGAGGCGACCGAGTTGTCGGGGCCAAGGTCCTCCTGGCGCACCAGCCCGGTGAGTCGCACGTATTCGCTGCCACGGTTGAGCTGCAGCCATTTTTCACCACGCACACGCAGCAGTCCGTTCGGCAGCACTTCGGTAACGCTGACTGCAATGCTGCCGCTCAGGCTGTTGCTCTGCGAACTTTCGGCGCCTCCCTTGAAGTCGCGCTCGCCACCGAGACTGCTGCCGAGCGACAGCGAACCCAGCTTCGCATCCTTGCCGAGCACGGTGCCGTCGCCGATCTCGACCGTGCTGTCTTTCTGGATCTGCGTGTCGGCGTCCTTGCGCGCTGCCGTGCGTTCGACCAGCCGCACCGTGATGATGTCACCGACCTGCATCGCTCGCCGGTCCGAAAACAGCGAGGTACCGAAGCGCGCCTGGCGGATCGCACCGGTGGTGTGGAATTCGGCGGCCGCTTCGTTGGCGACGACCGGAGCGTACGCGGGGTCGTTCGGCATCTCGGGCAGCGCAGTGCTCATGCAGCCGGCGAGCAACAGCGCGAGCCCTGCCGCCACGACGAAGGATCCACCGGTACGCGTTCTCATCGGTTGCTCCGTCACAGGTTCTGCGAAATGAACTGCAACATCTGGTCGCTGGCGGCGATCACCTTCGCGTTCATCTCGTAGGCGCGCTGGGTGGTGATCATGTTCACCAGCTCCTCGACCACGTCGACGTTCGAGTTCTCGAGGCTGCCCTGCTCGATGGTCCCGAGTCCGTCCAGCCCCGGCGTGCCGTTGGTCGGGCTGCCGGAGGCCGTCGTCTCCAGAAACAGGTTGCCGCCGATCGCCTCGAGTCCGGCCGGGTTGATGAAATCGGTCAGCGTCAGCGAACCGATCTGCTGCGCCTGCGGGTCACCGGCCAGCACCACCGACACCACGCCGTCCTTGCCGATGGTGACCGTGCGCGCACCTTCGGGGATCGTGATCGCGGGCTGGATCACCAGCCCGTCGGCGTTGACCAGCTCGCCGTCGCGACTGAGGTGAAACTCGCCGTTGCGCGTATAGGCGGTGGTGCCGTCGGGCATCAGCACCTCGAGGAAGCCGCGCCCGTTGATCGCGACATCGAGCGAATTGCCGGTCACCTGCAGACTGCCTTCGGTGAACTCCTTCTGCGTGCCGACGATGCGCACGCCGGTGCCAATCTGCAGCCCGGATGGCAACTGGTTGTTTTCCGACGACTGCGCACCCGGTTGGCGGCGGATCTGGTACAGCAGGTCCTCGAAGACCACGCGATCGCGCTTGAATCCGACCGTCGAGACGTTGGCCAGGTTGTGCGAGACCGTCGCCAGTTGCGTGTCCTGTGCGCTGAGTCCGGTCTTGCTGACCCACAGTGCATTCATCATGTCCTTTTCCCTCCGGACTTCGTGGCGACGGTCAGGAGACCTGCAGCAGCCGTGCTGCAGCCTCGCTGTTCTGGTCGACGGTATGCATCAGCTTCACCTGCACCTCGTACTGGCGCGCCAGTCCGAGCATCTCGGTCATCGCCTCGACCGCATTGACGTTGCTGCCCTCGAGGAAACCCGAAGCCAGGCGCACCGTCGGATCGGCGGCGACGCGCATGCCTTCGCGCACGCGGACCAGCCCGTCTTCGCCCTTGTAGAGATCCTGCGCCGGTGGATTCACCAGACGGATACGTTCGACCTGCGCGAGTGCATCCGAACCCTGACCGAGTGCCCGCACCGTGATCGTCCCGTCGGTGCCGATCTCGACCTTGCTCGCCTGCGGCAGTGCGATCGGCCCGCCGTTGCCGAGCACGGGCAGCCCACTGCCGGTCAGCAGTTGACCGAGTGCCGTGATCTGCAGGTTGCCGTCACGCGTGTAGGCCTCGGATCCGTCCGGCGCACGCACCGCGATCCACCCCGCACCGCGCAGCGCGATATCCAGATCTCGCCCGGTCTCGCGCAGGGTACCGATCGTGAAATCGGTCGCGGGGCGTTCGGTCAGCGCATGGGCACGCGTCGACAGGCCATCACCGAACCACACCCCCATGCTGCGCGCGGCAACGTAGTCGCGACGAAAGCCGTCGGTCGCGACGTTCGCCAGATTGTTCGCATGCACCGCCTGCGCGAAGGTGTTGTGCTTCGCACCGGTCATGCTGGTGTAGAGCGCGCGGTCCATACGGGTATCAGCGCCTCATCAACTGCGGATGTTGATCACGGTCTGCGTGATCGCGTTGTTGGTCTCGATAGTCTTCGCGTTGGCCTGGAAATTGCGCTGCGCGATGATCAGACTGACCAGCTCCTCGGAAATGTCGACGTTCGACTCCTCGAGCGCACCGGCCTGCAGACTGCCCAACACCCCACTGGTCGCCACTCCGCGCGCAGGTTGCCCCGAGTCGAAGGATTCGGCCCACTCGGTGTTGCCGATCGGTGTCAGACCCTGCACATTCTGGAAATCGGCGAGCAGGATCTGTCCGAGAATCTGTGACTGCCCGTTCGTGTAGCGCGCGAACAGCACACCATTTTCCGAGATGGTGGTTCCAACCAGTTGTCCGGGAGCGAATCCGTTCTGGTTGACCGAAGCGACGTTGAACTCGTCGCCGTACTGGGTCGAGCCGGTAATATCGATGAGGAAGTCCGAGGTTCCCTCGTCGACGGTCCCGTTGTATGTCGGCGTGGCGGCGCCACCGAGCGGTCCGAGTGGCTCCGCGTTCGAACCGAACTGACTCTGGATCTGGCGTGCTGGTACCCAGTCGTCGATCACGAAGCGGTTGGTCGCGGGATCGAGCTTGCCGTTTACATCGAAGCGCACCGTGAATGCGCTGTGATCGCCGTTGGGGTCGAGCGGTGAAGCGGTGCTGTTGGCAGGATTGCCGCCATTGATCAGCGCACCGTCGATCGCGATCCACATGAACCAGTCGTTGTTGACGCCGGTCTCGATCGCAGAATCCGGCTGATCCTTGCGAAAATACGTGGTCGCGACATGCGGCACACCCTCGGAGTCGTACACGGTAGCCGAGGAAGCGTAGTTGAAGGTGTTCTGGTCGGCCGGATCGAAGGTTGGAAACCGCGCGCCGTCCACCGCCTGCGACGAAGCGTCGAGATTGAACGCCATGCGCAAACGCGAAGTCTGGTTCGCCTGGAGCTGGAAGTTCTGGATGCGCAGATCCACCTCGTTGCCAAGGTCGACCTGCCCGCTTGGCGTTGCAGCGTAGCCGACCAGATGACCACCCGAGTTGCTGACCACGTAGCCGTCCTTGTCGACCCCGAAGATGCCGGAACGCGTGTACGCACGTTCGCCGTCATGGTTCAGGATGAAGAAACCACGCCCGTCGATTGCGACGTCGAAATCACGCTGGGTCAGCGTGATGTTGCCCTGCGTGAACTGCTGAGCCACCTGCTGCAGTCGCACACCGCCGCCGATATTGATGCTGCCGCCACCGCCGGTAAGGCTCGTTGCAAAGACATCACCGAACTCGGCGCGCGACTGCTTGAAGCCGGTGGTGCTGGCGTTCGCAATATTGTTGCCGGTCACGTTGAGGTCCGAGGTCGCCGCCCGCAGACCGCTCAATCCGGTATTGAATGACATCGCGTTGCTCCTGTTGTGTCGATGATCGTGCGACTGCTGTCGCGAACTTCAGAGAATCTCCTTGACGGCGGCGATCTTCAGCGGACCGATGCCGTCGACGTTCAGCGTCATTTCCCCGCCGGCGCCGATCGTCACGCTGTTCACGTTCGCGCTGAGCGTGGTCGGGAGCGCAACGGTCTCGCCTTCGCGCAGGCCCAGCGCCTCGAAACGGTAGATTCCGGCAGGCAGCGATGCGCCATCGGCATCGCGTCCGTCCCACGCGAAGCGCATGTCGCCGGCTTCGCGCGCGCCGATGAGCTCCTGGCGAACCAGCACGCCGGCCTGGTTGTAAATGTTCAGCAGCGTGTCCTCGACCGGTTTGTCGACGCTCACGCTGCCCATGATCTGCCCGCCCGTGGGGAGTCGCGCACTCGACGCATCGACCAGCACCGTATGTCCGACCAGTGCCGACGCCTGGATCGCCTGGCTCGACTTCAGGCTGCCGTTCATCGAGACGAAGTTGCTGTTCAGGTTCTCGATGCCCTGCAGCGTACTGAACTGGGCCAGTTGGGCCACGAAGGCCGTGTTGTCCTGCGGCGACAGCGGATTCTGGTTCTCGAGCTGGGTGATCAGCAGCGTCAGGAAGTCCGACTGCCCCAGTGCCTTGTTTTCCGCCTTCGGCGCTTCCTTGCGAAACGACAGGGCTTCATAGGCACTGGAGCTGACCTTGAAACCATTGATCTCGTTCATGCTCTCTTCTCCCTGTCGTCAGGCGCTCACTGCCCGAGCGCCAGCACGCGTTGCGCCAGCGTCTTTGCCGCGTCGACGAGTTGCACGTTGATCTGGAACGAACGCGACGCGGAGATCATGTCTGCCATCTCCTCGACCACGTTCACGTTCGGGTAGTAGACGTAGCCACGCGCATCCGCGAGCGGGTGATCGGGCTCGTAGCGCGGTTGCAGCGGCGCATCGCTCTCGACGATGCCGAGCACCTGCACACCGGCCTGCGCCTCGTTCGCCACGCTGCCGGTGAGCTCGCGGTACAGCGGTGCGAACACCGGGTGGCGGGCACGATAGGTCTGCCCGGTGCTGGAGCTTGCGGTCTGCGCGTTGGCCAGGTTGCTGGCAACCGTGTTGAGGCGGATGCTCTGTGCGCTCATCGCCGAGCCGGCCACATCGAAGATCGCGTTGATCGACATCGTCATTCGCCCTTGAGTGCCTTGCTGATCCCGCGGAACTTGGCCTGCAGGAAGGTCAGGCTGGCCTGGAAATCGAGCGCATTGCGCGCAAACTGCGCCATCTCGATTTCCGCATCGACGCTGTTGTCGTCGAGCGTCGGTTGCGTCGGCGTCCGGTACAGGAGCTGACCGTCACCACCGATACCACCCGCGCCGATATGGTGCTCGCGCGTGGTCCGCAATCCATTGCCACCCTGCCCGGCTGCCGCCTCGAGCAGCGTCCGGAAGTCGAGGTCACGCGCCTTGTAGTGCGGCGTATCGGCGTTCGCGAGGTTGGCGGCCAGCACGCCGGCACGCCGCTCGCGCAGCAGCAGTGCGCCTTCGTGCAAGCCCAGAGCGTGATCGAAGCCGATTGCCATGCCAGTCTTCCCCGTTCGTTCGCACTGGCGTGCAGCAATGCTCGTGCCATCAAGCACAAGTTCTTGTTTCAAAAGAAGACCTGACGGCAGGTGAAGGCACGAACGGCACGCTGCGGCAATCCGCTTCCGCCCATGTGCGGCGAACCCGGCGACGATGCGGCAAATTGCTGCCGCCCACGGTCCGTACCGCCCGTCACCAGGCGACTTGCAGAATCGGCGCGGAATTTGCCTCACCACTTTCCATGCAATACGACGCCATGATTCCGTCAGCACCGAAACCGCCACTCCGCCGTGCGCTGCAGCGCTTGCATACGGCCGGCCTGGTCTTGCGTGCGGCGGGCCTGGCGGGGGCATTGTGCGTGCTGTCAACGACTTCTCATGCGGGCGACAGCGGCGAAGCAGCGACGCAGGTGGACGCCCGGCAGATCACGCGCCTGGTCGAACACGCACTGCTCGCGCAGTTGCAGCGCCAGCCAGCGGCGGCCGACGCCAGCCGCGTCGAGGTCAATGCCGGAGCGCTCGACTCGCGTCTCGCATTCACGGGGTGCGCCGAACCGATCAGGGTTGCAGCCGATCTGGACCACCTGCAGGCACGCGTGAACGCGCGTGTCAGTTGCGCCGCCCCGTCACCGTGGGCGATCTACGTACCGGTGGAGTTGCGGGTGTTCAGGCCGGTGCCGGTTGCCGTACGCGAGCTGCAACGCGGCGAAACCCTCACCGACGCAGATATCGGTGAGCAGGAACGCAATGTGCTGGCCGCCGGTGCCGCGACGCTGGTGCGTCGCGGCGAGGCAGTGGGCCAGAAGGTACGACGCACGATCCCAGCCGGCAGCGTGCTGCTGGCGACGCTGCTGGAACAGCCGGTGCTGGTACGCCGTGGCGACCGCATCAACGTCGATACGGTGCCGGGAACGATTTCGGTACGGATCAGCGCGGAGGCCCTCGGAACCGCACGTCGCGGCGAACGGGTACGCGTGCGCAACCTGCAGTCGGGAAGGGTCATCGACGCGATAGTGACCGGCGACGGCAGCGCACAGGCACTCTGAGGTTCCGCGCACGGAGGTTCCGCGCACGGCTGGCAGGAAAAGAGGCTAAAGATTTAGAATCGTGGGCCGATATCGTGCATGACGGCCCACACGGGGTGGGCAATTCAGGCAAAACGGCTGTTCGACATGGTTTCCGACATCAAGGGTCTCGATCCACGCCAGGTTTCCCGCGCCCGCACGGGCGAAACGGGAACCGTGCGCGGCGAGGCGCATACCGGCGCTGCTGCCAGAACCGGGGCAGGCACGAGCGACGACACCGTGAAGTTGAGCGGTGTGGCCGAACTCGCGCGGGTTGTCGCCCGCCAACTGGCGAGCGGAGCCCCGGTAGACGAGGCCAGGGTGCAGGAAATCAGGCAAGCCATCGCCGACGGGAGCTACACGGTGGATCCCGCCAGAATCGCCCGCAAGCTGATCGACGCCGACGCACAACTCTGAAAGGAAGTGTCGGCTCACGACGAGGGCAATCCAGCATGCTGGCGGCAAGCGATGCGGGCGTCGTACGCGCCATTCTCGATACCGACATGAAAGCCGTGCATGAACTGCGCGCGCTGTTGCTGGAGGAACGTGCAGCGCTTGCTGCGCGCGAGCCCGATGCACTCGACCGCGTGGTGCAACGCAAGCTGGAATGCCTGCAATGCCTGCAGCGCAACGATCAGGCACGCCAGCGCATGCTGGCACGGTACCGCGGTATCGAATGGACCACGCTGCTGCATGCCATCGACCCCACGCTCACGGACTCCTGGCAGGCATTGCGGCAATTGCTCGAAGAGGTAGCCGACCTCGGGCGCACCAACGAGCGCATCGTGGCGCGCATGCAGCACGCCTCTTCCCGTCTGCTCGCCCTGCTGCGCGGCCAGAATGGAACGATCGGCGTCTACGACCGCAAGGGCCAGACGCACGCCTGCGATGATCCGCACCGCGTGACGCGCGCCTGAGACGAACTCCAGCCCGAACACGCTCGGCAAGCCCTTTGTGCTGGCCGAGTGCTGCCCGAGTCTCTAGAATGGCGCCCCTGCCGCAAGCGCCTGCGGCCCCATAGTTCAATGGATAGAACGGGGTCCTCCTAAGACTCAGATGCAGGTTCGATTCCTGCTGGGGCCACCATAAGCATCACGAACATCCCCGGCAGCAGAAATTGCGTTACCATGCCCCCATGATTCGCCGACTGTGCCTGCTGCTGATCGTCGCGGTGCTCTGCATGAGCGTCGACGCGGCGATCGATATCGTGCAGAGCGGGCATCCGCACGACGACGTCGCATCACAACGGGATGCACCGTTCGATCAATCCGGCGCACTCGCCAAGGCCAGGCAACACACCGGTGACCGCTCGGGCAGCGGGCATTGCGATCACTGCTGTCACGGTCATACGCCCGCAGTGGCGGATGGCTCACTCGAACTGCCGACCGGTTGCGCCACGGCGCATCCGTACACCTACGCACCAGTTTCCATCGCGAATTTCACCCAGGCACCGCCCACCCCTCCTCCGAACGCATAAGCCGGTCATTCCACTCTTCGACGACGTACTGCCTCGTGTGTGCTCCGTCGGTCCTTATCGTGTCCAGGAATACTGCTCATGCCCATACGACGCTTCGGGGCCGCCCTGCTGGCGGCAACCCTGACTCTCGCGACCGGACCCCTGCGGGCCGGTGATTCGCAGGCGCTCACCACGGATCGAGCCAACCCCGAACTGCAGCACTTCGTGCGCGCAGTCGTGGCGGCCAATCCGGAAGTACAGGCTGCACGCGCTGCACTCGATGCGAGTGCGGCGCTGCGCGACGCCGCTGCGCGACCGCTGTACAACCCCGAGCTCGACGCCGAGGTCGAGCGCTCCGCCGACGATGCACGCACGCTCGGGATCAGCCAGACGCTCGACTGGAGCGGCAAGCGTGCGGCGCGCACCGACGCCGCCGAACGCGAACGCCTGCTCGCTGCCGCCCGTTACGCGCTGTCCGTGTGGACCCTCGGCAACGAGCTGCTGACAGGGTTGTCGCGCCACCAGACCGCAGCGGCACGCCAGGAACTGGCGCTGCGCGGCGAACACGCGATGGCAGAGTTCGCAGAACTCGCCGAACGACGTTTCCGCGCGGGGGATCTGGATCAGGCCGAGCTGAGTCTTGCCAGACTCTCGCTGACCGATGCCCGCATCCAGCGCGCGACGCGAAGCGGCGAAGCGGCGGCAGCGCAGCAGGAGTTGCGTGCGCTGGCCGTCGATTCGCCGACCACGGAATGGCCAGCGCTGGATGGTCCGCCGTCACTCGCAAACCCGCTTTCCGTCGCCGATCGCACCACACTGCTGCAAGGGCTGCCCGAAATCATCGCGGCCGAACGACAGGTGGACCTGGCCGAGGCGAATATCACGCTGCGCCGCAAGGAACAGCGACCCGACCCCACGCTCAGCCTGCGCGGTGGCGAGCAGGCCAACGAGTCGGTGGTCGGACTCGGCGTCTCGATCCCGTTGTTCGTTCGCAACCGCTTCGACGGCGAGGTGCGCGCCGCACTGTCCGGTCGCGACGAAGCCCGCTTCAGTGCCGACGCTGCACGGCGACGTGCGCAGGCACGCCTGCAAAGCGCCTCGGAACGCTACGCGCTGCTCCATGCCGCCTGGGCAGAATGGGAGCGGACCGGGCAACCCAGCCTCGAGATGCAGGCCGAGCAGTTGCGGCGACTGTGGCAGGCCGGTGAGCTCGGGACGACGGAATACCTGTTCCAGATCCGGCAGACCTTCGAGGTGCAGGACAACGCGCTGCAGTTGCGGCTCGCACTCTGGGAGGGCTGGTTCGAATGGTTGCGGGCGTCCGGTCGCATCAACGGCTGGCTCGCGCTCGACACGGCCGCAAACGAACAAGGAGGAAACCGCTGATGAAGATATCGACCATCGTGAACGCAGGGATTCTTCTCGCGCTCGCACTCGCGTCCACGGCCTCGGCGAGCGAGCACGCCGAGGCCGCACACGAAGACGAAGGCAGCATCGTGATGAACGCCGCACAGCGCAGTGCGCAGGGAATCGACACGGCACGCGTTGCGAGCCGGGTGATCGCCGGCAGCATCACGGCACCAGGTGAAGTGCGGCTGAACGGCTATCTCACGGCGCAGGTGACGACGCGCATCCCGGCGCAGGTTGTCGCGCGCCACGTGCAGCTCGGCGAGCACGTGGCGGCAGGCGATGCGCTGCTGACGCTGTCCAGCGTCGAGATGGCAACCGCGCAGGGCGCACTGATCGAAGCGGACCGGGAGTGGAGCCGCGTGCACAAGCTCGGACGCGGCGTCATCGCGGATACCCGCTACGTGGCGGCCGAGGTCGCGCGTCAGCGCGCGTACGCCACGGTGCGTGCCTACGGGCTGACGGAGACGCAGATCCAGCGCCTGCTCGCGGGCGGTGACGCTTTGCGGGCAACCGGCGAGTTCGACCTGCTGAGCCCGCGCGACGGCACGGTGATCCGCGACCCGTTCGTCATCGGCGAACTGGTCGAACCCGGACGTGTCCTCTACGAAATCAGCGACGAGTCGCTGCCGTGGGTCGAGGCACAACTGCGTCCGGACCAGGCCGGCGAGGTCACGGTCGGCGCCACGGCGCGCATCAGCCGTGACGGCAACCACTGGCTCGAAGGCCGCGTGATCCAGTTCCGGCACGAGCTGGACGAGACCACCCGCACGCGCGGTGTACGCGTCGAAGTGCCGAATCCGGACCACGTACTGCACGCCGGTGACTACGTCGATGTGACGCTCGAAACCCGCGGCGCCGTGGCACGCGCTGCGGTTCCGGAGCGGGCCGTGCTGCTGATGGACGGCGTTCCCAGCGTATTCCGGGTCGAGGGTGATCGGATCCATCCGCAGGCAGTGGAGCCTGGCATGACGCGTGGTGGCTGGACCGAGATCGTCGCCGGCCTGGCGGAAGGCGACGAGGTCGTGACCCGGGGGGCATTCCTGCTGAAGTCACTGTCACTCAAGTCGCGCATGGGCGAAGGCCACGCACACTAGGAGCGCTGCGACATGTTGAATCGTCTGGTCGAAGCGTCGTTACGCTACAAATTCCTCGTCATCGTGGCCTTCCTGGTGATCGGCTTTCTCGGCCTGCGGGCCGTGCATACCGTGCCGATCGACGCATTCCCTGACGTCACGCCGGTACAGGTCAACATCTACACCGAATCGCCGGGGCTCGCGGCCGAAGACGTCGAGCAACTGCTTACCTTCCAGGTGGAATCCGGCATGGCGGGCCTGCCGGGGGTGGAGCAGATCCGCTCGGTTTCACTGTTCGGGCTGTCCTTCGTTTCGGTCTACTTCGACGACGCGATGGACGTCTACTTCGCGCGTCGCCTGGTGATGGAACGCCTGCAGGAAGTCGCCGACCGCATCCCGCAAGGCTACGGCACACCCGAGATGGGGCCGAATTCCTCGGGGCTCGGGCAGGTCTTCTGGTACACCGTCGAGCGCAACGACGAAGCGCTGGCCGCAGGGATCAGCGACATGGACCTGCGCACCGTGCAGGACTGGTCGGTACGACTGATCCTGCGTACCGCTGCGGGCGTGGACGACGTACTGTCATGGGGCGGCCAGGAACGCCAGTTCCAGGTCGTGATCGACCCGTTGCGGCTGATCAAGTACGGGATCGGCTTTCGCGACGTGATCGAGGTCATCGAGACCAACAACCGCCAGGTGGGCGGGCAGTACGTCGACCTCGGCCCGGAGCAGTACCTGGTGCGCGGCCTCGGCCTGGTACGCAACGAAGCCGATATCGGCAGCATCGTGCTCAAGGTGAGCGACGGCACACCGGTCTACCTGCGTGATGTCGCAGACATCCGCCAGGCCCCGGCACTGCGTTTCGGCGCCGTGACCCGTGACGGCAAGGAAGTGGTGCTGGGCATGGCACTGTCGCGCCTCGGCAGCAACGCAGCCGAAGTGGTCGAGGCAATCCGCCAGAAGGCCGCCATCGTCAGGGATGCCCTGCCCGACGGCATCACGCTCAAGCCGGTCTACGAGCGCACCGATCTGGTCGAAAAGGCAGTCGCCACCGTCGAACGTGCACTGGTCGAAGGGGCGATCCTGGTCGCCGTGGTGCTGTTCCTGTTCCTCGGCGAGCTGCGCTCCGGGGTGGTCGTGATCGCGGCACTGCCGCTGTCGATACTGATTGCGTTCATCTGCATGGAGCACGTCGGCATGTCGGCGAACCTGATGTCGCTCGCCGGACTGGCGATCGGCATCGGCATGATGGTCGACGGTGCCGTCGTGATGACCGAGAACGCGTTCCGGATCATGGCCGAACGCCGCAAACACGGGATGGCGGTCGATCGCAGCGCGGCCGTGCTTGCCGCCGCCCACGAGGTCGCGAACCCGATCACTTTCGCGATCCTGATCATCGTCGTCGTGTTCCTGCCGCTGTTTTCGCTCGAGGGACTCGAAGCCAAGCTGTTCAAGCCGATGGCGTTCAACATCACGTTCGCCATGGCGGGATCGCTGCTGCTCTCGCTGACGCTGATCCCGGTGCTGGCGGCGCTGATCCTGAAGCCCGGCATCGAGCGCGACACGTGGCTGATGCGATGGATCAAGCGCCACTACCTGCCGCTGCTCGCGTGGTCGCAGCAGAACAAGCGCACGGTCGTCGTTGCAGCCTGCGTGGCACTGTTGCTGAGCCTCCTGCTGTTCCCGTTTCTCGGCAGGGAGTTCATGCCGCAATTGCAGGAAGGCTCGATCATGTGGCGCGTCACCTCGATCCCTTCGACCTCGCTTGCCGAATCGATCGAAATATCGAAGCGCATCGAACGGGCGCTGGCCGAATATCCGGAAGTCGAAACGACGCTCGCGATGATCGGGCGTGCCGAACGAGGGGAAACAGCCGATGTGAACTACATGGAGATCTACACCGGCCTGAAGCCGGCGAGCGAGCGCAAGCGTTCAGTACAGGAGCTGACCGAGGCGATGCGTGAAACACTGGAGCAGACGGTGCCGACTGCGGTGATCGCGTTCACGCAGCCAATCCAGATGCGTGTCGAGGAAATGGTTTCGGGCGTGCAGGCAACACTGGCACTCAAGCTCTACGGCGAAGACCTCGGCGAACTCGATCGCCTCAGCGCGAAGATCAAGGACGTCATCGCGAAAGTGCCCGGTGTCGCCGAGCTGTCGCTTGAGGCCAACCTCGGCAAGCCGCAGATCCGGATCCGCGTGAACCGCGATGCGCTGGCCCGCTACGGCATGAACGCCGACGACGTGCTCACCGTGGTGCGTACGGGAATCGGCAACGAGCCGGTTTCGACACTGATCGACGGCGTGCGCCGCTTCGAGATCACGGCACGCCTCGACGACGGTTCGAAGCAATCCGTGCAGGCGATCCGCGACATTCCGCTGCAGACTGCAGGGGGTGCGATCGTTCCGCTGTCGCGCGTCGCCGACGTCAGCACTGCCGAAGGCTATTCCTTCGTGCGCCGCGAACAACTGCAGCGCTACGCCGTGATCCAGATGGACGTGCAGGGACGCGATGTGGACGGCTTCGTGCGCGAGGCCAACGCAGCAATCGCGGCAGGGATGAAACTGCCAGCCGGCTACTGGATCGAATGGGGCGGCACCTTCGAGAACCAGCAGCGTGCGCTCGCACGCCTGTCGCTGATCGTGCCGTTGACGATCTTCTTCATCTTCGTGCTGCTCTATACCGCATTCAACTCGATCCGGTACGCGGCGCTGATCATCGCCAACGTGCCTTTCGCAACGATCGGCGGCGTGGTCGCGCTGTGGATTTCCGGCCAGTACCTGTCGGTACCGTCCGCGATCGGCTTCATCGCCGTGTTCGGCGTCGCGATGCTGAACGGAATCGTGCTGGTGAGCTTCATCAACGAGCTGCGTGCCGAGGGGCTGAGCGTCGCGACAGCCGTGCGTCGGGGCTGCGAATTGAGACTGCGACCGGTGCTGATGACCGCATCGGTCGCAATCCTCGGCCTGGTGCCGATGCTGCTTTCACACGGTATCGGAGCCGAGACGCAACGCCCGCTCGCCACCGTGGTCGTGGGCGGGCTCATCACCTCGACGCTGCTGACGCTGGTGCTGTTGCCGATCGTGTATGAATGGCTCGAATCGCGTGCGGAGCATTGATGCGCACACGCCACGTGCAGGATAGCCCGGTATCAGACGGCTTCCTGCACGATCACATCGCCTGCGACCGGTTGCGGGTGCATCGGCACCCACACCGGTGCGCCGTGCGGCCAGACCACTCCGGAGCATGAGCCCGGGAGATCGAGCCGTCGGTAGAAGCTGCCGTTCAACTGCTGCGCCTGATCACGTAGTTGCGGAAACGCCGGAACAGCTCGGAATCGATGCTCATGTCCGGTGCATCGACCCAGAAACGCTCCAGGCTACCGGTATAGGTGAGCCCTGGCATGTCATGGATTGGACCACCCATGTGGATCAGTCCCACCCCGGTCTTGCTGCGGATGTTGCCGAGCGCATCGTAGCTGACCGTGGTGCTCTGCAGCTGCCCGTGTCAGCTGCCCGTTGCCGTGGGTCTCGTCGACGGCTATGCTCGACGCTCCCATCCCGCCGATGTCGACCCCATGGCCGTCACCGACAAAAACGGCAAGCGCGGACCGGCCCCACGGTTCCAGCAGCAGATCGAGCGCCTGAGCGCGCTCCCTCAGGCCCAGCAGCGCCTCGTGATGCAGATGCTCGATGGCGTCATCGCCCAGGCTGGACGATAGGAGTCTCGCCATGCATGCCCAGACGCCCAAGCAGGACGCCCTACACGCCATCGAGCGGCTCCCCGACGACGTGCCCCTCGATGAGATCGTTTACCAGCTCTACGTGCTCAGCAAGGTCCAGCAGGGCGTCAAGGACATCGACGCCGGCCGCACCATCTCCACCGACGAGCTCGCCCGCGAGATCGAAGCCTGGTGAGTGCGCCTCGCTGGTCGCAGCGGGCGCGGGCGGATTTGAAGGCGATCCACGACTACATCGCCGCGGACTCACCCGCCAACGCCAAGGCCGTCGTACGCGACATTCTCGCCCGCACCGCCGCCCTGCCCGACACTCCGCGCATCGGCCGGCGCGTGCCCGAACTCGATGACCCCGACATCCGCGAAGTCCCCGCGCACTCCTCCCAACTTCAGCACTTCAGATTGCAAAACGGCCATTTCGGCAGGGTGGCAGGCACTACAAATCAATCAGTTATGGGTGGATCTCCTCATTTTCCCAGGAGATCATGTAGTCACACGTGTTTTTGTTTCACCCATTGATTAATGGATACGATACGTATAACGTAGTTGCATGTTCACGCGCATCTCACGATCTGGCGGCCGAGCCTACCTGCAACTGGTCGAGTCCTACCGCAACGAGGAAGGCCAGCCACGTCAGCGTGTCATCGCCAATTTCGGGCGACTCGACAAACTCTCTTCCAAAGACCTCGACCCACTGATCGATGGGCTGCAACGCGCTCTCGGACGATTCACCTCCACGCCTCGGGTGGCCTTCGACACAGCCAGCCCAACTTCAGCACTTCAGATTGCAAAACGGCCATTTCGGCAGGGTGGCAGGCACTACAAGTCAATCAGTTATGGGTGGATTTCCTCATTTTCCTGTGAGATCATGTAGTCACACGTGTTTTTGTTTCACCCATTGATTAATGGATACGATACGTATAACGTAGTTGCATGTTCACGCGCATCTCACGATCTGGCGGCCGAGCCTACCTGCAACTGGTCGAGTCCTACCGCAACGAGGAAGGCCAGCCACGTCAGCGTGTCATCGCCAATTTCGGGCGACTCGACAAACTCTCTTCCAAAGACCTTGATCCGCTGATCGATGGGCTGCAACGCGCTCTCGGACGATCCACCTCCACGCCTCGGGTGGCCTTCGAAACAGCCAGGGCCTTTGGCGATCTGTTTGCCCTGCATGGCCTGTGGCAGGAACTGGGATTGGATCGCGCATTGCGTCGTGCGCTACGTTCCACGCGTCGCCGGTTCGACGCGCCCGCGCTGGTGCGCGCGATGGTCTTCAACCGCCTGTGCGAGCCCACCTCGAAGCTCGGCGTCCTGCGCTGGCTGGAGACGGTCAGCCTGCCCGATGCGCCGGAGACGGTCACGCACGACCAGCTGCTGCGGGCGATGGATGCGTTGATGGAGCATATCGATGCGGTCGAGGCCGTCGTTGCGGGAGCAGCTGCGCCCGCTGCTCGATCAATCGCTGTCGGTGGTGTTCTACGACCTCACCACGGTGCGCATCCAGGGGGACGGCACGGTGGCAGACGATGTGCGTGCCTTCGGGCTCAACAAGGACACCGGGGGCATTGCCCGCCAGTTCGTGCTCGGTGTGATCCAGACCGCCGAGGGGCTGCCGATCGCGCATGAAGTCCATGCGGGCAATGTCGGCGAAGTGTCCACGTTGCTGCCCGCCATCGAGAAGGCCATTGCGCGCTATCGGATCGAGCGGGTGGTGCTGGTGGCGGATCGTGGCCTGCTGAGCCTCGACAACCTGGACGCGGTAGAGGCGCTACGTACCGCGACTGGCGACTGGCCGTGCGGTGGAGTACATTCTCGCCGTGCCGGCACGGCGTTACGCGGACTTTGGCGAGTTGGCGACCAACATGCCACTCGATGCGGGTGTCGGCGAGTCCACGTGGCAGGGGCGGCGCCTGGTCGTCGCGCACGACTCCGGTCGCGCGGCGGAGCAAAGCGCCCGGCGCCGCGCCCTGATCGCGTCCATCGAGGCCGAAGGCGAGCGCATGGCGAGGCGCCTCGACGAGGCGGACGCAGGCCAGCCGCTGCGCGGGCGCAAGTCCACCGACCGCAGGGCGTATCTGCGTTTCTGCGAGGCAGTCAGCGAAGCAGGGCTCAGCCGTATCCTCAAGGCAGACCTGGCGGCGGAGCGCTTCAGTTTCCACCGCGACGAGGCCGCGCTGGCCAACGCCGAGCGCCTCGATGGCAAGCTGCTGCTGGTCACCAACACCGCACTCGCCGCCGATGAGGTCATCGCCCGCTACAAGGCACTGGCCGACATCGAACGTGGCTTTCGGGTACTCAAGAGCGACATCGAAATCGCTCCCGTACATCACCGCCTGCCCGAGCGTATCCGCGCCCATGCGCTGATCTGCTTCCTGGCCCTGGTGATTCATCGGATCATGCGGCAAAAGCTCAAGGCGGCGGGACATCCGCTTTCACCTCGCAGGTCCCTCGCCCTGCTGCGCCAGATCCAGCAACATCGCATCCAGATCGATGGCAAATCCGTCACAGGTATCGGGCGCCTGCAACCCCAGCAGATCGAACTGTTCGAAGCACTCAAGCTCCCACTGCCCGTCGCCGACAACGCCGTGTAGTGGCATTTTTGCCCCATTCGTATCAATACAATCAACAGCTTACAAATCCAACTGCGGAACTTGGGACTCCTGGCGCGTCATCTATCAGCTGCGTGGCAACACCGTGTTCATCGTCACGCTCGTCCATCGCCGCCGCGCCCCAGTGCCCGAGGATCTACGCGCCTGATCCCGCGCGCCCCCGTTGGGCCACAACGCTTAGCCGCAGGCCATCCTGCATCGCTCAGAGAACGACACCGATCGTGGTCAAGGCATCCCACCGAGTGAAGCAAGCAATCCTCTCAGGGATTTTTCCACAACGGCCCGTATGCGCTCGCGATAGTTCGCTGCTTCGACATCTTTCGCCTTCAAGGCATCCGCAGCCCAATGCTTCCGTTCGGGACCAATCGGAAGATCGTCGACTTCCGAGGCCACACCGATAAACGTATTCATAATGTCGTCGGCAACTCCCGGCAGCCGCGGGCGAAGTCGGGCTAGATCACGGCATGCAAGCAGCGGGTCGTAGCCGTCGCTGAGCACACGGCGAGCAATTTCCTTCGCGCGCTCCATCGGTGGTACGCCGTCCTCAAGGTCCCGCGTCATGGAACGATGCTCTTGAGTTCTACGACTTCGCCGGTCACGACGTTGCGGTAGGCATGCGTCTGCAGGTGTCCCGGAGCCGTGCTGGTCACCTTGGCCCAGTCGCCAGCCTTTCCGCCGTATTGGCTGACAAGCCTGCCGAGTTGCCGGCTTAGCCTCCCAACATTCGCCACATTCTGCACTCCCGCCCTTACGGCATTTGCTCAGGGAAGATCAAGCTGTCATGTTCCTTCGTCTTCTTTAGAAGTATTAACACCTACCGACCCCTTCACAGCATTTACTATCCGAACCACCCCGAATCCGATAGCCGCGCCCTTCACCCCATCGGCGAACTTCCCGCCCTGCGCTTTGGCGGTCATCCCGCCCAGGAACATGCTGATGCCCGCCTGTGATCCCAAGGAATCGCCGAACACCCGCGTCAGCCCGTCTCCGATCTGCCCCGCAATCAGCCCGATCGCAGCCCCCTGAAGGAGCTGCCCGATCGTGCCTCCGTTGGCCGCCGTGATCGCCGTACTCAATGCCAGCATTCCTTTCTGTATCGCCAGGCAAGCGGCCGGCATCATGGCGCACCCCATCGCTCCGATCGCCGCCGCCAGCCCGGGGACCTCCCCGAACACCCGCCCGATCTTCTGCAGCACCACCTTGATGGCATGGCCCACGCCGTCAAGTACCTTCCCGATCGCTCTGCCGATCCCCTTGACCAGTTTCTTCAGGAAGTACCCGCTCGGGTCGGTGTAGCTCAGCGGGTTGTTCTGCACGTAGCTGTAGCGGTTCAGGGCCTGCAGGTCCGCCATGTCCCCCACGAACGGATCGGCACTGAGGAAGCGCCCGATCTCCGCGTCATACACCCGCCCGCCCATGTGGATCAGCCCCACCCCGTCGAGCTGGCGGTGCCCGGTGAAGCCGCGTTCGGTGAGCACGCTGCTCAGCGCCAGCGCCGGGATCGTCAGGTTGCCCTTCTGGTAGGCGTTGAGCGTACCCCAGGCTCCCAGCATGCCCTCGAGCTGCGCCAGCGTCGGCGCCCGGCGCTTGCCCCACGCATCGAAGCTGAACGCCTCCACCTCGTCACCCACCTCGTCGGTGATCGCGGTGACGCTGCCCAGGTGATCCCGCAGCAGGTAGCGCGTCTTCACCGTCCCCGCTCCGCCCGCCGTGCGCCCGGTGTAGGTCACCAGGGTGTTGCCGCCCACCGTGTGGCGTTCTTCCACGGCCCCACCCGGCAGGGTGACCTTCTCGTACAGGCCACCGACGTACACCGTCTCGGTGACCTGGCCGTTGGCGTTGTCGCTTCTCGTCAGCAACTGGCGCTCCGGCCCGTAGCTCAGGGTGGCGCTGTGCGTGCCCTGGCTGACGCTCAGCGGCTTGTTGAACGCGCTCCAGGCAATGGTGCGGCCATCACCCGCCGTCATGTTGCCGTTGGCATCGTAGCCGTAGCTCGCGGTCTTCGTCCCGACGCTGTCCGCGCTGATCTGGCAGACCGCGTGCAGCCGGTTGCCCGCCCCGCACTGGCTGCCGTACTGGTAGGTGCCCACCCCGGTCTTGCTGCGGATGTTGCCGAGCGCATCGTAGCTGACCGTGGTGCTCTGCAGCTGCCCGTTGCCGAAGTTGGCGCTGGTGCCCGTCAGGCGGTTCAGGGTGTCGTAGCTGAAGGTCTCGCTGAAACCGCGCAGCGTGTCGCTGCGCGCGCTGAGGTTGCCCAGCTTGTCGAAGGTAAAGGCCAGGTGCTGGCGGTCGTTCTTCAGCGGACTGGCAACGGTGCCGGTGCGCAGCTCCGTCAGATAACCAGTGGCGGCCTGGTAGACCTTGATGGTGCTGAGCCCGTTGCCGTGGGTCTCGTCGACGGCGTTGCCGCGTGCGTCCTTCTGGTTGACCTGGTAGTACAGCGCGTTGCTCGCGTGGTTGCGCAGCGCGCTCAGATGCCCTTGGGCGTTGTAGACGTGCTTCACCGCCAGGCGGTTGCTCGGACCGGGGTAGGTCAGACTGGTCTTGCGGCCCAGCTCGCGCTGGTGCTGTTGCCAATCGTGTATGAATGGCTCGAATCGCGTGCGGAGCATTGATGCGCACACGCCACGTGCAGGACAGCCCGGTATCAGACGGCTTCCTGCACGATCACATCGCCTGCGACCGGTTGCGGGCGCATCGGCACCCGCACCGGTGCGCCGTGCGGCCAGACCACCCCGGAGCATGAACCCGGGAGATCGAGCCGCCGGTAGAAGCTGCCGTTCAACTGCGTGCGTCTGATCACGTAGTTGCGGAAACGCCGGAACAGCTCGAAATCGATGCGCATGTCCGGCGCATCGATCCAGAAACGCTCCAGGCTACCGGTATAGGTGAGCCCCGGCATGTCGTAGATTGCCGCACCGCATACCTTCAGCGGCGTACCGTGGAACAGCGCCGACATGCCGACCGTGCTGTTCACGAGCACGCAGCCACGGGCGTGGCGCAACAGCGTGGGCAGGTGCAGGTCGTGGACGTAGTGCAGTCGCCCCTCCAGACCGAAATCGCGTTCGTGCTGGCGGATCAATCGGCCATAGTCGTGATAGCCGCGATCCATCGGGTGGTGCTTGATCACGAGATGGGTGTCGGGGGGTGCAGCGGCTGCAAACGAACGCACCACGTGAGCGATGAACTTCTCGACCGAGTCGAAATCCGAATGCGCGTGAATCTGCGCGTCGTTGTGCACCTGCAACGGCACCAGAAAGAAGCGTCCCGACAGCTCTCCGGCAAAGCGCGGCTGCTTCCGGCGTTCGCGCCACGCACACCACCGTTTGCGCCAGGAACTGCGCAGCCATGGCAGCGCTTCGAGCAGACTCAGCCGACGATGGTGGCGATAACGCCTGAACCAAGGCCAGAGCAGGGCACTTGCCATGTAGTACAGCGTCGCCCATAGGGCGGCGTTCACGAACGTGCCATCCACCCGCTGCGACGGGGGAGGATCCCCGACGTCACGGTTGCGGTAAAACAATGGTGAGCGCGGCAGTTGCGAGTGTCCGTTGACGCCGAAGCGCTCGAACGTGATGTAATTCGGCCGGATGTAGCCTTCCTCGAATACCCCGATCTCGATGCCACGAACGCTGGCGAGCGCGCGCGCGACACGATGAATCGGTCGGCAATCACCGAACATCAGTACCACGTCGATCCTGCGTTCGTCGATCAGGCGATCAAGGAACCCGGACCATTCGCGCAGCTCACCGCGGAAGTTGACTGCCCCGGACGGGTAGAACAGCAGGTCACCGCCGTTGAAATTGACCTTGCAGACCTGCGCACCGGCCCAGTGCAAGTCCTGTGCCAGACGGCGGAAGAAGGGACCGACGGGAGACTGCAGCAGCAACACCCGCTTGCCACGCAGGGCATCCAATCCGCCTGCAATCATTGCGCCTCCTGTTCCTTGGCCTATCAGAGGCCTATGTCCCGGGTTCATGACACCCCGACACATCATCCAGAAGGCGCCGATTCTACTCGCGACCCACCCCGGAACCGCAAGCATTGACTGCGTGCACAACTCACAGTCCGAGCAGCCGGGCGCGCAGGCGCAGCAGCGGGCGCAACCAACCCACACGGGGTGCATGGTCAACGCGCTCACGCCACGCGATCAGCTCGTCCAGCGCCCGCTCGGCGGTCGTGAAACGCCCGCTGCGCCGGCTGACGTAGCTC